>CAYGSU010000023.1:0-35522 GCA_964352715.1 uncultured Flavobacteriaceae bacterium | reverse complement strand
ATGTAGTCCTTGAACCGCCCCGGCACGACCGAATAGCGCGCATGGATGTATCCCAGCGCGCGATAGCATTCCTCAACCGATCCGACGATGACCCGGAATGCGATGATGTCGGACAGTTGTTCAAAACCGATATTCTGGCGCTGCATTTTCCGCCAGATCGAATACGGCGTCTTTTCCCGACCGGAAACTTCCACCTTGATACCGTTGCCCGTCAGGGTTTCAGTCAGCTCGCGGATCACCCGGTCGACCAGATCGCCGCTTTCGGCATGCAGATAGTCGAGCCGGCTGACAATGGATTCCCTGGCATCCGGGTTCAGCTCCCGAAACGCCATGTCTTCCAGTTCTTCCTTCCAGTCCCGGATGCCGATACGTTCGGCCAGTGGCACATAGATTTCCAGCGTTTCACGCGCAATCCGCCGCCGTTTGTCTTCCCGTTTGATAAAATGCAGGGTCTTCATGTTGTGCAGCCGGTCGGCCAGCTTGACCAGCAGCACCCGGATGTCCTGCGACATCGCCAGCACCAGCTTGCGGAAATTTTCAGCCTGCTTGGTGCGCGACGATTGCAGCTCCAGCATGGAAAGTTTTGTGACGCCATCAACCAGCGCGCCGACTTCCGGCCCAAAGGATGACGAAATCTGCTCGATCGTCGTATCGGTATCCTCGACGGTGTCATGCAGCAGCGCCGTCATGATCGACGCGCCGTCCAGCCGCTTTTCGCTCAGCAGGCCGGCTACTTCGACCGGATGCGAAAAATACGGGTCTCCCGACGCACGGATCTGGTTACCATGCGCCTTCATGGAGAAGACATACGCCCGGTTCAGCGCATCTTCGTCGACATCGGGGTCATACTGGCGCACCCGTTCGACCAGTTCGTATTGCCGCATCATCGCGGTTCGACCATCCGCAGTTTCGTGTCCTTCGCCACGATAGCAAAAAGGGCCGCTTCGGAAAGCGGCCCTTTTGCATGATTTATCAATTCGTTGGATGAAACCGGGCTATTTTCCGTATATCCGCCGCAGGCTACCGCGCCGATCACGGGAAGCACCCGCATCAATCCTCCAGAAGCGATGGGTCGATATCGTCGAAAGCCGGTACTTCCGGCAGATCGGTGCCGAACGGCGACGTTTTCTGCGTCGGCTGTTCTTCGACCGGCTTGTCCTCGAGTGACCCGGTCGCGAGCTTTTCCATCATGTCTTCTTCTTCCGGCTCGTCGACATCCACATGCTTCTGCAGATTGCGAACCAGGGAATCGATCAACTCGGTCGGTGAAATGCGGTCTTCGGCGATTTCGCGAAGCGCAACAACCGGGTTCTTGTCGTTGTCCCGATCCAGCTCGATCTGCGCGCCGGTCGCGATGTCACGGCTGCGCTGAGCAGCGGCAAGCACGAGGTCAAAACGGTTGGGAACTCTTTCGACGCAATCTTCTACGGTAACGCGGGCCATTTTTGCCTTCCAATCATCTCTAGGGGCGGACAACCCCGTAAATTTTCGGGACTCCGCCTTCTCGGGAGCGCGGAATATAGTGAACCAGCCCCCCCGGCGCAAGGCCTGCAACTTGCTGACGCAGTGTCTTGCGATGGCTGTTTTATGGCGCTATGTCATATTTCAGCGATGATATTGAATTGAGACGTATTTCTCCGTTCCTTTCATAAATGAACATTTTCCAGAAGTTTTTGTTGCACGAATTATTACAGGAGTTTTTGTCATGGCGCTGGGATTCTACAAGGAAGAGCGTATCGCACTCTTTGTTGACGGAGCCAATTTGTACTCCGCCGCGCGCGCGCTCGGATTCGATATCGACTACAAGAAGCTGTTGACCCTGTTTCAGGGTGAAGGCCGTCTGATCCGCGCCTTTTACTACACCGCGCTGTTCGAGGATCAGGAATATTCGCCGATCCGCCCGCTGGTCGACTGGCTGGACTATAACGGCTACACGATGGTTACCAAGCCCGCGAAGGAATTTACGGATGCCCAGGGACGCCGCAAGGTGAAGGGCAACATGGATATCGAACTCGCCATCGATCTTCTCGATATGGCCGAGCGAATCGATCACGCCGTGCTGTTTTCGGGCGATGGCGACTTCCGGCGTCTGGTCGAAGCCGTACAGCGACGCGGCGTCCGCGTCTCGGTTGTCAGCACGATCAATTCCTCGCCGCCGATGATTGCCGACGAATTGCGGCGCCAGGCAGACAATTTCGTCGATCTTGCCGATGTCGCCGACCGCGTTGCCCGCAACTTCCATGACGGCGCATCGCGGAACAACCAGAAGAACAGCCGGGCAAATTCCGATTACGATGATGATGACTACGATGAGGACGATTTGGACGAACCGATCGTCGAACGGCTATAGAACCCGTGCCTGAGCAACCGGGGCGCGACTGCCCCCGCTGCCCCCGCCTCGTCGCGTTCCTGAAAGAACACCGGGCTGCGCATCCCGACTGGCACAATGCGCCCGTACCCAGTTTCGGGCCGCTGGACGCACGCGTGCTGGTCGTCGGCTTAGCACCCGGTCTGAAGGGAGCCAACCGCACCGGACGCCCTTTTACCGGCGACTATGCCGGCGACCTGTTGTATCCGACGCTTCTCAAACATGGTTTCGCCGAAGGGTTGTATGGCCGCGAGGCGAATGACGGCCTGTCCCTGACCGATTGCCGGATCACCAATGCAGTGCGCTGCGTGCCGCCGCAAAACAAGCCGGTCGGAGCGGAAGCCAATGCCTGCCGTCCGTTTCTGGTCAGCGAAATCGGGGCAATGAAAAACCTGAAAATCATTCTCAGTCTGGGCGGCCTGTCGCATAGCGCGGTCTTGCGGACCTTCGGCCTCAAACAGACCGCTGCGAAATTCACGCACGGGGCCTTGCACCGGTTGGGAGACAGCTTGCCGGTTCTGGCAAATTCCTATCATTGCTCGCGATACAACACGAATACCGGGCGCCTGACCGAAGAAATGTTCGACCAGGTCTTCGCCGGCATCAGAAAGGCGCTCTGACGCACCGGATATCGGCTTTCACCCTGCCTTCGCCTGCAGCCTGTAGGCATGCAGCAATGGTTCGGTATAGCCGGAGGGCTGTTCACATCCCTTGAAAACCAGATCGCAGGCAGCGTGAAACGCAATGCCCTGAAAACCCGGTCCCATCGGCACATAGGCGGGATCGTCCGCGTTCTGCCGGTCGACGACTTCGGCCATCTTTTTCATGATGTCCATCACCTCATCTTCCGAAACGATCTCGTGCCGCAGCCAGTTGGCGATATGCTGCGCGGAGATGCGGCAGGTCGCCCGGTCTTCCATCAGACCGACATCGTTGATGTCCGGCACCTTTGAACAACCGACGCCCTGATCGATCCATCGCACGACATAGCCGAGAATGCCCTGAGCGTTGTTCGATATCTCGCTGCGGATGCTTTCCTTGCTCCATTTCAGGAACCGCGCAGTCGGAATGTCCAGCACCGTATCGACATAGGCCCGGCGCCCCTTCTTCATCAGAAACTTCTGGGCCTTGAACACATCGACCTTGTGATAATGCAGGGCGTGCAGCGTGGCCGCCGTCGGGCTGGGCACCCAGGCGCAGTTCGCACCTGACTTCGGATGCTCGATCTTGGTTTCCAGCATGGCTTCCATGCGGTCCGGCATTGCCCACATGCCCTTGCCGATCTGCGCCTTGCCGGAAAATCCGCATTCCAGCCCGATATCGACATTCTGGTTTTCGTAGGCGGTGATCCAGGATTTCCGCTTGATGAATTCCTTGCGGCTGAACGGCCCGGCTTCCATCGAGGTGTGGATTTCGTCACCCGTGCGGTCGAGAAAGCCGGTATTGATGAAGGCGACGCGATGCTTGGCGGCCCGGATGCATTCCTTCAGATTGATGCTCGTGCGCCGCTCTTCATCCATGATGCCGATTTTCACCGTATACGTCTTAAGGCCGAGCACGCTTTCCACATGACTGAACACGTCATCGGTGAAAGCCACCTCTTCCGGTCCGTGCATTTTCGGCTTGACGACATAGACAGACCCGGCGACGGAATTGCGCGGGCCTGATGTCTTGTCGAGATCGTGTTTGGCGATCAGAACGGTCACCATGGCATCCATGAGACCTTCAAATGCCTGGTCGCCATCGCGCGTCAGAATCGCCGGCGTGCGCATCAGATGGCCGACATTCCGCACCAGCATCAGCGCCCTACCCTTCAGCGATACTTCGCCGTTGCCGTCCGGCGCCGTTAAAATACGGTCGGGATTGAGCGAACGGGTTATCGTCTGTCCACCTTTTTCAAACGATTCCGACAAATCGCCCTTCATCAGGCCAAGCCAGTTCCGATAGGCGCCGACCTTGTCTTCCGCATCAACGCAGGCAACGGAATCCTCACAATCCATGATCGCCGAGATCGCGCTTTCCAGACGGACATCCGCCAGCCCGTTCTGGTCACGGCTGCCGATCGGATGGGTGCGGTCGAAAATCAGTTCGACATGCAGGCCGTTGTTGCGCAGGACAACCGCCTCCGGCGCACGTGGATGGCCACGATAACCAACGAATTTCTCTGGTTGCATCAGCGGCAGGTCATCGACCAGCAACTCACCGTTCTTGATATGATAGCGACGGGCATCCGCATGGCTTGTGCCATCCACGGGAAAGGCCTGATCCAGGAAAACCCGCGTCCAGGCGACAACCCGCGCGCCTCTGCCCCGGTTGTACCCGCCGGAAGGCGGCTTGCTGCCGATGGCGTCGGTGCCGTACAGGCCGTCATACAGGCTGCCCCAGCGGGCGTTTGCCGCGTTCAGGGCATACCTCGCATTGGTGATCGGAACGACAAGCTGCGGGCCGGGCACCGTCGCGATTTCCGGGTCGGTATTCGCGGTTTCGATCTGAAACTCTCCGCCTTCACCCTTCAGATAGCCGATATCCATCAGAAAGGATTTGTAGGCAAAGTGATCGTGCGGCTGATCACGACGCTCTCGGTGCCATGCGTCGATTTTAGCCTGAAGCTCATCCCGCTTCTTCAACAGGTCGGCATTGCGCGGACCGAAATCGTTCAGCAGCCGGGACAGACCGTCCCAGAACGCATCAGCATCTACACCTGTTCCGGGCAACGCATCCTTCTCGATGAAATCAACAAGTTGCCGGGCGATTTTGAGCTCCGCCCGGTCGGTGTAGGTTTCACGGGCATTGGCTTGTTCCGCAGTAAGCATGCAATCCTCGTTTTCTCTTGGTTATTGGCATACGCTTAGCGTGCTGCGACGCAACATCGCCCAGCATTATCAGCTAGTCAACCAAGTAGGCCGCAGGATTACCCGGCATCGGGCTGCACCGTCACAGGCACCGGACAGGCGCAAACAGATGCTGCTTCCGATACCCGCCTTGGGCGAAGCGCCGGGCTAAATGAATTCGGCGCGGGTGAACGGCATGTTGCCGATAGCAATCGCCTCTTCCAGCGACACATTGCCTTGAAACAGGGCCCGGCCGACAATGCAGCCAGACACGCGCGGCAACTGCTTCAGGGTCGAGATATCATCCAGCGAACGGATCACCCCGTTGGCGATGACCGGGATATCAAGGTTCGTTGCAAGCTGCGTGGTTTCGGCAAAACCGGCATCCGGTGAATCGTTGCTCATATCGACATCGGTAAAGATGATCGTCGACACGCCGGATTCTTCGAATGTCGTTGCCAGTTCCAGCGGCGAGAACATGGTTTCCTCCCGCCACCCTTCAATGACAACCTTGCCGCCACGTCCATCGATGGAAACACAGACCTTGCCGGGATACATCGCACAAAGTTCACGAACCAGCGTACGATCCTTTACCGCAGCCGTGCCAAGGACAATGGATTGCGCACCGGCATCCAACCACCATTTCGCCGAACTGACACTGCGAATCCCGCCGCCGACCATGCAGGGTATGTCGACGGCTTTCATGATTTCGGTAATGGCGTCGCCATTGTGACGTCCGCCCTGGGCGACGCCGTCCAGATCGACCAGATACAGCCATTCGGCCCCGGCCTCGGCAAATTTGACCGCCGCGTCCACCGGTGAGGTTTCAAACACGACCTGGTCATTAAGGTCGCCGCGCCGCAGGTTCACGCATTTTCCGTCCTGCAGTTCGATAAGCGGATAGATGATCATGTCGAAGCCCCCCGTAGTTTAATTTCATTGCCTAATGGCCGCGTTTCTTATCGCCTTTCGGGGTATACTAAAGAGTTTTCCGCGACTGCGAAAATCACATTTGCGACGTATGGTCGAAAGTCGCGCTCAGTCTGACTTTCAGGCTGGAACGACCGGCATAGGACCGGGCGAATCTGCGTTACGATAGCCAAGTTCGCTGCGGGGCAAGGCCGGTTTTCCGGCAGCGGCATCAGCAATCTTTTCACCGATCATCATGCAGATGGCGTTGAGGTTGCTGCTGGCCATCGACGGCATCAGCGAGGCATCGCCGATCCGCAGGCCTTCGATGCCGCGGACGCGGCCCGACGGATCGGTCACGGCCATGCGGTCATTATCCGACCCCATCTTGCAGGTGCCGCACGGATGATAGGCGCTGGTCGCCGTGCGGCGGATGAACGATTCTATTTGCTCTCGGGTCCGGCAGTCGGGTCCGGGGTCGGTTTCTCCCGCATCGAACGGCGCCCAGGCCGGCTGGGCCAGCGTGTCCCGCGCGATCTGGAAGGCTTCCAGCATTTCCGCCCTGTCTTCCGGCGTATCGAGATAGTTCGGGTCGATCAGGGTTGACGCGAACGGATCAGCGCTTGCCAGCCGGACGGTGCCCTTGCTGGTCGGCCGCATCGTGCCGGTATCCAGCCGATAGCCCTGCACGTCATGCCGCATAATCCATTCACCGGCAAAAAACAGCGGAAAGAAATGAAACTGGATGTTCGGATGAGCGACCGACGGATTACTGCGCAGAAATGCACCGGCATTGCCCTGGTTTCGCGCCGTGACACCCGATTTGAACAGAAACCACTGCACACCGACCCGCACCATGCGGTCCGGCCGCAGGTACCGGTTCAGTGAAACATCAAGGCCGCAGCGATGCTGGAACTGCACTTCCAGATGGTCCTGAAGGTTTTCACCGACACCGGGAAGGTCCAGAGCCACGTCGATGCCGTGCTGGCGCAGGTGGTCGGCGGGGCCGATGCCCGACAGCATCAGCAATTGCGGCGACCCGAACACCCCGGCAGACAGAATGACTTCACGCTCGGCGCGCACGGTGACGCTTTTACCCTTGTAATCAAACTGAAACCCCGTTGCTCGGTTGTTTTCAAGCAACAGTTTTTCGCCGTGCGCGTGGGTCAGGATCGTCAAATTCTTGCGGTCTTTGGCCGGCCGAAGAAAGCCATAGGCGGAACTGGACCGGATGCCGTTTTCGACATTCATGTCAAACCGGCAGAACCCTTCCTGCTGCTCGCCGTTCACATCATCGGTGAGAGGAAAGCCGGCCTGTTTGCCTGCCTCCAGAAATGCTTCCGACAGCGGGTCGAGGTCCCACTGTTTCCGGACGCCGATCGGGCCGTCGCCGCCGCGATAGTCGTTTCCACCATCGGCATGATGTTCAAACCGTTTGAAATACGGCAACACATCACTGTACGACCAGCCCGAAGCCCCTTCCTGCGCCCAGCGGTCATAATCTTGCGGATGCCCGCGCAGAAAGATCATGCCGTTGATCGAGGAGGAACCACCAAGCGTCTTGCCGCGCGGCTGGTAAAGTTTTCGGTTATCGAGATTCTTCTGGGGTACTGTTTCAAACTGCCAGTTCAGTTTGCTGTTCTTCTTGTAATGCGCCCGCAGACCCCCGGGCATGCGAACAGTCCAGTGATTGTCGTCTCGACCGGCCTCAAGCAGCAGAACGCTCACGTTCGGGTCTTCAGAAAGACGGGAGGCGATGATGGCGCCGGATGATCCTGATCCGACGACAATATAGTCGTAGCTTTTTTCAACCACCGGGCGGTTTCCTATGCCAAAAAATCAGCCCGCAACTTAGCGACAATAATGCTTCGCCGTAACGAGATTTACGACTTCGACTAGGCGTACCGCGACACCGCGTAACCGCCTGATTTCCCTAGCGACCTTTCCAGACCGGCTTGCGTTTTTCAGCAAAGGCGCGGGTTCCTTCGAGCAGGTCTTCACTTTCATAGTTCGCTTTGACTGTCGAGTAGGTTTTGCTGTTCAACTGGCGCAGGGCTTCCATTTCCTTGATGTTCTCGGTTTCGCGCATCACCTGCTTGATGGCGGCGAAAACCAGCGGCGGGCCATCGGCCAGACGCTGCGCCCATTCCCTGGCCGTCTCCATTACCTTGTCCGCCGGGACGACTTCGTTGATCAGGCCCCAGCGTGCGGCTTCCTGTGCGGTCACCGTATCGCCCAGCAGAAGCCACTGCATGGCGATGTGATACGGAATGCGCCGGCGCAGTTTGACCGTTGCCGCATCGGCCAGCACGCCGACCTTGATTTCCGGCAGCGCGAAGGTTGCATGTTCTGCGGCCACGATCATGTCGCAGGAAATCATGATTTCGAACCCACCGCCAAAAGCGAGGCCGTTCACCGCACAGATGACCGGCTTGTTCATGTTCGGCATTTCCTGCAATCCGCCGAAACCGCCATAGCCATAATCGTCATCCGGCGGCGCACCGTCGGCGGCTTCCTTCAGGTCCCAGCCCGGGCAGAAGAACTTTTCTCCGGCGCCGGTCAGAATCGCCACCCGCAATTCGGGATCGTCACGGAAGGATTTGAAAATCTGCCCCATTTCCCGGCTGGTTTCCGCATTGATCGCATTCGCCTTCGGGCGGTCGATCGTCACTTCCAGAATACGGCCGTTACGAACGGTCTTGATTGTGTCAGACATCTTCGTGCTCTCCTCTATTTAACGTCACGCCTCAACCAAACGGATGAGGGCATCGGCGGCAACAGCGCCTTTTCCTTTTTCCAGAACCATCAGCGGATTGACATCCAGCTCTGCCAGGCTCCCGCCCTGTTCGATAGCGAAGGCGGCAATCGCCGCCACCGCCGTGACGGCGGCATCGATATCGCCTTCAGGGCGTCCGCGATATCCCGTCAGCAGCGGGCTGGTCTTGAGCCGCCCGATTGCCCGCCGGATTGATGCATCATCGGCCGGCAAGGTAAGCAAAACGGAATCCTTGATTATTTCCGCCGTGACACCGCCCGCCCCAATCAAAAGGACCGGGCCGATCCCGGGCTCGCGGGTGATCCCGACAATCAGTTCGCCTACGACACCCGACATCATGCTTTCGACCAGAAACGCGTCGGCAAGCCCGGCCATACGTTCGACTGCCGCCTGAACGGCATCGCCGGTCATCAGATTAAGAGCAACGCCGCCGGCTTCCGTCTTGTGGGCGAGCTGGCTGCTGACCGCTTTCACGACAACAGGGTAGCCCAGCGCTTCCGCCGCAGCCACCGCTTCCGTCGCAGACCGGACCAGCGATCCATCGGGAATCTGCAGCCCATGCGCTGCGAGCATTTTCTTTGACCGGAATTCATCGACCGTAACGACCGGACCTGACAGCATTTCCGGCGCTTCGAGCGGCAAGGTAATCCCGGCACGCCATGCCTCGCCCACCTTGGCCGCAGCCCTGATCGCCAGCAATGCCTCTTCCATCCCCAGCATCGGCACCACGCCGCCCTGCATCAGGCGGTCGCGGTTTTCCTGAGGCAAGCCTTCATGCAACGTTGAAACCAGCGCCGTCGGCCGTCCGCTCGCCTTGGCCGCCGCGATGATGGCATTTTCCGCCTCGCGCCAGCCGAAATAGGCCCCGGTTGTCCGGCGTGGAAAATCGACAATGATGATGCCGGCATCGACATCGGCCTTCAGGGCCGCTGTATAGCAGCCGATCAGCTTTTCCTCATCGCCCCAGATGTAGGTGTGATAATCCAGCGGATTGTCGATTGTGACCTTGTCGCCCAGAACGTCGTAAAGCGCCGCCGTGTCGGCCTTTGAAAAAGCCGGGGTTTCGATTCCAAGCTGTTCCGTCAAATCGGCCACCAGTCCGGCCTCGCCGCCGGAACAGCTCATCGAGACGATCCTCTTGCCCGGCAGGGACGGATACGACGACAGGAATTTCAGAGTTTCCATCAGGTTCGGCAGCGTATCGACGGAAACCACGCCCAACCTGTCGAACAACGCCTCATAAGCCGCCGCCGAACCGGCGAGCGAGCTTGTATGCGATAGCGCAACTTCAGCACCTTTCTGCGACTTGCCGGTTTTCAGCGCCACGATGGGTGTCTTGTGAACCGCCGCCAGTTGCGCCGCTTCGGCAAAGGCGGCCATGTTGCCGATTGCCTCGACATGCAGGCCCACCGCCGTTATGCGCGGGTCCTGCACCAGCGCCCGGGTCAGTTCGGCGATGCCGATCTGCGCCTGGTTGCCGACGCTGAACAGGATCGCCAGCGGTACTGACCGGTCCTGGTTCGACATGCTGACGGTGATATTGCCGCTCTGCATGATGATGGCGACGCCCTTTTCAGAGCGCTTCGCGCCATGCACATCCGGCCACAGCACGACGCCATCGAGCAGGCTGACGCAGCCATAGGAATTCGGCCCGATGACCGGCATCGACCCGGCAGCCGCCAGCAAACGGTTCTGACGATCAACGCCAACCTCACCGATTTCCGCAAAACCCGAAGCGTAGCAAATGACGCCGCCGCAGCCGGCTTCCGCCAGCAGTTTGACAGCCTCGATCGTCGGTTCCGGCGGTATTGCAAGAAAGACGACATCGGGCACACCCGGCAGGTCCTCGATATGCTTGAAGCACGGCACACCGGCCAGCGTTTCCTTGAACGGATTCACCGGCCAGATATCGCCCTCGAAGCCAAGGGCAATGGTTTCTTCAAGCGCCCGTGCGGCTTCGCCGCCACCGATGAACGCTGCCGATTTCGGCGACAGCAACCGTGTGAAGTCGAATTCGTGCCTGGGCATGTTGGGTGGATCAGCCTGCATTCGCGGCTTCCAGCGGCCGCAGAAGCGCCCGTGAAATGATCAGCCGCTGTACTTCGCTGGTGCCTTCCCAGATCCGTTCGATGCGGGAATCCCGCCAGATCCGTTCCAGCGGCAGTTCGGTCATCACGCCCATACCGCCATGAATCTGGATCGCCTCGTCAGCAACAAACGCCAGGGTTTCGGTCGCCGACAGTTTGGCGATGGCGGCATCCATATCGGTCATCTGACCCAGGGTATCTTTCCAGGCGGCCTGATAGGTTACCAGTTCAGCCTGTCTGATGCGCAACTGCATGTCGGCAAGCTTGAAGCCAACCCCCTGAAACTTGCCGATGGTCTGGCCGAACTGCTTGCGGGTTGCCGCCCAGTCCAGCGCATGTTCCATCGCCCGGTCGCAGCGGCCAAGCGCCATGGCGGCAACCTGAACGCGGGTTGCACCAAGCCAGTCATTGGCCACCTCGAACCCCTGATCGACCTCGCCCAGCACTTTTGAATGGGGCACCCGGCAATCGTCGAATTCCAGGATGAAGTTGTGATAACCGCGGTGCGAAACGTTCTTGTAGCCATCGCGGATGGTGAATCCCGGCGTACCCTTGTCGACCAGAAACGTGGTGATGCGATTGCGCGGCCCGCGCGGCGTATCATCGGAGCCGGTTGCCGCGAACAGAATCACGAAATCCGCCCAGTCGGCATGGCTGATGAAATGCTTGGTGCCGTTGATGACCCAGTCATCGCCGTCGCGCACGGCCTTGGTTTTCATCGACCGGACATCCGATCCCGCTCCCGGTTCGGTCATGGCGATACAATCCACCCGTTCCCCGTTGATGCAGGGGAACAGATATTCGTCGCGCTGCTGGTCAACGCAGGCCTGCAGAATGTTCGACGGACGATAGACGGTGTAATTCAGCGCCATGTTCGCCCGGCCCAGCACGCGGTCGAGCAGCGTCATCGACATCGTGTCGAGACCGCCGCCGCCCAGTTCCGCCGGCATGTTCGCGGCATAGAGCCCCATATTGCGCGACCGTTCGATGATCTGCTTCACCAGATCCGGGCGTACCTTGTCGGACTCCTCGACCTCTTCCTCATACGGATACAGTTCTTCCTCGACGAACCGCATGGCGGTATCGACGATCATCTGCTGCTCTTCTGTCAGCGCGAAATCCATTATCGTTCCTCCTGGATCAGGATTGTTTACTTGGCGTCGTCGCGGCGCGCTTCGCTTTTCGCCATGATCTCGCCCGCACCCTGCCGGAAAGTCTTCAGCGCCTGCATGATCGCGATCAGGCAATCGTCACGGATCTGCTCGAATTCCTTGATCGTCTTGCCTTCAAGCTGCGCTTCGGTTCCTTCGACCATCTTGTCGATCAGTTCCTCGGTCAGTTCAGGTGCCTCCAGTTTGGTCCACGGCCATTTCAGAGCCGGGCCGAACTGTTCGAAGAAATGGCGCATGCCGGTATCGCCACCGGCGAGCGCGTAGGTCTTGTTGACGCCCATGAAAGCCCAGCGCAAGCCGGGGCCGTAGATGATGGCGTCATCCATTTCCTGCGTGTTCGCCACGCCGTCATTGATGATGTGCAGGTTTTCACGCCACAGGGCTTCCTGCAGACGGTCAGCCAGAAAGCCTTCGATTTCCTTTTTGCAGACCAGCGGGTACATGCTGATCGACGCATAGAAGGCACGGGCTGCTTCAACGGCTTCAGGCGAGGTCTTCTGCCCGCCGACGATTTCGACCAGCGGCAGCAGATAGACCGGGTTGAACGGATGGCCGACCAGAACCCTTTCAGGGTTGGCGCATTCCGCCTGGAATTCCGTTGGCAGCAGACCGGATGTCGACGAACCGATCACCACGTCCTTCGCCGCCACAGCATCGAGGGCGTTGTGAACCTTGATCTTGACATCCATGCGCTCCGGAACAGATTCCTGAATGAAATCAGCTGCTTCTGCCATTTCTTCAAGAGATGACACGAATCGCAACCGGTCCTGAGAGGCACCGGGGAACAAGCCAACCTTGGTCAGTGCCGGCCAGGCATTGGCGACCTTGCCACGGGTAATTTCCTCAGCACCCTTCGCCGGGTCATAGCAAACAACATCCAGGCCATGTGCGAGACACCGCGCCGCCCAGCCACCACCGATCACACCACCGCCGGCAAGGCCGACCGTTTTAACGTCACGCATTATCGTATCCTTTGTTTCTGCAATCAGTAGGTTTTACGAAGGCCCCATTTCTGGCGAGCCTCCTCAGGGCCAAGAACCTTCGCCCCCATCAGGGTGAGAATATTGGCAGCCTTTTCGACAAGCTGTGCGTTGGTCGCGAAGACGCCGCGTTCCAGATACAGGTTGTCTTCAAGACCGACACGGCAGTTGCCGCCCAGCAGGGCCGCCTGCGCGACCATCGGCATCTGGTGGCGGCTGATTCCGAAACCGGACCAGTTCGCGCCAGCCGGCATCATATCAACCATCGCTTTCATCGCCGTCGTATTGGCTTCCGCACCGTAGGGAATGCCGAGGCAGAGCTGGTAAAGCGGCGGGGCATCAAGCAGACCTTCGTTCAGAAGCTGCTTGGCAAGCCAGAGATGACCGGTATCGAACACCTCGACTTCCGGCTTCACGCCGATTTCCTTCATTTCGGCTGCAAGCGCGCGCAACATCGGCGGGGTGTTGATCATCAGCAGGTCACCGTTACCGAAGTTCATGGTGCCGCAATCCAGCGTGCAGATTTCAGGCTTGCAGATGCGGACATGTTCCAGACGGTCATGCGCCGGCACGAGATCACTTTCTTCCTGAATGAAATCGCCCGGACGGTCCGGCGGCCCCATGGTCAGATCACCACCCATGCCGGCTGTCAGGTTCAGAACCACATCGGTGCCGTTGTCGCGAATGCGGTCCACGACTTCCTTGAACATCTTCGGATCGCGTCCGCCCTTGCCGGTTTCCGGATCGCGGACATGGATATGAACAACCGCTGCGCCCGCCTTGGCGGCGTCGATCGCCGAATTGGCGATCTGTTCCGGCGTGATCGGCAGATCCGGGTGCTTGTCCTGCGTATCGCCGGATCCGGTGACCGCACAGGTAATGATGACTTCGTTGTTCATGATTTCCTCCGAAGAAGCTGCGATGCCCTGTGGCATCTGATTGCGTTTCTGTGGGGGATCATATACCTGAAAAAAATGTACACTTTATCATTTTCGTATATTCATTGACTGATTTCGACATAGGGTTTCGCCATGACGAACCAGACCGACCCACCCGCCACACCGACAACCATCGGGTTCCTGCTACTGCCGCAATTCTCGCTGCTTGGGTTTTCCGCAGCGCTTGAACCGCTGCGGCTGGCCAATATGCAAAGCGGTAAATCATTGTATCGCTGGGTTATCCTTTCGCCTGACGGCGGGCCTGTCGCCTCCAGCAGCGACATGATCAGCGTCGCCGACCGCAGCATGACTGACCTGAACGGGATCGATATTCTGTTCGTCTGCGCAAGCTGGCATGCCGAACAGGCCACCTCGCCCAGCGTTGTCACCGTGGTCAGACGGGCCGAACGCATCGGCATCGCTATCGGTGGCATCGAAACCGGCTCCTACGCCTTGGCGAAGGCTGGTGTGCTGAACGGCTATCAGGCGACCATTCACTGGGAAGACCTGGACACGCTGACCGAACTTTACCCCCGTATCGTGGTCAGACGCGACCTGTTCGTCATCGACAGAAACCGTTACACCGCCGCCGGCGCGACGGCTGCGCTGGATATGATGCTGCACCTTATTGCTGCCGATCACGGCGAACGGTTCGCCAATCAGCTTGCCGAAGCCTTCACCCATACCCAGCGGCGGCATGCCGACACACCGCAACGCATGACTGTCGAACGACGCTTTCAGGGCGGCAGCAGGCGTCTGTCGAAAGCGGTGGAACGAATGGAAGCCGCGCTGGAGGACCCGGTGCCACTCGACGACATCGCCGTCGATGCCGGCGTATCGCTGCGTGAGCTGGAACGACTGTTCAGGCGCTGGCTTCATACGACGCCGAATGCCTATTACCGCGAACTGCGGCTGTTGCGGGCCCGCAGCCTGCTGCAAAGCACCGCCCTGCCCGTCACCGAAGTCGCCGTCAGCTGCGGGTTCACCTCGCCGGCGCATTTCAGCCGGTGTTTCCGAAGCCGGTTCAGACGGTCGCCGACGGAAGAACGCGGACGCTGAAACACTTTATCCCCCGCTTCATCATTGCGGTTCGAATCGGTTCGGACGTATGATGGCCCTATGGCTATAACCGACATTCTGAACAAAACGCCCGGTCCGATCGTGGCCCTGGTGGGCGCCGTTGCAATCGGCGCGGGGTCACTGGTCCTCGGCAGCGTCCTGAACGTCATGCTTGCCCCGTCGCAGGGCGTTAGCATGACAACAACAGAAGCAACCCAGAACGTAGCGGAACCGGAAAGCAGTGCCGTCCCGTCCGACAGCGATACGATTGCACCCGAACCGCCGTCGCAGAAAGCCGTATTGATCGATGCCGACATCGATTCCATAGAAAGCGACGACTACATGATCGCCGCGGCGCACCCGGCTGCGGCCCAGGCTGGCGCACTGATGCTTAGCAAGGGAGGCGCGGCGATTGACGCCGCCATCGCCGCGCAGATGGTGCTGAACCTCGTTGAACCGCAGTCCAGCGGTATCGGTGGCGGTGCGTTCATGCTGCACTGGAAGGAAAAAACCCGCCGGCTTGAGACCTATGACGGACGGGAAACCGCCCCCAAGGAAATCGAAGTCGATTTTCAGCTCGATGCCGACGGCAACACCCGCGATTTCTACGACCGTATACAGGGCGGTGAATCTGTCGGTGTTCCCGGTGTGCTGGCGATGCTTAAACTGGCGCATGATCGGCACGGCAAGCTGCCATGGAAGGATCTGTTCGCCCCGGCGATCGATCTCGCAACGCGCGGCTTTCCCGTGAGTCCGCGCATGAACAGGTTGATTTCGGAAGCGAAGGGTCTGGCATACGACCCGAACGCCCGCGCCTATTTCTTCGATGCCGACGGGACGCCTAAAACGGTTGGAACCGTGCTTCGCAACCCCGAATTCGCGGCGACCCTGTCCCTGATCGCCGATCAGGGGCCTGTTGTGTTTTATGAAGGCGAAATTGCAAGGGATATCGTCAACGCGGTACAAGGCGCTGCAAAGAACCCCGGCAGCATGACGCGGCGCGATCTGGCGGTGTATACGGCCAAGATCCGCCCCAACCTGTGCAATCCGTATCATGATTATCTGGTCTGTGGCATGCCGCCGCCGTCATCCGGCGGGCTGACGGTTCTGCAAACTCTCGGACTGCTTGAAACGATTGACGACTTCGACGACCTTGACCCGGCCGGCACCGCCGCCATCCAGCGCGTCGCCGAGGCGAGCAGCCTCGCCTTTGCCGACCGTAACCGGTATATCGCCGACCCGGATTTCATCAATGTCCCAACAAACGCCCTGCTTGCCTCGTCCTATCTGGAAACCCGCGCGCAGGAGATGCGGCTAGATGCCAGCGAGAAAGACAGCCTGCTGCCGGGCGACCCGACCCAGCGAGAAGCCGCCACCGATCTGATTGACGGCATTGATGTCTCCTTCCCGTCAACCACCCATCTTTCCGTGATCGATGCCGACGGCAATGCCCTCGCGATGACCAGCAGTATCGAAAACGGCTTCGGGTCGCGGCTGATGGTTCGAGGCTTTATGCTGAACAACCAGTTGACCGATTTCAACGCATCGTCAAAAGACGACAACGGCGGGCTTGTCGTCAACCGGGTCGAAGGCGGCAAACGGCCCCGGTCTTCCATGGCGCCGACTCTGGTGTTCGACGATGATCGGGAATTGCTGTTGGCCGTCGGCTCCCCCGGTGGCAGCCGTATTATCGGTTACGTTACGCAGGCGCTGATCAACATTCTCGACTGGGATATGGATCCGCAGGAAGCGGTTTCCTTCCCGCATTATGTAAGCCGAAACTACGGCATCGATCTGGAGCAGGATACGCCGCTGGAAGCGTTGTCGCCCGATCTGGTAAAGCGGGGCTACAAGGTCAACCTGCGGCATATGACAAGCGGGCTCCACGCCGTAATGGTAGACGATGACGAACTGGAAGGCGGCGTCGACCCAAGGCGCGAAGGCGCGGCAGTCGGCGAAAAGCAGCTTCTGAATTCGATCGACGACGCGTTCGATTTTATCGCCGACTAGGACGCAAACAGGAGCTACCCGGATTTTCCGAGCGCCGGGAACCCGGCATAGAGCGACGAATGATCGGCACTGTAATTGTCCATGCCGGGTCTGGTCAGTGTACCCCTTGGTGCGGTGTAGCTTTTGATCCAGCGTTCGGGCTGTTCGTGCCATTGAATATTGACCGCCCACAGCTTCGGAAAGAAGTACAGGGTGGCATACGGCAAATGGTCGTGAATCCACCATGCGAGCCGCTGCCAGTCGCCTTTCGCCTGATACCGGTCCCAGACCCAGGGGATCACGATACAGGCGGTCGCGCCCATGCAGCCGTTGCTGTCCCGATGATCCCAGATGTGTTCGGCATAGGCCGCTTCATTGCGCGCACAATTCAGATTGTTCTCATTGCCGAAGCCATTCACGGCCGAAGACCGGTATCCTGACCGAATCGCAATCCTGCCGAATGTGGCCTGCAAGGGTTCAAGCAGGGTCTGGCATAGGCGGGTACCTGCCTCTATCGCAAGGTCAGGATCATCCGGAACATTCGGGATGCCATAGAAATCCGCGATCTCCGAATGCAGGAAATCACGCAGGAAGAAGCTTTCCGACAAGCGGACTCGGCCAAGGTCTTCCAGAGATTTCATGCTGCCGGGTTTTCGCATCACCGTCCCTCCGCCAAAAAAAACCGACCCGCCGGGTTATCCGGCGGGCCGCTTTTCTGTCTGTTACAAGGCTAAACGCCTCGCAGGATTACTTGTACTTCGTCGGCAGTGTCACCTGACCTGAGAAGTCCTTGCCCTTGATTGCTTCGCCAAAGGCCCGGCCGTTCTCCATTGTCGGCGCACCGAGCAATGTGGCTGCTTCCGGAACGCCTTCCAGGACTGACTTTGCCTTCGCGATGCGCTGGTTCTGCGCGTCGACATACTTGGCGTTGTCTGTCTTGGCAATCGCATCCGTCGCGCTTACCAGAGCAGCAGCCTGACCGACCAGATAATAGACGGACTTCTGGGCGTCGGTCATTTCCTGGTTGGTTTTGACATCCGGAGGATAGAAGCGGTGACGCACCTGACCCTGGCTGTATTCAACCAGTTCAAATTCAGGCTTCAGCGGGTGGCCGGCATCCAGCATGGCAGCGGCCTTGTC
Organism: uncultured Flavobacteriaceae bacterium; assembly: GCA_964352715.1. GTDB lineage: Bacteria > Pseudomonadota > Alphaproteobacteria > UBA8366 > Aestuariispiraceae > JAVKBW01. Next base: position 17,273 of record CAYGSU010000023.1, on the reverse strand, counting down.
ACCCGGCAGCGCTTCGTTGGCAAGGCCATGACAACCCATGCAATTCGATGCGATGTCGAAAATCATCGACGAATGGATCATGCCCTTTCCGATAGCGTCCTGAATTGAATTGTCATTCTTCTTGTCATTGTGGATTTCGATCCATTCCTTGGCTGGCGAATGGCAGCTTTCGCAGGACGGCCCCGCCACGTCATCATCATCGACGAGCGTGTAATGGCAAATCTGACAGGTTTCGGATTTTTTCATCCGCCTGTCGCCAACCGCTTCCACAATATCCTTGGCTTCCTTGTTTCGATGAATTTCCTTGTAGGAAGCGAAATGCTGTGACGCCTCCCAAACTTCATGCTCGGCCGTGTGACATTTTTTACAAGCGTCCGGCCCGACATTGTTCGGGTTTGCAGACGCCAAAGTGGTGAACCCGGCCAAAGCCACGATTGCCAACCCGATGCGTAGAAGTGTTTTCATGGAGTGCGCCTCAATTCTGTTCGCGTTTTTAATTTCTTGCACGATGCCTGACGATAACAGATTGCGCCCTATCGTCGCTACCTGAAATGTTAGACAGCCACCTCCTGAGCAACACTATGCAAAAGATGTGGCTTAAATATGACCGGTCATCCGACCACATAAATCCCGGCAGTCCACCCTTGCCCTATCAAGTCAAACCGCAGGTCTCGCTTGAACACTAACCAAGGTCGTTGTTCCATTCAAGGGCATGACAGTAAAACAGGCGCGCCTGAATGCGGCAGCGCCTGTTATACAACCCATTCAAATTAAAGTGAAATACCCTAGAACTTCCGCCGGAATTCCAGACGGGCGCCCCGAATATCGTCTGCATCCCGCAGCCAGCCGTAGATACCGTCTGCCCGCATGATCCAGGTTGTGGAAATCGGCAACTGATAGCGGATACCGGCCGCATACTGGTCGTTCACCGCCTTACGCGTCGCATCGAACCCGCCGATAACCTGGTTGGTCGATGCTTCCACGACAATCTGCTGATCGAGATTGAAGAGATACTGAACGCCGATTGCACCGCCAAAGGTATCGTTCGCACTGTCATCCAGTTTCGGGAAGCCCTGCAGGCCATCCGATTCAAAGGTAATACCTGTATTCTTCAACAGCCCGGTCTGGTCGATCAGCGGCGCCGGACGGTCGAAACCGATAAAGAAGTTGGCATACGGGATCAGTGTGGAGGGCAGATGCGTGATCAGCGAGTTTTCCACCAGAATCGCACCACCATCGACGGTCTGAGCAGCATTGCCGACCCTGTCCTGACCATACAGCCAGAAACCGCGAATACTGTTCGACAGCCAACCGCCATACCGCTTGGAAAAGGCAACCGTCACGGAGTTGAAGTCCTGATCTTCGTTGCCGTCTTCACCGCGCAACGCACCGTAGCCGAATTCCCAATAGCCTTCATTTGCTTCAACAAATCCAGCCATGCCGAACACATCAAGATTGTGTTCTTCGCGAACGCCGAACTGATCGACAATGTTCGGGTTTTCGACGTTGTCGCCACCATAGAAGAAGGTGAGATCCATGTTGGAGATGCCCAGATCCGGATTGTTCTGAGCAATAATGCTTGTACCCGCACCGATGATCGTCTCATCAGCCCAGATACCGTTCTGGAACAGCACCGGCATGAAGCCGAATGCAATCGGCAGATCGTAATGCTGATCTTCACCGGTCAGACCGGTCATGATCGATGCAACATCGCCTTCAAAGAACAGGGCATCGACGTTGCCGTTTAGGTTTTCATCGGCACCGTCTTCATCATCGCCAAAAAACTCATAGCGCGTTACCTGACCGTCTTTTTCAAGCGGCCGAACAAATGCAAAAATGCGTTCTGTGCCGGTTAACTGAAGGTTGACGTTCAGATTTAGGGTCGTTGCGATGTGACCGCGTTCATCCCCGCCATTGTCATTGTATTCGACCGCTGTTTGCCAGTCACCGAAAACAGAAAGACCCGGAAACAGAAGGTTCTTTTCGCCGATAACATTTATGCCTGGCTCGAACGGCCCATCCGTGTAAATCGGACGGCCAATTTCGATAGCAGGACGAGGAGTCGGAGCATCCTTCTTCGCACCGTAAATCTCGTACTGACTTTCGGCTGAATACGGCTTGTCCTCATAAGACGGATCGGAGCCGAACACATCATTCGTGTGCTCAACCTTGCTTGCGTCATCAGGAATAATCGGTTCCGTCGACACGCCTTCTGCAGACATTGCAGTCGAGCTGGCTAAAGAAAACGCCAGCCCGGCCGCCATGCCGATAACCGTCGCATGAACATTTTTCGCGTCGAATATACGTCGCACGGTAACATCCCCCTCAGAAAACATCTGTTACTACCCTTTGACCTATTCGTTGATCGCGAATTCGACAGTGTACGGATGAATATCGAGCATCCATTCATTCATCGACTGCTCCATTTCAGGCGTAGCCCCAACAAACCGCATGAAATAAATCGGCTCCGCCCGGCTGCGCAACCGCACCGCCAGTCGATAATCTCCCGGCTTTCGGATCAATTCACCGGGAACCGAATAATCCGCGTCCTTGGACCCAAGCGGCGGGATGGACCGTGCTTCCATCCGAACGAACGGTGCGTGGTTCAGGATCGTATACGGAACGTTCGCCGGACGCAGGAACGGACGCTGGTCGATGTCGAAGTTCACCGGCAGATACATTTCACGGTCGGTTCCCTTGACGTTTGTCGTCAGAAACTTGCTCTGCAGGTTGAATATCTGATCGTCAAAAGCGATCTTGCCGGCCGCAACATCAAGCGAGTGGTTATCGGCAAAGTCGCCATTGCTGTCGACATAACCCGATTCCCAGACATTCGTGCCATCCGGATCAATCAGCGCCACGTTAAGCCAGATTTCTGGCTGCGCACCCAGCGAACCGGAAGGCAGGTTGTGGCCTTCATCGATATTGGTCACGACATACTTGAAGTCGAGATCGCGGCCAACCCGACGGTCACCTTCAAAGAACGGACCATCGATCTTGCTGCCGTTTTCCATAACCTGGCGACGCAGTTCCCGCTTCTCTTCCAGAAGGACGAGGTTATGATCAACGACTTCACGAGCATCCTCGCGATCGCCGATATCTGCCCAGATGAACGGGAAGTTGACGCCCAGTGGCTTCTTCACCGCATCAACAGCCGCAACGAAGTCCGTCCGCGCCGCCGGCAGACTGGCCCGCAGTGCATTGGTCCGTTCGATCAACTGATCGACATCAGCCTGGCTGGCTTCCGTATCGAAGGCTGTTTCCAGCGAAGCGACAACCTGTTCATAGGCTGAGTCGAAACCATCCATCGCCCCGACATCATTCGCCAGTCCGGCAACGGCCGTGCGAAGCTTGCCGATAGCGGCCATGATTTCTCCATTGTAGCCAGCATCTTCGACTGCTTCTTCAATCGCGTCGAGGGCTGCCTCGGCATCCGCGATGGCATCGTCGACAGCATCCGGATCGGCAATGCCGTCCAGCGCTTCAACCTTGCCGGTGAGACGCTCCTTGGCACGCTTGGTTTCAAAGCCCTGCGGACCACGCGCCGCAGCACGATCGAGACCGTCGAGACCCCAAAGGGTTTCCTGACCGCCGCCAAGCGGCTCAAGCGCATAGTGCAGGTCATTCATGGCCGAGTTGATGTCATACACACGGTCTTCAAAATCTTCCGTACCCCAGCCGGCCCGATAATCGAACATCAGCCATTCTTCCATATCCCAGCCTTCGGCATCGGGATTGTGCGGGAAGATGCCCGGATGTGCGATCGGATAGCCCGGTCCGTAGAACGAGTGATTGCTGTGGCGCCGGCCCGGGTTGATTTCAACCCCGTTAACGACGGCGGAAGGACCGGTTTCATAACCAGCCGCGACACCGGGAACCTTGCCCATGTGACAATCCTGGCAGGTATCACCCTTCTTGAAAGCGGGCGAGTCGCGATACTGGTCCCAGACGACTTCCAGCTTGATGCCGAGGTTAACCGCAACCTGGTGACAGGAAACGCAGAATTCGGACTTGCTGATCTGCGCGAATTTTACGGGCTTCTGGTGAATCGGCGTCCCACGTTCTGTTTCATCGACGGCGATTCTCAGTTCGTCTTTTTCCTCAACCGCCTCATCGTAAACCGGATCACGCAAAGCGCCGGCAACCGGCGAGTGGATAGAGCCCGATACGATGTTACGTTCACCGTTAACCTTGCCATACTCTTCCGCCACACGGTGACAGGTGATGCAGGTAATCCCTTCACGGGCGACCTGGCTGCGTTCCCACAGCGCCCAGTAGCGCTTTTCGCCAAGCTGCGTGCCGACCTGCTGGTGACACCGAACACAGAAAGTGCCGATCGTGCCTTGCGTCAGGTTGGTGATCGCCTGCTCAAACTTGTGGAACATCGGAGAAATTGACGCATAGGCGTGATTTGATGATGCCCATTCGTCGTAAATCTGCTGGTGACAGGAAGCGCATTTGCTGGCGCTCGGATACCCGTCCTCAGAAAAAACCATGCTATGCGGGTCGCTCAAATCTTCAGGCAGAGAGAGCTTCTCTTCTGCAAAAGCATTGCCGGCAAAAAACGCCATGCCGGCAAAAACAAAACACCGCACAAAATTTGAAAAAAGAAAATTCAACGTTTTCATGCCCAGTAACCCCCGAGCCAGTTAATCTGTTTTTGCCAGCGTTTTGACAACGACTCACTCAAGCCATCGCGAAACACACGATTTTCCTGCGACGGTCGGTTTAAACCTTTGTCGAACGCTGCCCGGCACTTCCAAAAATGGAAACCGTGCTGGCGCCCCCCTCCTCTTCAATGCCCTGATACAACATGAGGGACAATCGAAAATCAACCATATTCACTTCAATTTGATTGCTTCGCTCGGGATAGTCGCAGATGTGCAACGCCGTATAAGCTGTTCTATTTCAACACCATTTCCTGATTCACAACCATTTCGGTTTCCACAGCGGCAGGCGGAAACGAGCCGACATGGTAATTATGGCAATCAGTACAGGTTGTTACGACTTTCGACGGGTTATGGCAGCTAGCGCAGACTTCTGCTTCAAGCGGTGCGAAGTTGCTGACATAATCAGTCGGGTCCATTCCAGCGAAAGAGCTCTTATAATCTGCTTCTGAATCAATGGTATGGCAGGTAGCGCAGCCCTTGTCGCCGATCAGGGCGAAGTGCTTCGAATGAACAAACTCGGTAAAGGTCGAGGCGTGCGGATCAGATGTGCTGGCTTTCCAGTTAATCACCGAATCACCCTCGGCCACATCCCGGTCAATGCTGTGACAGGCCAGGCAACCGCCAGGCGCCTTCACATCAATCAGTTCTTCCGCAACCCCGCTCATCAGATCACTGGTTTCGGCAGCGTTCGCCGTCAGAATGATCCAGGCCCGGGCGAACTTGTCGCCGTGACCGCTCAGCTTGTAGTTGATGCTGAAATATTCGATGTACCAGCCACCCGATTCGACCCAGTCCTTGCTGTCAACGATGTCGCCCGCAGGCTCGAAGTCTTCCGGAAGCTCCTCCGGCACCGGCACGGCTTCACCGTCCCTGTGCGCCTCAACCTCTTTGTACAGGTTGGGGAACCATCTGGTTTGCGCGGCATACAGCGTTTCCATCGGGATTGAGGCAACAAGCTCTCGTATTTCTGAGGCTGACAGTTCGTTGTCGACCGCTGTTTCCAGCCGTTCCTGTACAAAAGACGGACCTTCCGTCAACAAGTCGTAGATCAGCCCCTTGATCGACCAGGCAACCGTCTGAGCTGCCTGAAGCTCCTCTTCGCTGGCGTCTTCCAGATCAAGCAGATCCATGCCCTCATCCTGAATGAACGCCCAGGCTTCCGCGAACGATTCGTCGCCCGACAGCAGCACCTGCATATATGGCGTCAGTTCTTCAGCATCCGCATATTCCGGCCATTCGCCCATGTCGGCTTCAAGGTCCTGCATCGTGTACATATCGATTCCCGGCAGCCTGATAAGCTGAACCGGCTTATCGGCAATGAATTCGCCGTGGCAGGACGCGCAATTCTCGTCAAACCCGCCAATCACCATCAGTTTTCCCTGATTGTCGGGCTCATGACACGAACGGCAGGTTTCCGGTGCTTTGTCGACATTCGACGGATCTAGGAAATACTTGTCGATATGGCCGACGTGATCGAACTGCAGCCGGGTGCGCCGGGTGTAAGGAAAATTACCGAACGGATGCGAGCCGTCGAATTCAGGCAGCAGGGTCGTGTGGCAAGTTTGGCATTGGCTGTCGTTCAATTGCGATATATCCGCCGTCAGGCCCTGGTGTTCCTTGTGGCATGACCGGCACGCGACCTGCCCATGCTCGGAATTCCTGACGCCAACATCGAAGGCGGATGCAACGGCAACCGGGATCGACTTGGTCCCCTCGACATGCTGCCGGGTTTCCGCTTCCGCAGTCAGCGCCGCCAGCTGTTCCGACGACTGGTTATGCGGCAATCCGTCTTTCTGCGCATGGCAGGACACGCAATTGGCAACGTCTTTCGATTCTGTTGACCCATCGAACATGTGTCCGACCCAGGCCACCGGGCCGCCCGCAAAGGCGCTATGGCATGACCCGCAATTTTCTATTTCGCTGTGGCCGGATGAAACCGGTCCCGGATTGAAAAAGCTTGACCCGAACGCGCCGCCACCGGCGACCAGCAGAATGCCAAATACGGCAGCGATTGCCCAGCGGACCAACCGTCCTCGTTGATTGCGCACGCTCGGTCTTGGCGCGCAACGCGGCACCTTGTTGCAACATGATCCGTCAGGCAGCGGACCATCAGAGCATTTGCCGCCCGCCGTATCGGGCCGTGTGCACGTCCAGCGGTCACCTTTCTTGAGAGGTTCGCATTCGGCAATTGTGCGGCATTCGCCCCCGTTACCCGGCCCAAGACGGCAGGGATTTCCGATAGCTTCACGGCCACAGACCCATTGCTGGTTCGGTCGGTGATACTGGCTGCTGCGATAATCGAAGCGCTGCAAATAAAAACTCATAACACAGCCCCCGTGAACGCATGGACCAGCACAACATGAACAATCGCGAAGACCAGCAGTGCATAGGTGACCGGGATGTGCACGAACAGCCAGTATTTCAGCGTCCGCTGCAGCGCGTCGCTGTAATCGAGATCGTATTTCTTGCGCACAAGGGCGCGCAGCTCGACCAGCGTTTCCTTTTCCTCATCGTTCAGGTAACGGCTGATATCGTCAAAGGCACGTTCAAGCTGGAAAATGCGACCGTTCAACTCGAACAGATGCTCAATATAATCGCGCGGCCCCCGGAACCACGTCTGCAGCCGATCCATGTAGAATTCCGCAATCGAGGTCGATCCGGTCTTTTCGACCGAGAACGCGGCCAGATCGTCAGCCGCCTCGCGCAACTGATGCCGGAACATCGGAATACGTTCGAAAATCACTTCCTCACCCCGTCGGGTCAGCCTTTTTGCGAAACTGCGCGAGATGAAAATACCGAACACACCGCTCAGCGCGACCACCACAAACAGGATCGCTATTGTCATTTCAAGCGCGCCATTCGGCATTGAAAAATCAAGATGAACCAGAAAAACACCGACTGTCAGCCAGCCGAGATAGATATGAAGCTGAAGCCAGTAGCGAACGGGAATAACCGGCAGAAAAGGAACCTTTTTCCGCACATTCAGCAGCGTCAGCAACAGCATGCCCGCCAGCAGGATCCACCCGGTCACGAATGCGGGTTCCCATAACCGGACTGCAAGCGATTCGGATATAACGTACACAACAACGGCCAGCGCCACCGCAATCAAAAAGCGCCAGATCATGCGACTGTTCAGCGTCATGAGTTATTCAACCATTCAGCAATTGGTTTAAGATTGCTCATATCGGCACGGCGCAGAGCATTGTGCGGGCATGCGCGTTCACAGGCGGGCCCGCCCATCTGGTCGACACAAAGATCACACTTGGTGGACTTCACTATCGGCGCGTTGTTTTCATCATGGATAAACTGGCCGTTCGCATCACGAACCTCGACCATCCGGATATTATTGTAAGGGCAGGAATTCGCGCAGGTTGCGCAGCCGATGCAGGTGGCATCGTTAACCACGACCTGCCCTTCCAGCGATGATCTGTGAATTGCCCCGGTAGGACAGCCGATCATGCAAACCGGATCGGTGCAGTGCATGCACGCATTGGCGACCATGATGTTGCTGTAGCTGCGTCCGTGACGAACAAAACGCGGGTTATTGTTGTGCGTCGCCGCACAGGCCCGGGTGCAATCGTCGCAGCGCACGCATCTGTTGGTGTCGATCAGCATGGTGGCGCTGCCGTTGATCGTCCGGTTTTCGACCAGAAACTCCAGCAGACCGGGATCGATATCCTGATTGCTGGTGATGTCATCGATACTCTGGATCGAATCGTCGAGAATTTTCAGTGGCGGCGGTAACTGGCTATCGGACAGGGTTGGCAGCACGATCTGTTCCATGATCGGGGTCGGAACCCGCAGGATATCGACGTTCCCAAGCCCTCTCAGGGTGTACTGATAAGGAACCTGATCCTCGTTCTTCCAGTTGTGAATAAGCTCCGCAAAACCGAACGCCTCTCCCTTGCCGAGATAGGCGGCCGTGGGATTGCCGTGATTGATCTTTCGGCTGACGCGACAGAAGCTGGAGCGGATCAGGATCAATCCATCCACATAGTCGCCTTCCGATGCGATGACCGGTTCACGGCGCAACCGTTCCTGCGGACTGAGTTCGGCAAACTTCTTGAAACTTGTATGCCATTCGTATTCACCGTGCGTTTCGAACACGGTCGCATCGGCAACCTTCTTGAGGTCCTCTTCCGACAAATGGGCGAACATCGGCAGCGCGCGCAAATGTCCCCCCAGACTGCGTTCGCGGTACAGCTTGTCGATATGGTTGCGGAAGGCGTCGTCCCGGCGGCGGATATCGCGCAGGCCCTGCCAGCGGATTTCAATCAGCTCGCAATCGTCTTCCGCGAACAGGCTGGCGCCGCGCGGCGTTCTTCCCAGCGCCGCGATTTCACCGAAGAACGTACCCTCTTCCAGCTTCACCGTGTTGTGCCTGTCGATGATGCCCGGCACATCCTGCAGGAAAACATGGGCGGAATCGCCCGCGCCGCGCTGGCCCATCGGCGCATTCGTCGTTCCGTTCGCATAGGCGCGAACTTCCGGCATCACCGCGTTCTGCCAAAGCTGCTTTAGCGAATCATAGAACCCGCGTCTCGTCGCCGTCTGGCGGCCCAGCACTTCACTGGGAAGATCGGGGGAGATAACGACCCGCAATGCACCGCTCATAATCATGAACGCCGAATTACCGTAATCGCCCTTTCGCACCACGATATCGCCGGAGCTGTATTTCTGAATTCTGGTATCGTTCCGAATGATGTCGCGCAACGAGGCCGACGGCGGAAAATCCTTTTCGTTCATTTCCGAGAACGGCGGAATTTTCAGGATCCGTTCGACATCGTCGTCGGTCATATCCCTGCTGAAGGGATTGTCCCAGCGCATCGGTCGTTGAATGACGAGCGGACCATCCACGGCGTTTTCCCCTAAACTTCTAGCGTCAGATTGGACTTCGGCACGGAAACACAGGTCAGGCAGGACCCGTCTTCAGGCTGTGCGCCCGGTTCTTCAACGTATTTCACCGACCCGGATTTGAGCGCCGTGATACAGGTGCCGCAATTGCCGGCGCGGCAACCGCTGTCCATCGCGATTTCGTTCGCTTCCGCAAATTCCAGAATGGAATCGAAGCTGCCGTCCCAGGCGACGGTCTTGCCGGATTTAGCGAACGTGATCTCGAATTTCGGCGCCTCCTCGCCAGCCGCTTCGGCCGGTTTCGGCTTCGCCTTCTTGACGCTGGCCGGGCCGAACGCCTCGAAGTGGACATTCGGTTCAGGAACACCCCATTCGTCGAGATCCTTGACCAGCGATTCCATCATCGGGGGCGGACCACAGATGTAGAAATCGTAATTGTTCGATGGCAGGACCTTCTTGAACAATTCGACGCTCACCCGTTCCGCATGCTGATAGTCGCGGCCCAGTTCTTCGCCCTCTTCCGGGTTGCTGTAGCAGATATGCATGTGAACATTTTCGTGGTCGCGGTCGATCTGCATCAGATGATCGCGCATCACATGCTCCTTGCTGTTGCGCACGCCGTAGAAAAAGTGCGTTTCGCGCTTCGAACCGGAAAGAACGATCGAATTCAGCATGCTGAGCACAGGCGTAAGACCAATGCCGCCGCCGATCAGCACGACCGGCGTATGTTTCGTCTGGTCCATGAAGAACTTACCGCCCGGCGCCTTGCAGTCCAGGATATCGCCTTCGTTCAGCTGATCATGGAAGAAGTTGGATGACAGCCCTGGCGGCAATTCCGGCTTGTCGCGCGGCGCAGGCACGGCCTTGATGCTGACCCGGTAATAGTCACGCATCAGCGGACTGTCGGACAGCGAATAACAGCGGATAATCGGCTTGTCCTTGCCCGGCACCCGAAGCTGAAAGGTCAGATACTGGCCAGGTTCGAACGGCGGAATCGGCTTGTTGTCATGCGGCTTCAGATAGAAGGAACAGATGCCGCCGCCTTCCGGGTTCTTCTTTTCGATCCGGAATTTCCGCAGGCCGTTCCAGGTCTGTGTCGCGCGTTCCCGCTCGGCCAGCATATGCGCACTCGAGGTTTTGACATTGGTGCGCAGCATTTCCAGGGATTCTTCGTAGAAGCGCGCCTCGGCGGCCGACCGGTGCATCGACGACCACAGCATGATCGCCACCTGCAGCAGCACAGCGGCCAGAATACCCGCGCCGACAAGCTGATAGGCCATCGACGAGGCGACGTTTCCTTCGCCAAAGATCAAAAGACCAACACCGATAGCGGCGATTATTCCGAATACCCAGTTGATGATTGTCGTACTGCCGGTCGGCCGATTGGCTTTCGTACCGCGTACCGGGCCGGATGGCTTGGCCGGCTCCGACGCTGACACTATCGGCGCCGCCATAACCGGCGCCGGCTCAGGTTTTCCTTCAACAGCTTGTGCCACACCAGACCCCGCTTCATAGGAAATGCTAAGAATAAGATTGCCGATTTCTACATCGCCACCGTCGACGACGCGCGTCGCCTCATTGGCCGGAATGCGTGTCCGGTCAATCCGCGTTCCGCTGGACGAGCCGACATCGGTGACGAACAACACGCCGTGCCCATCGGTGGTGAAGAAACAGTGATCCTGTGCGATCGAAAAATCCGACAGCACGATATCATTGGTTTTTGAATTGCGGCCAACGCGAACCGGCGATCCGTCGAGCATCTTGGCTTCAGACAGCGTAAAATCGCTCTGCTGACCTGCTGCGGTCTGATAGGTTACGACCCAGTTGCCTGGCACCCGCATCAGCGCACTGCCGCCAGATCCTTTGGTACTATCCGTCATGACCGTATCGGCAATTCGCCGCTCCCGACATTTTTATCTCATCGGTAATGCACCGATGTTTTCTTGTTTTACATTGGCCGTGTCGGAAAGGGAAACGCAGAAACGTCACGATGCGATTGCTGGTAAACCGACAATCCCATCAGCTGTCTCCGACTCCCCCAGCCGGTTCACTGCTTCCGTCGGGAGAAAGTAATCCGTATCAGGTTCGCATGTAAACACACTGTGCGTCGAAAGCCGTTCAAAAATCGTCGCATCTGTTATCCAGCCTAGCTTTTCAGCGATGGTTTTTCTGCGGCCGAATGTCGATATTTTACAATTCAGTAGGTGAATTCAGAGTGTGTTTTGATACGGAGTCGATCAAACGCCGGAAAGACAGAAGCCTGGCCGGTGCCGGCTATTCCCATTCAATGGTGCCGGGCGGCTTCGAGGTGACGTCATAGACGACCCGGTTGATGCCCCGAACCTCGTTGATAATGCGGGTCGCGACCTGGGAAAGGAAACCGTGCTCGAACGGGTAGCTGTCGGCTGTCATGCCGTCAGTCGAGGTCACAGCGCGCAGCGCGCAAACGAAATCGTAAGTCCGCATATCGCCCATGACACCCACGGTCCTTACCGGCAGCAACACCGCAAACGCCTGCCAGATCGCGTTGTAGAGACCCGCATTGCGGATTTCTTCCAGATAAATCGCATCAGCCTTGCGCAGGATGTCGCATTGAGCCGCCGAAACCGGCCCGGGAATCCGGATTGCCAGCCCGGGGCCGGGAAACGGATGCCGGCCGACAAGGCTTTCGGGCAGGCCGAGTTCCCGCCCCAGATCCCGCACCTCGTCCTTGAACAACTCACGCAGCGGTTCCACCAGTTTCAGGTTCATCCGTTCCGGCAGACCACCAACATTGTGGTGCGACTTGATGGTGACGGACGGACCGCCATGAAACGAAACGCTTTCGATCACATCGGGATACAGGGTGCCCTGGGCAAGGAATTCGGCGCCGCCCAGCTTCGTCGCTTCCTCGTCGAACACATCAATGAACTTGCCACCGATGATCTTGCGTTTCTGTTCCGGGTCGGCGACGCCTGCCAGCGCGGACAGAAAATCGTCCGATGCGTCCCGGTGCACGAGCGGAATATTGTAGTGGTCGCGAAAAACACGGACGACCTGATCCGCCTCGCCATGGCGCAACAACCCATGATCGACAAAAATACAGGTCAACTGGTCGCCGATAGCCTCGTGGATCAGCACCGCCGCGACCGACGAATCGACGCCGCCTGAAAGACCGCAGATAACACGGCCCTTGCCGACCTGCGCCCGGATCGCCTCTACCGCCTGCTGGCGGAACGTATGCATCGTCCAGTCACCGCCACAGCCGGCAACCCGATGAATGAAATTGTGAATCAGCGCCATGCCATGCGGTGTATGTACGACTTCGGGATGGAACTGCACGCCGTAGAATTTGCGCTCGTCATCGGCGATGGCCGCCAGTGGCGCACCGTCGCTGGTGCCGACGACGCGAAACCCTTTTGGCGGCTGCACGACTCGGTCGCCGTGGCTCATCCAGACGGTTTCCTTCGCGCCGACGCTCCAGATGCCGTGGAACAGGTCGCAGTCATCGATAATCTCAAGTACCGAGCGGCCGAATTCCTGATGGTCTGACCCTTCGACAACCCCGCCATCGAGCTGCTTGCACATCGCCTGCTGGCCATAACAGATGCCCAAAACCGGCAACCCCATGGCAAACAGGCCATCCGGCGCGCGCGGCGTATCGTCATGGACAACGCTGGCGGGACCGCCGGAAAGAATGATGCCTTTGGGATCGAACTCCCTGATACTTTCGACCGTGACCTTGTTGAACGGATGGATTTCGCAATAAACCCCGCCTTCCCGAACGCGGCGCGCGATCAATTGGGTGACCTGGCTGCCGAAATCGACGATCAGAATCCGGTCTGTCATGGAGTATCCTTCCCGTAAGCGTCTTGTGCGATCCCGGATCGCGCCCCTGCCGACCTGTTTACACGGACAAAACGAAGGGTCAAATCCGTCGCTCCAGTATTGCTACAAAAAATCCGTCCGTTCCGGTGCGGGCCGGCGTCAGTTGCAGATAAGGCCCAGATGCAGGGCATTTGCCGCCGACTGTTTCATGCCAGACATTGGCGACCGGAACGGTGTGGAAATCTGACCTTCCGGCGAGAAACCGTTCGACAATGGCCTCGTTTTCCTGCCGGAACAGCGAACAGGTCACATAAATCAGCCGGCCGCCCGGCCGCACCAGCCGGGCTGCTGAATCGCAGATTCCGTATTGCAGATCGCTGAAACGTTCCAGGGTTTCCGGCTTCAGCCGCCAGCGATCATCCGGCCGCCGGCGCCATGTGCCCGACCCGGAACACGGTGCATCAATCAACACCCTGTCAAAACCGCCATTGTGCCGCACAGCACGCTGCTTTACCCAGGAATCCCGTTCCGACGTCAATTGCCGTCTTTCGACACAGAATGCCCCGGCGCGCTTCAACCGCTCCGCCGCCTCAGCAAGCCGTCTCTTGTCCGTATCGCAGGCGATGATCCGCCCCTTGTTCTGCAGATCCGCTGCCAGTTGCAGCGACTTGCCGCCCGCGCCGGCGCAGAAATCGACGATTTTCATGCCGGGTCTTGCATCGCACAGCCGGGCAGCGATCTGCGATCCCTCGTCCTGAATCTCGATGCGACCGTCACGATAGGCAGCAAGACCTTTTAACGGCTTGCGGTCCGTCAAACGTAAACCGACAGACGAGACCGGTGTCGGCAAAACGCTAATACCGGCCGCAGACAGTTCCTCGATCACAGCCTCGCGCTGGGCTTTCAGCGTGTTCACCCGTAGGTCGACACCTGCAGGTTCGTTGAGGCAGGCGGCTTCAGCATCAGCTTCCTCGCCAAGGCTTTCCGACCAGACCGGCCATAGCCAGTCAGGAATGTTCGCGCGGGTGGAAGGGGGCTGACAGGATTTATCGAAAGATACACCCGTCAGTTCGATCGCCACCCGGTTTTCTTTGGGGGTCAGCGCCGCCGGACCATATTCGGTTCCGTCACACAGCGCGGCCACGGCCCCGGCATCAAGACCGGATTCGATCTGGGTGTAGGCCAGGACGCGGTTGCGCGCATCGGGCGGATCGGCCAGCGAGCGCTGAAGCCACCAATCGATCTGTGCGCGTCGGCGAAGAACGCCGTAAACGGTTGAGGAGATCGCCGCCCGGTCCTTCGACCCGGCATAACGACGCGCCCGCAGCCCGTCATTCATCGTTTGCTCTGCCGGCGTATCCGGGGACGCAAAAATGCCGGTCAGCAGATCGATGGCGGTTTGCAGACGTGCGCCGGGCGTCATGTGCGGAAAATCCGGCTGGATACGGCCCTATTGCTCGATGCGGTAATTCGAGGATTCCTTTGTCACAATGATATCGTGAACGTGGCTTTCACGCAGACCGGCGCCGGTGATGCGCCGGAAAACAGCATTTTCGTGCAATTCTGCAATAGTGCGGCAGCCGGTATAGCCCATGGCCGCCCGAAGCCCGCCGACAAGCTGGTGGATGACATCAGAAGACGGTCCCTTGTAGGGAACCCGGCCTTCAACGCCTTCCGGCACGAACTTGTTGTGTTCGTTGACTTCTTCCTGAAAATACCGATCGGCCGAGCCACGCGCCATCGCGCCGGCCGAGCCCATGCCTCGATAGGATTTGTAGGAGCGGCCCTGATACAGGAAAACTTCGCCAGGGCTTTCATCGGTGCCGGCCAGCAGCGAGCCTATCATCACGCAATCGGCGCCGGCGGCGATGGCTTTCGCGATGTCGCCGGAAAACTTGATGCCGCCATCGGCAATTGCTGGAACGCCGTTCTGGCGGCAGACAGCCGCCGCCTCGGAGACCGCCGTCAATTGCGGCACGCCGACGCCGGCGACAATACGGGTGGTGCAGATCGATCCCGGCCCGATGCCGATTTTCACCGCATCCGCGCCGGCATCGATCAGCGCCTTCGCGCCGTCCGCCGTCGCGATGTTACCGCCGATCACCTGCGCGTAGTTCGACAGACGCTTAACCGCGCTGACCTGTTCGAGCACACCGGCGCTGTGGCCGTGCGCGGTATCGACCACAATAACGTCACAGCCGGCTTCCAGCAGCGCTTCCGCGCGTTCAATACCGTTCTTTCCGGTGCCGGTCGCCGCAGCGACGCGCAGCCGGCCGCGGTCATCCTTGCAGGCATTCGGAAAGGCGCGCGATTTTTCGATATCCTTCACCGTTATAAGACCGACGCAGCGGCGTTCATCATCGACAACCAGCAGCTTCTCGATGCGGTGCTGATGCAGAAGCTGCATCGCCTCTTCCCGCGAAACGCCTTCGTCGACGGTAACAAGGCCGCGTTTGGTCATCAGTTCCTTCACCGGCGTATCCATGTCGTTGGCAAAACGGACATCCCGGTTGGTCAGGATACCGGCCAGTTTACCGCTACGTTTCGAAACGACAGGAATACCGGCAATGCCGTAATGTGCCATCAGGCCCAGAGCATCACCGAGGGTCTTTTCCGGGGTAATGGTGATCGGGTTCACGACCATGCCGGATTCAAACCGTTTTACCTGCCGGACCTGTTCGGCCTGGGCGGTGATATCCATGTTCTTGTGAATGACGCCGATGCCGCCGTGTTGCGCCATGGCAATCGCCAGACGGCCTTCGGTGACAGTATCCATCGCCGAGGAAATCAGCGGAATGCCCAATGAGATGGTTTTTGTCAGGCGCGTTGTGGTGACAGTCTGCGCTGGCAGAACGTCGGAATATTTCGGCTGCAGAAGAACATCATCGAATGTGTAGGCTTCTACCGGTTCCATGACGCGCTCCCTATATCCCTGACAGTGCCGGGACAATACGCCAGATTCCGGCGAAAACAAGCGTTACCAGACAGCCTGCCTGCATTTTTTAACAAAAATTACAATTTACTAGCGGAGGCGATGCAAGTCCGGCCCCAAATTTGCGCTATTTTTATAATCAAGGTGCAATTCAGCGATCTTCGTTGCGTTCCGGTGGATTGAATCCTGTCGCAACGACATACATCTCGGCCGATTCCTTGCGGCTGGCCGGCGGTTTGAAATGCGACACCTTGTCGAAATTCGCCTTCAGCGCCTTCAGCAACGTTCCTTCTGCCCCGCCGGAGAAGACTTTCGCGACAAATCCGCCTCCTGGACGCAGAACACTTGTTGCAAAGTCGAGCGCTGCTTCGGCCAGTCCGATAATACGAAGGTGATCCGTCGTGGCGTGCCCGGTACCGGATGCCGCCATATCGCTCAGGACCAGATCAACCGTTGGGCTGCCGTCCTTGTCAGGCATCGCCTCTGCCAGCATGCCGATCGCATCGTCGCCGAGAAAGTCTGCTTGCAGGAGAACCGCGCCAGGTATCGGCTCCACCGGCAGCAGATCCATGCCGATCACCACCCCGTTGCCATTGACAGAACCGACCCGGTCGACCGCAATCTGCGTCCATCCGCCGGGCGCACATCCCAGATCGATCACCCGGCTGGCGCGTTTCAATAGCCCGTATTTGTCGTCAATCTGGATCATCTTGAAGGCCGCGCGGCTGCGATAGCCCAGCCGTTTCGCTTCAGCGACATAGGGATCGTTCAATTGCCGCTGCAGCCACCGCGTTGACGACGTCTTGCGGCGTTTGGCGGTTTTTACCCTGACCGTCGCCTGCCGCGAACCGCCGGTGCCTGACGATTTACTTTTGGCCACGGCGATTGATCCCCATCAGGTCGACCAGAATGCCCTCTCGAAGTCCGCGGTCGGCAACACTGACGGTCTTGATCGGCCAGCGCCGCCGGATCGCCTCGAAAATCGCACAACCGGCAACAACCAGATCCGC
>CAYGSU010000022.1:0-52758 GCA_964352715.1 uncultured Flavobacteriaceae bacterium | reverse complement strand
AAGTCGCGCAAAAGCGACTCCGCCTATTCGCAGCTGAAGGAGCTGATTCTGAAGGGGCGTCTCGCACCGGGAAGCCTGATCGAGGAGCCCTCGCTATGCGCCCAGATCGGGACGAGCCGGACGCCGGTACGTGAAGCGCTGCAAAAACTGGCGCATGACGAGCTGGTGGAAAGCTGGCCCCGTCGCGGCTACATCGTCGCGCCGATCCGCTCGGCCGATCTGCACGACATCTTTGAAATGCGCAGCGGCGTCGAAGCGCAGGCGGCACGGCTGGCGGCAGCACGTCGTCGCGATGAGGATCTGGAAGCCTTCGACGAATTTTTTGAAACCGCCCGGCAGGGCATAGCCGACGGCAATGTGGACCTGGACTGGAACCTCGCGCATGACGAACTGTTCCACCGGCTTGTCGCCCGCAGCGCCGGCAACCCCTATATCATGGCATCCGTATCGCGCCTGCACGGCCTTGCGATCCGCGCGTTGTACGTGAGCGGCACCCCGATGACGCTGGTGCGCGATGAAATGGAGAACTTCATCGACGTTGTCGACGCCATTCGCCGTCAGGACGAACAGGGCGCAGGCGATGCGATGAAACAGCATCTCGGCACCGGCGACATGACCTGGATCGATACCGAAATCAACAGACGCCGGGCAACCGCTCAATGAATACAAAAAGCAGACAGGCCATCGTTACAGCCTCGATGGTAACACCGGCGCTGGTGTTGATGACCGTGTTTCTGGCGGTACCGCTGCTGATCGTCATCGGCTACAGTTTTTCCGGCCGTGATGCCTATGGCGGCATCGTTCCGGAATTCACGTTCAATTCCTATATTGAACTGATGCAGCCGGTTTACCTGCCGATCTTCGTCAATTCCTTTCAGATCGCCGCCGGCACAACGGCCCTGTGTATCCTGATCGGTTACCCGATCGCATATTTCATCGTATTTCGCGCCGGGCGCTGGGCGCCGGTGCTGCTGGTGGCCATGCTGATCCCGTTCTGGATCAACTTTCTTATCCGGATTTCGGCCTGGGTCGTGATGCTCGGTTACAAGGGTGTGATCAACGAGAGCCTCATCGGTATCGGCCTGCTGGACATGCCCTACCGTTTCCTCGGCACTTACGGCGCGGTGATGGTCGGCATGGTTTACGCCTTTCTGCCGCTGGCCGTGTTTCCGATATACGCCGCCTTGCAGCCGATAGACCGGCGTCTGCTGGAAGCCGCGCGCGATCTCGGCGCGCATCCCGCCGTCGGCTTCTTTCGGGTGACGCTGCCGCTGTCGCTGCCCGGCGTCCTTGCCGCCGTGCTGTTCGTCTTCGTGCCGTCAATGGGCGTGTTTGCCATCCCGGTTCTGCTTGGTGGCGGCAAGAGCATCATTATCGGCAACCTGATCGTCCAACTATTCCTTGAATTCCGCAACATGCCTCTTGGCGCGGCGGTTTCGGTCGTGCTGCTGGGCTTTTCCTCGATCGGTATCCTGCTCTATATGCGGGCGATGCGGGCGACGGAGGCGATGAAGGCATGACGACGTCCGACACATCCCGGCTATCTCATGCCGCAAGACCCAATACTGCCCCGGCGAGCGGCATCGCCGACATGCTGCTCGACCGGCTGCGCAGCGCACCGCTTCTGGTCACAGTGGCGGCCTATCTTTTCCTGTTCGTGCCGATTGTGGTTCTGATCGTTTTCTCGTTCAACGAAACCAAATCGACCGTCGTGTGGAGCGGTTTTTCACTGGACTGGTATTCGGAAGTATTCAATGACCGGCGGCTGGGGCGCGGCCTTTGGATCAGCGCGGTTGTATCGACATCGTCGGCTTTCTTCAGCACGGCGATCGGCGCACTGGCGGCGCTGGCCATTGCCAAACGCGACTTTCCGGGACGCGACATTCTTTCCACAGTGATGGTATCGCCGCTTATTCTGCCTGAAATCGTCTTCGCGGTGGGCCTGCTGGTCTTCATGGTGTCAATGAACCTGACGCTTGGATACACATCCCTGATCATCGGTCACATTCTGGTTTCCATCCCGTTCACCACCCTGATCGTGCGGTCGGCCGCAAGCGCGCTTGACCGCGATCTTGAAGAAGCCGGGGCCGATCTGGGCGCCAGCGAGGTTCAGGTTTTCTTCCGCATCACGCTGCCCATTCTGATGCCCGCCGTGCTGGTGGCATTTCTGCTGGCGGCCACAATTTCTTTTGACAACTTTGTCATGTCCACCTTCACCTCGGGCGTTGGAACGACCCCTCTGCCGTTGCAGATATATTCCATGCTCAAGCTAGGCATCACGCCGAAGATCAATGCGCTCGGCACGCTGATGGTGGCGGCAAATATCGGAGTCATCCTTTTCGTCATGGGCCGCTATCTGCGGTTCCTGCGAGGAGGCTGAGTGTTTTCTACTGAACGACTTACAGGGAGAAGATGATGAAGAATTTTTCTAAAATCAGTAAACTGGTTATGGCGGGAGGGCTTGCGGTCGCACTGTCAGCTACTTCTGCTCTGGCCGACCAGGTCAATATCTACGGCTGGGCGGATGAATATCCCCAGAAAACGCTGGATGCCTTCACCGAGGAAACCGGCATTGAAGTGGTGTTCGACACATTCGACAGCAACGAAACGCTGATCGCAAAACTGGAAGCTGGTGCTTCCGGCTACGATCTGGTCGGTCCGTCCCAATACGCCGTGCAGATTCTGGCAAAGAAAAATCTGATCGTGGAAGTCGACCATTCCAAGATCACGACCTTCGACAACATCAAGCCGGTATTCCAGAACGTTTCCTATGACCCGGGCCTGAAATGGCACATTCCGGTCTTCTGGGGCACAACCGGTCTGGCCTATAACAAGTCCTGTGTGACGGAACCAGTCACCAGCTGGTCTGCTTTGTGGGACGAAAAATACAAGGGCCGCATCTACATGCTCGACAACATGCTGGCGGCTTATATCGCCGGCCTGCAGGTTAACGGCTTCTCAGCCAATTCGAGCGACAAGGCCGAGATCGAGAAGGCAACCGAATCACTGCTGGAACAGAAAGCTCTTCTGGGCGGTTACAACAGCACCAACTTTGCGGATCTCGTCTCAACCGGTGAGGCCTGTCTTGTCGAATCCTGGAGCGGCAGCGTGATTTCCACGATGAACAGCAACCCGGATGTTGTCTTCGTGCTTCCTGATGAGGGCGGTACAATGTGGATTGACGGCCTGGCTGTCGCCAAGGACGCGCCGAACCTGGAAAACGCCTACAAGTTCATCAGCTACATCTTGCGGCCTGAAGTCGCTGCCGAGATGACTGAAATCTCGTCTGTCGCTACAACAGTGGAAGGTTCCAAGGAACTGCTGCCGCCGGAAGTCGCGAACAACACGGCTATCTTCCCGCCGGACGACAAGCTTGCGAATGCTGACTTCATTCTCGATGTCGGTGAAGCAATGAAATATTACCAGGATGGCTGGACCCGGGTTAAAGCCGCCCAGTAACCGATACCAACCACGACTTTACCGGATCCGGGCAAACCGGATCCGGTACATTTTTCTCAGGAGCCGTTAAGTATGCCGGATGTGTCTAACTCGGAATCGCCTGCCGTCGAACTGAAGGACATGACGAAAGTCTATCCCGGTTCGCGCAGCGACAGGGATGTTGTGGCCGTCCGCGATGTCGATCTGTCAATTGCTCAGGGCGAGTTTTTTACCCTTCTCGGCCCGTCAGGATGCGGCAAGACAACCACCCTGCGCCTGATCGCCGGTTTCGAGATGCCGACCCGCGGCCAACTGTTAATTTCCAGTCAGGAAATGTCCACCGTTCCGGCACACAAACGCCCGGTGAACACGGTGTTTCAAAGCTATGCGATTTTTCCGCACCTTACGGTGCAGGAAAATGTCGGATTCGGCCTTTCCGTCAAAGGGGTCTCCAAAAGCGAACGCAGCGACCGCGTTGACCGGGCGCTTGATCTCGTACAGATGCGCCAGTACGCGACGCGAAAGCCATCTGCATTGTCAGGCGGCCAGCAGCAGCGCGTCGCCCTCGCCCGCGCCCTTATCAATGAGCCGTCGGTACTTCTACTCGACGAACCGCTGGCGGCCCTTGATCTCAAACTGCGCAAGGAAATGCAGCTTGAGCTGAAACACATGCAACGCCGGCTCGGCATCACCTTCATTCTGGTGACGCATGACCAGGAAGAAGCCCTGACCATGTCAGACCGAATCGCCATCATGAATGATGGCGAGGTGCTGCAGGTTGATGATCCGGTCGGCATCTATGAACGCCCGACAACCCGTTTCGGTGCAGATTTCATTGGTGAAATGAACTTTGTCGCCGGCACGCTGGAAAACCAGAACGGAAACGACCTGACTATCAGCGGCGGCGGCTCCACGTGCCAGATCGGCAAGGAAAGTTTGACGGGCGACATCAGCAAGCCGCTTAGCCTTGCCTTCAGGCCTGAAGCGGTGCGGGTTGCAAACGCAAACGCCGCGGTTCCAGCCCACGCCATCGCCTTCGAAGGCATGGTAGAGGAGGTCATTTATATCGGCACGGACCGCCGGGTGACCATTCGCCTTCAAACCGAAGAGCGGCTAACCGCGAGAGTTCAGAACGCCCAGATCGAGCAGGCAAAACCGCCGGAGCGCAATACGAAGGTTTCGTTCTACATCAACAAATCAGACATGCGCGTTCTCAGCGAGTAGCGCGTTTTCAGAAGGAGAGAAGTCGAATGGCTATTCGTTCGTATCGGATAGGCGACATGCCGGAATCCCTGCCGGGCGCGACACGGGACAAGTTGAGGCAGGTGGAAGTCGCAACCATCGGCCACTACGTTCACGACCGTATCGCAAGCAACAATCTGCGTCCGGTTACGGAAGGTAAAAGGGTTGCCGGCACGGCCGTTACGCTGTCGATTCCCGGCGCCGATTCCACTCTGCTTTACTATGCGATGGATCGCGTCAGACCTGGGGACATTCTGGTTATCGACCGGTGCGGAGACCAGCGGCATGCCTGTTACGGCGGCTTCATGGCGGCAATCGCCCGGATGCGCGGTTTGGCGGGCGTGGTAATTGATGGCGCGGTAACCGACCCCGCTGCAATCATCGAAAACGGTATTGAGACCTGGGCAACCAATGTCAGCGCCGTAACGACCAAGCTTCTGAACCTGGGCGGCTCGTTCAACAAGCCGATTGTTTGCGGCGGCTGCCCGGTATTGCCCGGCTATTCGGTCGTTGCTGACGATTGCGGCGTCGCCTTTCTGCCACCGGAAGAGGTTGATGGCGTTATTGAGACCTGCCTCGCCGATCAGGCGGAGGAAGGCGACTGGATCAGCAAGCTTGAGGCCGGCGCACGGCTGCAGGATCTGGTGGATATCGAAGCGATGATTGAAAGCCGCAACAGAAAGGATTTCGGAGAATGACCAAGGCGCCCGGAAACTACGCGGCATGGCTGTCCACGCCGAACCAGGCCTTTGTCGAGATCGCCAGCGATCTGGGGTATCGCCGGTTTGTACTGGATCTGGAACATGGTCTGTTCGAAGCAGACAAGACCGACGCGGTTATCGCGCTGATGCTGGCGCAGGGGTTTGAAGTCTATGCGAAAGTTCTCGGCCCTGACCCGGTCGCGATCCAGCGCGCACTTGATATGGCCTGTACCGGCGTCATCATTCCGCATATCGGCAATGTTGATCATGCGCGGGAAATCACAAAGTCAGCGAAATATCCACCGCTGGGCACCCGCAGTTTCAGCGGCACCAGACCATCGCGCTACGGTGGCGCCGATGCCAGTCACTACATCGAGGCGAACAAGACGACGCTGTGTTTTCCGATGATTGAATCGGCCGAGGCATTGGCTGACGTCGAGAAAATTCTGGCGCTTCCCACCGTCGACGGCCTTTTTCCGGGACCGAGCGATCTGGCGCTGTCACGGGGCCGCGGCTGTTACAAGAACACGGAAGAGGACAAGGCCGATCTTCGGCGCATTGCCGAGGCCGCCAAGGCGGCGGGCAAGCCGTGGGTCATGCCCGCCTGGTCCAAGATCGAACGCGAGGAAGCGCTGGCGCTCGGCGCATCCTTCCTGGTGGTCGTCGACGAATACGGGTCGCTATACGAAGGCCTTGCCGGGCCGCTACAGAACAACTGAATACGATGATGGGATTATCGATATGAGTAGCAAGAAATCCGCCGGAACAAACCTTCCCTACCTGCTTCGTGACTATGGCTGCGATACAGTGTTCGGCATGCCGGGCGTTCACACGCTTGAAGCCTATCGCGGTCTGAATGATGCCGGTATCAGGCATATCGGCGTGCGTCATGAACAGGGTGCGGGTTTCATGGCCGATGGCTATGCGCGCGTTAGCGGCAAACCGGGTGTGTGCCTGCTGATCAGCGGTCCCGGCATCACCAACGCCTCGACGCCGATCGGCCAGGCGTATTCGGATTCACAGCCGATGCTGGTGATCAGCAGTGTCGCCGCAGTGCGCGATCTGAACATGGGACGCGGCAGGCTGCATGAAATTTCCGATCAGGCGCGGGTCAGTGAGCCGCTTACCGGGTTTTCCGCCGTCGCCCTGACGAGCGATCAGATTCAGGAACATGTCGCGCGGGCATTCGCCCTGTTCGCAAGCCAGCGGCCACGCCCGGTGCACATCGCCATTCCGCTCGATATCCTTGAAGTGCATGACGGTGACGACTGGAAGGCCCGCTCAATGCCGTCAGTTCCCGCACCTGCGCCGGAGGCGATAAAAAAAGCGGCCGCTCTGCTGGATACGGCAGAACGGCCTGTGTTGCTGTGTGGTGGCGGGTCTATCGCGGCATCGGCCCAGATTCGCAAACTTGCAGAACGCATCGGGGCCGCAGTCATTCCGACCATCGCGGGCAAAGGCATTATTCCGGACAATCACCCGCTTGCTGTGGAAGCAACGCTGGAACGCCCCGCAACGCAGAAATTTGTGGAGCAGGCGGATGTCGTGCTCGCCATCGGCACGGAACTCGCGGAACCGGATTTGTGGCTGGAAAAGGCCCTGAAGTTGTCGGGCAAGATGATCCGCGTCGATCTCGACCCGCAGGTTCTCAGCCGCGATTACGACCCGGCGGTTGCAATCTGCGCCGACGCGTCGCTTACGCTTGATGCGCTGCTGGACGCCGTAAAGGAAAAACCGTCAGGCGCAGGCTTTGCCGGCGGTTCAGTGATCGCCGATCTTCGCAAGGCAGAACGTGATACGTTGAGCCCGCTGGAGAAAAAGCATGTTGCGGTGCTGGATGGCCTTCGCCGGGCAATGCCGGCGAACGGCATGGTCTTCACCGATATGACGCAGATCGCCTATACCGGCTATTGCTACTATCGCTGCAACGACCCGAAGACATGGTTCTTTCCGGCCGGCTACGGAACATTGGGATATGCGTTGCCGGCGGCGATCGGCGGCAAGCTGGCCGCCCCGGACAGGCCGACGGCTGTTCTTGTCGGCGACGGCGGCTTCCAGTTCACGTTACAGGAATTGGGGACGGCGGTTGAACAGAAACTGCCGCTGGCCATCATCCTGTGGAACAACAACAGCCTGGCGCAGATCCGCGATGGCATGACGGCCCGGAACATTCCGACAATCGGCGTCAACCAGCACAACCCGGTCTTCGCCGACCTTGCCCGCGCCTATGGGGCGAAAGTGGCGCAGCCGAAGACGATTGAGGACTTCGAGGCCGCCGTCTCCAAAGCGCTGTCCGACGACGGCCCTACCGTCATCGAGGTCTTCGAGAAGGATATCGGGTAGGTTTGAACGGCTGCGGTGTCTGGGGCGCCTGAAACCAGGCGTTCAGCCGTTTGCCTTTTTCATTTGCGAAACCGTGTCGATCATCACGAAGTTCGACAGGGTTTTCGCAAACAGAGAGCCCAGGACCGGTATGCGGCAAATTTTTGCGATTGCCACGCGCAATGTTCTGGGGCCGTCATAGTC
Source organism: uncultured Flavobacteriaceae bacterium (assembly GCA_964352715.1). Taxonomy (GTDB): domain Bacteria; phylum Pseudomonadota; class Alphaproteobacteria; order UBA8366; family Aestuariispiraceae; genus JAVKBW01. The sequence continues at coordinate 44,851 of CAYGSU010000022.1, read as the reverse complement.
CTCGAACCTCGCGAGATTCATGAGCCTGAGATGCGTGACATCACGCACATTGCCGAAATACTTCCGCGCCATCCGTCGATGTATCCAGGGCCAGCGCAAGTAGAGATGATATTCCTCTCTAGGGGTAATTACCCCGAGCCGCTTTATCGACCAGACCCACGCTTTGTACGGCATCAACATGTGAAACAGCCATGTTCCGGTGTGCGATTCGTATGGAACCAGCCTGTGGGGGACATTGTGAATGGCGAAACCACCCGGACGGAGTACCCGGGCTTCTTCACTGTAGAACGTCTCGAACACAGACGGGCTGACATGTTCGATAACCTGCTGGCTGAAAACAAGGTCTACAGAATTATCCTCGAACGGCAGGTGAGCGCCGTCATATACCGTGAAGTTCCTGTCGCCCTGCCCTAGCGTATCGGATAACAATCCGTTCCAGAGTGTACATCCCTTGTCGATGACATCGACGCCACGAACATTCGTGTAGCCGCGAGCAGCCAAAAACATGGTAGCGAAGCCGCCACCGCAACCATGATCAAGAATGGCGATATCTTTCCTCTCGCGATCGGGAAACTCCCTGGCCAGAAAATCCAGCAACGGGCCAACTTGATCCGGAGGGCTATCCTTCAGGTCTTCTGCGGTCTTCTTGAACGTTCGCCATGCTTCGTCGCGCTCTTCGGTCGATTCCACCTTGGTTCTCAGAACCCTGAAAGCCTTTATGCAATCCGCCCAGTCGCCCATTTTCTAAACTCTCACAAATTGTTTGTCGGCTGATGAACCATTCAGCCTCCTTCGCTTGTCGGCATCGCAGCGATCACGAAACCGCATGCGTCAGTGTACTGAACGCAACCACACTTCCATGTTTATCAGGGACAGTATACGCGGAATGTTTGACCCATTGCCGCCTCTGAACCTTTCGACTGCGCTGTCCAGCGCCTTGCCATCGGCAAACGTTCTCAACCGCCCCTGCGGCTCTGTTATCCATTCGAGATATCGGCCGAGACCGTTTTCATCCCGTGCCCATTCGTTGTAGGGAAGAAGCAGACCGACCTTTCGCCTGTTCACCAGATCGTTCGGCAGAAACCGTTCGGCCAGCCGCTTCAGCACGGGCTTTGTTTCGCCGCCCGGCACACGAATTTCTCGCGGCAGAGCATTTGCTTTTCGCAATAGCGGCATGTGAACGAAGGGAACGCGCGCCTCAACCGAATGCGCCATGCTCATCTTGTCCTGGCGAACCAGCAGGGATTCCAGATAGGCCGTCTGATCGACAGCGAACATCCGGTCACGAAAATCGTTGAACCGGGCGGAGGCGGCATTTCGAGCGCCTGGCGCATATAAACCGACATCCGGGAAAACCCGCGCCATCGCCCGCACGTTTTCGTACAGGCTTGCATAAACCGCATAGTCGAGGTTGCGCAGACGATGAACACCTTTCAGCGGCCAGACATCCGGCACGGGGAAAGCTGACGGCCAGAGTCTGTCCACCCGTTCCTGCGCCCAAAGTTTGCGCCAGATTTCATATCGATGATAGCCGCCGAACATTTCATCAGCACCTTCGCCGGTCAGAACAACCTTGTGGGTTCCACCAATCTGTTTGCACAAATGATACAGTGCGACACAGCCGCCATGTGGAACCGGCCCTTCCATGGCCCGCACGGCTTTCGGCAGCGTATCAGCAAAGATGGCGCCATCGAATTCCGATTCCAAATGGTTTAGACCATATCGCTTTACTACGGGCACACGGTATTCGCCCTCATCGAATGCAGACTTGCTGACCTGCACGGCATAGGAATCCAGTTTGGTTCCCGCATTTTCCGCCGCAATTGCCGCCACGAGACTGGAATCGATGCCCCCGGAAAGCTGCAAGCTGTATCCGACGTCGCTCATCAGATGCGCCTTGATGGAACTGACAACGCCCTCCTGCGCTTCTTCCGGCGTCGCCGACGCGTCAGGCGTCAACGTATCCAGCGGATCGCAGAACCGCCGCTCCCGGTATGCCCCCGTCTGCAAGTCGATTTCGATTGCCGTGCCGCCAGGCACCCGCTCTATGCCGCGATAATTGGAAATACGTCCGGCGGCCCAGCCGAATGTCAAAAGCTCGGGCAGGGCATCGGTATCGACCGCGAGATCGAAAAACGGCGCCAGGGCGCGAACTTCATTGGCGGCTCCGCAAAACGTACCGTTCCGTGCAACATAGAGCGGCTTGATACCGAGCGGATCACGCACCGCAACCAGCCGACCTTTGTGTCGGTCGACGAGACAGATTGCAAACATACCCTCGAGGCGGTCGAAAACGGTATCGCCCCATTGACGGTATCCGTTCAGCACGACTTCCGTATCGCCGGTGGTGCGGAACACTTCGCCTTTGGCGAGCAGTTCTTCCCTCAATTCCTGAAAGTTATAGATCTCGCCGTTGAAGGCGAGCGTAATCCGTCCGTCTTCCGTGCTCATCGGCTGGTCGGAGCCCGGCCGGGGATCCATGATAGCCAGCCTGCGGAATACAATCGAGAAGCCCGGCTCGCTGACAACGCCGCCGGAATCCGGACCGCGATGATACAGGGCCGCATCGACCGCTGACAGCTTGTCGCTGTCAAAGGTCCGACCGGGATCGGTGAAAAAGGCCAGGCCGCACATACGGTTTACCCTATGCCCATTTTCCGATACGTCGGCGCGGTAGAGCGGCGACCACGAAAAGTATCCAGACCCCTTCAAGCGGCAACCGGTATTTTGGTGACGCCACAGGACCGTTGATCGCCAGTGTAAAGCCGAACCAGGTGAGCACGACGAGAACAGCGAAGATGTTCTCCTTTCGCAGGTTCCATAGTCCTATTGGTATGGCGATGACCCAAAGCAGAGTCAGAAGGCCTGCGACCAGAATTGCCGCGACATAGGATCTGTTCTGGTCTGCAAGAACAAAGGTCAGGATTTTATCGGCAATATTGTCACCCGGTGTTTCATAGAAACTGGAATGCGGCAGGGCACGGAACGCGGGCGATATGGTGATGGCAGGAAGGCCGAGATTGAGGGCGGCACCGGAAAACCAGGCGATGCCGATCCGGCCGGGGCCGTATTCCTTCAGCATGTCAACGGCGACAGACGTCATGACCCTGTCATTTTCGAGTGCGGCGACCGGTTTGCCTGCGCCGGCCAGCCGTTGCTCGAGCCGTTCGCGGGCGGTGTCCTGCACCGCTGCGAATTCGCCGGCCCCGCTAAAATCGGCAACCAACGGCGTTATCCAGTATAGCAGGTGTGCGCCGGCCTGCGCCGTAATGACGAATTCACCATATCGCTGGTAATTGCGGTGAAGCACAGGCGCCAGGGCAAGAAGAACCACCAGAATAACGGCCAGAGCCGAAGCCGCGCCCCGGATGACGGTGGTTTTGCGGGTTTCTAATATGAAAAACAGGATTACCGCAATCGGCAGCCACGGCACGATTGCGGAACGGCTCAGACAGGCCAGACCGAGGGCACCGCCAAGAACAAACCCTTTCGCGATAGTGCCCGGCCGTGCCGTTTCGCGGGCCGACGACACGAGCAGCAACAGCGCCGCCATCGAAAAGAAAAAGAAGATACTGTCGGTCAGCACCAGACCGGCGACAACAATCTGTGTCGGATTGAAAGCGGCCAGCATGCCGCCCATCAAGAATCTGTTCGGGAGGAATGCGGACACCAGAAGGCCGATCAGAACGCAGGATCCGGCATCGACAAGCGACTGAAGCAGTATGTAACCCATTGCACCGGCTGCATCGCTGCCGGTGGCAGCCATCAGGAACACGGTCAACGGCATTACCGATGCATCGTAATCGGCGGAGCCGTCGAAACCCAACAGATTGACGCCGTGTCTCAGCTCTGTCGCCATCCGCAAATAGGCTGCGGAATCCTCGGCGAGAAAGGCAGGTACACCAAGTATAGAATGAGTGACCAGCATACATACGATGCGGACAGCCACCGCCACGGCGAAAACAAGGGCGATGTTTCTGCCTGACACAATCGAGCGTGATAGCGTCACCCTGATTTTCTCAACTTCAGCAACAGCAATTCAAATGCAGCTGAAACGTTCTTTCCATAGTAGATTTCAGGCAGAAGCGTCGGGCGAAGTTCCGGCAAGGTGCACGGTTTTACGTTTTTCATCGCCGCAACAAAGTCCGCTTCCGTATCTGCAATTGTCACAGCACCGACCGGGGCGGCGTCTGCAATGTCGCGAATGCCGCCGCTTTCCCGTGTCACAATGACCGGGGTACCGACGGCAAGCGCTTCGAGAACAGCATTGGGCAGACCTTCCCATCGGGACGACATCAAAAACGCATCGGCGCCGGCGACGCAGGACCAGGGATTCTGCTTCATGCCGACAAGGCTGATGCGATCGCGGTAGTCACATTGCGAAAGTTTCCGCTCGAGAAGCGGGCGCTGCGACCCTTCGCCAACAATCGTCAAATGATCGTTACTGTCTGTCGTCGCCATCCAGTCAATCAGCCTGTCGAAGCCCTTCTGTCGTTCCAGCCGCCCGACCGCAATGAAACGACGCCCGGCACCATCGCGGCGATCTGCCGGAATCGCTTTTTCGCGAATGGTGTCGACATCGACCGGATTCGGCAAAATCGTCACACGGCTCTCGGGCACCGCAAAGTCGTTGATAAATTCCGACGCCATGATGCCGGACGTGGCGATTACATGGTCCGCCCGGGGCAGCAAAAGCCTGTATGCCCATTTGTACCAGAACGGCCAGTGCCCTTCACGAAGACACAGGCTTGGCATGTTCGCTTCGCGAAGTACCAGACTGGACTTCGGAACAAACCAACTTAGTACAGAAAGGGCAAGATTTACGTGCGCCTGACTACCGAACAGAATATCAGGTTTACGAGATGAAACTAATTTCGTCAGCTTCGGCAAGGCAGAACTCAGCCTCGGACTTCCGACCAACTGAACATTCTCAATTCCGACCGCAGCCTGCTGCATCGGACCAGTCGGGTTTAACACTAATAGCCGAATATCGAACTTGCACTTATCAAGCCCCGACAGCAGCGAAAGCATAACCCGTTCTGATCCTCCGACCGAGAACGACGGCATAACGGCATCAACAGTAACCCGCTGGATATCATAGTCATCCATGGTACTGTTGACGCGTTCTGAATTTCATCGGCTTGGAGATTCCGGTTCCGTTAAGCCATGCGCGCGCGCGAGAACCTGACTGTACGTTTCCGAAATCTCTTCAGCCCCAAACAACTTTCTAGCTTTTGCTGTGTTCAATTCAGAGATTTGACGAAGTTGTTTCGGGTTGTCCCTTAAAGTCAAAAGAAAATCAGCGATGCTTTCCGGATCGTATTCCGGCTCAAGATATCCATTCACCCCAGGCTCAACAAATTTCTTGTATTGACCAAGGGTTACAATCGCCAACCCTGCAGCCATACCTTCCATAATATCACGCCCCCACGGATTAGATTCCCTAGTCAATTTTATCAAAACATCTGCGGCGTTTAATGCGCCATCCGGCTTTGATAAATGCCCCGGGAAGTGAACGATCTTTTCCAAACCGCCATCATTCACCCTATCAACTAATGAGGAGTGATATGGTTTGACCCCACCCCCAAGAAATTTCCGATGAGCGGGCTGTCCAAACAGATAGAATTCAATATCGTCGACACCGCGCCGCTTCAACACCGAGGCAACATCAAGAATTCTATCTATTCCCCTATTTGGAGAAAAGTTCGAGAGCGATATGACGCGCAAGGCGCAGCGCGGATTGATTACTGTTGGGGCACTGACATTTTTATCGGCGGGCACACAGATGTTGTAAACAACCGTTTCCCGCTTCTCATCAACAGGCATCCGGGCTAGCTGATGGAAATGCTCACATACCGGCTCGGATATAAAAACTATCTCTTTTGCATGCCGGAGAACCTTGCGGATAACATACCGAGCAAAAACTCCAGGCTTCAGCTCGGTTCGAATGTGGAATATTCCAGGCAATTGAAGCAAATCAATAAGCCGAATTCCGGTTAGCGCCAAACTTTCATGATTCACATGTACAACGGAACAGTCATTCGATCTTGCAAAGGAGACAACACGTTTCAGGACCCTCCTGGCTCGCAAGGTTTTCTGAACGTACAATAGAAATGATAAAAGGTTCTTTCGCTCTGCAGGCCTGAAACTCGGCAGATCCGGTTCTATTCTGTAAGTGATGCCAAGTTTTTCGTAGGCCGAAACAACTGGTCCATCCTTCCGCAACAGAACAACGGGATTCCAGCATTCTCGGTCAAGGGAGGAAACGAGGTGAAAAAGCGACCGGGAGGATCCGCCCCAGCCCCCTTCAAGGTCCAGGAAAAGTATTGCAACAGGTGGGGCCATTCAGTTTACCAGAAGGCCGGATCTTTTTCGCAGGCAGGCTGCAAACACATCCAGTTCCTGCCATCAAATCGCCACAGGTCACTGACATGGCCGTGTGAGCCTTCCCCGCCAAATAGCATCAATGACGTTCCATCTGACGCATAAGCTGATTTCGCGTGATATCCCGGCGCGGATGCTGCAAGCCGGCGCCAACTTGTTGTATCCTGAGTGTACACCCATGTGTCCGAAAAATTGCGCTTAGAATTCAGTTTGGATCGACCGCCAAACAGAACCAGCGTGTTGCCCACTACCCCCAGAGCCGGACAATAGCGAGCTTCAGGTTTCGTCGGCAACTTGGTCCATTCAACGGTGTCAGGGCAATGACTGGAAACACTCAATTGCCAGAGGTCATTACAGTCTCGCGTTCCGTCAAATCCGCCAAATACATATAGATTTCCAGCAGAAGCACACCAGCCGAACCCGTATCTCTTACCCGGTCCAATCGTGTGATCATGTATCTTTTTCCATCTGTTCCCGGACAACCGCCATAGATCACCGTAGTAGGTATTCTTACGATCTGTATCCTGACTGTTTCCACCGAAAACATAGATGCTGTCTTTGTAGCCGAATGCTGCGGCAGTGTATCTTTCTGGCGGACTGATTGAATCGTTGTCGGCTACAGTTTCCCAAACCCGACGTCCCTCATTCAGGCACCAGATCTTGTTGGTAAACGTGACGGATTTGCCGTTCCAGCCGCAACCACCAAATCGCCAAAGTTTACCATCATGTGAAAACAAACTTGCATAGCGAGCACCGTGCCCGGTATTCGTAGATACACACCGCCAATGAACAAGGTCATGGCACCAAAGATCAGATGCAACGTCGTCCGGATCTGTGGTGCCACCCGCCCCAAAGCCACCGAACATCCAAAAAGCCTTGTTATGAAATGCGGCTCCTGTTGCTCGACGCGCCGTTGGCCGGGCGGGTCGTAAATCCCGGGTCATTGAGACCAGGTACCGCCTGGCTCAAAGAACACCTGATCCATGTACCGCACCATCCGCCGTCCCATTTTGATGTTTTTGCGATATGCGCGCAGTTCATCTGGAGTAATCAATCCAAGACCCAGTTTCACTGCCAGCCAAGGTTCATTCAAATCATCCTGATAGATAAAGGTACTGGTCCGTGGATTAATCTCGATGATCTTGTTGTCAATGAATTGCAGGCTGTTGTTGAATCCTAGAGGAATGGCGCGAACAATCGCTTCCACCGCTTTTTCAACGACAGGCCTGTGTACGTGTTCACCACGATCAATTACGCCCCAGCGATGCGATTCCCTTGTTTTACAAGTTGTAAGTAACGCCTCACCTTTATAGGCGATGGTCATGGCATCAATCTCTTCGCCTTCAGCCATTTCCATCAAAAGAAGATCAGGGAAATCATTCGACTCGGAAAATATGGATTCAAATTCCGCCAACGACATATACCGGGCTGTTGGCTTGTGATTCAGAAGCAGGTCTCGACGATCAAAGCGTTCGGTCAAAACTCTGAACCCGCGGCTTCCCTTGCCTATATGTGGTTTAAAGCAAAGGTCTCGTTCCGGGTACCCCATCTCATGTGCAGCGTTCACAAACTCTTCCAAAGAGTTTGGAGACCGATACTCAGGCGTTTCGACATCTGCCAGTGTTTCAGCTAATCGATATAACTCATACTTGTTGTCGGCAATCCGGACAGCTTCCGCATTAGAGCAAATGCATTTGATTCCCAAAGCCTCAATTTCCGGCGCCATGGGTGCTATAAATCGCACATCAGCGCCCGATACATTCAACAATGCATCCGGCTTTTCCTTCTGCAGAACAGAAAACAGCCCTTCCTTGTACCCTTCCTTTCCAGCGGGCGGAATCGTATGGAATGAATCGGCAAAGAAACGACCAACGGCCTCTTTATCCATGTCCAAGGCTACAATACGAACCGACTTTTCACCATTTTCTTTCAAGTGGCGAATGAGCGCAGTCGCTTGCGGCGCGCCCGCACCGGTCATAGCAATACAAAGATCATTCGGCATTTTTTCTTAACCCACGCCCTTTATGGCCCGCGGATTACCAAGTGACTTCAATCGAACGGAAGCTTCCGCATTTTGCTTCGTCAGGCGATTGTAAACGGCATCCTCACGAGCAGCGAACGCCTTCTTCTCCTTGTCCTTCGCCGTAGCCAGAACATACCCGACCGGCCGGTACTGGGTTGAAGCAAGATCAAGACTCGCAGAAACCAGACGCCCTGCCGCGAGACGTGTACCGAGCTTCACAGCCCTGTCCATTTCCGCCTCGACTTCATCCTTATTCAATAATTCGCCATTGTGCATATAGGCAACTATTGGCCGTGACAGCACTGTGTGATGGCGAACAAACGATGTCACCAGTCGAATATTCATGTTTTCACTCTCGCCGACCTCCGCAACAATAAACGGCGCAACCAGTCGGTCTGTAAAGACATAGTCACCACGACGCAGATACCGTGTTCTTTCCATGAACTGTTGATAGACCGAGTCCATGGATTCCCAACTCCGTGGCGATAACACGGTCGGAATCAGAACGTCCCCCCAAATCAGGTTGCTGTGCTCTTCAACCAATCCGTCATTACGGCTGCGGATAATACAGCGATACTCTTCATCTGGTCCGATATGCGTCGGGCAAATGTCACACGCGATGCAGGGTCGGATAGCGTGTTTCAGCAGATCCACGAATCTGGATTGCGCTTTGTTCTGTGTGCCTTTGACCAGTTCAGCCGCCAGCAACCGTGCTTCACCCTTGCGATCCTGCAATGGCCAAAAATCCAGTCGAACCTTGTCATCCAGTTCAACCGAATCTGCCGCGGCCAATCTGAGTGCAACATTCGCAATCCTTCTGCCCGTTCCCATGGATGTTTCCAAACCATAGGTATCCTTTGGCATTGTTCCGATGTCGCCGGCATGCCCGGTTCCACCGTATTGCGAAGTCGTATCAGAATCGTTTCCGACCCCCAGGAAACCGAGGCGCAGCATATCCATCAACGCATAGATTAGTGTCGTCTCCTGCCCGCCATTACGCTTGGCACCAACAGCGATGCCCGCATACAACTTGCCTTCCAGGTCAGCTTTCAGTTCGGGGTCCTGATAGATCATCTCGACAAACTGTTGGGCGAGAGATCCACGGTCACCAAAATAAACCGGTGTCGACAGAAGAATACCGTCTGCTTTCCGCAACTGCGCCTTCAGTTGGTCCAGGTTTTGCGGAACACCCGAGGCTGGAAAATGGTCTGGCAGAGGGATGTGGGAGATATCAACGCCGTTCTGCTGCGCAGCCCATAACGCCGCCGCCAGGGCGATTTCACTGTTCGACAGCCCACGTGTGCCGCCTTCGCGCTTCAGATTGCGGTACAGTTCATCGAAAGGCTTTCCATCATCACGACCGGCGCGCTTGAACTGGTCAAGATGTATATTTGCCTGATCCGACAGATAGGCATCCAACTGCTCGCGATTTTCCAGTTCAGCGATTTCATCCGACAGGTTCCTGGAACTCCTGCTCGAACGCGCGTTTCGCAGGCTAGCCGACAATCCGATGATAAGTGGTTTCTTCATTACTTAGCCCTTTGTTTCAGGATGATAAGCCGCCAAACTTGAATATCCTCTCCAAGTTTCTGAGTCATAGCACGAAACGGCACGCCCGGTCAGTTGTCGAAACAAAACGATGTGATTGGGTGTCCGGCGTTAAAATATGCCGCTGGATCGGTCCTGGCCACTTCCCGCATGGTCCAGTTCTCCAAAGCCAGGCCGGTTTGTCCCGGATTTGCGCCCGGTTTGACGAAACCGGTTGCCTCAACCGCAGTTGAAAGACCTTCAGCCCGGTAAATGAACATTTCGATCCTGTTTCCAACCGCAGTTTGCACGCCGTTTCCAAACACAATTCCCAACCCCAGTTGCCGTGCTTTCCGGAGCATCGCTCGGCACCCCGATACGCCCTGATGTTTGCACAGTTTCAACTTTACTATCGGTGCATGGAGACGTCCGGCTTCTTCAAGGTCACCAATATCCCAGATGGATTCATCCAGCATAATTGGTACGGAAGACCGCTTAATCAATGCGGCGGTTGCCACTATATTCTCTGGTAGAAATGGTTGCTCGAGCAGGGCAATCGGCAATCCGGCTAGCGCATCGACAAAGCGATCGGCATGATTCGGGTCAAGACGTTGATTGGCATCCAGGCGCAGAACCGCTTTCCCTTCAACCTCATGTGAAACAGCCTGAATCCGTGCAATGTCCTGTTCAACGGTTCCACTGGCCACTTTCAGCTTCAGGGTTTTAGCGCCGTCGGCAACGAGCTGGTTTGCTTGTACGACAGCATCCTCGGGCGTTACGCCGCTGCACAGCGCCGCGACAGGAATTGCCTCGCCACCAGAAGATCCAAACACCGTCTCGCATCCTAGATCAGCAACGTCCAGAGCAGTGCATAAACCACTCACTGTCATAGGTGCTGCGGCAGAGATGCTATCAATGGCATCGACAAAGCTGGATGAAGCAGCTGCTTTTCTCTCCATTTCCTGAAGCGCTGTTTCGATTATTTCGCGCGTCTCACTGCTATATCCCGGTAAGGGTGTTATTTCTCCAAACCCCTCGCTATGAGGCGTTTCAACCTTGACGAAGTAGCTATCGAACGAATCGATTGCACCAAAGGATAATTGATACGGGACAGTCAGTCTTACACTGCAATACCGGATTTCAAACGTCTTCATTTATGCGGCACACCACATTTGAGCGCGCACCAGATTCACGACACGGCATCCGTAACTGCTTCTACTATACGGTCTATATGGCTATCCGGCAGGAAGGGGTGCATTGGCAGGCTCAGCACCCTTTTTGACAAGCTTTCACTTGCGGGCAACGATCCTTCTCCCTGACCGTATTGCTTGTACGCCGATTGCATATGCATTGGTTTCGGATAATACACAGCGCTCGGCACGCCCAATTCCTTCAGCTTGCCAGCGATTCCATCACGTTCTGTTTCCGGAACCTGAATTGTGTACTGAGCCCAGGCGCTTGTACGCCCTTCTCTGCGTGTCGGCGTCTTAACAATGTTCGACAAATGGCGGTCATAGGCTAGAGCAACCTCTTCACGTTTTTTAATTTCGTCGTGAAACCCCGGAGCCTTTGCCAGCAATATCGCCGCCTGTATTGTATCAAGCCGCGCGTTCAACCCGATGCGGACTATGTCATACTTGGCGCCGCCCTTGCCATGAGCGCGGATGGAACGCATGACATCCGCCATTTCATCATCGTCACATAGCACGGCGCCGCCATCGCCATAACAGCCCAGTGGTTTTGCGGGGAAGAAACTGACAGCTGTGGCGCGACCCAGGCTTCCCACCATTCTGCCGTGATAGGAGCCACCGAGGCTCTGCGCAGCATCTGCCCATACTTTCATACCATGCAGTTCGGCAACGCTCTTCAATGCCTTGTAGTCGGCAGGCAGCCCGAACAAGTCGACCGCGAGTATGCCGCGAGCCTTCAGTTCATTTTTCGATTTCGTTATTGATATCTGACGATTGAGGTCCTCCAGATCCATGTTGAAGTCATCACCATCAACATCGACAAATACCGGCGTGGCCCCAAGCATCAGCAGAACTTCAGCCGTTGCGGTAAAGGTAAAGGCAGGCACGAACACCGCATCGCCCGGTCCAATTCCCTCTGCCATCAAAATCATAAGCAGCGCATCGGTACCGCTGGAACAGCTGATTGCATTGCCGGCCCCGGTAAACTTACAAAGCCAGCTTTCAAACTCGCCGATCTCGGGTCCCATGATGAATTTTCCATGGTTGAGAACAGTCTGAATGGCCGAGTCTATGGCAGGTTTGTGGGCTTCGTACTGAGCACCCAAATCGACAAAGGATATTTGTTTCTGGTCAGTCATGATTATCTATCAGGGTTAATTGATTCATGGATTCGGTGTAGCGTTCACCGGTTCTGGGGCAGACAAGATCTTCACCAAGTCGATCTCCACACCGTGCAACCCAGCCTATTTGATGCGCCGGATTGCCAACGACAAGGGCAAAATCCGGGACATCCTTTGTAACAACAGTCCCAGCACCAATCATGGCATAAGCGCCGATTCGAACACCGCATATGATCGTAGCATTGGCGCCAATTGTCGCCCCCCGGCCGACATGTGTTTCTTTGAATTCTTCCTTACGCTCGATGAAAGCGCGCGGCGTCAGTACATTCGTAAAGACACAGGAAGGACCGCAAAACACATCAGCTTCCAGATGAACACCTTTGTATATGGACACATTATTTTGAATCTTGCAGCCATCACCAATTTTGACATTTGGCCCGGCCATCACATTTTGACCGAGGATCGCACCCCTGCCGATCGTCGTACCGGAAAGGACATGCGTGTAGTGCCAGATCTTTGCGCCGTCGCCGATTTCGACATTCGCATCAATGATCGCCGTTTCATGAACCATCATGATCCGTCAGCTCTTTCTACCGGCATGCCAGAATCCAGCGCTCTCTGGCACATATCCAGCACGGCAAGAACGTTAGCGCCTTCTGATGCATCGCTTGTTGGCTGCATCCCCGTCTCACAGCATTGAACGAAGTGCTTCATTTCCTGCAACAACGGTTCTTCTTTTCCATAGGCAACCGGAATTGACTGTGCCTTCTCCAGCCGCGGCAGATCACCATCCCAGCCTGCATCGTGGAGATATTGAACCACTTTATCTTCACCAGGCAACGTATCATTAAATACCAGCATGCCTGATTCACCTATCACGACCAGTCGATGATCTTTATACGGGTGAAGCCAGCTGACAAATATATGAGCTTGAAGTTGGTTGCCAAAATCAAAGTGGCTTATTGTCGTGTCGGCAACGTTCTGGCTTAACCATGCTTCGCCATTACACGTTACGCGATTTGGCAGACGACCGGTAAGCGCCATAATCATCGAAATATCATGTGGTGCAAACGACCAGAGGGCGTTTTCATTCCGTCTGATTTTGCCAAGACTAGCGCGGTTGGAATATATATAGCGCAGGTTGCCGATATCTCCATTTGAAACGCTTTTCCTTACAGCAATAAACGCTGGATGGTAGAGCAACAAATGACCGACCATCAGGGTCTTGGATGTTTGTTTTGCTAACGCGCCCAAAGCACGCGCCTCATTCAGATCCAGACATAATGGTTTTTCGACAAAGACGTGCTTGTCAGCCTCCAGCGCCATCTTCGTCAGGGCGCCATGCGTTACAGCAGGTGTTGCGATGGCCACGGCTTCAACTGTCTTGTCCGCCAAAACATTCTCGATACTGTCATATGCAACAGCATCCGGATATTCAGCGCTGTAGTGCGCACGCGTTTCCGCGTCACTATCATAAAACCCAACCAACGCATTTATTGTATTCAGGTTCCTTAGAAGATTTTTCCCCCAGTACCCAGTACCAATGACAACAGTTCGTGCACTCACCGCTTAATCCTTATTCTACTATTCGACCGGATTGCGCATCGTATCCGGTCACCGTTTCGGCAATAGACAACCGAATGGATGGGTCATACTGCTTCGCCAACCGATCCAATGCCTGCTCTCGATTGCCGGCATCGTCATTGGCCCACCAGATCGGGTGAGTCAGCAATTGCAGAGCATGGCCTTCCGCGACAGCAGCATGGTTCAGCGGATGTCCGTGTCGCCAGCGCCCGGATGAATCACTGCAATAACCGATCTCTTTAAAAAAGGCAGGCTGATAGGTATGCAGTCTGCCGGCAATAGTTGAGCTTCGGTTCAGTAACTCCGCTGCCGGACGATGAAAACTGATAACACGAACAGGTCTGTCAGTGTAGCGTTCAAGCAATTCACATTCGTCCAAGGCCGCCTGTTCAAGAACAGTTTCATCATCCGCGTAACGTGCCGCATCGAAATGCAACCCCACATCATGGCCCCGGCTAAACAGTTCCCCAAACACCGTTCGGGTCGCTTGATCATCCAGAGAATAGAAAGGTGACCGTACCAGGAAAAAATATGTCGAAAAAACACCCAGCTTTTGTTCGATAGCCGCAATCGGCAGTGCATCGGCGGGAGAAAAATCGATATCGTGTCGGACAATGAGGTCTGCACGATCTTTTCTGACATCATCATATGACCGGCAGTTGTAGCCTCGCTGCAATAGTCTGGACAGTACGTCTCGATAGCCATGTTTCGTAAAGTCATTTGCCGGTGTCACGACGTGGTAACCTCAGCCAAAGCATTCATATCCACATCATGCCGTTGCAAATAGGCTTCTATGTGAAGAGCAATTGCACTGCGCGGGCGACGGCTATCTGCCGCAACGTCGCGCCAGGGCTTCAATGCATAGGCGCATAAAGATGACATATGATAGGCCAGATACCGCTTCTCGAAACGATGCCATTTGCTCTTACCAAAAGGCGCATGTGCCAATTTCAGCAAATGACGAACAGGCAGCAACCATGCCGGGCGAATTCGCGTTGGATTGACCGGAATATCCTGCCAGACACCACCCCAGTTGTTTGCAAACATCGTCTGCCTGTACAGGGTTTGGTTTGCCTTCCGGTGCAGTGGCTGAGAAGACCAGAAATCCAGATACTGATCATGCCACAATGGCAATCCCCAACCGAGAGACAAATACTCATAGGCGCGCTGGCCGTTTACGACATACTTGCTTTGCCTATCAATAAACTCGCATTCCTCATAGACACCATAAGGGTGGAACTTGGATGCTATCTGTTGCTGTCTCGGCAAGAGTTCATCTATCTGACGCCGCAACACAGTTGAAACAGTTCGACGATTGTTGCCGGTGTTAAGAGCGGCCCACTGGGTAAAGTGCTTGGCCAGCAAGGCGTCAATTACTCTATCAATTCCATCTTCATCAACAGGCCCTTCAGTCATCAGTGGCGAAGGGATGTGGTTGCCGGAGATGAAATCTCCTGACTGACCGTTCAGAACAACTCCATCTTTCGGCAGGTACCCGCTCTCAAGCAGGTATGATAGAGCCGGGAAATCCTGTGGAAAATGGACAGAGGTGAGGCTATCGGCATAACGGACATAGTCTTGATAGGTGTCAGAGTGAAACTGCCTTGCCAGAGCCCGGTTTGTAAACGGCGCAAAAGCCCAGCGATATCCCAATTTTTCTGCAATGGCCTTGCTAACAACAGCTTCACGATTTCCAGCCAGGCCGTAGGCAAAGCAATGAACATCCCGATATCCGACTTTCTTCAACCCGCTGACAATAACGCGGGAATCCAGCCCGGCACTCAAGGGAACAAGCAATGGCCTGCCATCGGCACGCCGGACAGTTTCTTCAAGAATATTGAGCGTCATATCACTCAGCTCGGACCGAGCGCTCTCATCGGTTCCTTCCCGCTGATTATCAATCCGCCAGGGCGAATATCTGTGGTATCTTTCGACGGTCAGACAAAACGAATCCTTATCTTTCCGGGCCAACAGAAACTGCCCTGGCAGCAATGCATAAACATCCTCGTAGAGAGTTTCTGCGCCGATAGTGAATCCAGACATGGCGATAGCCAGCGCCTGTTCCCGATGCGGCTGAGCCTTTTTGTGTTGCAACGCGCCAAGCAGAGCATCACCCCGCGAAGCAATTACGAGCCTGTCGTTACTGTCTTCACACCAGATCAAAGGAGTCGAACGGATTCGGTCAACACAGGCAAAAACCCAGTCTTCATGTTCAATCACAATGGCGAAATGACCGGTCAGATCTTGAAGAGCGGCCACCAACGACTGATTGGATATATCCGGTTGGTCCAAAACCGTTACCAGCCCGCCCAGAACTGCCTTCGATACGTGTGTGCTGGTGTAAACCGACACGCCATCAACAGCTTTCGTTTGCCAGTCAAATTCCTTCGTGATTGCTACTTTGAACATGGGTCGAAGACCGCCGGAGAGGTCACTTTCCAGACCTTCAGCCTGCAAAGCAATGGGCATGATAGAGATCGACAATGCCGGCACTGCGGAAAGCATCTTCCAACCCGGCTATTTCCTGCTCCGGAAGATCACGCCAGATTCCAACCCGATTTCTGGTAAGTGGCTGCGACAGGCGTTCCAGCGTCGTGCTTTCCTTGCCGGCGATTTTCTTCACCTTCTCGAAATCTTCCTTTCGACCGGAAAAGTGCGACATACTTTCCGCGTCTTCCTCGCCGATGAACCGGGCGACACGCTTCATTGAGCCTTCGATATCAAGCACAAGGTCTTCGTAGCGGATTTCCAGATAGTTCTGCCGTGTATACACACCGGCTTCCCGCATTGTTGCCGGTTCGGTGATGAACGGCATCCAGGTTTCAACAAAGTTGTTTTCCACCCACGGCGCTTCGCCTTTTGATCGGAACCCCTGCAGATTTGCGGCATAGGCGTCGCGCGGATCCCGATAGATGTTTATCACCTTCGCATCGGGCCAGCAGGACAGAATACGGTCACCGTGCAGGCAGTTACCCGAAGTTTTTTCAACCCATCGGGTTTTTCCCTGACCTTCGGCGACATGGGTCATGAACCGATCAAGAAACTCCGTCACTGAGGAAGCCTTGCCTGCAATTTCGTGCACCTTTGCAGTGTCGACGGAAAAGAACGCTGCCATCCGGTCAAGCCAGGCATCGAGCGATTCGTCGCCACGGCCCTTTCCTGCATCCCAATCGACCGCAAACCAGTAGGTTTCCAGACCGCCGGCGATGTTCGGATTCTGGCTGATCAGGGCACGCAGCAAACTGGTGCCCGATTTATAGAATCCACCAACGAAAACCGGTCTCGATTGGCTTATGGAACTGGCTGGTTGATGGCCGGTCATGGCGGCGATCAGATCATCTCGTCCGTGTCATAGTCGCGGACGGCCTGCTTGCCCAGCATGTCCCAGTAATCCATCGAATTCTTGCCATCCGCTGGCCGTTTTGCGGTCAGGTTTTCTTCGGTAAGAACCTCACCCTTTGAAATCGGTCGGGCTGCAACAAGGCTTCGACGCGCTACGTCCTGGGTGTTTTTCTCGATATCCAGAAGCCGCTTTTCACCGTCACCCAGAGAGCTGACGACATCCCGCACCATACTGATATAGGCCTTCAGGCCGTCCGGCTCTGCGGAGGCCAGATGATCAGGCCCGGGCAAACGGCTGGAAAGCGTGAAGTGCTTTTCGAACATTCTGGCGCCGTGAGCTGCGGCGGCCGCAGCTGCCGCACTGCCGAGCGTGTGATCTGAAAGCCCGACATCAAGCCCGAAAGCCTCACGCATCGTCGGGATGGCCATTACGTTAGCGCCTTCAATCGGTGTCGGATACTGGCTGGTGCAATGCAGTAGCGTTACCTTGGATTTCAGTTTTTCCATTACGTCCGGTGCGTCGACCATCGCCAGGAAGTCGCCGCGGGTCGGCTGTTTTGTCTCTGGCTCCAGATAGCCGAAAGCCAGGGCACCGAGGGCTTCCTTCACTTCATGCAAATCGGTCATGCCCGTGGACAGGATGATTTCCCGCTGCGTCCGTGCGGCTGTTACCAGCATCTGCGCATTAGTCGTCTCGCCGGATGCAATCTTCAATCGGCGAAGCCCCAGTTCATGCGCCAGAAACGGAATGCTTGGAATATCGAACGGCGTGACGATAAGTTCGATACCCGAATTCTCACAAGCATCACGAAGGATCGGATAGGCCGAACGTGGAAGCTCAAGCGGACGCAGCATGTCCAACTGGCCACCTTCGGCCCCGTCATTGGCGCTTTGATACGTTGCTTTCGGCGCCCAGCCCGTTACCAGGTTTTCGGACTTGAACGCCTGGAACTTGCAGGCCGATGCGCCGGCTTCGGCGGCAACGTCGATCATCGCCAGCGCAATACCCAGATTTCCCAAATGGTTGACGCCGGCTTCGGCAATCACGAAAACGCTCATCTAGACATACTCCCGTAGTACCCAGTCAATCGCGAAGCGAGGTTCAGGTTTTCGGCTTTTCGATCAGATACGACCCGAGGAAAAGCGCATCCAGTCCGCAGGTGAAAAATGATCGTATTGCATCTGACGGTGACCGGACGATCGGCTCGCCGTTCAGATTGAACGATGTATTCAGCACGATCGGCACCCCGGTGCGCGCTTCAAATGCTTCGATCAACTGATAGAACAGCGGGTTTGTGCCTTTATCGACCGATTGCACCCGACCTGTGCCATCGACATGCACGACCGCCGGTATCTCGGCCTTTTTCTCTTCGCGCGCATCCAGAACGCGTTCCATGAACAGCACCTCCAGCCCTTCCGGCGCATGGAAATAGTCGCCCAGACGCTCTGACAGGATTGCCGGTGCGAACGGCCTGAAACTTTCACGATACTTGACGGCCTTGTTAACCAGATCCTTGCTGTCTTCGCGGCGCGGGTCCGCAAGGATCGACCGGTTGCCAAGCGCACGCTGACCGAATTCCATCCGTCCCTGAAACCAGCCGACTAGCTTGCCGTTTTCCAGCATTTCAGCGGCGGTGTCTGCCGGAGTTTCGCATTTCCGGGCATTCAGCTTGTATTTGGCCAGGGTCTCTTCGATTTCCGCGTCGCTGAATTCATCGCCCCAGTAATTGTCGCGGTGATGGATAATCGGCGACCCCGGCGCCATTTGCTGATAAGCATAAAGCGCCGCGCCAAGCGACACCCCGCTGTCGTCGGGACAGGACGGAATGAACAACTCCTTGAACGGCGTTCTGTCGAGAATCTTGCCGTTATAGACGGAATTCATGACAGCGCCGCCCGCCATTGCCAACCGGTCCATGCCTGTCAGATCATGCAGCTTGACCAGCATGTGCGTTGCGATTTCCTCGAACACGGCTTGCATGGCGAAAGCAATGTCCTGGTGCCGGCTGGTCAGCTCCTCATCGCGCGTTCTGGGTTCGCCGAACAACTCGATGAATTTTTCGGAGAACATGTAGGGATCCGGGTCGAACTTGTAGAACGAGAAATACGAAAGATCGATTTCGAAGCCCCCGTCATCGAGAAGAGTGATCAGGCGGCGAAGGCGATCGACATAGTCCGTCTTCTTGCCATACGACGCCAAGGCCATGACTTTCCATTCATCAACATGCGGCTTGAAGCCCAGAAAATCGGTGATCGAGCTGTACAACAGGCCGATGGATGTCGGCATGGCGAGCGATTTAACTTTTTCGATCGTTCCGTTCCGGCCGACATTCCAGGTGCAGGTATCGGCATCGCCCCGGCCATCCATCGTGAAAATGGCGCAATCCTCGAAAGGCGAAAGATTGTAGGCTGACGCTGCATGCGCCATGTGATGGTTGACGTAAACGATGTTGCAGTCCCAATCCTCGGTCTCGACATGCTGCGTAAGGTTGGTGATGTTCGGCGAGCCGAATTGCCGGACAAGACTGGCAGGCACCATATACAGGTATTCACCGCGCCACCGCATCGTGTCGAGGAAACGACCGCTGACCTGACGCATATGACCGGCAGGCGACCAGCCGAATGCGACGGCATCGACATCGTTGATACCGATACCGGCCCGCGCCAGACAGGAATCGATGGACGCGCGAGGAAAATCCTTCGCCATCTTCCGCCGGTTGTATCGTTCCTCTGCAACCGCATGAACAATCTTTCCGTCTTCGATCAACGCCGCCGAGGATATCCAGACGTCGCTCGCAATTCCTAAAACCCGCATGTTATCGCCTATTTTGTGGAAGCTGTCGGTGTGTCGATATCGAAGAACCGCTTCAGCAGGCTGTCCTCCGACAAGTTCATTTCTCTCAGGGCCGCAACGATCCGGTCGGCCGTATAACCGTCGCCGAACAGCGACAACTGTTCAGGCCATTCCTGCCGAAACGCCGGATCCAATGCTTTTCGCAGGGCCTTCTCTATCGCCTGGCTTTCATCGACGCAATCAATGATGGACGCGGCCTGGGGACGGCCAGCCTGGCGTTGCCCGATATTGACCGTTGGCGCCCGGGCGAATGGTGCTTCGATAATGCCGCTGGACGAGTTGCCGACAACGGCGGATGCCAGCTTCATCGCACTGAGATAGCGCTTCTGACCCAGATTGGACACAAGAACGGCCTTGTCTTTCCTGCCATTGACGAACTGGGATACTCGGTCGTAAATGACGTCACTGCGCGTATCTGCATTGGCCCCGGTAAAGATCATCGAAGCATCCGGAAACGCCGATAGCGCATCGAGCAGTGCATCAATAGAATTTCGCGGTGTCCGCTTTTCAAGCGTTACCGGGTGGAAGGTAATCAAAAACGTCGTGTCGCTCAGCGTGATACCCAGATCCGCTTCCAGCTCCTGTCGGCTCAGCGGCTCCATCCGGCGAAGGTTTTCAAGACCCGGCGCACCGACAACCTTGATCGTATCCGGGTTTTCGCCAAGCTGGCGCACCCGGGTGGCAAACTGGTCTGCGGCCACCAGATGAAGATGCGCCATCTTCGTCAGCGAATGGCGAATGGCTTCATCGAAAGCGCCGGCGGTAACTTCACCACCGTGAATATGGGCAATGGGTATCCGCTGAAACAGAGCGGCCGACCCAACCGCCAGCATTTCGTATCGGTCTCCCAGAACTACGATGATATCGGGCTTCAGGGCCTGCAGGGCGTCGGCAATGCCGATCATGCCCAAACCGACAGACTTTGTGATTGCCACAGGTGTCGAAGCCGCCAGCCCCATATCGACGGCGGCATCCACAACAAACCCGTCAGCTTCAATCGCCTCGATCGTATTTCCGTAAATCGGTGACAGATGCGCGCCTGTCACAAGAAGCTGAAGGTCGAAATCGCCCGCGTCGCGCAACGCTTCCAGGGTTGGTACAAGCAGACCATATTCCGCCCGTGATCCAGTCGCGACGCAGACCCGTCTTTTTTCAGGCTGTAAAGACATTTTCCAAATACCAGTCGAAGGTTTGCTTGCAACCACGTTCCAGCGATGTGGCCGCCGTCAGCCCGGTCATCGTTTTGGTCAGGTTCATATCCGGTGCGCGATGCGCCGATGACCCCTGATGATCGCCGGCCGGCACGATTTTCGACTGTGGCCGATCGACTGTTTTAAGGATGATGCCGGCAAGCTCGTCTATCCTGACATCGGTATCGCCGTTGCCAATATTGTATGTACCGCCGATTGCATCCGGACTACCGGCAAGGGCAAGAATAATGTCTACAGCATCGTCTATGTAGCAGAATGCTCGCCGGTGATCGGCGGAATAGACAGCGAAATCTTCTCCATCAGAAAGCTTCCATGCCCTTTCCATCAACTGGGGGATGGCATGCGACATTCCCATCCGCGGCCCATAGATGTTGAAGAAACGACCAATGACGGCCGGCGCACCGGAATAGTGACAGAGCGATTCGCCAACCGCCTTCGACAGCATGTAGGAGGTTCGCGGATGCGACAGGTCGGGCAGTGTCAGCGGCACCGTTTCAGCCAGCGGCGACACGGCGCCATGAAGCAGCGCCCCACTGTATATCTCGCTCGTGCCGGCGAAAAAGACAGATTTCAGATTTCGCTGCGCCCGCGCGACTTCCATCGCCGTTTGCGCCAGCGCGGTATTGTCGACCAGCGTTTCCCAGGGATGCGCCAAAACGCGCTCAACCCCGAGCAAGGCCGCGAAATCGAAAATATAGTCGTAGTCGTCGCCAAACCTGGCGTGGCTTTCGGACAAGCGAAGATCAACATCGATAACATCCAGACTAGCTTTGGCCTTCAGCCTGGTAAAAAAGCGGTCGGTGAAGGCATCCGTCCGATTATCGGCAACCGTAACATGGTCGCCGCGCTTCAGAAGCCGCTGAGCAACATGCGCTCCGATGAAACCGGCTCCGCCGAAAACCAGACATTTGATCAAGATACTCTGCCCCGGCCGATAGAATAACACGCAACCTTCGCGGCGCGCAGTTGATCAAGCTGGTCCGGCGTTAGCACCCGGTTTGCATCGACGACCACACCATCCGACCCATTAATCCACTGTGCGAGATCAAGGTCTTTGTAAAAGCCGTGCGGCACCGCGAACACGACACCGTCGAATTCTTTGGCATCGGGAAGTTCCGCCGGAAGATCAAGATCCAGTTCCTGCCAATGTGTGACCAACGGATCATGGCAGGTGACGATCGCGCCGGCTTCCGTTGCACTACGATAGAACACTTCGGAAGGGGAATACCGTGTATCGGCCACATCCTGCCGGTAACTTACGCCGCACAGCAGCAGTTTCCTGCCGGCAAGGTCGCCACCCAGCCCCCGCCGCACCATGTCGAGCGTAGCCATCGGCATTCTGTTGTTGTTTTCAACCGCTTGCGTGCAGAACGGGAAGGACAGGGTTTCGTTGCCGAAAAACTTTCTGGCGCCAATATCGGCGAACAGCGGATCCTTTGTCAGGCAGTACCCGCCGACACCGAAACCCGGCTGACGAATATTGCTGTGGGTTGGACGCATGCGAATGGCGTCGATCACCTGAAACAGATCGATGTCCAGACTTTCGGCAAACCGGCCCCATTCATCCATGAAGGCAATGGTTGTTGCGCGATAGCTGTTTTCGAGAACTTTGGCCATTTCGGATGCCGTCGTGCTTTCCAGCCTGGTCAGCGGGTAGTTTTCAACATTGATGATGCTTGAAAGGAACGCTTCGCAACGCTGCGCGGCTTCATCGGTAGTGGCCGAGTAAACCCGCCAGTAGTTGACGATCGAATCCAGGTAATCTGCTCCGGGCATAACCCGTTCATAAGAATGCGCCAGTAAGACTTCGTCTTCAGACGAGACGATCCCGCGCCGTTTCATTCCATTGAACAGGGTCGGCAACACCAGTTTTTCGCAGGTTCCCGGTGGCACCGTGGTTTCGACGACAATCAGTGTCCGGGCAGAAACATGCGCCGCCAGCATGGCGATGGCGGACGTGAAACCATCGATAGATACATCAACCTTTTCCCCATCCGATTTCAAATCCAGGTTCACATCGACTAGAACAATATCTGCTTGGCCGAAGGCTGCCGGATCTGTAGTTCCGGCGATACGCCCAACGCTATGTGCTGCCGCCAGCGCCGATTCGAGGGCGGGGTCACTGGTATCAAACGGAAAGCGGCCGGCATTAATACTGGCCGCACGGCGCCGTCCTTCGTCATTCGGCAAATCGACGCCGATAACGCGATACAGCGGATTGCCAGCTTCGTCGACGGCATCGGACACAGCCGCGACCGTGGCCGCGCCGACGAAGCCCAGCCCCTGGACAACGACTGTCTTTAGGTCAGATTGCATTGGTTATGGTCTGCCTCGAAAGGCCGCTATTCTTTTTCGATATGGACGAACGCCCACGGACATAAGACTGAATCGCGAATCTGTTTCCCGCCGAGAACCTTGGTCGTGCTTTTCGATTGATCATATTCCTGCGCTGCCTGCTGGATCATGCCCGGATCAAAATCTTCATCCGGTACGATGCGGACGGATTTGACGCCTGGCGACGATTCCAGAACCGCCCGGACATAGGCCTCGCTGTAAATGCTGAAATACTGAAAGCCGATCGGCTCTCCCTCATCCGTCAGCTCAAAGCCGTCGTCCGCAGCGTCGACATCGCGAATCAGGAACGTGCGCTGGCCGACCATCATTCTGATCATCGCATGGCGTTTTGCGACTCGAGCGATTTCACGCAGCGGCACAGCGACGCTGGGCAGATGTATCAACACATTGTTGCACATGGCGATATCGAAGCTGCTGTCGTCAAACGGTAGATCGTACAGATTGCCTTCAGTGAATGCCGCTTTGGGGTCCGTGCTGAACGCCTTTTGAGCCAGAGCAAGATAGCTCGGTGTCGCATCGACCCCGAGATAATCGAAATCAGCGCCGAAACGGCTCCGCAGGGTACGAAGGTAATGGCCGGCGGCGCAACCGATATCGGCCAGCCGATCAGTTGGCTTCAAAATCCCGTCAAGCTGCCGTGCAGCAGCTTTGCTGGATTCCATTTCCGGCAGTTCACCGACAGCCCGTTTATAGAGAACTTGCCCGTAACTGTTTTCTTCACCGTCTTCATTCCATGAAGTTTGCCATTTTTGCACGCTCTTTGCTTCCTTGTTACTGGTTGTTGCAGGTTGACGTGAGTCTCGATTGAACATTCCGTTCCAGCGCGCCTCACAGACCCGGTTATGCCACTTCTATCCATAGTTGGCTGGTAAGCGAGTCAGTCAGTAGATGAACGATATCCGATGGATCTGATGCAAGATCAACCGCATTCCCATCAACAATCCGGTGAACGACTGCAGCAATTTCCGATTCTGTCTTTGCGTATACATGTCCCTTGATCTCTACTTTGCTGCGCCCGGTTGGATTTAGAACCGGATCATACAATGTCGTTTCGACCACCGGTGTTCTTTCAAAACAGAAGTTCAGAAATGCCGAACTTGCGGCACCTGAAAATACCGCATCTCCCAACTTTGCAAGCAACGCGACATGGGCATCACTGATAAAGGTTGTTTCACTTAAAAACTCACCGACAAGGCTTTCCAGTTCAGCCCGGTCAAATCCAGGATGCGGTTTTATCACCACTGTCGCGTCCGGTGCAGTTTCCTTCAATATTTTAAGGGTTGTGCGCATCTGGTCGCGCGCCGCGCCGGGTCGCACATATCCTTTGGGAATAATTCGTTCTTCACCGAGGACGATAAACACCGGCCCTTTTTCCACAGGCCGGTGCCTGCCGTCTATATCCATCACACCCTGTTCCGCAACCAGCAGTTCGCAGAACTGCCGCCACGCAGGATAGGCATGAAATGTGCCGA
The DNA here is from genome assembly GCA_964352715.1 of uncultured Flavobacteriaceae bacterium. Taxonomy (GTDB): domain Bacteria; phylum Pseudomonadota; class Alphaproteobacteria; order UBA8366; family Aestuariispiraceae; genus JAVKBW01. Next base: position 19,788 of record CAYGSU010000022.1, on the reverse strand, counting down.
TCGCCTTCCAAGGTGTCTCGATAAACTTGCTGAAAAAGACGTGCTGCTGAGGATGGGAGAAAACACAATAATCTGGTAGAAACCGGTATGGACGAACTCGATGCGGATTATCACGCTCCCAATGCAGGATCATCGTATCGTTGAATGGTGCTTGAAACGACTTTAAGGCGCTACATGACCCACCGCCCAGTCTGGACAGAAACGGAATCGGCTGCATCGGAAAGGTATCCGATCGTGGCGCAATAAAGACCAGCGAGCGATGCATCACCAAAGACATGAAAAATAGTAGCAGGTTGAACAAGGTTGCTACCCGCCTACCGAAATTCCGCTGTTGGTGCGCAAGAATTTTAACCTTTCCACAACGGCGAAGGCCTTCCTTCAGTACATAGGAATGCCCGACCGCTGTATCATAGGCGATGCGGCCGGTGTAGTAGAAGTATATCGGCATGGTGGCGTTTTCTGCCCGAAGCTGGAGCGATATCGCCACAGCTGCATCGGTCGATGCCCGACCAGCCCCCAGTACAAAGACAATCTGCTTCGGTTCTTTAAGCATCAATGGCCCGTCCAGTTCCCCGTTCCGTATTTCGGACGATTGATCTGTCTTAACCGTTTCTAAAGGCGGGTCGACAGGAATGTCGCTCTCAATCTTACCCATGATATCTGCTATCCGGCCGCGCTCATGGGCAAATCTTTGGTATCGATCCGCGGAATCTCAAACGGATCATCACCCCTGCCGGCCAACCTAACATTGGTGGTCAGGCCGCCTGAGAAACCAAGCAACTTCAGCTTCTCTATCACCAGGTCACTGTAGCTGCCGGATGGATAACACATGACCCAGCCATCCTGTTTACCGGTTATATCGGCAAGAAAATCAACAGTCAGAGCCAGTTCCTGGTCCAAGACCCGGGGATCTATTTCACCAAGCCATTCGTGCGAATAGCCGTGGCCGCCAAACTCCATGCCCCCGTCGACCATTTCGCGAATATGCAATGGTCTCAGATAGGTCTCCCGGCTCAGCACCGCTTCGTCATCGGGAACGAATTCATCGAACAGACAGTCAACCAGATGGCGGCGAGCAAGCGGCGGCAGCGCCGTCTGCATGGCCCGTTTCACGAATATTGTTTCAGCCGTATCGAACCGGTTTGGATGCGCCCAGACCCGCAGCAATTCCGGGTCATCGGGGAAATCTTCCGTTTTCCGTAGCTCGGGCAACAATGCAAGTACGCGATCGTAAAGCATTTTTTCATCCTCGACCGATGCCAGAATGAAGTGGATTTTGTGGACATCGACAACAACATCCTGCCAGGTGGTTTTCGCGATCGGATAGAATGCGCCCGTCCATCCCCGCTTCCGCAACGCCGGAAAAACTGTTTCATAGTGATCCAGAAGACCGTCATCAAAAGTCAGAACGCAGGCGTTGTCGGGAAGCGGCGCGCGGCCGGCGAGCGCCTCCAGCGCCTGGTGAACGCCGATGACGGTGTAGCGGCTGGCGATATAGTCCAATTGACCGTCGAATTCCGCTTTGTCGAGCGCGTTCACACGAGGGAACCGGTGGCGCCCCCTGTCGCGCACATAGTGATACATCACAAAAGTTACGTCTTGCGTCACGGTTGCGCCGGTTCCGGGCGTTGCGCCACAATCCACATATGTTCGCTTGCCTGTTGATTCACCAACAGATTCTGAATAGCCATGCTGTCAGCTGCATGTTCAAGATCAAGCAGTTCGAGAACCGCAGCCGGAACTGACCTCATCCGCCCTTCCCGTGCCTGCCGGTAGACCTCGACCGTATCGAAACGCCCCGGTGTGCCGGCCTCGGTCACGCGGAATCCGGCCTCGGTCAACGCCCTTTTGATGCTGTCGACGCCTAGCAGGATCGGGTGAAGTGGCGGGACAAGCTTGCTGGTTCTTTCACCGGCGAGACGGGAAAACCAACTATCATGATTAACGTCTGATATCGCGATGTACCCGCCAGGCCGGACGAGGCCGAAAGCCTTTTCAAACACCCGGATATGCTGATCAAGCCGGCACATGACGCCAAAGAACGTGATGCAATCATATTGCGTGAGATCATCCAGGTCGAAGATCGTGCCAACTGTGGCGTGATCGACGCCCCTTTCGTTCGAAACCTCGACTGCCGTTTCGCTGAGATCGATGCCATGGGTCGTCCATTTTTCCGCATTCAACTGGGTCAGGAAGTCGCCGGAGCCGCAGCCGACGTCAAGTATTCTGCCGCCCTGCGGGTTAAGCTTTTCAATCGCTGCGGCACGAGGGCTTGTTATCGTTGCACTGCGTGCATCGGCCTTGCGGTGAAGAACATTCGTCACGAAGGCGCGTTCTGCGTCAGACATTGCGAAGAAATCGCGCAGAGTATCGTCTGTTGGCAACAGTTTGGCGAACCGTGTGCTGCATTCGCCGCATTGGCACATCGGCCATCCAGCATAGCTGTCCGCATCAGTTATCCGATCGCTTCTGCAGACCGGGCAATCCTGCCGAACCGTGCACAGATCAGCCCGCGGTGCACCAGAGGGATCGTAGAAGAATCCCTCTATTTCCTTGCGGCGGCTCTCATACGCATCGACGATATCGCCGAGCGGGCGAGAATCCTGACATTGTTTTAGGGTTTCGCGAAACATGAAGGGTACTTTCCCGGCCTGGCCGTCAATCGGCGCGGTGAAGGCCGTTTGCAACAATCGTCTCGGCGACCAGAAAATCGAGTGGCTCGTCAATATCGACAGAACGGATATGAGGCATCACCCAGCCGCCCGGCGTGTTACCGATGATAAGATTGTCGTCGAACAGTGTGCTTCGCCGGGTCGCGTAGGCCCCGCCATTGGGGTGATAGAGTTTCGGCAGAGACTGACTTACACCTGTTTCGCCCTGCACCACCACGCCCAGCATGGATTCCAGAAGCCCGTTTTCCTGACGGCGATACATCCATTCCGGTCGCTCGAGGGTCGGTCCGACGGTGAATGTCGAATCGAATTCCGGATTGTCCAGCAACAGATTGATTGCCCCGTCGATATCGAATGGAAGCAGAAACGGCGTTGTCGGCTGTATCGTTACAGCGATATCGACCGTGCGACCCGTTTCCTTTTCATGCGCCTCGATCCCGTGTTGCGTCACCAGCTCTGACGCGACATCTTCCGACAGGTCAGCCGGCCGTCGCCACGGCACATCGGCGCCGACCTTTTCCGCAATTTCTGCAATGCCATCATGGTCGGTTGATACAATCACCCGGTCGAGCATAAGGCTGCCCAACGCCGCTTCCAGTGTCCAGGCGATCAGCGGTTTACCGCCGAGCGGTTTGATGTTCTTCAGCGGTATTCTCTTCGACCCGCCCCGCGCGTGCACAATGACAACACAATGTGGTTTACTCATTACAGGCGTCCTTGTCTCAAAGCAGTGTCACCACCGCTACGAATGGTGTCAGCGGATGCGGTAATGGCATCGGCATTTTTCAGAACCTTGAGGATCGCGGTGGCGACATCGCGCATGTCGTCCTCTGTGGAAGGATGAGCGATGTGATACATCCAGACGAACTTTTCGTAAATCAGCGATTCCGCAATCGGGCACTGGCCGCGATGGTATTCGACGGAACTGTCGTGGCTGGTCCACGGGCTCCCATTTTTCCCATAGGCGATGCGACGCAGGAAGGTGGGGTTTTCGTACATCATGCGGGTGTAGCCCGAACCGACCGGCACCCCTTCCGCCCGAACCGCCGCCAGGAACACGTCGCGCGACATGCCCGCGCGCTCCGAATCGAACAGAAAGCCGGCAACATGAGACACATAGGTTACTTCGTTGGAAATGTGCGGCGGGATCAGCGCATCGGTTTCTGCGAGCAGGTCGCGCAGGATATCGAAATTCCGGTTTCGCCATTCGTTGACACGATCAAGTTTCTTGAGCTGGGCGCGACCGAGCGCCGCCGAAAGCTCCGTCATCCTGAAATTGAACCCGACAACATTTTCCAGCTGTTCGTCGGTATGCCAGTCTTCCATGACCCCTTCGCCATGATTGGCGATCAACCGCACCTTGCGGGCGACGTCGGGAAGGTTTGTCGTCACAACGCCGCCTTCGCCGGTCATGATATTTTTTGACTGCTGCAGACTGAAGACACCGGCATGGCCGATCGTCCCGACCGGCTTGCCGCGATAGAGAACGCCGGGCGCCTGCGCGGCATCCTCGACGACAGGTATGCCGGTTCGCTGCGAGATTCGCATCAGCGCGTCCATGTCGCATGCATTGCCCAGAAGGTGGATGGCCAGAATTGCTTTTGTGCGCGGCGTGATCGCTTTTTCAACCTCGGCCGGGTCCATACAGAATGTACGCGGGTCGACATCGACAAAGACAGGAATGGAGTTGAAGGCGAGCGGCGACGACCCGCTGGCGGTAAACGACAACGGCGAAAGAATGACTTCATCGCCCGCCCCCGCCCCCACCGCCGCGAGCGCCGCAGAAAGACCGCTGGTAGCCGCATTGACGGGAATGGCGAAATCGACTGAGAATTTTTCGGCCCATTCGGCAGCGAAACGGCGAACATGAGGCCCGCCCAGGAAGTGCCAGGGCGCTTGCACATCAGCAGCTTCCCGGCTGGTCAGCGCAAGCGTCGTTTCAATATTCGGACCGCCGGCGCCGACATACCGTGAAAAATCACCGTCTCTGATCGCCTGCAGAACGAAGGTTTCTTCGTCCTGATCAACCATCGGCGCGACGACAAACGGTTTTGTGCGGACTGGCAAGCCACCCAGAATGGCAGGGATTGTGTTGTCTGATGTCATGTTGCGGCAAGCCCTTCCTTGATGCTGCTGCTTTGTCTGTCTGTTTCAGGCAGGGCGACGACACCCTGGAACTCAGCCCATTTTCTGCTGTTGGCGACGTCTTCAGGACGCCCGGAAGCGAGCACCCGGCCATCGACCATCAGAACCAGCTGGTCGACACGGTCGATCAGCTCCATGCGGTGCGATACTACGATGATTACACGGTTCGATTCGCTGGAAATGTTTCCGAGAACATCCATGAACCGCCGGTGATTGGACGGGTCGAGGTGGCTGGTCGGTTCGTCGCAGATCAGTATATTTGCGTTTCGCACAAGTGCACGCGCCAGGTCCAGACGTTGTAGTTCTCCGCCCGAGAGTTGATCGCCATATTCACCAAGACGCGTATCATAGCCTGCAGGCAGCCTGGAAATGAACTCATGCGCCGATGCGTGTTTGGCGGCCTCGATGATTTCAGACTCTGTGGCTTCCGGACAGCCATAGCCAAGAAACTCCCTGATCCGAATATCCATGAGTTCAGGATGCTGCGATACAAAGGCGATGGATTTTCGCAGCACAGCGAGATCGATGTCCGCAATATCGCGTCCATCAATCTTGATGGAACCGGATTCCGGAACGCGAAGCCTAGGCAGCAAATCAACAAGGGTGGATTTTCCTGAGCCGGACGGGCCGACAATCGCCGTTATGCTTCCGGGCTTGAAATCAATACTGGCGCTTTCCAGAACACGTGTATCTCCATCCGAGTAAGAAAACGAAACATTTTCAATTGAAATGCCATTGCTGACTGTAAGCCTTTCACGTGACGAATTATCGCTACCCGTCGTTTCGTCTATGTTGCCCATTTCCTTGAGGCTTGAATGGACAGCACTAAGGCTGCCCTGCACTGCAAGGACGCCATTGAACAAGGTGAGCAGTTCTCTGAACAACGGTAAAAGGCGTATAAGGATGACGAAAAACAGTATCATCACTTCAAAGGATGTACCCAGCCGCTCGATGGAAAAATAGAACAGGCCAACTGCAATCAGAAGGACAACTGGCTCAATGCTCAGCACCAGCAGCGACTTAAGGGACTGCAGCACGAACATCTTTCGTTGCTGCACCTCAGTCAGCGTTTTCGCCGCTTTTATTTCTTCAGTCTGTGTAACGCACAAGGAAATCAGTCTGCTGGCGCGCATTCTTTCGGACATAAACTGAATGACAAGCCGGTTGGCGTCGGTAACCTGAAAACCGATTCGCCGAGTGACTTTCAGCAATCCGGACAACATAATCATCGCCGCGCCAATTGCGCCTATTGCCATGACAGACAGCAATGGATCCATCATTACAACAATATAGATAAAAAGCAGGCAGTTAAGCAGAAGCGCGACAATATTCAGCGATGAAAGCAAGCTGGTAACAGCCCGTTCGGTTTCAACGGACACGTCGTTCAGCATCGCCCCCTGTCTGCGGGACTCTCTCATTTCGATCCGCGTACTTATATACTGACTGAACAGTTTCAGCCTGACGCGCTGAGTAAGCAAGGCCCGGACATGATTGCCGTATACCTGTCTTGCAATCTGAAATCCCTGGCGAACAAAGACTACGATAACAAGACTGCCCAGCAGCACCCCGATACTAAGGTCGCCAAATGTGTTTTCGATCAATTCGGCAAAAATCCTGAAGGCCGCCGGCAGTTCACCAAGATCGACAGATCCGCTGTTAACGGTCTGCAGAATCGGCAGAATCAGCGAAATGCCAATGCCTTCAGCGAATATCGACAACACCTGCAGCGTAAAGATGATTCCCACCTGGCCCCAGGTAAGATCAAGCGCTTTGCTGAGCGCGATTTGCTGTTTGATTGTTTCGGAGTAGGAAAACACGATCCGTTCCTCAGGCGTCCCAAAGATGCTGATGCTGATTGGTTGTCTCAATATCCTGAGGTTGCCCGATATCCGCCCAGAATTCATGGATCGGAAACAGGCCAATCCTGAAACCCGCTTTCTGGGTCAGGTTGAGAAGATGTGGCATGTCCATCTGCTGGTCTTCTTCGATCAGATCAAGAACCTGCCGATTGAAAACATAGACACCGGCGGAAATGAAATTCTCCACCAGCGGCTTTTCCTCGACCTCAACGAAACGTCCGTCTTCATCATGATGAATGACACCGTAGGGAATTCTGAAACGGTGAACCGCCGCCCCGATGGTCACGTCATTCCCGTGTTCGACATGGAAGTGGCCGATCTGCCTGATATCGACATTGGTGATCACGTCGCCGTTCAGAACGAGCAGCGGCCCTGACGCATAATCAACAGATCCGGCCAGTTTCGCCAACGGGCCCGCTGTTCCCAGTTTCGTATTTTCAAGGATCGTCCGAACATCGGCGCTGTTCGATCGGGACCCCACAAAGTTCGAAATGGATTCAGCAAGATGATGCACACAAACGAACACCTTGCTGATCCCGCCCGATTCCAGCCGGGTCAGGATATGGTCAAGTATCGGTCGACCGCCGACTTCAACCAGCGGTTTGGGCTTGTCCTTTGTGAAGGAACCGAGGCGCGATCCATACCCACCGGCCATGATGGCGGCTTGTCGGATGATGGTTGTTTCCGTTGCCGGCACCATCAGGCCGCAAAGCACCTGCGCGTTATCGACCAGTGGCAGGAAGCGCAGTTTTCCCTTCGCCTGACGCCACAGGGCGTTGGCGGCATCAATGTCGGTGTACGACCCCACGGTAGGATCCAAACAGGCTGCATCCCGAACCGGCGAGTCCATCGTGACGCCACGCAACAGGCTTCGACGAATATCGCCGTCGGTCAGGACACCGACGAGTTTGGAGTCCGTATCGACAATCATCTGGATACGTTCATTGACCTCGTTCATGCGCTCGACCGCATTTCTCAGCGACTGGTCCAGCGTTGTTTTGTAGGCCGCGAGATTTTTGTCGACGATCAGCATGCCTGCTCCTGCCGGTACAGTTTCACCAGCGACTCAAGGAGGTTTTCGCCTGCAATTGCACTTTCGAGATCGGCTGATCCGCGGTCCGATCCCACTGCGTCGCAGGCATCCTCAACAAGTTGAACGAAGGATGAAAAGTCAGGCCTGTTTGTTTCAATATCGACAGGCTCTTCCAGGCTTCGATAACCGGCCCAGCCCTGCTTGGCCTGAAACCGTTCGAGCCGCGCCCTCTCGCCGTTCCGGTCGATCCGGATCCGTCCTTCGGTTCCCATGATCTCCGCTTCAAAGAAAAGCATGCTTCTGTCGCCTTCGCATAGCAGCCGGCCGGCGCTGCCATTCGGAAACCGGCAGATCATGTCGACCGCCGGCTCATCCGTCTCTTCAAACAACGGCAACGGCATGCCCTGCCACGCAACCGGAACAGCATCGGCCAGAAACAACAGCAGGTTCATCGCATGGCTGCCCATCGACCAGAGCCGGTTCGGAATTCTGACAGTAATGGTGCGAATCTCGCCGATCGTTCCGTCCCAGGCTGCGCGCTTTGCTGCCCTGCAGGCCGGATAATACCGCCTGTTGTAGTTGACGAGCGCAACGCAGCCGGCTTTTTCGACCGCTGCCAGCAACCGGGTTCGCCCTTCCGCCGTCGTGTCGATGGGTTTTTCAACAAGCAGGACTTTTGGTGCATGCGCCGTCAGAATCGCCTCGACAAGCTCAGCCCGCTTTTCGGGCGGTGTGCAGATGCTCAGAATATCCGGCTTTGTGTCCTTCACGAACGCTACAGGATCCGAAAAGACTTCTGCTGCCGGGCAACGTAGCTGAAACAGCTCCCGGTTCTCAGTACCGACATCCGCGCCGCCGACAAGAGATATCCGGTCGTTTGCTGCGATAAAGGCACCGGCATGCGACCAGACGCTACCGCGTTTTTCCTCATCGAATCTCGACCCGACCTTGCCAAGACCGATGATACCGGCGGAAAACCGAGTTTTAGCAGCCGGTTCGGTCAACGGATACTCTCACGGATCAGCTCAAAGGCTTCCGCATGCAGCATTCCGAACTGTGCGCCCCGCCATTGCATCAGGGCCTCAATCGCCACCTTCGACCGGGGATGCGGCATCTGCCGAAGCTCCGGTTCGTAGCACCCGAGCGCCGCCAGTTTCCGTTTAATATAGGGGGTGGCGTCGATCCCGACAGTTGGTTCAAATACCGGACCGAAGCCGCTGCCGCCCCATTCCGTGCTGGACGGAATCTCGAATCCCAGAATCCTGACAGCCGACATGCCGGCCTGAGGCCGCAGCGCGGTTCGGGCCGCCTGATGGGTCAGCCGATGATCCACATTCATGTCCGCGGCCGAATGCGTGTAGACACAGTGCGGCTGCACGGATCGGACCTGCTCTTCAATGCCCTGAGCGATTTCCAGCAACGGAACAGTATCGAGCCGGTTGTCCGGAAATCTCAAGAATACAGGCGGCGCTGCCCCCAGAACATCTGCGGCCTTTCGGGCCATGTCCTCGCGCGCACGCACCCTGTCCTTCGCCGCTGCGCCGTCGCCGCGTGACGTTTCACCGTCGGCGATGAATACAGTATGCACGGCATCCCCGGCCTCGGCATGGCGGGCGATTGCGCCACCGCATCCGAGCACCTCATCGTCTGGATGCGCCGCAAGCACAAGAACAGTCATACCGCCCCGCTTTCCGTCGGACTGTTGTTCGAAAAGATCGACCGACATCTGGAGGGATGGTCTGTCCAGGGTGCGGAAGATATCGCTTCCGCCAGAGAATCCCAATCGATCGACACCCGCCCGCGCGCATCAAAAACCGGAGAAATCATCCGGCAGTTTTCCTGCACAATCGACAGTTTCTCGGGCAGAAACGCCGTTTCGGCCATATTGATCAACACGGTGGGACGGCCTGAGCACAGGGTTTCCCAAAAAGCTGTCGAATAGGGCCAGTCAAACACCAGAATATCTGATGCGGCCAGCGCATCGGCAAAGTTGCCTTTCGAGACGGTCGCGCCAAATGATTGCGCTGTTTTGGCAAAGCCTGCAGGATCTTCCGGATGCGGCCTGATCACCACATCAATTGGCAGTTCAGACAGTTTTCGGGTCAGGCGCAGACGCCAGTCCAGCGCAACCGGTGCAGATAGAGCCGGCGGGCGGTGGACAAGGGTTTCGAAAAAGCCCGTCATGACAAAGGTAACCGTTGGTCGGCTCGTGCGTTGCGATTTGAAAAACGGAACCCGATCAAAGACGGGATCACCCTTGCCGATGCGGAAAACATCTTCCGGCTGCCGGTTTCGCAGCAGCTTCGGTGCCCGCGCCGTCAACTGCGACCCGACATCGACGGTAAGTTTTTCGGTTGCCATGACAAAGCCGCTGGCCGGCGAAACTTCCGCCAGGCCCAGCGTTGTTTCATCCTCGATCATGCCGTAAGCGCCGCCATGCGAAAACCGAAGCACGGGCTGGCCGCGCTTCATTGCTTCGATATCAATAAGACGGCCTGCATAGCGCCCCACCGTTGTCGACCATATTTCGCAGTCAGGCAGTTTCATCTTTCCAACCACGTCAAGCTGCGCCTGGCCGGTTTCAAAAGCCTGGGCGATTGCAACTTCCACGCCGTCAATGACCTGTTCAGCATAGGTCGGGAAAAACTTCTCTGCGATCGGCCGCAACGATCCTGCCATCTTTCGGTGGTCGTCGCTCACGCCCGCTATTATTGCCGAAGCGCTGTCCAGTGCAGGCGCCAGCGGCCGCACCATATCCGACGCCCGCATGAATCTGACACCTGCATCCAAGGTCAGCGCCTGCTGCTGCAACAGGGCATTGTGTGACGTTGCAACGATTTTCGGTTTCGCCCCGACAAGGCCTCTGAAGACTTCGCCGATGCCGCTCAGCGTGTATTGCCGGGCAGCAGTACGGGCAACCGCCTCGACAGCGCCGAAACTTTCGACCTGGCACGACAGGATCGATGAAATGTGCCGGCGTGTTTCCTCAATTTTTGGTAAACCGAGTTGGTCATGCTCTGCATCAAAGGAAATTTCACGATCGATAGCGCCCTGCGCCATCAGGGCTTTGTGCGCCAGTTTGTGAATCACACTGATCAGATACGGTGACACAAGAACAGCGACATCGAACCTTTCGTCGCCGCATTCCGGGATCAGCGTATCAATACCCCACCATGCGACCTTGTCGGCAAGATCGACGGCATCCGGATAGTGCAATGGCCAGACGAACCGTTCCTGCCAGTCCGCCGTCGTTCCGATGGCATCCAGGCTATAGGGTTGCAACGTCACGGATGCGGAGTCCTTCGGCATGCGTCTGGCGATGCTGTTGTCAGGCAATATCTGCGTCGGTCAACAGGGTGTTCATGACGATATCACGCGCCGCGCGTTTTCCCCAGACGTCTGGCAGTCGAACGGTGGGGATGCCGTCGCCGGGCCGTTTGCCACCCAGATTTTCGGCATCGAACACGTCGCCTTTCCTGATATCCGTCAAGGTACAGATACTGCGATAGTAAAGCTTCGATTGCTGAAGATCAGAGTCGGATGGAACGATTGCAGGTTTGCCAAGCGTTTGTTCCAGACGTCTTATCCGGTTTATCCATTCTCCAAGTTCCTGTGGCTCCAGCGACTGATGCGCATGATAGGCCTTTGCGCTTCTGTCCAGAATCAACCGCTTCTCGATGATCGACGCACCAAAACCGAGGCTGACGATATCAAGATCGTGATCCAGGTCAGGCGATGACCAGCCGGCAACGCCAAATTTTTCCTTAAGATATGCAATGGCCTGCATGTTCATTTGCGACGACACATCGGTGTGAAAATCGTGCAGCGGAACGAAACATTTTCCGCCCGCATTATTGAACCATGTCACAGCATCCAACAGTTCGCTTTCGTCCGTCGGTCCCAGATCTACCAGACACGGCTTTCCGGTCCTGGCAACAGCCTGAATCAGCGGCATGTAAGTTAGGTCCCACGCACCGATCTTGTAGGCGGGAACATCAAGCTGCCGCAGCAGGTCGACGCCGGACAGGTCATCGACCGTCGCAAAGAAGGTAATCGATGCCTTTTCACAAGCCGCCTGTATCTGACGCCATTCGTCGAGCGAAAAGGTAAGACGCGAGAACATGTCATACATGTTGCTCTGTTCAACATCGTCTGCAGTCGGCATCTTGTAGGTAACGGAGCGGTCGGAGACCTGATCGGGATTGATAACCTGAAACTTCACGGCATCCATGCGTGCCGCTGCCGCCGCGTCAACCAGTGCGAGGGCGCTGTCCAGTTCACCAAGGCAGGTCGTACCCACCTCCGCGATCAGATAGCAAGGGGCATCAGGCCCTATCGCTCGGCCATCGATAACCAGAGGCGGTTGCTTCAAGTCAGATCTGGACATTTTTTCTATTCCTGCCGATGGTCGGTTATTCTGCCAGCAAGATGCTGGGGCTGTCAGGGCCGCAATTCGCGATCAGATCCGCGATCGAAAGGTAGGGTTCGAACGGTGTTCCGTGACTCTGGTTGTATTCCGGGTGCCGGTAATCCTGAAACTCGATAGCAATACCTGCATCGCGGAACGAGTCCATATCCAGATAGTCCCTACCGAGCGCACCGGACAGATAGACATCTGCTCCGACCTTCTGACACAAATCGAGAACCAAAGCGCTCTTGCGCTCGGTGGAACCGAGTTCGCGGCTGTACCGTATCTCGGTATCGATCTTCAGATAGCGAAGAAACCGTCCTGTCATGAAACGGCAAAGGTCATGCAGATAATCCCAGGACCGTTCATAGGCAGCATCGCAGATATCCAACAGGTCCTGTTTGAATGGGGCCTTTGCATAATGCTGCTTCAGGCTTTGCTGATGCTTGCGCCGCCAGTTGACCCGGTTGTCGATCCGCAAATCACAGATCGGTGTTTCCGCGCCGTCTCGCGATACCGGAACCGTCAGCCAGCACGGCCCCTGGTTTGTATGAACCCGGTTCCGGTTTGTGAAACTGTTCTTTTCGAACTGCACGTGGTCGAGAACGATGTGCAGATCGGAAACCGCAATCCGCTGAAAATACCCGAGCCAAGGCAGATAGGCGGGCTGGTTGATTGATACGATCATTACCGGTTCCGGTAGACAAAAACCGTGAAGTCGCGGTCGTGATAGTCGTGATGAAGCGTCACCCGGCGGGACAATTTCCGGCATCGGTCAAGCACCGTCGCGGGATCGGCATGAAACTCGCTTCCTTCGATGGTCGGCGCCCAGGTGCTGAGAGAGTTGAAAGCCACAGCCTGAACCGCCAACGCCGCCATGTGATCGATGATCCGCCACATTGTCGATTCCGCATCCTCGCCCAGCAGATAGAAAATTCCATTGGCGATCACGACATCGAACCGTTCAGCCGCATCGATGTCGAGAACATTGCGCTGCGAAATATCCGCACCCGGATGCAGCCCCTTCGCCATGGCGATCATTTCCGCCGACAGGTCTATGCCGGTGTAGCCGACGTTGTCGAACCGGGCGTTAAGGAATGTCAGAAAATCCGCGGCACCGCAGCCGACATCCAGCACCGACTTTCCGGACAAATCGCAGACTTTCGCCAATGTTTCGAATTTCGCCTGCTGGCTTTCCGGCCGGCCGTAGTCGCAGGCACGTGGTGAATGACCATGTTCGCGCACCAAACCGTCGTAGTAGCTGGAAATGGTTGCGAAAGGCGCTTCTCTATCCGTCATGCCGAATCAATTCTGTAGGGCGACGGAGCAGGCTGCGATCACCGCATCCTGCTCTTCATCGCTCAATGTCGGATATAGCGGCAGCGAAATCGCCTGGCTGTAGGCTGCGTGAGCAACCGGATAGGTCTCGACCTGATCGCCCAACCAGTTATCCACCGGCGACGCTGTCGCAACCCCGGCTTCAGAGAACAGCCGGGCGGTTCTTTCCACCGCAACCGACGGATGCCTGACGACAAATCGATACCAAAGATGATCATCTGCCGCGTGTGGCAGCACAACACCAGTATCGGCGGCAAGCTGTGACAGACGATCCAGATACCGATCCGCCAGCACTTTTCGCCGTTCGATCATCGCATCAAGACGCGTCGTCTGCTGCAACGCGACAGCGGCGTGTATATCGCTCAGCAGGTCATTGGCGCGAAGACCCGAAGCGACCTTGCCATCGTAATACCGCTCCGACCGAACACTGTCGGCGATAGTCGCATCATCTGTCAGAACAGCACCACCTCCACCGCTGGCAAGATACTTTGTCGGGCCAAGCGAAAGCGCGATATGAGTCTTCGCATTTCTTTTCTGTACGATACCATGCGAACAATCTTCAATAACGGGAATGCCAAGGTCGATCATGTCGTCGATAAGCGCCGGCAGCCCGAAAGTGTTTATTGCAACAATTGCCTTTGCCCCCGCACCCTCGCCGGCAGTCTGCCGAGTTTTCTGAGGATCGAGATTGTAGGTCTGCAGATCGATATCGACTGCAACCGGAACAGCCCCAAGAGACAGCACCGCATTCGGGACGGCAACGCAGGAATAGGCCGGAACAATAACCCGGTCGCCCTGTCCAATTCCGACGGCCTGCAATACCAGCTTCAACGCAGCAACACCGGATGAAACGCACGCGCCGCAAGCCCGGCCGGCGATTTCAGCCAATGCCTGTTCAAGCATTTGTCCCTGAGCGCCTGACGCCCACCACCCCGAAGTAACAGTTCGGGTCGCCGCATCAGCTTCGGCCGCACCGAATGTCAGCCGGTTATGGGGAATTGAATCGACCAAATGATGCACTTCGGTCACGACCGACCCAGCATGAACTGCACCACCCGCGCCTTGCCGGAATCGGCTTCACCCGTTTCGATGAACCCGGCTTTCAGGAAGGCTTTCCTGGCATTATCGTTGGCGACCAGAACATCGGCGACAATGCGGTCAGGCGAAAGATCGTCCCAGATCAACCGGCAGCCTGACAGCAGCGCGGCGACACCCCGTCCTGATCCGGCTTTGTCAGGATCGAGATAAATGGAGACACAGGCATTCGGCAAACCGTCGAACCGCAGGACGCCGATCGGCTCGCCCTGCTCTTCTATTATGAAGACGCGGGAATCGTATTTTGCGAGGCGGCCTGTCAGCCAGGCGAGATGCTCATCCCATGTCACCGTATTGCCGACAGCCCCGCGTTCAATGATCTTGGGGTTGTTTCGCCATTCGAAAATGGTTCCGGCATCGTCCAGCGTCGCCTTGCGTATATCGACGGATACAGCCGGCTTTTGCAGCACAAGTCGCCATTCGGCATGCGTATCGGCAGGACTTGAGGCATCGTTCAACTGAACCAGATGCACTCGCTCGCGGATGACCCAGTCATTCCGCATCACCGAACTCAGATCCGACACACCGTAAAAGCATACCTGCCCGATACCAGCCAGCGTCCCGCGTTCCGGCCGCGATCTTATGCCATCACCAATATCCGCCCCACTATGCGCGCTGCTGTGTTCCCGGCTATAGACATTGAACAGGAATTTCCCGCCCGGCTTCAGAACCCGCCACGCTTCTGCAACGGCCTTTCGGGCATCGGCATAACCGCAGCAGGTGATGGAACAACGGTCGATCGCAAGATCGAAGGAAGCATCTTCGAACGGCAGCGATGTGAAATCAGCCACCCGAAGATCCGCCGACAGACCCGCCTTTGAGCAGACCCGCTGCGCTGCTTCAATTGCAGATGCGCTGGCGTCACAGCCGGAAACATCAAACCCTTCGCTCGCCGCGAAAGCGACATTGCCGCCGGTTCCACAACCAATATCGAGTATTCGGAAGCTCTTGCGGTCATCGATTTGTCTGGCGTTCCGAAACACGAATGACACGACCACATCCCACGCATAGCGCTGGCTGTGACCATTCGCGTACTTTTCTTCCCATTCCGGGTCGAAACTCTGTGCAGCGGCGTTCATCAAAGCTGACGCGTCTTCACTTCAGGTCTTCGTACCGTATCGGCTCGGCCAACTTCAGAGGTCGAGCCAATCGCCGGCCGACAATCGCATCGGCATGTTTCGGCTCGATACCCGTGGCCGGTCTGCGATAGGCGATATCCGCAGACGTCAGAACGTGGCCTTCTTCAAGAGAGCGGGATGCCGTGCAGGATAACCGATAGTCTTTGCGAGCCGCTTCTTCCGCCTTGCCGGGCACGATCGTTCCGCTGCCAAGCATGGCGTCAACGCCGGCAACCGATTGAACCATCTCGGCCAGTTCACCGGGCTCACACGAAAACCAGTGATCAGGGCCGGGCAGATTATGGTCTGCCGTAAAGTGCTTTTCGATCATCGACGCGCCGAGCGCCGCCGCGATTGTCGCAGCCTGGGTGCCGGCGCTGTGGTCGCTAAAACCAACCGGGACGTTGAAGGCATCGCGCAGCCGGACCATCCGACGCATGTTCAGGTCTTCGACAGGGGTCGGATAGGCGGACACACAATGCAGAACGCACAGATCATGTCCCGCCCCCGCGAAGAAGGTTTCTATTGCCTCGTCAATCTCGCCGATCCGCGCCATGCCCGTGGACAGAACCACGGCTATGCCGCTGTCGGACATTTCCCTGATAAGGGGCAGATGGCCGAGATAGTCCGATCCATTCTTGATGAAGTCAGCCTTCGCCTCAACCAGATCTTCAATGCCTTCCGGTCCTGTAGGCGTTGACGAGAACAGCATTCCGCTTTCCCGGGAATGCGCCGCCAGTTCCTTGAGCCGCGCCCGGTCCAGCTCGCACCGTTTGAACAGATCGTATTGCGATTCAGTGACCGGCTTGCCTTGCGACGTATAGGAAATCATCAGGTTTGGGTCGGCAACGAAATCCTCGGTACGGTAGTTCTGAAGCTTTATCCCATCGGCGCCAGCCTGCGCCGCCAGATCGATCATCCGGTGCGCCAGATCCATATCGCCGTTGTGATTGATTCCGATCTCGGCGACGACAAGGCACTTCCCGCCGGTTCCGAATAGCCTGTCCTTGCTGCTGTCCATGGTGGCCTTACGCATTTGCTTCAAGTTGCACTCCAACGATCTCGTCAACAATTCTGTCGGCGCCGAGCCCGTCGATCAAATCGTGGCGGAGATATGCACGATCAAGCTCCTTCTTTGGGTCAAGCAGACATTCTTCCAGCGACCGCTGCAGCGATGCCGGCCAATCCTCCTCGCGCGCATCGACTGTCAGCGCCAGCCCCTCCTTCGCCAGTCGTTTCGCAAGCCCTGCTTGGTTATTCGCCGTTACGACCAGAATTGCCGGCAGACCGAGGCAACAGATTTCCCACGTCGTTGAACCGGCAGCGGAAATCACCAGGTCTGTTTCACTCAGTACTTCGGCCATCCGGTCAGTGGCGCCAACTGCGGAAACGTTTGCCGCGCGAAAAGCCGGGACATCCTGTGAGGCAGCCGGGCCGAGCAGCAACTGGATCTCGGCATCAGGCAATGCGGAAGCGACTGTTTCAGCCGCCGCAATGCCAGTGTCGAGAGCGTCCCCACCGCCCATTGTAACAAGGACAC
Source organism: uncultured Flavobacteriaceae bacterium (assembly GCA_964352715.1). Lineage (GTDB taxonomy): Bacteria > Pseudomonadota > Alphaproteobacteria > UBA8366 > Aestuariispiraceae > JAVKBW01. The sequence continues at coordinate 2,580 of CAYGSU010000022.1, read as the reverse complement.
GACGCGGCGGAAGCATGGACCGCGTGCGCCCGGCCACGTCCAGAAACTCCTGCCGGATCATCGTATAGGCCGATCCGCAGAGAAGCTTCGCGTCAGCCCTGCGCTTACGGTAGCGATTAGGTGACGCATCAATATTAGGGTTAACGATCACGTCGAAGGCCGGACTATCGAGCAGCCCGTTGTCGTCAACCGCCACACAGATCGTTGAATTCACCGGCAGGGCTGAAACTTCCGACGCCGTCAGTTTGTATGTATCGACAATCAGCACGTCACTACCGCACTGTTCCAGCGTTTCCGTCAAATCGACCGCTTCATCAATGTCGTACACAACGGTTGGCAACCGGGTTACCCTGTCACGCAAGGCCACGGCCAGTGACCGAGCCGCCCAGTTGACCTGATAACCCTTGCGGCAGAAGGCTTCGGCCAGAGCGAGACAGCGCATGACATGCCCTGCACCAACTGTTGCATCTCCATCCGCAAAAACCATTACCCGCAATGAGTACTACAACTCTTGCAGCAGCGGAAACACACGCGTCGCGAAGGCATAGTCTTCCGGTGTATCGATATCCAGGGCCCGGTATTTGTCGACGACATAGGCCGCCAGCCTGTCGACATAAAAGCTCCGGTACTTTCTCAGCGCGTCCGACCGCACCATGTAGAATGTTCCGTTGCTGGACAGCAGGCGCGGAACCTCGTGCCGCGACTTGTTGACCATTTCCGGGAAGAACGGGCTGAGCCCGCCATCGGTTTCATACAGGGCAGAATGCGGATAGTAATTGTACTCCGATACACACATCACACCGTTCGGTCGGGAAGGTGGGCCATTTTCAAAAACTGCGGCGGCCTTCACAAGATCTTCCGCCCTGATCATCACTGCCGTTGCGTATACGCAGCAGATCGATTCGATACTTTGGCCGGCGCCGGTCGCAACATCCAGAACGTCGAGGCAGACATCGACCACACCGGCCCTGTCGGTTGCGAGCGAGCCTTTCCTGTCATGGATTTCTGCGCCCGCCCCGGCGGCTATATCGGCTATCTCATTATCTTCCGTCGACACGATAACGCGGTCGAACAGATCCGATTCAATCGCCGCCTTTATCGGGTAGGTAATCGCCGGCGATCCACCCAACGGCAGGATGTTCTTTCTGGGAAGGCGCTTTGATCCGCCCCGTGCGGGAATTATTGCAGTCGGCATGAAACGGGATGATCCGGTTCGGTCATTTTTCCTGTTTCAGCCACCGCCGACGGACCGGACCGATGCCTATTTCGAATCCATTTCGGCAAGCAATGCCTTCAGGCCGTCGGCATCAAGCCATTCGCTGTTCGCATCGCTGGAATATCTGAAGCCTTCCGGCACCGCATCACCGCCCTGTTCCAGCAGGCTGTGACGATCCCAACCCGCCCATGAGGGTTCGATCACATACCGGTCACCAACTGAAACCGTGGTTCGCGCATCGTCTTCGGTGATCATCGTCTCGTGAAGTTTTTCACCCGGACGAATACCGATTACCTTTTGCGGAATGCCCGGCGCAATCACATCGGCTACATCGGTGACCCGCATGCTCGGTATCTTCGGTACGAAAATTTCGCCGCCCTGCATCATGTCGAGCGATGAAAGAACAAAGCTTACGCCATGATCTAGCGTGATCCAGAAGCGGGTCATGCGATTGTCTGTAATCGGAATTTCCGTCGCTCCGTCCCTGACCAGACGCTGGAACAGCGGAACGACACTGCCGCGCGACCCGATGACATTGCCATACCGAACAACCGAAAACCGGCATCCGACCGGCACGCCGATATTGTTGGCGGCGATGAAAATCTTGTCGGAAGCGAGCTTGCTTGCGCCATAAAGATTGATCGGGTTAGCCGCCTTGTCGGTCGACAGGGCGATTACGCGTTTCACGCCGGCGCGGATTGCCGCCGTGACAACGTTTTCCGCACCGATGACATTGGTCTTGATGCATTCGAACGGATTGTATTCAGCCGCCACAATCTGCTTCATTGCTGCGGCATGCACGACAATATCGATGCCCCGCATGGCCGTTTCCAGCCGTTCCCGGTCCCGGACATCGCCGATGAAGTACCGCAGGCAGTCGTGTTCCTTCGGCGAAAAGTCCTGCTCCATATCGTGCTGCTTCGCTTCGTCCCGCGAAAAGACAACCAGCCGTTTGGGGTTGGCGTTTTTGAGTAGGTGAGAAACCAGGTGGCGGCCAAAAGAGCCGGTGCCGCCTACTACCAATACGGAGGCGCGATCAATCGATGGCATCAGGGATTACCTAGAAGATGAGTTTTGAAACGAAACGGCGAAAGGCCGCGCGAATGTTATGACCGGATGGCCGAAAAGCCTGGCACCGTGCAACTGAAAGCATCAAAAAATCTGGGTTTACAACGGCTACCGCACTCGGGGATTCTCACCCCCGATTGAATTCGTACTTACGGCACAAGGTGTTTGGTGTCAATGCGAATCCGGTTTTCCGGTCTGCAAGGCACCGGCCTGCGCGCCGAACGACAGCCTAGTTGCTGTTGCCAAACAGCCGCTGAACGGGCAGCGAATAATGCAGGGTCAACACTTCCGTACCC
>CAYGSU010000021.1:0-53587 GCA_964352715.1 uncultured Flavobacteriaceae bacterium | reverse complement strand
GATGCGGTTTACGACTACGGCATCAAGGATCCGCATTTCGTGCTCGGACCGAAATTCCCGGAAGCGAACGAATACCACAACATCGTCGCTGCCGAGACTCAGAATTGCCTGGCCGGTCGGATGACCGCTGAAGAAGTATGCCAGCGCATCAAGGAACAGGTAGACAACCTGAACGACGTTTGACCTGAGCAGCAACTACCTTGCCGGTCGGCCCTTGCCGGCCGGCAAGGCTTCTTTTGTTTTTATTTCCAGATAGCGGACCGTCATTGACATGCCCAGTGATGTAGCAAGATCGTTTGTCTCCGAAGACGACCACGTCTATGCGGCGCGCACGATCGACTATGTGCCCAGCGAATTGAATATCGCGCCCAAGCGACGGTATTTCCTTTATTTGATGTTGCCGGCAATCGTCACGCTGGCGGCGATTACAATTTATCCATTTTTCTGGCTCATCTATATGAGCCTGCACAAGATTGGCGCGCGTGCCGACACATGGGTCGGTTTAAAGAACTATGCTGCGCTTTTCACCGATGAAAAGAATATCCAGGGCTGGCTGATGCTTATCCAGTATTCAGCCTTCTGCCTGACATTCGAGATTCTCGTCGGTGTTCTGCTGGCTGTTATTCTGAATAACAGCCGGGTCGAAAAAGTTCTCGTCACGGTCATTCTGATGCCGATGATGATGTCTCCTGTTGTCGCCGGGTTGCTGTGGTATTACCTCTACAACGGAACCTTCGGTTGGTATCACTGGCTGTTCCAGAGCCTCGGTATTCTTGATTCCACATCGATTCTTGGCGATTACGATACCGCGCTGTGGGGTATCATTATTGTCGATATCTGGCAGTGGACGCCGCTGATTACGCTGATTGCACTGGCCGGCCTGAAACGGGTGCCGCGCGATCAGGTGGAAGCCAATATGGTTGACGGCGCCGGGCCGATCCGAAACTTCTTTTCCGTATCGTTGCCGAATATCGTGCCGTTCCTGCTGATTGGCATTCTGCTGCGCTTCATGGACAACTTCCGTTTCATCGACCATATCCTGGCGATGACGGGCGGTGGCCCTGGCAACTCGACGCGCATCTTGCCGGTGTATCTGTTCGATGTCTCGTTTCAGTTCTTCAAGCTGGGTCGTGGCGCTGCAATCGCCTTCACCCTGCTGTTCGTCACGATCATTCTTGGCATGATCCTCGTGCGTGTGCTGGAAGACCCGGCGCAGAAAAAGGCGATGACTGATTCCGGCAACGAGGGGGAGGGCTAGGTCATGGCATCTCAAGATATTGTTAAGTACCACAGCACCGGTTCCCGCATCCTGTCGGCTCTGGCGGTCGTTTTCCTGATTCTTTATGTGATCTGGACGCTGCTGCCGTTCGTCATCATGATCGGTTCATCGCTGAAGGATCTGCTGCAGGCCTTTACCCTGCCGGCGGTCGGCGATTGGGCCGGGGTGTCGCTGTTCTTCGATTTCACGCCGACATTCGAACACTATGTCTCGCTGTTTACCGAAGAATCTTTCGGCACCTACTTGCGGAACAGCCTTGTCGCGTCGGTCGGGTCGGCGCTTGTTGCTGTCGTTCTCGGCACGTCCTGCGCCTATTCGATGTCGCGGTTTGAGTTCCGCGGCAAGAAGGATCTGTTTTTCTGGATTATTTCCACGCGCATGGCGCCGGTGGTGGCCGTGATCGTGCCGCTTTACTCAATTTTCCGTGGCCTTGATCTGGTTGGAACGCTACCGGGACTTATTCTAGCCTATACGACGTTCAACCTGCCGTTTGCGATCTGGATGCTGAAGGGCTTTTTCGACAATGTGCCTTACGCGATCGAGGAAGCAGCGCAGTGTGACGGTGCAACGCGTTTTCAGGCGAGCCTGATGATCCTGCCGTTGGTTGCACCGGGTATCGGCGCCTTCCTGGTGCTGTGTATTCTGTTTGCGTGGAACGATTTTCTGTTCGCCACGATTATCGGTAGCGGCGGGGCCAAGACGTTGCCTGCGGCAACCAAGGAACTCATCCAGCCGCAAAACGTGCAATGGGGCAAGATCATGGCTGCCGGTGTGGTTACCACAGCACCGATGATGTTCCTCGGCCTGCTGATCAGGCGATATCTGGTCGCCGGTCTGACCATGGGTGCGGTTAAAGAATAAACCGTTGAATCTTGAATTAAGCCTTACGAAAAGAGTCGAGAAAAAATGGTAGCGCTAACAATAGATCATGTCTGGAAATACTATCGCGAGACCATCGCTGTTCGAGACCTGAATCTGGAATGTAAGGACGGTGAGTTCGTGTGCGTTCTGGGCCCGTCCGGCTGCGGCAAGTCTTCAACCATGCGTATGCTGGCCGGACTGGAACATATTTCCGCAGGCGATATTTTTCTGGGGGATCGCCGGATCAACGATCTGGCGCCGAAAGACCGCGATATCGCCATGGTCTTTGAAAACTACGCCCTGTATCCGCACAAGACGGTCGCAGAGAATATCGGCAACCCGTTGAAGCTCGCCAAGGTGGCGCGCTCGGAAATCGATGCACGGGTTTTGGAAGCAGCAAAACTGCTGGAGATCGATCAACTACTCGACCGCAAGCCGATGGAGCTGAGCGGCGGTCAGAAACAGCGCGTGGCCATTGGCCGGGTGATCGTTCGTCAACCGCAGATCTACCTGTTTGATGAACCGATTGCCCACCTTGATGCCAAGCTTCGGGCTCGGATGAGGTCTGAGTTGAAGCATTTGCAACAGCATCTGGGCGTAACGACGGTTTATGTGACCCACGATCAGCTTGAAGCGCTTTCTATGGCCGATAGAATCGCCGTCATGCATGAAGGCGTGCTGCAGCAATACGGTACCCCGGAAGAGATTTACTCCAATCCGGTCAATGCCTGGGTCGCGGGCTTCGTCGGCGAACCGGCCATGAACCTGATCATGTGCCGGATCGGACAGGATGGCGGACAGACGGTTCTGGAACACGACGGTTTCACGGTAAAGCTGGACGACAAGTTGTCTCAGGCCGTTCAGAAAAGCGATGATCCCGAGCTTCGGTTTGGCATCCGGCCTGAAAACCTGACTATTTCAGCGACGCCAACACCGGATGCGATTGAGGGCGAAGTCTTCTCACGCCAGCTTCTGGGCAGTGACCTTCTTGTCGACATGGTGAGCGGCGGCGATCATATCCGTGTCCGTACGGACCCGACCTTCCCGGTCAAGGTCGATGAAAAGTGCTATGTCACCTTCAACTTGGCGCATGCTCATCTGTTTTCGTTGGGCAGCGGCGAAACCATGATCTGACCCGGGCATGCAGGGAAAGGAGTTTTCGATTGTCTTCCGTTTCACAATCGCTGACCGGGCAACCGAACAAAGGGGTGCAAGGGGATCGATTGTCTGACGTCGAGCAGATTGTCGATCAGTTCCATACTGTGCGACGGTTTGTTTACCTTTCCGATGGCGTGCGGGACCCGAAATCGATTGAAGCCCGGCGCGCCGGGTCGTGTACCGGAAAGCATCTTGCTCTAAGGAATCGTCTGCGCGATCTGGGCTACAAAGCGAATGTCGAAACGGTTCAGGGGGATTTCTCGGCCGGTATCCCGCCGCACTCCAGCATGTCGCCGGAACTGCGTGAAATGATAAACGGCGGACCTGTAGTGGACTTTCACAACTTTGTCCGGGTTGAACTTGATGGCCGGTCGATCGTGCTTGATGCAACCTGGCACGATGAGGTCGCCGCTTACGGATTCTCTGTGAATGCAGACTGGAACGGCGTCGGCGATACCCGCATCGCGCTTGTGCCGGAAAGATCACTTGGTTTCTGCGAGGATGTCATAACGCTCAAACAAACCAGCCTCGAAAGCCTTGATGAAGCGATGAAGTCCCGCCGGCTGACATTCCTGAAAATGCTGAGTGAATGGATTGCGCAAATATAGGAAAAATTAGGGCGAACCGATTTAAAAGCGGGCGCTTTTGGCAAAAGAAAAGTCGGAAACTAAAGACCCAAGGGGAGAAACATGGATAAGGCATTCATTGGCATCGACGCCGGCACAACCGGCTGTACCGTCATGATTTTCGATACCCACGGCAAGTGCCTTGGCCACGGATACAAGGAATATCCGACCATGGCGCCCCGGTCCGGGTGGAACGAACAGGATCTGGAAGCGGTTTGGCGTGGCATCTGCCATGCGTCCAAGGAAGCGATCAAGCAGGCGAACCTGCCTGATGACGCCTACAAGTCCGTCGGTTTCTCCAGCCAGCGCGGTACTGTTTGTCTGCTGAACAAGGACAAGAAGCCGCTGGCGCCCAGCATCGTCTGGAACGATTCCCGCGCCGTTGAACAGGCTGATGAGATCGCGAAGTCGATTTCGCCCGAAGAACATCACGAACATACCGGCATGCAGCTCAGTCCGCTCTGGACAGCGTCGAAGATCGCCTGGTTGCGCGACAAGAAGCCGGAACTGTTCGACCAGATTGCATGGTTCGCCAATGGTCAGGAATATTTCCTGCATCGGCTTGGCGCAGAAAAGTGGGAGACGGACCCGGCGTCGCTGACGCTGAACGGCATGATGGAAATCGCCAAGCTGGACTGGTCCGACCGCATTCTCGATCTGATCGGTATCGACCGCAGCCGTCTGCCGCCGGTCGGTATTCCGTCAGGTTTTGTCGGCACGGTTTCCAAGGAAGCGTCGCAGGCGACCGGCATTCCGGTCGGCGTCAAACTGTGCCGGGGCGCAGGTGACCAGCAATGTGCGGCAATCGGGGCCGGTGTGATCAGTCAGGGTCTGGCTGAATTCACAGTTGGTACGGCGGCAGTGATGGTCGCGCATCTCGACTCTGTCGACCTTATCAAGGGCAAGAATCTGTGGTGGGGCGGCCACGGCGTGCCGCATCACTGGAATATCGAAGGGGCCGCTTTCTGCCTCGGCGCGTGTCTGAAATGGTGGCGCGATACGCTGGGCAGCGACGATATCCAGAAAGCGCACGAACTGGGCAAGAGCCCGTTCGCGGTGATGGTGGAAGCGGCGGGGACGGCCAAGCCCGGCGCGTCCGGTCTGCTGTTCCATTCGTTCCTGTCGAGCCAGGTCACCCCGTATTACGATGCTGTTTCCCGCGGCGGGTTCCTGGGCCTCGGAACGCATCACACACGCGAAGACATGATCCGCGCCATGCTTGAAGGCTGCGCCAACGAGATGAAGATGGTCGTGGATGCTTTCGATACGGATATTGAAGGCGGGGTCACCGAACTTCGTCTGACGGGCGGCGGCACCAAAAGCCCCGGTTTCGTTCAGATCATGGCCGATATTTTCGGGCGCGAGGTTCATGTGACCTCCGAACGGGAATGCACTGTTCTTGGCGCGGCCATCCTTGGCGCTGTAGGCGCTGGTGAATTCGCCGACGTTAAGGAGGCAACCGGCGAGATGGTCAAACTTGAACGGTCGTTCGAGCCAAACCATGGCCTGTCCGAACTGTATCAGGAACAGCACGGAATCTATCGCGACTTCTACGAAGCGATGGCGAAAGGCTCCTACGCCAAACTTGCCAATTTCTCGAACAAGTACTTCGAGTGAACTCGACAACAGCTAATAACACAGGAGGAAAATATCATGCCAATGCCAGGAATGCGCGGAATGGAGCATATCGGCTTCACGGTTCCGAATCTCGATGAAGCCTGCAAGTTCTTCGAGGAAATTCTGGGTGCCCAAACCCTCTACACGGCGGCGACGGATTTCCGTGTCGATGACAGCGACTGGATGACGGAACATCTGAATGTTCATCCGCGCGCCGTTGTAAAGGAATTCCGGTATATGCGGTGCGGTAACGGCACCAACCTGGAAGTGTTCGAGTACAGCGCGCCTGACCAGAAACAGGATCCGCCGAAGAACAGTGATATCGGCGGTCACCATTTCGCCTTCTACGTTGACGACATGGATGCCGCGATCGCCTTTCTGAAGGAAAAAGGCGTCAAGGTTCTCGGTGAACCGACCGTCTATGATGCCGGTCCGAATATCGGGTTGACCTGGTGCTACTTCATGGCGCCGTGGGGCCTGCAGCTTGAGATCGTTTCGGCGCCGAATGGCACCGTTTACGACAACGAAGCGAAGAAATCCGGGGCAATGCGGCTGTACAACCCGGCCAAACCTCAGGAAACGCTCATTTGATACGGGTGCGCCACGCCGGGAAACCGGCGTGGCGGGTTCGTATGTAAAGTGATCGTCCAATCCCGAAACAGGCAGGCTTAGCCGGGGAACAGGATGCGATTGATTATTCCATGGGAGAAAACAGATGAGTAATGCGGCTGCGGAGAAACAGGTTTCGACCGTCTTGGATAATCTCAGTAAAGCACTGGAAGCAGGAGACATCGACGGTGTCTCCAAGCTGTTTCTGGAAGACTGTTACTGGCGGGATCTGGTTACGTTCACCTGGAACATTCACACAATGGAAGGGCATGGCGCTATTCGCGCCATGCTTTCCTCTCAACTTTCGGCGATCAAGCCATCCGGTTTTGCGTTGGACCCGAACGAGGCGGTTGAAGAGGCCGATGGCGTCATCAGCGCCTGGATCAGGTTTGAAACCGGTCTTGCAACCGGCTACGGCCACATCCGCCTCAAGGATGGTAAAATCTGGACCTTGCTGACCACAATGCAGTCGCTGAAAGGTTTCGAGGAGCCACTTGGCAAACGCCGCCTGAAGGGTACGGCACACGGTCATATTAAAGAACGCAAGACCTGGGCGGAAGAACGCGAGGAAGAACTCGAAACGCTCGGCTATTCCAAACAGCCCTATGTGGTCATCATCGGCGGCGGCCAGGGCGGTATCGCCATGGGCGCGCGGCTGCGTCAGCTTGGCGTGCCGACGATTATCATCGAACGGAACGAACGGGCGGGCGATAGCTGGCGGAAGCGGTACAAGTCACTCTGTCTGCATGACCCGATCTGGTATGACCACCTGCCGTATCTGCCGTTCCCCGACAACTGGCCTGTCTTTGCGCCGAAGGACAAGATCGGCGACTGGCTGGAAATGTATACAAAGGTCATGGAGCTGAACTACTGGTCCAGCAGCAACTGCACATCTGCTACCTACAACGAAAAATCGGGCGAATGGACAGTCGTGGTTGACCGCAATGGCGAGGAAGTCGTGCTGAAGCCGAAACAGCTTGTTCTCGCGACCGGCATGTCAGGCAAGGCCCGCGTCCCCGAACTTCCGGGAATGGACAAGTTCAAGGGCGATCAGCACCACTCATCGAAACATCCGGGGCCTGACGCCTACAAAGGTAAGAAGGCGGTCATTATCGGTTCGAACAACTCGGCGCACGATATCGCCGCCGCGCTTTGGGAAAACGGCGCTGATGTAACGATGGTGCAGCGTTCGTCGACCCATATCGTGAAATCGGAAACGCTGATGACCCTTGGCATGGGGCCGCTGTATTCGGAAGAAGCGAAGGAAGCCGGCATGACAACGGCCAAGGCCGACCTGACCTTCGCGTCCGTACCCTACAGGCTTTTGTCGGAGTTCCATAAACCGCTTTATGCTCAGATCAAAGAACACGATGCCGAATTTTATACAGGTCTGGAAAAGGCGGGCTTCGAGCTCGACTTCGGTGATGACGAAAGTGGCCTGTTCATGAAGTATCTGAGGCGTGGTTCCGGCTACTACATCGATGTTGGCGCCAGCGATCTGGTTGTCGATGGCAGTGTCAAGCTGAAGCACGGCCAGATCACGGAGGTGACCGAAAACGGCATCGTTCTGGACAACGGCGAGAAGCTGGACGCAGACCTCATCGTCTACGCTACCGGCTACAATTCGATGAATGGCTGGGCGGCCGATCTGATGGGCCAGGACGTCGCCGACAGGGTCGGCAAGTGCTGGGGTCTGGGGTCGGACACAACAAAAGACCCGGGTCCGTGGGAAGGCGAGCTTCGCAACATGTGGAAGCCAACCCAGCAGCCGGGCCTGTGGTTCCACGGCGGCAACCTGCACCAGTCGCGCCACTATTCGCAGTTCCTGTCACTGCAGTTGAAGGCGCGGATGGAAGGGCTTACGACGCCGGTCTACGGGATGAACAAGGTGTACCACCTGCAGTAACCGGCACGACATTCCGAGAGACGGAAAATGATTGAGAACGGGGTTGTGTCAGAAATTGACGCAGCCCCGTTTTCCTTTAAAGGCCCGTCACGGGCCGAGTGGAACGGCAACTACCGCCGTGACTCGTCAGGCGCTTCGGACTCGTCATCCAGAATGCGCCAGGCATCGCCGTCCAGATCGTTGTACTGGCCGGTCTTGAGCGACCACAGAAACGCCATCAGCCCGATGAAACCTAGCAGCAAGGCGGCGGGAATCAGGAATACAAGAAGGTTCATGATGCATCTCCCACCGAGGCGGAAACAGACATCGCGTGCGGCGTGCGCCGGGCGGATTCAGGCAACTCCGCCACCGGCAGTTTCGGACCGGACAGGTTAAGCCGCATGGCATTTGCGACGACCAGGAAGGACGAGGCGGACATTGCGATCGCGGCAACAAGCGGGGTTGCCAAGCCGGCCACGGCGACCGGAACCGCGATCAGATTGTATATAACGGCGAGACCGAAATTCTGCCGGATCAGCGCGCGCGCCTGACGCGATACAATAATGGCGGTGCGGACCGCATCCAGCCCTTCATGCAGAAATACGAACCCGGCCGCCCGCCGCCCGACATCGGCGGCGGTTGACGGTGCGATGGATACATTCGCTGCGTTCAGCGCCGGGGCGTCGTTGATGCCGTCGCCAACCATCAGCACGTGGTGCCCGGTCGATTGCAGGGCGCGGATGCGGGCGATCTTGTCGACCGGGTTCAAATTGCCCTGTGCGCCTGAAATACCCAGCGCGCCGGCGATTTTCGAGACTTTGGCGGGAGTGTCGCCGGAGACGATTTCCGGTTCGAACCCCTGCCTGTCGAGCCAGACCACGGTATCGGCGGCGTTCTGGCGCAGCGTGTCGTCGAATTGGAAGGACGCCAGCAGTTGGCCGTCCCGGCTGAAGGTAACGCCCTGATGATTGTTTGCCGTGTCGCCGTCCAGCGCCCAATCGGGTTTGCCAAGGCGATAAAGTACGGCACCCTGCCGGCCTTCCAGGCCCTGGCCGGGCAATTCCTTAACATCTTCCCATTGTGCCGTATCGGCGGAAAAACCTGCCTTCTGTACCGCCAAAACCAACGCACGGGAATAGGGATGCCGACTGTTCGCGGCCAGCGATGCCGCCTGTTGCAGGATGGATGGATCATGCCCTGCAACCCCTTGCAGGGCCGGTTCACCGGTGGTCAACGTGCCGGTCTTGTCGAACAGGACCTTGTCGATTTCCGCGAGTTTTTCAAGCGCCGCGCCGTCGCTGACCAGAATGCCGTGCCGGGCCAGTCTGCCGGCTGCGACCACCTGCACGATCGGCACAGCCAGACCCAGCGCGCAGGGGCAGGTTATGATCAACACCGCGATCGCCGAATAGATTGCCTTGTGCCAGTCGCCGGTCGCCGCGGCCCAGCCGATGAATGTCAGCAGGGCGGCGAGATGAACCGCCGGTGCGTAGATTGCAGCAGCCTTGTCGGAAACCCGGCGGAAGGCCGGTTTGGCGCTTTCGGCGGCTTCCAGCATGGCCACCATTTCAGCAAGAAACGACTGGCGGGCGGTGCGCGTAGCCTGCAGCATGATTGGTGCGCCGACGGCCAGAGCCCCGGCCGGGAACGACGTGCCGGGCAGGGCCGGCTGCGGCTCGCTTTCGCCGGTGGCGATGGAGCAGTCAACATCTCCGCCGCCTGTCACAACGATGCCATCTACCGGCAGGCGTTGGCCCGGCGCAACAAAGACGGTCATTCCGGGCTTCACATCTTCCAGCGGCAACCAGTCACGCGATCCGTCCGGCGCAACGATGGTTGCACCGCTGGGCGCCAGCCGGCCGAGACTGGCGACGGCGCCACGCGCCCGTTCACGCATCACGTGGTCGAGCACCCGGCCGATCAGCAGAAAAAACAGCAATGTTACGGAAGCATCGAAATAGGCATTTTCGCCATGGTTCCAGGTTTCATAAAGGCTCATGCCTACCGCAAGGACGACAGCAAGCGATATCGGTACGTCCATGGTCAGCCGTCGGGCTCGAAGCGCGCGCAGGGCCGGGCGGAAAAACGGTTGGCCGGCATAACCGATGGCAGGAATGGCAATCAGGGCGGAAATCCAGTGGAACAGATCGCGCGTTGAACCTTCCGCGCCCGACCACACAGATACCGACAGAAGCATTACATTGGCGGCTGCGAACCCGGCAACACCCAGCGCGACGAACAACGTGCGCAGGGTCTTGTCGTTGCGGGCCGCAGCACCATCGTCGAGATGCGCGACATAACCCAGCCTGTCGAGCGCGTCGAACACAGCACCAGGGTTGGCCTCGTCGCGGGTCCAGTGAATGACAAGGCGTTTTGCGGAGAGGTTCACGCGCGCGCGCGCGATACTGCCAAGGCCCGCCATCGCCTTTTCGATGGCGGAAATGCATCCGCCGCAATGGACGCCGGGCAGATAAAGGTGCGTTTCCAGAAGGCCATCGCCTGCGTTGGTGCTGGCGAACAACACCTCATCGCGCGAGGGACGCCCGTCCGATGCGATCATCGAATCGGGCTGCATGGCCGAACCGGAAAGACAGCAACTCATTTGGCGAGCGCCTCCAGATCGGTTTCATCGGCGGTCACCGTGAACCGATACCGTTTGATCCAGTCCGGCTGGCCGGCCTGCTTGATATGAACGTCGGCAGCCCACAATCCCGTTGCCAGCGGATGGTGTACTTCAAAACGGTCCGGAGCGATGCGGACAAGGTCGATATGATGATCCTGCTGTTCGCTGGCCGGACGGCGCAGCATGGTCGAAACAGACTCTGTCATTACCGGATTGCCGGACGCATCGGTGATGGTCAGCGTCACGGTGGCGTTTTCGTATGAGAATGTATCGACCCAGCCCAGCCCGGCCTGGCGGTTATCATTGGCGATGCGCTCGTTGTAGTGCTGGCTGGCGACGTAAGAGTTTTTCACGACAAGCCCGGTCCAGGTGCCGGTGGCGAATATGGCGAGGACAAGATTGACGACAATGATCGTGCCGAAAAACAGGCCCATCACTCCGACCATATGCCAGCCGGTGAAGCGGCTTGGACTGAGAATCGCAGAAAACATGCTACCGGTTTCCTTTCTCAAAACGTGTTTCATACTCCGCCTGTTCCGATCCGAAAATATCCTGAACGGTGAAGGTCAGATCCATAACATCTTTCGGCAAAGTCTTCGGATCCGCCCGGACATAGATGCGCTGGCTGCGCAGCTTGTCGGGGTCCACATCAAGGTAGAGAACATCGGTGGCCTCGTCAGCGGCGTCCGGCATCGACATGGTTGCGCCCGGCATGCCGGCAATTGTCACACGCACGGTTCTCGGTTCAGGCATCATGTTCAGCACCTTCACCGTATAACCGTTGCGCACGTCACCGTTGGAAAGGGTGACGAACAACGGGTTGCGGTCGTGCAGGATGTTCAGATCAAGCCGGCCGCGCGTCGCGACATGGTAGGACATCGCAAGACCGATCAAACCCCAGATGCAGAAATACGCCAGGGTTCTGGGCCGAAAGATCGAACGAATCGTCGTGTGTTTCACCTTGTCCGACAATTTTCCGTCGGCATCGCGAACGCGGTCCGGTTCGATTTTCCTGGTGTCGTCGTTCAGCGCCAGACGCATGTTATGATTATAGTCGGACAGCGTGGCATAGGAGATCAACCCCTTTTCCCGATCCAGTTTGGTCATAACGGAATCGCAGGCATCGATGCAGAGGGCACAGGTAATGCATTCAAGCTGCTGGCCGTCGCGGATGTCGATACCCATCGGACATACGGCGACGCAGGCGTTGCAGTCGACGCAATCGCCAATCGCCTTTCCTTCTTCGGCAGAGCGCTTCTGGTGCCGCGACCGGGGTTCGCCGCGCCAGTTGTTGTAGGTGACAGTCAGCGAATGTTCATCCAGCATCGCACCCTGAATACGCGGCCAGGGGCACATATAGGTGCAGATCTGTTCGCGCATGAAGCCGCCCAGCGTATAGGTGGTGAAAGTCAGCACGGCGACGGTGGTGTAGGCGATGCCCGCTGCATCGCCCGAAATGAAATCCATGGCCAATTTGGGCGCGTCGGCAAAATAGAAAATCCAGGCGCCGCCGGTCGAAACGGCGATCAGAAGCCAGATTGCGTGTTTGACCACGCGCTTGGAGATTTTTGAAACCGACCACGGTTCCTTGTCCAGCTTGATCCTTTTGTTGCGTTCCCCTTCGACCGCTCGCTCGACGACCAGAAACAGATCGACCCAGACGGTTTGCGGACAGGTGTAGCCGCACCAGGCCCGGCCGACGGACGAGGTCACCAGAAACAGACCGATGCCCGCCATCACCAGCATGCCGGCCACATAATAGAATTCCTGCGGCCAGATTTCGATGAAGAAGAAATAGAAGCGGCGGTTTACCAGGTCGATCAGCACCGCCTGGTCAGGGGCGAAATCGCCCCTGTCCCAGCGCAGCCACGGGGTGACGTAATAGATGCCCAGCGTGATTGCCATGATCAGCCACTTGAACCGCCGGAAAGCGCCTTCAGCCCGCTTCGGATGAATTTTCTTCCGGGCGGCGTAAAGCGGCTGCTGTTTGTCGCGCCGGTTTACCGCCTCAACATCGTGTAGCGGGGCAAGCGGCTCCTCTGATGCAGCCATAAGCCCTATTCACCCCCGCCAAGCGAGTGGATATAAACGGCGAGCCGTTTGACCTCGACATCGCCCAGACGATCATACCAGGCGGGCATGACACCATGCTTCGGGTTGCGGATTTGCGAGATGATCTGCGATGGTTCCTGGCCATAGTGCCAGACAGCATCGGACAGGTTGGGCGCACCGACTTCACGCATGCCCTTGCCGTCTTCACCGTGGCATGCGGCGCAGTTATCGGCAAACAGCGTGCCTGCCGAAGCCGCCAGTTCCGCATCGTGTTCGAGATTCGACAGAGACCGAATATAGTGCGCCAACGCCTTGATCTCGTCACCGGAAAGGATGCCGTCGCGCCCGAAGGCCGGCATTTCGGAGAACCGGGTGTCTTCATCCTGTTCGTAGCGAACGCCGTGCGCGATGGTGGTATAGATATCTTCCACCGTTCCGCCCCACAACCAGGCATCGTCGTTCAGGTTCGGATACCCTTGGGCCTTCGCCCCCTGGGCGCCGGAGCCGTGACATTGAGAACAGTACACCTTGTAGGCGGATGCGCCGCCGGCAATCGCGAAGCGTTGCAGTTCAGCATCGTCAACAATATCGCCGACATCGGTTTCCGCAATACGGGCGATCAGCCCGGCATTGGCGTCTGCCACCGCCTGAATTTCGTTTTCCACATTGGCGCGGCTGGAATACCCGCTGATGCCGCTTGTCGCGCCTTCAATCAGGGGAATTGCCGGATAGTAGATGACATAGCCGATCGAAAAGGCGATGCAGGCATAGAACAGCCACAGCCACCAGCGCGGCAACGGGTTATTGAGTTCCTGGATGCCGTCCCAGACATGACCGGTGGTCTCAACGCCACTGATCTCGTCGATTTTCTTGTTGGTGTCGCTCATCGATCAATCACCTTTCAGCGGAATATCAGCAGCATCCTTGGCTTTCTTCTTGCCGCCGGGCCAGAAGGTGTAAACGAGGATGCCTGTAAACAAGACAAACAGGTAGACGAGGCCCCAGCTGTCGGCGAAATGGCGGAATTCGTTGTAATCCATGATCCCCTCCGTCAACGGTAGTTTTCGTCGGCCTGATAGGTCGAAAAATCGACCAATGTGCCTAACATCTGCAGATACGCGATCAGCGCATCCATTTCGGTTACCTTCGACGGATTACCGTCGAAATCGCCGGTAACGGCTTTCGGATACCGGGCAAGAACGCCATCCCAGTCCGCATCGGGTGTCGCCTGTGCGAACAGATCGGCGTCGGCGTTCTCGATCATTTCATCCGAATACGGCACTCCGACAACGCGGTTGGCGCGCAGGCTATCTGCGGTCAGATCGGAGTCGAGCTCGGCTTTCAACAGAAACCCGTATTGCGGCATGACGGATTCCGGCACCACGGATTGCGGGTCCATCAGATGCTGGACATGCCAGTCATTTGAATACCGTCCGCCGACGCGGGCCAGATCCGGCCCGGTGCGTTTCGACCCCCACTGGAACGGATGGTCGTACATCGACTCCGCCGCCAGTGAATAATGGCCATACCGTTCGACCTCGTCCCGGAACGGTCGGATCATCTGCGAGTGACACAGGTAGCATCCTTCGCGGACGTAAATATCCCGGCCTTTCAGTTCCAGCGGCGAATACGGCCGCACGCCTTCCACCTTCTCGATCGTGTTGTCGAGATAGAACAACGGTGCGATCTCGACGATACCGCCGACAGTGACCGCCAGCAGCGAAAAGACGAGCAACAGGGTCGCGTTGGTTTCGAGTTTCGTATGTTTGTCGAATAACGACATCTGAGTGCCCTCCTATTCGGCCGGTTGCGGTGCAAGCGAAACCATCGGTTGTTCGTCCCGCACCTTGCCCCGGATGGTCTGGTAGATGTTGTAGGCCATGATCAGGGCGCCGAGCAGGTATAGAACGCCGCCAAAGACCCGCAATGCATAGTAGGGGTGCATCGCTGCCACGGTTTCCGCGAAGGAATAGACAAGGAAACCTTCCGAGTCGTATTCGCGCCACATCAGGCCCTGTGTGATGCCGGATACCCACATCACGGCCGCGTAGACCACGATGCCGAGGGTCGCCAGCCAGAAATGCCAGTTGACCATGCGCAGCGAATACAACTGCGTCCGGTTCCACAGTTTCGGCACCAGGAAGTAGATCGCCGAGAACGAGATCATGCCGACCCAGCCCAGAGCACCGGAATGAACGTGACCGATTGTCCAGTCGGTATAGTGGCTGAGCGAGTTGACGGACTTGATCGACATCATCGGGCCTTCGAAGGTCGACATGCCGTAGAAGGCAAGTGCGATGACCATCATCCGGATCAGCGGGTCGGTGCGGACCTTGTCCCATGCGCCGGACAGGGTCATCAAACCGTTGATCATACCGCCCCAGGACGGCATCCACAGCATGATCGAGAAGACCATGCCAAGTGTCTGTGCCCAGTCAGGCAGCGCGGTGTAGTGCAGATGGTGCGGACCGGCCCAGATATACAGGAAGATCAGCGACCAGAAATGAACGATGGACAGTCGGTATGAAAACACCGGTCGGTTGGCCTGCTTCGGCAGGAAGTAGTACATCATGCCCAGGAAACCTGCCGTCAGGAAAAAGCCCACGGCGTTGTGTCCGTACCACCATTGGGTCAGGGCGTCCTGTACGCCGGCGAAAGCCGAATAGCTTTTGGAGCCCATCAGCGAAACCGGAACGGTCAGGTTGTTCACCACATGCAGCATCGCCACGGTGACGATGAAGGAAAGATAAAACCAGTTGGCGACGTAGATATGAGATTCCCGCCGGGTCATGATCGTGCCGAGGAACACCACCAGATAGGCGACCCAGACGACGGTCAGCCACAAATCGACATACCATTCAGGTTCGGCGTATTCCTTCGACTGGGTGACGCCCATCAGGTAGCCCGTCGCGGCCAGCACGATGAAGAGCTGATATCCCCAGAACACGAACCAGGCGAGATCGCCGCCGAACAGCTTCTGCCGGCTGGTCCGTTGGACCACCCAGAAGCTGGTGCAGATCAATGCGTTGCCGCCAAAGGCGAAAATCACCGCCGAGGTGTGCAGCGGCCGCAGACGGCCGAAGTTGAGATAGGGTTCGAAATTCAGCTCCGGCCATGCCAGTTGAGCGGCGATCACGATGCCGACAAGGAATCCGGTAATACCCCAGAAAAGCGTTGCGATTGCGCCGTAGCGGATCGGTCCGTCGATATAGCCGGGATCGCTTTCTGTGACCGCCTTAAGCGGAATGTCGCCTGCCGAGCCTGCGGATTTTATCGGTGCGCGGCTCAACATGATAAAGGCGGTAATGGTCAGAACCAGGAAGACGATCCAGGCATGCGCCTGAAACAACTCGTCCCGACCCAGGGCGGCACCCATCAAGGCCAGGATCGCGGCAATCGCAAGGACGATCACCAGGGCTCCATGTTTCATTTTCTAACCCTCGCAAGGTAATTCAACAACGAACAAACGCCGTCGGTCAGCCCAAGGGGGCGAACGACAGCGACAAAGACGCCTATAGATGCCGTGAAAATTGCAGAGTGACCTTGACCTGGATCAACGCGGATCACTTTTCCACCCGGCAGTCTTGGCGAGTCCGTGACCGTCCGGCGAAGCGGTCGAACCCTGCAACGGACTGTCGTTGCCGAATGAAAGCTCAAATATGCCTGAATCCGATAAACCGAAACCGCCAAAATGGCTAAAGCTGGTCGATCAGGGCGAATTCAGCGATGCGGTTTGCCTGGACACCATGATCTGGCATGCAACGGCGCTTCTTGACATATGCGATCAACTGGAACGCATTGCCGACACGCTTCCGGTTCTGGCGGATACGCGGGAATGCCTGAGTTTATCAGATGCGCTGATACAGACCGTCCGCGCCGCGCACCGATTCGAAGAAGAGCAGTTTTTCAACACCGCGCGAAAAGTTATCGGCGAATCTGCAGTTCTGAACGATGTTATTGCACGTCTTTGCGAAGAACATCTTGAAGATCAGTGTTTTTCGGAAGAGGTAAGCGATGCCATGATCGCCCTGTCGGCAGGTGCGGCCGTGCGTGAGGCGGAAACAGCGGGTTATATGCTGCGTGGGTTTTTCGGTCAGTTGCGACGGCATGTCGCCTTCGAACATGACTATTTGTGCGTTCCGGTGGCGGAATATCTGGGCAGGTCGTTATCTGTCGAGAGGTAAAGCTGCCCCCTTACGCGCCGGAGACTTCCTGTAACCGGTGCAGATCGGGGATATGGAAATGCCGATTGTTTTCGACGTGAACGAAACCGGCTTTTCGCAGTCTCGTCAGTTGCCGGCTGACGGTTTCTATCGTCAGGCCTAGAAAATCCGCAATATCGGCCCGTGTCAGCGGTAAATCGAATGTTATTTCGTTCCGTCTATCGATATCGTCGGTCGGATCGATATGACGCGCGATCATGCAAAGGAAACCGGCCAGCTTTTCTTCTGCTGTCTTGCGGCCCAGGGTCAGCATCAGTTCCCGCGCCTCATCCAGTTCGCCCAATGCCTGGCGTAGCAGCCGGTGCTCGAGCTCCGGCTGTTCCTTCAGCATGGATTCGATGGCATTCCGGGGAAAATAGCAGAGGGTCACATCCGAAGCAGCCTCGGCGCCAACCTTGCTTTCGGGCTGAAACGGCCGACCGACGAAATCCGGCGCAAATTGCAGGCCAACAATCTGCTGCCTGCCGTCCTGCAGCGTTTTGGTTAGTTTTACCACGCCGCTCAGCAC
The DNA here is from genome assembly GCA_964352715.1 of uncultured Flavobacteriaceae bacterium. Taxonomy (GTDB): domain Bacteria; phylum Pseudomonadota; class Alphaproteobacteria; order UBA8366; family Aestuariispiraceae; genus JAVKBW01. The sequence goes on along the minus strand of CAYGSU010000021.1, from coordinate 36,146 downwards.
ATTTGCGTAGGTCTCAACCGGTTCTTCTTCGGTAATCAGCTGTGTTCTGGCGGGATGCTTACGGATCGTCGTATGCCGGCTAAGGCGCAGCAATTCTTCCGTTGAAAGCACGCCGCACAGCCCCTTGTGCCGGGCCTCGCAGGAAGCGCACAGGGCTGGAACCGTCGAATTATGTATGTCTAGGCGTTTTTCCTGCATTTTTGCCCCGACTGACAGACTGTTGAATCAAATCACAAGCTCTGTCTGTAACACTGTCGGTAGTAAATCTAAACTGCGCAGAACGTCTCATCTAAAATACTGTTGAGCCGATCGACGATCATGGCCGCATTTTTCCTGTCGATCGTCAATGGTGGTCTGATTTTCAGAATATTGTCGGCAGGGCCTTCTGTACCGGCCAGGATGCGATGGTCGCGAAGCCGGTTGACCACATAGCCGGCGATTTCGGTGGCCGGTTTCCTGGTGTCACGATCGGTTACCAGTTCAACGCCGATAAACAGGCCGTGCCCCCTGACATCGCCGATAACGGGGTGCCGGTCCATCAGGTCAGCCAGGCCGTGCAGCAAGTGGCCGCCGACATCCCTGGCATTGTCCTGCAAGCCTTCGTCATCGACAATCTGCAGCACCTCGCGCCCGATCATGCAGGAAAGCGTGCTGCCGCCGAATGTCGAAAAGTACTCGATGCCGTTCGCGAAGGCGTCGGCGATTGTCCGGGTTGTGATCACCGCACCGACCGGATGGCCGTTTCCAAGCGGCTTGCCAAGGACGATGATGTCGGGTTCCGCATCCTGGATTTCGAAAGCCCAGTAGTGGCTTCCCAACCGCCCAAGACCGGTCTGCACCTCATCAGCGATGCAGACGCCGCCGGCGGCCCGGATTTTCCCGTAGACCGATTTCAGATACCCGGCAGGCGGGATGATCTGCCCCCCGACGCTGGGGAAGGTCTCAGCGATGAAACCGGCAAGCCGTCCGCCGCGCCCGTTTATATTGGCGATCGCCGTATCGACCTCTGACGCAAAGTCTTCTGCGGTTTTCGGGGCGCCGCGATACGGATCCGGCACGGAAACCAGTTGCACCCAATCCGCCTGGCCAACGCCGTTCGGCTTGTTGAACTTGTAGGCGCTGATGTCGATCGCGCCGGTGGTCATGCCGTGATAGCCATGATCCGGCGTTATCATGTCCTTGCCGCCGGAAGCGGCACGCGCCAACCGAAGCGCAAGTTCGTTCGCCTCGCTGCCGGAATTGACAAAAAAGCAGACCGAATATCGGTCAGACACTTTCGACAGCAGTTTTTCGGCGAAGGCAATCTGGGCCGGATGCAGATAGCGGGTGTTTGAATTCAGCCGGGCCAACTGCTTGCAGGCGACTTCCTGTATGCGCGGATGCGCGTGGCCGACATGCGGCACGTTGTTGTAGGAATCCAGATAACAACGCCCCATTTCATCGAACAGGTAGTGACGCCAGCCGCGAAGGAACAGGCAGGGTCGTTGGTAGGAAAGCTTCAGATTGGCGGCGAAATGTTCCTTTCGGTAGCCGGCGATTTGCTGTTCCGGAAGCGGCTTATAGGCCAGTTTTTCGTCCGGCAGGTTCAGCAGCGAAGCCGGGTTCGGGAAGACGGCAAGATGGTAGTCCAGGTCGTCCGGGTTGGCGACGCCGACCCAGATAACGTCTTCGGCTTCCGGTTTCACGGAAAGCTGAAAATGCAGATGCGGTTGCCAACCGCCGTTTGCCGCCTGTGCGCCGAGCGTCGCAAAGGACGCACCGGCTTCTATTGTGTCGCCGATCGCGATCTGTCCGGTAACGGCGGGGTCGAGATGCCCGTACAGGGTATGGAAACAATCGCCATCCGGCGTTTCATGACTGAGAATGACCACGCCGCCATAGTCGAAACGGTCCGGCGAATTCGATACCGCATGCACTGTTCCGGCCAGCGGGGCATATACGGGTGTTCCCGCCGGTGCGAACAGATCGACGCCGATATGAATGCTGCGCCTGTCATCCGCCTCATAGGGTCCGCTGCGGAAGAACTCGCCGGTATAGATCAGCCGGGGCTCGGCATAGAAACCGACTTCCCAGGCATCGACGTCATCCGCTCCGGTAAGGCAGGCGGCTTCACGTTCGCTCAGGTCAAGCGGATTGCGCGGCATCGTCGATCCGTTGACGGAAATCGATGCCGTCGGAACGTCTGTCAGGTTCCGGCCGAGCACCGGTGCGAAGGCGCCGCGATTGCCGTGCAGCCACGAGACGATTCTGTTGGCCCGCTTGGTGACCGGCAGGCCGCAGGCGGTGCGCAGCCGCGCCAGCGCGTCTTCTTCCCGCAGGGTGTCCGAAAGCTCCAGAAACCGCCAGGCAGGAGCCTGTGAAATCAGAACGTAAGGATCGTCGGGCTTTTCCTGCGCCATCATGGTCGAGTTCACCACACTGACCGCAAGCCGCGTCAGCACAAGCGGATACAGCAGGGAAAGCTCCTGTTCCGTCAGCGGATATTCCTGATGATACCCTGCGACGAGGGCGGCCAGCGCCTGCAATGGCTTCGGCTGGTCGAGAATGATATACGCGCCGGCAATGGAGAGATCGCAAATGCGCGGCGATCGCAGCATGTCGCCAAAGTCGATCAGACCGGAAATGCCGGCAGACCCGTTCGTGCCCTTGTGAACCAGAATGTTATAGTCATTGACGTCGTTATGGATCGCAGTATGCGGAAGCGCTTTCAGCGCCGGTTTCAGGTCGGTCTCAAACCGTTCGGCGATCGCCGTGACCAGACGGCGTCGGTCCGGCTCGTCAATGATACCAAGATGTGCGTTGATCCAGCCCGCCTCGGTCAGGTCCCATTTCATGTCCCGGTCGAGTTCGGGATGATCGAACGGCTCGAGCGCCCGGTCCATCATGCCGATTTGCCGGCCAAGGTCGTGAATCAGCTTGTCTGTTTGCGGGTTGAAATCGCCATAAGCTGCCCCGTGCAGATGCGTCAGCATCCAGACCAGACGGGTATCGCCGTTCTGGTCCCGATATGATGCAAACAGGCCGCCGGATTGTGTGCGGATAACCTGCGGGGTTGGAAAGCCGGGCGCCTGTGCCGCGATATGTTCCATCGCCCGGCATTGCATGTCGATGAATGCCTCGTTGCAGCCTGGCCGCATGACCTTGAGAATTGAACGGCTGCCATCGGTGGCAATGGCCCGGAAGTTCAGGTCGTATTCGCCGTCCAGCTTTTCCAGGGTTACGGTGTTGCCGTAAAGATCGCCAACAGCACTTTCCCAGAATTTCAGGAATGACGCGGCATCAATTGTGTTCACCACCCCTCGAAACCCTCCAGAACGGTGTCATCAACGCGGCCCTGCACAACATCGTCGATTGCCCGGTCCAGAATGGACAGGGCTTCATCGACTTCCGCCGTCGTCAGGGTCAGGGGTGGGGTCATTTCAATGACGTTGGAATTCATGCCGACATAGTAGGCGATCAAGCCCAGTTCGAAGGACCGGTAAACAAGCTTCGCCGCCTCCTTGGCAGCGGGTTCCCGGCTCTGGCGGGAAGTAACCAGCTCAACACCGATCGCCAGCCCCCGGCCACGAACGTCACCGATCAGCTCATGTTTCTGCATCAGGGTGCGCAGGCCCTGCTGCAGATAGTTGCCGACCTGCCGCGCATTCTCGACCAGGCCATCCTTTTCAATCGTATCCAGTACGGCATGGCCGACGGCGGTGCAGATCGGATTGCCGTGCAGGGTTTGCATGGAAAACGACGTTGCAAAATCGAAGACCGAAGCCGGGCCGATGGCCGCCGACAAAGGCAGGCCGCCGCCCAGACCCTTGCCGAGGGTGACGATATCCGGCCGGAACCCGTCATGGTCAAAACAGTGCAGGCGACCGGTCCTGGCGAGGCCGACCTTGACCTCGTCGCAAACGACCAGAATGCCGTGAGACTGGCACATTTCAGCCAGTTTTTTCATGAAACCGTCGGGTGGCACGATCATGCCGCCATCCGATTGGATCGGTTCGATGAAAATTGCCGCAACCTCTTCTGCCGGGCAATCTTCGTCGAACCTTTGGGCCAGTTCCGCCAGAATGGCGTCGCCGGTCGGGTCATTCTTGTACGGCCGGTACGGGTCGGGATACGGCAGCAGGATAAGTCCGCTGGCCTTTTCCGCATGTTCCTGAACGCTGTGACCGGAAACCGCCATCGATCCCGCCGTACCGCCGTGATAGGCCCCTGAAAAAGATATCAGGCGCGGCCGGCCGGTCGCCGCAACAACGGCCCGGGCTATGGTTTCATTGGCGTCCGACCCGGAATGCCCGAACCAGACCCGGCGGTCGCCCTCGCCAGGCACAATCTTCAGCAGTTTCTCGGCCAGCGATACGGTGGTCTCTGACGTGCCGGAAAGAATGCTGGCCCCGGCCTGGTTGCTTGCCGCCTTGTGCAACGCCGCCACAACGGCGGGATGCGAATGCCCCAACCCGGCCGCCCCCCAGGAGGCTGACAGGTCGAGAATACGCTTTCCGGTTTCGTCGATCAGATACGACCCTTCGCCGCCGGTTACGGCCAGGGGGCAGAATCGCAGCTTCTGCAATTTTGCGATGGCTTTTTCGTCTCGTTCGTAAAGCGTGGGCATGCGATATCTTTCTGTCAGTAAACGGCTTCGTAAGCGGAACAGACTTCCTCTGGCGATCTGCCGGCCAGATATTCCAGTTCGCCGCGTTTGTGCTTCAGGTAAACCTCGGTAAACGGGTCATCGAACCACGACCGGACAGTTGAATCCTGTTCCAGCCGTTCCAGCGCCAGTTCCAGGGTTGTGGGCAGGCGATGATAGCCACGCGCCGTCAGATCTTTTTCGCTCAGCAGCGACAGGTCTTCATGGGTTGGCGGGCTGGGCTCCAGCTTGTTCCGAATGCCGTCAATCCCGGCCAGAACTATGGCGGCCAATTGCAGATAGGGGCTGGCCGTGGAATCGCCGGCCCGGAATTCGAAATTGAACTGCTTGGCAACATCCAGGCCGGGCAGGTCGGCCACCGGGCAGATTCGCACCGACGCTTCGCGATCGCGATAACCCAGATTGTTGTAGGCGGCGCTCCAGCGATGCGGCGTCAACCGGGCGTAAGAGGCAGCACTTGGTGCGGTAAAGGCTATAATTGTCGCCAGATGTTGGAGAATGCCGGCAACGAAATGCCGGGCCGGCTCGCTCAGGCCGCCGGGACCGTCGGGATGGTAGGTCGCCGGGTTTCCGTCATCGTCCCAGAGGCTCATATGGATGTGCACGCCGTTGCCGACGGCATCCGGCGCGCGGACAGGCGCGAAGGTGATCGGGTCGTCCAGCCGCTGTGCGGTCGCGCGGGCAAGTTCACGCATGTAGACGGCATGATCCGCACCTGTGATGCCGGTCTGCGGATGCATGGTGACTTCATACTGCTGCTCGCCCCATTCCTTCAGGAAGGAATCGGGTTCAACGCCGGCGGCCCGCATCGCGGCGACGTATATTTCACCGAACAGTTTCTTTTCCCGGAAGCCGATAAGGCCGAATCCGGGGCCATAGTCGACCATGTCATCGAGAAACTGGAATTCCATTTCGAAAGCGCTGAAAAGGGTCAGCCCGGCTTCATCTTTCAGGGTCTTGAGCGCTTTCTGCAGAATGCTTCGCAGGCAACATTCCCAGGGCTTTCCATCGGTATACTGAATGTTTCCCATATAGAAATGTTCGCGTGGTGACCCGTCGCCAAAATCAACCGAAACTTCGGCGTTCGGGTCCGGCACAAGCAGCAGGTCGCCAAGTGCGCCGAACGGCGTATCGGCAATACTGTTGAACGCGGTGATCTGGGCATTCGTCGGCACCCAGCCGATCCCCCTGTCACGGCGCTTCTCCCAATCGCAGGCCGGAAAAGCCTTGCCTTTGACATGGCCTGACAAGTCGCTGCAGCAGACCATGGTGATCTCTTCACGGTTCATCGTAGAAGCTCTCCGTTCGTTTGTTTTCTAGGAGTCATCGAATTCCATCCTTTCATTGACGACAGCAGGTGACCGCAGGTCGTCCCAGTTCCGGATCCTTTTGCGGGTTGCGCTCCAGTCCTGCTCGGAAACGCGGTTGATGATCGCCTCGATCACCAGCAACAGCGGCAGGCTGGTATCCCACGGTGTGCCGACCTCGACATTGGATGCAAGGATGTGGTGACTGTGTTTCGAGATCGGCGACAGCCATTTGTCGGTGAACAGCACAATGTTGACGCCACGATCGGTTACGCCGCGTTCGGCAAGGCGTTCCAGGTCCGTCTGATACCGCCGGTAGTCGAACATCAGCACGATATCCCGCCGCCCCATGCGCAAAAGGTATTCCGGCCATTCTTCCTCGTATTCGGGAATGAGGTAGACCTTCGGCCGGATCTGCCGCAGATGCCGGAACAGGAAGGTGGCCAGCGTGTGCGACATGCGACCGCCGATCAGAAACACCGACCGTTTGGTGTCGGCGATCATTTCGCAGATCGTGACGAACTGAGATTCCGACATCGTGGCGATGGTCTCGTGGATTGACCGGACGGTCACCTCGGTGATTTCGGCAAGTGACGGGCTTTTGCTTTCCGGCGGGCCGACCGATTCCCGCAGGGTAACCGGCGACTGATACCCGTCCTTTATTTCGCTGATCAGTGCACGCTGAAAGTCGCCATAACCATGGAAACCCAGTTTGGCGACCAGGCGAAGAATGGATTGGGAACTGACATTTGACCTTTCGGCCAGCTCAACAACTGTCATCAGGCCGGCGAAAGGATAGTCGGCGAGGAGCGCTGTGGCGACTTTTCGCTCGGCTGCGGTCAAACTGTCGAGTTTGCCGTGCAGGTCATCCATTAACGCCATGAGAAGCTTTCAAATCGATAGTCAAATCCATAACGGTCGATTTCAAGACTATTTGTGAAGCGGAACTTTGCCAATCTGGATAAATTTTATCAAATGAAAAGATTTTTGTTGATTTGGAATATTTATTTGATGCTCAATGGATGCCGGGGTTTAGTATTGGGGATTTCTAGGATGGGCTTGTCTTGATGTCGCGTACCTTGGTGGGAACGTCAGGCTATGTCGTGCTGATGATCATCGCGGCATTGATCGCAAGCGCGGTCGGCGGCGGCATCGAACGCATGCTGATCGTGTTCTTTATCAGTTTGATCGCCGTTCTTGGCATCGGCATCTACACAGGAAATTCCGGCATTCTCAGCTTCGGGCATTTGGCCTTCATGGGCATTGCCGCCTACCTTTCCGGCATTCTGACCATGCCGGTCGCCATGAAAAAAGTGACCCTGGCCAATCTGCCGCCTTTTCTGGCGGAAGCCAATTTCGACCTGCTGACAGCGACGCTGATAACGGTTCTGTTTGTCATGACGGTCGCCTTTGTTGTCGGCATCGTTATTTCGAAACTGGACGGGTCGGCAGCGACCATCACGACACTTGGCCTGCTGGTGATTGCGCATGGCATTATCATCGGTGCGCGCGATATCACCCGTGGCAGCCAGTCGTTTTTCGGTGTGCCACGCCTGACCGATCTGACAATCGCCGCCATCTTCGCGGTTGTAGCGATAGTTATCGCCCGATTGTTCAAGGATTCCGTCTTTGGCCTGAAGTTGCGGGCGTCGCGGGACGATCAGCTTGCGGCAGGCGCCATGGGTGTCGATGTACGACGCCAGCGACTGCTGTCCTGGGTCATCAGCGCCGGCGTGGTTGCTATCGCCGGGGTTTTGCTGGGACATTTTCTCGGCGCGTTCTCGGTCAAGAAGTTCTACTTCGTCGACACCTTCGCCCTGCTGGCGATGCTGATTGTCGGCGGCATGGCGACGGTCAGCGGCGCGCTGGCAGGGGCCATCCTTATCACGCTGGTGACAGAACTGCTGCGACGGATTGAAAGCGGCGTCGATATCTTTGGCTATCAGACACCGGAACTGTTCGGCACGACCCAGATCGGGATCGGCCTGATCATCCTTCTGGTCATGGCGAAGCGAAGCGGGGGGCTGCTGGATCGCCTTGAATGGGATGAATCCCTGCTGAAAAACGCCTTCAGGTATCGCCCGAAAGCGGTGTCCGAAACGGCGCCGGAAGCATCACCTGCACCGGACGGGATTCTCGAAGCCCGCGATATCGGGAAATCCTTCGGGGGTCTGCGCGCGCTTGATGCCGTGTCGATGAGTCTGAAAAGCCGCGAGATCGTCGGGCTGATCGGTCCCAATGGCTCCGGCAAGACAACTCTCCTGAATGTCCTGTCAGGCGTTTTGCCGACCAGTGACGGCAAGATTGTCGTCGACGATCAGGAAGTGACGGGCCTGTCGAGCCATAAGCTTGCCGGATTGGGGATCGGCCGGACGTTCCAGAACATCCGGCTGTTCACATCGCTTTCGGTTCGCCAGAACATTTCCGTCGCAGCCCTGAATGCATGGCCGCGGCAGTCGCGTAACCAGACTGACCTGGTTGTCGACAAGGCAATCGATGCGATGAATTTGACGGATGTCGCCGATACGCAGGCGTCTACGCTGTCTTACGGCAATCAGAGGCGAGTCGAAATCGCCCGGGCGTTGGCGCTGGAACCCCGTTTTCTGTTTCTCGACGAACCGGCGGCGGGGATGAACCGGGAGGAGACGGATGCGCTGATGGACGATCTGAAAGCCCTGAGAGACCGGTTCGGTATGGGCATTCTGATCGTTGACCATGACTTGCCGCTGATTATGCGGCTTTGCGAACGTGTCGTCGTATTGAACGAAGGGCGCGTCATTGCCGAGGGTGAGCCTCATGCGGTTCAGAAGAATCCGCAGGTGATCGAGGCTTATCTTGGCCACAAGGGTAGCCGTCAGGTTGCCGAAGCACTTTCTTGAGACAGCAGTAATTAAAACAAGGGAGACGATTATGTTGAAGAAGTTAGCTTTATCGGCAAGCGCCGCGGCTTTGATTGCCGTGGGGTCGATGTCGACTGCAGCAGCAGACGAAACGCTGCTTATCGGTCTTGCAACGGGCCAGACCGGTGGTCTGGCCGTTTATGACGGTCCCGCCGTTGAAGGGTTTCAGATCGCGGTGGATGAAATCAATGCAGCCGGGGGTATCGGCGGCAAGATCATGATCAAGACGATCTCGAAAGATACCCGTTCCGATGCTGCGCAAACATCGATTGCAGCCCAGGAACTGCTCGATGAAGGCATTGATGTCCTGGTGACGCCGTCGGATGCCGACCCGTCCTTTGCGGCGGCGGCTCTGGCAACTGATGCAAAAGTGCCGGCCTTCTCGCCGGGGGCATCATCGCCGACCCTGCCGCTGATGGGGGGCGATTTCATGTTCGCCAACTTCCCGGGCGACAACGTGCAGGCGACGGTTTCTGCTGAATGGGCCTACCAACAGGGCTTCCGCAATGCATACATTCTGTATTCGCCCGATACGCAGTACACCACCTTGCCGCTGTATTTTTCCGATGTCTGGAAAGTACTCGGCGGAACGGTTGCCGGTGAAGGAACATACGTGATCGGACAGCAGGACTTTTCTGCCGAAGTCACCAAGATCAAGGCAATGAACCCGCCGGTTGACGTAATCATGACGGCTGCGTACGAGCCAGATTTCCCGGCCTTCATTCGTCAGCTTCGGTCTGCCGGGGTTACGGCGCAGGTTATCGGAAGCGACGGGATCGATTCGCCGACAACCTTCTCGCTCGGTGAAGCAGCCGAAGGCGTTGTTTTCTCGACGGCCGGTCATGCGACCCCGGGCAGTGCGCTTGAAGCGTTCAACAAGAAGTTCGAGAAAGTATATGGTCACCCGGCCGATACGATCTTCGCGGCCATCGGCTATGACCTGATGAAGGTTATCGAAGCCGGCGTTCTGGCGGCGGGAAGCACGGATTCTGTCGCCATTCGCGATGCCGTTGCCAATCTTGAAAACGTACAGGGCGTAACCAGCGCAATCACCTACAAGGGCACGTCCGGCATGCCGGTTCGGCAGGTTTCGCTGATCCGTGTCAAAGGCGGTGAACGTGAACTGGTTGGTCAGCCTTCACCGACGGCGAGCCTGGTTCCGGCTCCTCGCATGCAATAGGTCACGTGTGTTTTGATGAGTATTGAACTGTGACCACTCTACTCGACGTGAAAGGTCTCTGCGTGCGCTACGGCGCCGTGGAGGCCGTTCGCGGTATAGATTTTACAATCAACGAAGGCGAAATCGTTGCGCTGCTGGGCGCGAATGGCGCCGGCAAGTCGTCGACATTGAACGCCATTGTCGGGCTCGTGCCGCCGTTTCAGGGCAGCGTCAATTTTGCCGGAAACAATCTGATTGGCCAACCAACAGAATCTCTGGTCCGGCTGGGTATCACCCTGACGCCGGAAGGACGCCGGGTCTTCGGGTCGCTGACGGTTGAGGAGAACCTGCTGCTTGGCAGTTTCCCGCTGGCCGATCCGAAAGCGCAGCGCGCGCCGAATCTGGAAAAGATGTTCAGTCTGTTCCCGATTCTGGCTGAGCGCCGGACTCAGATCGCAGGCACTCTTTCAGGCGGACAGCAACAGATGCTGGCGATTGCGCGGTCGCTGATGTCATCGCCGCGCCTGCTGCTGCTGGATGAACCTTCGCTTGGTCTGGCGCCGCAGATTGTCGATACGATTTTCGATCAGATCGTCGAACTGCGATCAGCAGGAATCACGATCCTGCTGGTTGAACAGAATGTTGCAATGTCGCTGGAAGTCGCTGACCGGGGATATCTGATGGCGAGCGGTGGCATCGTTGCCGACGGCACCAGCGAACAACTGAATTCATCGAGCATCGTTGAGCAAGCCTATCTCGGGCATGAATAGATAAGGGGCGGGTATGGACGGCGAGTTAAGCATTTTCATCCAGCAAACTGTCAACGCGATATCGCTTGGCGGAACGTACGCGCTGCTGGCTCTCGGTCTCGCTATCATTTTTTCGATTATGGGCATGATCAACTTCGCCCATGGCGAATTGATGACGATTACCGGCTACACGCTGATGTATTGCGGTCTGGCCGGCCTGCCGTTTTACATATCGGCGCCGCTGGCTGTTGTCGTCGCCACGGCCGCTGCCGTCCTGATGGAACGCATCGCGTTCAGACCGGTCAGGAACGGGTCGCCCGCATCGATGCTGGTGACCAGTTTTGCGGTTGCGATCATTCTGCAGACACTGTTCCAGAACCTCATTTCAACCCGGTCCAAACCCGTCATCCTGCCGGATCTTTTTGCCCAGTCCATTCATTTCGGAAACCTCTCCATCGGTATCAACCAGATCCTTTCAATCTCGCTGACGGTCGTGATTCTGGTGGCGCTAAACTGGTTCCTGCGGAAAACAATTCTGGGGATGGCGATGCGCGCCGCCGCCGAGGATTTCTCCGTTGCCCGGCTCATGGGTGTTCGCGCGAATGCTATTATTGCCGGCGCGTTTGCGATTTCAGGCGCGCTTGCAGGTGCGGCTGGTGTTCTGTGGGTTGCGCAACGGGCGTCTGTCGACCCGCATATGGGGTTCGTGCCGGTATTGAAGGCCTTTATAGCCGCCATTCTCGGCGGCCTCGGCAGCCTGACAGGCGCGGTCGCCGGCGGCTTTGCTCTCGGCTTTATCGAAATCTATCTTTCGGCCTATCTTCCCGAGGATATCCAACCCTACAAGGAAGCACTGGCGCTTGGTCTGGTCATTGCGATCCTGTTGGTTCGGCCGAACGGATTAATTCCCGCGGCGACGATCGGCAAAGAAAAAGTATAGCCGATGGCCGATAGTAAATATGCTGGAACACTGTCGGCATCCGGGCTTCTTTCCGAATCCGATCCCGCGCCGGTGGAAGTTTTCAATGCCGGCGGATCGGCGCCGTATGTTCTGACATGTGAACATGCCAGTAATACCGTCCCTGAAAGCCTTGGCGATATGGGGTTGGATGCGCGCCATCTTGAAAGACATATCGCCTGGGATATCGGGGTTGATGGCCTTTCCCGAATGCTGGCGACGATGCTGGATGCGCCGCTTGTGTTGCAGCGGTATTCGCGGCTGGTGATCGATTGCAATCGGCCATTTCAGGCGAACGATTTCATACCTGAGGTCAGCGACGGCACTGAAGTTCCAGCCAACAGAGGGTTAAGCGCCGCCGATCGCGAAGCCCGGATCAGCACCATTCATGCGCCATATCACCAGGCAATTTCAGATATTCTCGATGACCGCCTTGCGCGTCAGGTGCCGACCGCGCTTGTGGCGGTTCACAGCTTCACGCCATGCCTGGAAGCAAAGCCAGCACCGCGCCCGTGGGATATCGGCCTGCTGTTCAACCGTCATGAAACGCTATCGAGGCATGTCCTGGACGAACTGGAAACCGAAGCGTCCCATTTGCATTCTACGTTCAACGAACCGTATCGTGTCTGCGATCACGAGGATTACACAATCCCCGTTCATGGTGAAAAACGCGGCATCCCGAACATGTTGCTAGAGATACGGAACGACAACATCGAACATGAAGCAGGCCAGCTGGCATGGGCTGAATTGCTGGGCGGTATCCTGAAGCGGGTCGCTCCACGCCTTCAGGATAACGGATCGGAATAGACTGAAACCTGCGGAGGGAAACATGTGCAAGCAAGCCGGACATACCATCCACAGTCATCAGCATCATCTGGGCTGGGACAACAGCAACGAACCGGTGCTGACGATCGCGCCCGGTGAAACTGTTGAGTTTGAAACAATCGACGCGTCCGGCGGTCAGTTATCTGTCGACTCCACAGTAGAGGATGTCACCGCGCTCGATTTCGGCAAGGTTAACCCGGTTACCGGCCCGGTGCTTATCGACGGCGCGGAACCCGGCGACAGTCTCAAAGTGACGATAGAAAGCTTCAAGCCCTCCGGCTGGGGCTGGACAGCGAACATACCCGGTTTCGGTCTTCTGGCGGACGACTTCACGGATCCGTCCCTGATCACATGGACATACGATGCATCGACACTGGCGCCGGCCTTGTGGAGCGACAAGGCGAAGATTCCGCTGAAACCCTTTACCGGAACCATCGGCGTTGCACCGGCGGAAGCGGGCCATCATTCCGTCGTGCCGCCGCGCCGTGTCGGCGGCAACATGGATGTGCGCGACATGGCGGCCGGCACGGAACTTTACCTGCCGGTTGAAGTTGCCGGCGCCTTGTTTTCGGTTGGCGATACACATGCAGCGCAAGGCGATGGCGAAGTCTGCGGCACGGCGATCGAAAGCCCGATGTCGGTCGTGCTTACTTTCGATCTGGTCAAGCAGGAAAACCTGGCTTTTCCCCGGTTCCGAACGAACGGGCCGGTTAGCCGTCACCTTGACGAAAGCGGCTATGACGTAACGACCGGTATCGGCGAGGATCTTTTCAAAGGGGCGCAGAATGCCGTGTCCGGCATGGTCGATCTGTTGAGCAAGCGCCACGGTATCGACCCCGTCGACGCGTACATGCTGTGCAGTGTCTGCGGCGATCTGCGGATCAGCGAAATCGTCGATCAGCCGAACTGGATCGTCTCTTTCTATTTTCCGCGAGTGGTTTTCGAATAACCCATGGCGGTTGTCAGGAAAACGAGGCGATGATGTCGTCGCTGGTCTGAACCCGGCAATAACCGCCGAAGGCCTTCAATGCGTTTTCGTGCCGCTCGTCACTGTAGGTGGCGCAGGCGTCCGACGCGCAGACCATATAGAAGCCCAGATCCGCACCATCGCGTACCGCCATATCGACGCACTGATCGGTGATGAAACCAACCACGATCACGTTTTCAATCCCAAGATTTCGCAGAACATAATTGATGTTGGTCGAATTGAAGACGCCCGACGATGTTTTCGGCAGCACGATGTCATCGTCTTCAGGTTCGATACCGGGCATCATTCTGGCGTCGTCCGATCCCTTCGCAACGTGAATGCCTGACAGCTTGTGATCCAGCGACCGGTCACGGCCGTTCTTCGTCAGGCTTTCGATCATCGTATAAACGATCTCCACACCAAGCGGCCGGCAGGCGCCGATCAGCTTCTTGATTGCAGGCAGGGCGCGGTTGTCGATCGTTTCGACATAGTGCGGTTTTTCCGCCCGCTTCCGGTCGTTGTACTCCGACATCTGCGCATCGACCACAAGAACCGCGGTTTTGGCCGGGTCCAGTTTGCGATCCCGTTTCGGAAATTCTACAACGCTTTTATCCATCTGAACGGCCCCTGTCTGAGTGATGAAGTACAGGAAATCATTTAACTACATATCGACCGGAACAGCGAGTCCCGAACCTCTGAAAACTGGCAAAAAAACACAGAAAATCATAGGTTTGTTGGCATTTTAGCGTCAGTTTTTCAGGTCAGTTTTTGCCGTGTCCGGGACATCGCGACTGGATGGCTTTGTGCTGGCAATCTCCAGCATTTCAGAGAAGAATAAGGACCAGCTGAACACCTGCCTGTTTGAAGACAAACATCCTTTTCGCGAGAACCGTTCATGACTGATCTTACCGTTGCTGCAACCCAGATGACCTGTAGCTGGGATGTCGAGGATAACCTCGCCAAAGCCGAGTCCCTGATCCGCGAAGCAGCCACACAGGGCGCGCAGGTGATCCTGATACAGGAATTGTTTGCAACCCCGTATTTCTGCATCGAACAGCATCCGTCGCATCTGAAGCTTGCAGCCTCGGTCCAAGACAGCCCGGTAATTGCACATATGGCCGCGCTGGCGAAGGAACTCGGCGTGGTGCTGCCGGCAAGCTGGTTCGAACGCGCGGGCAACGCCTTTTTCAATTCTCTGGCAATGATCGATGCCGATGGGACGATGCTCGGCGTCTATCGCAAGAGCCACATTCCCAATGCAATCGGCTATCAGGAAAAGCAGTATTTCTCACCCGGCGATACAGGTTTCAAGGTGTGGGATACGGCCTATGGAAAGGTCGGCGTCGGCATCTGCTGGGACCAGTGGTTTCCGGAAGCCGCCCGATGCATGGCGCTGGCCGGTGCGGAGGTGCTGATGTACCCGACCGCTATCGGAACCGAACCAGGCGCGCCGACGATAGATTCCTCGGTCCATTGGCAGAATGCGATGTGCGGCCATGCCGCCGCCAACATCATGCCTGTCGTGGCATCGAACCGGATCGGCAGGGAGCAGGCGAGACACAATCCCGAACTCGAAATGACATTTTATGGCAGCTCCTTCATTGCCGACCATACTGGCGTTAAGGTCGCCGAAGCGAACAAGATTGACCGTGATGTTCTGGTCCACACGTTCGACCGCGACGCCGTGCGCGAATACCGGGAAAGCTGGGGTGTCTACCGCGACCGGCGGCCGGATCTTTACGCCGCACTCGGCACGCTGGATGGGCGGACCGCCTGAAGCCTCAGCGGTGTAACGCCTGATTTCTTTTCATGATCAATCGCAGAACATTTGTGGTAACGGGGGTGGCGGCAATGACGATTTCCAACACTGGACTGGCGGCAAAGCCTTCGGTTGAGGGGTATTTCGCACCGGCAGAAGAAGCGCTGCATGCCAGGACCTGGCTGGCCTGGGCGTCGACGAGAAGCATCTACGGTTCGTCGCTCGCCTATTATGAAGATGTGCTGGAAACGCAGGGCAGGCTCGCTGCAGCGATCGCGGAAAACGAGCCGGTGACCATGATGGCCGGGCGCGACCATCATGAAACTGTCCGGCGGCTCTGTGGCCCGAAAGTGGATGTCGTTGATATTCCGACCGACGATATGTGGGCGCGTGATAATGGACCGATCTTTCTCAATGCCGACGATGGCCGCCGCGCCGTGCTCGACCTCAATTACAACGGCTGGGGTGGCAAACAAGCGCATGAAAAGGACAGCCGTATTGCATCGTCGATTGCGGAAAGGCTCGGCCGTCCGTATTTCAAGGCTGGTATTTGCGGCGAGGGCGGCGGTATCGAATTCGACGGTGAAGGGACCCTGATTCTGACCGATAGCTGTTGGGTTAATGACAACCGAAACCCCGGCCTGTCGCAGAAAAAAATCGAAGCAGAACTGAAAGCGTGCCTTGGCGTTGAAAAGGTTATCTGGGTGCCTGGTGTTCGCGGCGCAGAAATCACCGATGGTCATATCGATGGGTCAATCCGTTTCGTGCGGCCCGGTCTGCTGGTGATCAGCGGCTATCCCGGCGATACGTCCGACTGGGGCCGCACATTGCAGGAATCGAGAGATATACTTCGGAACACAACTGATGCGCGAGGACGATCCTTTGAAATCGTTGAGATTCCTCACGCCGTAAAGGTGCGATCAACCCGCCCTGACTTTTTCAGCAGTTACGCGAATTACTATGTCGGCAACGGTGCGGTTTATACGCCGCAATTCGGTGACCAGGCCGCCGACGAAACAGCGATGGACGGGCTCGCAAAACTGTATCCCGGTCGAAAGATTGTCGCCCTGAACGTCGACCGCATCTACGAAAACGGCGGCGGCATTCATTGCGTCACGCAGCAGGAACCTGCCTGACGAATAATCTTCCTCAGCGCATCACAAACGGGTTGCCGATAGGTGCATCAGACATGTTCATCCACACCGTCTTCGGCCGCGTGTAATCGTACATTGCCTGGAAGCCGCTTTCCCGTCCGTAGCCGGACCCCTTGCAGCCGCCGAATTCGGCAATCGGTGAAACGACGCGGTAGGTGTTTACCCATACAATGCCGGCCCGAACGGCCTTCGCCATCCGCAGCGAACGGGCGCTGTCGCGGGTAAATATCCCGGCGGCGAGGCCGTGCACCGTATCGTTGGCGAGGCCAACAACCTCTTCCTCTTCCTTGAAGGTCAGGGCGCATAAAACCGGGCCGAACAGTTCGGTATCGACAATCTTCATATCCTGGCGTGGGCAGGAAACGATGGTCGGCTGGAAGTACAGACCATCCATCCCGTCCGGCCGTTCGCCGCCGCACAATATGGTGCCGCCTTCGGCTTTCGCCTGCGTCAGTTCGCGTTCAATCGTGTCGAGCTGACCCGTCGTGCATAAAGGCCCCATCTGGGTTTCTTCGGCCAATGGATCGCCGATCAGGATCTTGTTCGCCTGTTCAGTCATTTTCGCCAGAAATTCTTCGGCGATGTTTTCGTGCAGATAAAGGCGCGACCCGGCGACGCAGCTTTGCCCCGAAGCACCGAAAATGCCGGCGATGGAGGCGTTGACCGCGCTGTCGATATTGGCGTCATCGAAAACGATGAACGGTGACTTGCCACCAAGCTCAAGCGAGACTTCGGCGAAATTCTCCGCTGAATTATACAGCACATGACGCGCCGCATTCGGCCCGCCGGTGAACGAGATGCGGGCCACCAGCGGATGCGACGACAGCACCTTGCCGCAGGGGTCGCCATGCCCGGTCACAATATTGACGACACCGGGCGGAAAGCCGGCTTCGTTGATCAGCTCGCCGAATTCCAGCATCGCGGCGGAAGCATGTTCAGAGGCTTTCAATACGACCGTGTTGCCGGCAGCGAGGGCCGGGCCGATTTTCACGGCGACCAGAAACAGTTGTGAATTCCAGGGAACGACGGCCGCGACGACACCCAGCGGTTCACGGTTGGTGAACACAAACAGGTCGGGCTTGTCGATCGGTAGCGTTTCGCCATGAATCTTGTCGGCGCAACCGGCATAGAACTGGAAAAATTCTGAAATATACTTCGCCTGCCAGCGTGTTTCCTTGAACATCTTCCCGGAATCGATTGATTCGGTGCGTCCTAGATCTTCCGACTTGTCGGCCAGCAGTTCGGCGAGCCGGCGCAGGATTTTGCCGCGTTCGGTCGGCGTCATTTTCGACCACGGCCCCTTGTCATAGGCATAGTGCGCGGCGCGCACGGCGCGGTCGACATCGTCTGCCGTTGCTTCGGGAATACGCGCCCAAACCTTGTTGGTCGCAGGGTTGATACTGTCGAACATGCCGCCGTCGGATGCGTCCGCCCATGCGCCATCGATCAACATTTGATAGGATTGAATGTCCGTCATCTGTCCTGTCTTTCTCTATGTAAGGATAAAGAGTGTCTCGTGATGGCGCAGCACATGCGTAAATTCTCGCCACTATGCGGCGAAAATTCTTATATTTGTTCAGGCGTCCTATCGAATAGTCCACTCCGTCAGGACCAAGGCAAGGAAATCCATGTACGACATTCTAAAAGGCATGCGGGTCGTCGAATTGTCGGCCTTTATCGCGGCGCCCTTGGCAGGGCTTACGCTGTCGCAACTGGGGGCCGATGTCATTCGGGTGGACCCGCCCGGCGGCGGTATCGACTATAACCGCTGGCCGCTAAGCGATGAAGGGGCGAGCCTCTACTGGACCGGTCTCAACAAGGGCAAAAGATCCGTCGCGCTCAATCTGAAGGAAGAAGACCAGCGCGAGATTTTCCGGCGGATTCTGAAGAATTCCGGCGATGAAGGCGGCATTCTGCTGACCAACCTTACCGGTCCCGACTGGCTGACCTACGATGCGCTGAAAGACGTGCGGCCCGATCTGATCATGGTAAGCCTCACCGGCCATCATGATGGCGCGGCGGCAGTCGACTATACGGTTAATTCGGCAGTTGGTGTGCCGTTTGCCACCGGGCATGCAACGGCGGATCACCCGGTCAACAGCATGATGCCGACCTGGGATGCGGTTGCAGGCCTGACGCTGGCAACGGCCATTCTGGCGGCAGACCGGCATCGCCGCATCACCGGTGAAGGGCGTGAAATCAGGCTCGCCCTGTCGGATGTGGCCTATTCCCTCGTCTCGACACTTGGCCTGATGACCGAGGCCGAGGTGCTTGACCGCGATCGCCCGGCGCTCGGCAACCATGTGTTCGGCACCTTTGGCCATAACCTGCCCACCAAAGACGGGCGTCAGGTCATGGTGGCGGCCTTTACCGGCCGTCAATGGCGGTCGCTGGTGGAGGCGTCAGGCAGCGCCGGGGCGATGGCGGAAATCGAAGCAGCGGATGGACTGGACCTGTCGCAGGAAGGCGACCGCTATGCGGCGCGGGACAGGATTCTCGATATTCTGTCTGCCTGGTCATCGACCAAAACCCTGGCCGACATCAAGACAGCGTTTGACGAGGCGCGGGTATTGTGGGGGCCTTATCAGACCTTCCGCCAGATGGTGCAGGAAGACCCGCGCGCGTCGCTCGCCAATCCGATGTTTCAGGAAATCGACCAGCCGGGCGTCGGTACATACCGCACAACCGGGTCGCCGCTTACCATTGTCGGTGAAGACCGCAAAAAGGTGCGGCCGGCATCGCCGGTCGGCGGCGATACAGCGTCGGTGCTCGCAGACCTTTCGATAAAAACGGATAAGTAGAATGAGCGATGATGACCGGAAAGACCTTCTGGCAAATATGCGAAACGCCACAATGGCGGCGCGGACTTATGTTGGCGAAATCCGAAACCATCTGATTTCACTGGACGTCGCGAAGGAAACGCAGTTCCTGCGCCACGGCCATGCCTGGATGGCGGCCTATGTGGAAACACTCGCCGCCTTGCTGGAATGGGTGGAAGGGCTGGCTGAGGAAAGCCGGCTGCAACGGCTGGAAATCATGATCGCCAGAGCCGCCTTCGCCGACTATCTGGGCCAGCTTCGGCACGGTATCGCGATGAGCCAGGATGAAGTTATCCGGCCGGAGGATTTCGATCTTGCGGGCGATACCTGTCGTCGTCTTGCGGACGCTTTCGCGGAAGACCGCGCTGTCGTGTCGTTTCGCGCGGGGTCGATATACAGACTTGCGAAGGAGATCGTTGAGGAAAGTCTGAACCGGCAGGAATTCGGTGACCGTGGGCTGGACGAAACATTCACTGCGATTGCATCTCAGTTTGAGGAATGGACCAGAAAAGAAGTGACGCCACATGCACATCAATGGCATTTGCGCGATGTGCTGATCCCGGACGAGGTGGTTGAAAAACTGTCGGAACTCGGTGTGTTCGGCCTGACGATCCGCGAGGAATATGGCGGCACCGGCCTCGGCAAACTTGCCATGTGCGTCGTGACGGAAGAACTGTCACGCGGTTATATCGGTGTTGGCAGTCTGGGCACCCGGTCCGAAATCGCAGGTGAGCTGATCCAGAACGCCGGCACCGAAGAACAGAAAGCCCGTCTGCTGCCGAAAATCGCTTCAGGCGAAATCCTGCCGACGGCGGTATTTACGGAACCGAATACCGGGTCGGACCTTGCAAGCCTGAAGACCCGGGCGCGGCGCGACGGCGACAGCTACGTTATCACCGGCAACAAGACCTGGATCACCCATGCCGCGCGGTCCGACCTGATGACCCTGCTGGCCAGAACCAACCCGGACGAGCCGGGACATCGAGGGCTGACCATGTTTCTTGCCGAAAAGACACGCGGCACGACAGACAACCCGTTCCCCGACCCCGGCATGCAGGGGGGTGAAATTCCGGTGCTGGGTTATCGCGGCATGAAGGAATACGACATCGGGTTCGACGGGTTTTCGGTGCCGGCATCCTCCGTTCTGGGGGCTGAGGAAGGCCGTGGGTTCCGGCAGTTGATGAACACGTTCGAAAGCGCCCGCATCCAGACAGCGGCGCGGGCGCTGGGTGTTGCCGGCAACGCGCTGGATCTTGCCATCGACTTTGCCGGAACGCGTATCCAGTTCGGCCGGCCGATCATCGAATTCGAACGCATCTACGGCAAGATTGCCCGCATGATTGTCGAAATCATGGCGGTGCGCCAACTCGCTTTGATGGCCGCCCGGAAGAAGGACCAGGGCGGACGATGCGATGTTGAAGCCGGCATGGCGAAGCTGTTGGCGGCGCGTCTTTCGTGGTCTGCGGCGGATAATGCGCTGCAGATTCACGGCGGCATCGGTTATGCGCAGGAAACGCCGATCTCACGCGTACTGTGCGACGCGCGTATCCTGAACATTTTTGAAGGCGCTGCCGAAATGCAGGCCGAAATCATTGCCCGCGGCTTCGACCCGGCGAAAGGCTAACCGGCGCGACTTCTATCGGTCGAAGCGCAGAAAGTCTGCCGCTTCCTGTTCGTGCCAGGTCTTGGTTGTCCGGTAATACTGGTTGCCGGCATCGGTGAACGGCTGAAACGCCCAGCGTTCCAGCCGGCCTTTCGCAAGCGCCTTGCACACCAGGTCGTGCCTGTCCTGAGTCGCGACGATATCCCGGCGCAGGTTCTCGAAATCATAGAGGCCGGCGAGGTCTGCCTGCATGGCAGATACCGTTTCCCGGTGTGCCGGGTTGTCATGCAGATCGTTCTGTTCTTCCGGGTCTGCGATAAGGTCGAACAGCATCGCATCTGAATCGTTGATTCGGACGTATTTGTTGCGACCCTTCCGGTAGGCGACAGCCGGTTGTGTAAGGCCTTCAAAGAATAATTCCACAACTGCTGTATCCGGCCAGGAAGCATCGTCTGTTTCCAAAAGTCCGGTCATGTCGCTACCGTCTATCGGGGTGACGAGTTCATCCTTGGCACCGTCTGTGGCGAGCGATACCAGCGTTGGCAGAAGGTCGATCTGGGATGTGGCGCGGCTTGACCGTCTTCCACCCTTCATGCCGGGAACCGAAATAATCATGGGAATGCGCGCCGAGCGTTCAAACGGAGACATCTTGTACCATTGGCCGCGTTCTCCCAGCATTTCGCCGTGGTCGGCCGTAAGCAGGATAATCGTGTTGTCGAGCTCCCGCATCGCCCGCAAGGTCTCGAAAACCGATCCGATCAGGTCGTCGACCAGCGCGATATTGCCGTAGTAGCCGTGACGTGACCGCCGGATATCCTCTTCGGTGATTTCAATCTCGCTGCGGTCATAGTGCCGGTACAGCCAGGCACTGTAAGGGTCTCTTTCCTCTAGCGGCACATAAGGCGTCACCGGCATGTCTATATCGTCGTGGCGAAACCTGTCCCAGTACTTCTGCTGCGTCACATAGGGATCATGCGGATGAGTGAAGGACAGATGCATGAAAAAAGGCCGGTCGTTCTGCCCGCGCCGCCAGTCGTATAACCACTGCGAGGCTGTGTACGCTGTTGAATAGTCGTGATCCTGCTGGGTCGAGCGTTCCGCGATGCCGGCATTCTTCACATTGTCGAATGTGTGATACCAGGGCAGCGTCTTTTCGCCGTCGCGGTCCCAGTGCGAATACCAGATCATTTCTGCCGGGCAGATATCCGTCGTGGTCCGGTCCTCGAAGCCGTGCAACTGGTCCGGCCCGATGAAATGGCATTTGCCGGCGAGGCAGGTGTGATAGCCGAGATTGCGCAGATAATGTCCCATTGTCGGCGTGCTGGACGAAAAGTCGCCGGCGCTGTCGTAGCTGCCGACATGGGATGGCAATTGACCGGTGAAAAGACCGGCTCGCGCAGGCACGCAAAGCGGACTGTTCGTGTAGGCCGCATCGAAGACAGTGCCGGTTTCGGCAATCCGGTCGATATTCGGCGTTCGGGTTATCTTGTGGCCATAGGCCGGCAGAAAATGCGGTGCAAGCTGGTCGGCGACGATCAGGAGAATGTTCGGTTTGCGGCCCATCGGATTTGCCTTATGCGAAACGTCACAGTTTTTGTATTTCCGATGAGGTGGTTGCTTCTGTCAACTGGCTTTCGTTAGGCAGCCATCCATCCGCCATCCACCATCAGGTTCACCCCGGTCATGAAGGTGGCCTGATCACTTGCCAGGAACAGCGCCGCTTTGGCGACGTCATTCGGCTGTCCGAAGCGTGGCATCGGTGTCCGGGCGCGGGCATAGGCCAGCGTATCGGGGTCGATGCCGGCATCCGGTGCGCCGGTAATGATTTTTCCCGGTGCAACCGCGTTGCAGACAATCAGGTCTTTGGCATAATCGGCGGCGATCTGCCGGGTCAGGTAAACCCCGCCGGCCTTGCTGACGCCATAGGAGCAATCCAGCGGCGAGGCGATCATGCCGTGCTGCGAGGTGATATTGACCAGCCGGCCCCTGACGTCATTGACCGGCGCCTGCGTCAACATCTGGCGTACGGCAGACTGGCAGCCCAGAAACATGCCGGTCAGGTTCACCGACAACACCCGGTTCCATTCTTCAAGGCTTGTTTCAAGCAGTGGTTTGCCGGCGAAGGTCATGGCGTTGTTGATCATGACATCCAGCCTGCCGAATTGCGCTACCGCTTCGTTTACCGCTCTGTCGATATGCTCAGGGTCGGAAACGTCGGTGTGTTGAAAGACGGCTTTGCCACCCGCTGCGCGGATCATATCCAGCGTGGTATCGCCGCCCTCCTTCGGGTCTTCGCGAATATCCGCCAGCACGACGGATGCGCCTTCGGCCGCAAACAGACAAGCGATAGACCGACCGATTCCTGAACTGGAACCTGTAACGATTGCGGTTTTTCCCTGCAGAACCATTGTTTGCCTTCTAGTGACGGAAGTGGCGCTTGCCGGTGAAGACCATGGCGATGCCGGCCTTGTCGGCGGCGGCGATCACTTCCTGATCCTTGATCGACCCGCCGGGCTGGATGGCGGCGGTCGCACCAGCCTCAACGGCTGCAAGCAATCCGTCTGCGAACGGGAAGAACGCATCGGATGCAACGACGGATCCTTCGACCCCCATCTGTTCGGATGCTTTCTGGGCGGCGATGCGCGATGAATCGAAACGGTTCATCTGTCCTGCGCCGATCCCGACTGTCGCATTGCCGCGGGCATAGACGATGGCGTTCGATTTGACATGCTTGGCGATTTTCCAGGCAAACATCAGGTCACGCCATTCGTCTTCTGTCGGTTCCTTTTTGGTGACGACAGTGCAGTTCTCACGGTCGGTGTGTTCGGCATCCTCGGTCTGCATCAACAGCCCGCCGGTGATCGATGCGACGCGAAGGTCCTTGGCGGTAATCTTCGGCATCTCGCCTGTGGTCAGAACGCGCAGGTTCGGCTTCTTGGCCAGAATCTCCAATGCTGCTTCATCGCATTTCGGGGCGACGACGACTTCAAGAAAAAGCTCGATCAGCCGTTCCGCAATTTTCGTATCGAGGGTCTGGTTAAGCGCCACAACCCCGCCGAACGCCGATACCGGGTCGCAGTCATGGGCGGCCTGCCAGGCTTCTGCGACAGTTTTGCCAGTCGCGACGCCGCACGGATTGGCGTGTTTGACGATGACGACAACCGGCTCTTCGAAATCAGCCGCCACACGAAGCGCTGCGTCGGCGTCGTTGTAGTTGTTGTAGCTCAATTCCTTGCCCTGAAGCTGGGTCGCGGTCGCGATACCGGGCCGCTGCGGCGCATAGCGGTAGACGGCAGCGCGCTGATGCGGGTTTTCGCCGTAGCGAAGCTCCTGCTGCTTACGGCCGGTCACGGTCATCCGTTTGGGCCAGGATTCGCCGCGCTGCTTGGCGATCCAGTCGGCAACGACCGCATCGTAGGAAGCGGTCCGGGCGAATGCCTCTCGCGCCAGATACTGGCGCAGATCGAAGGATATCGCTCCATGCAGCTTGTCCATTTCGTCGATGACGTCCTGGTATTCACCGGGATCGGTGACAACTGTGACATGCTTGTGATTCTTTGCGGCGGCGCGAATCATCGCCGGTCCACCGATATCGATATTCTCGATACAGGTATCGTAGTCGGCGCGGCTTTCGATGGTTTTCGCGAACGGATACAGGTTCACCACAACAAGATCGATCGGCACGATGTTGTGACCGTCCATCGCTGCCTGATGTTTCGGGTCGTCACGATCTGCCAGAATGCCGCCATGCACGGTCGGATGAAGGGTCTTTACCCGTCCATCCATGATTTCCGGGAAACCGGTATGGGTGGAAACATCCATGACGGCCAGTCCGGCATCCTTGATCGCCTTGGAGGTACCGCCGGTTGAAATCAGCCGTACCTTGTGGCGGGCAAGTGCCTTCGCAAAGGGGATCAACCCGGTTTTGTCTGATACGGACAATAGAGCCCGGGTGATGGTTCTGTCAGTCATACTTGTGTCCCGTCTTTGCTATAGAACAGTTGGTTTTCATTTTGGCCCATCACGATTGGCCGGTTTTTCCATCTGCAATGATGGATGCGATGCCCGTGTCAGGGCTGTATTCCGGCACAAGTTCGACAATTCGATCCAGCGCGGCACTTCGGTTGCGGCTGCGGGCCGCTGTTTCGAGTTCCTGCAGCGAGGCGATCAGCGAGTCCAGCTTACCGGCCCTCGGCGCTGCGAGCTTCAGGCCCGGATGGCCGGATGCAACAATCGTTTCGTCAGAATGCAGCAATTCTTCAAACAGCTTTTCACCGGGCCGCAGGCCGACGAAATCAATCCGGATGTCTTCGTCCGGCCGCAGACCGGCCATTCTTATCATTTGCCGGGCAAGATCGACAATCCGTACCGGGTCGCCCATGTCCAGAACGAAAATCTTGCCCTTGGTCTGGGCGTCGACCAGTGCCGCCGTGGCCGATTGCAGAACCAGTTCCACCGCCTCCTTGACGGTCATGAAATAGCGCGTCATTTCCGGGTGGGTCACGGTCAGCGGGCCGCCCTGCGCAAGCTGGCGCTGGAACAGCGGCACGACGGAACCCGTGGACCCCAGCACGTTGCCGAAGCGTACCGCCACGAACCGCGTGCCGTTGCCGTTGTTCTTCATGTCCTGCGCCTGGATATAGGCTTCCGCAAGCCGTTTTGTGGCGCCCATCAGATTGGTCGGATTGACCGCCTTGTCGGTCGAGATCTGAACCATGCAGCCGACGTTGGCGGCACGGCAGGCATCGGCGACCACCCGTGTGCCGACGACATTGGTCAGGATGCCTTCCATCGGGTTGGCCTCAACCATCGGAACATGTTTCAGGGCGGCGGCGTGGAACACGATGTCAGGCCTGAAATCCGCAAAGGCGGATTCAATTCGTTCCCGGTCCTTGACGTCGCCAAGGATGGTTACGCGCTCCGTCTCCGGGCTGGCAGAGGCTATTTCAATGTCGATTTCGTAAAGCAGGAATTCGGATATATCCAGCAGGCCGATGGCCGAGGGGTTCTGGGCGACGATCTGCCGGGTCAATTCCGACCCGATCGTACCGCCGGCACCGGTCACAAGCACGCGCCGGCCCTTGATGATGTTGCGGATGGCGTCGCGATCGAGCGGCACCTGCGGCCGGCCCAGCAAGTCCTCGACGGCAATCGGTTTGACTTCGGTTGCGCCTTCTCCGGCCTTCAACTCGCTCAGGCGAGGCAGCCGTGAAACCGTGAGGCCGTTTGCTGCGGCAACTTCCATCACCGATCCGACCAGCGCACCGTTCAACCGGTCCTTCGTGATGATCAGTTTCTGCGGCCGGGAGGGTAGCACATCGCCGTCAATCAGCTGCTGCAGTCTGTCGAGACCCGCGATGACAGAGACGCCGTGAATATCGCGTCCGACCCGTGTGCCTTTTTCGTCAACGATGCCGACCACAGAGAACATCGCATCGCGGTCGCGCTTCAGCTCCCGCAGAAACAATTCGGCTTCGTCGCCTGCGCCGATCAGCAGGACAGGGATACGGCGATGACCGACGGCGGCGGCGATCCGGTCGAAGCGTCGGTCCTTCAGGATGCGGTAGAGAAACCGCGGGCCGCCAAGCATTGTCAGCAGCAGAAACCAGTGGATCAGCGGAACCGAGCGCGGAAACAGATCCAGCCTTGTCATCAGGAACAGAACCGGCAGGAAGGCCAGCACCGTTATCGTAACCGCCTTGGTGATCGCCAGCAGGTCGTCGATGGAGGCGTATCGCCAGATACCCCGGTACATCCGGCTCCAGCGGAAGGTAATCGCCGCAATCAGCGTGAAAACGATCGTTCCTTCAACCAGATAGTCGCGTGTATAGAACGAAAAATCCTGCCCCGTCCGGATATAAAGGGCGGCAGGAAACGATGCCGCCGCCATGACCAGGTCATGCAGATAGGTTATTCTCGCTCTGCTTAAGGACAGGTTTCGCGCGACCATGATGGCTGTTCTTACTGATGCCGTGCGGGACAGGCAAGCAGTCCGTCCGCCGTTAGAGTGTTCGGAACCATTTCACCGTATCCGCCAATTCCTGCGCCATTGTTCGCTTCGGCGTCCAGCCGGGCAGAGTGCCGTCGACGACAAAACTCTCGGTCAGCCGGTCAATCGCCGATGATCGGCCGGAAATCCGGCCCAGCACCTTCAGCAGCGGCACGGGCAAGGGCAGCATAACCGCTTTTCGGTCGAGGGCACGCGCAATCAACATTATCAGCTCCGGTGTTGACGGATTTTCGCTGTCGGCAGGCAGATAGACGCCTGTGGGGCCATCAATGGCGGCGATCAGGGCGCTGCACAGATTGTCGAGCCCGATCAGGCTGCGCCGATTGCGAATCGCCGATAACGGCAAGGGCAGGCCCTTGTCGACCAGCCGCACCAAGCTGATGAAGTTGCCTTTCACGCCCGGACCGTAAACCAGTGGCGGCCGGATGATCACGGATTGCACCGCGCTGCAGGATTGTAACGCTGCTTCTGCCGCAAGCTTGCTGCGGCTATAGGGGTCATTCGCGTTTGGCGGGTCCTGCGCGGTGAAGGGGCCGCCGGATTCGCCCATCACTTTTGACGTGCTGACATAGACGATCCGGCGGACGCCGGCAGACGCCGCCTGATCGACCAGCGCCTGTGTCGCGTCTCGGTTGATGCGGGTGTACACACTGGCTGCATCCGCTTCGGTTTCGTGCATGACATGCGCGCGACCGGCCAGATGAATGACCGTATCGACCCCGTCCAGCCCCGGCCGCCAGTCGGTGTCGCCGCTAAGATCGCCGGTTTTTTCCCGGCCGAAGGCGCGCACGGCGCATCCGCTGTCCGGCAGAAGGTGCACCAGCCTTTTCCCGATAAAGCCGGTCGATCCGGTTACGAGGATGGTTCGTTCAGTCGGCATCTTTACTGCCCGGTCTTGGGAGCCAAAGGCAGAAAGCGGAAGCAAGGGCAATTGCGACGGCAAGTGCCGGGATGGGGAAATGCAGTGAAGCTGCGGCAAGGGCGATCAACACAAGACCGGCCAGATATACAGACAGACTGACAGCGGCATGGCTTCGTCCGGCAAGCACGGCGCGCTGATAGAAGTGTTGCCGATGCGCCTGCCACACGCGTTCGCCCCGAAGCGCCCGGCGAACCAGCGTCACCGTTGCATCGATCAGATAATAGGCAGGCAGGATCAGCGCCGCCGCCAGATACCCGTCACCGGCCAGCAGGATCAGATAGCCGCCAAGCAGATAGCCAAGAAACACGCTGCCGACATCGCCCATGAATATCCTGCCGTCGCCCCAGTTCCACCAGCCGAAGCCGATGCTTGCGGCCAGAACCACGGCAATCGCAAGGTCGTCAGGCCCGAGCGCACCAAGAACAAGGTGAAGCAAAATGATGCCTGCGCCTATGACAACGGACTCGACAACGGATATGCCGTTGATGCCGTCCATGAAATTGAAGAAATTCAGGAAACCGAGCCAGCCGAGTCCCAGCAGCAGACGATCCAGCCAAAGCGGCGGGTCAAAGGGCAGAACCGGCCCGTCCAGGCCAAGCAGCGGAAGACTGAGCGCGACAATCACGGCATGGATGGCGAAGCGCAGGGCCGGTGGCAGGGATTTCAGGTCGTCGATCCAGGACAGACCGGCCAGAATGACAGCGCCCAGAAGCAGGAACAGGACGGCGCTGTCGATATCGGGGTATATCAGAACACACAGACCTGTGCCGATCAGCACGCTTGCTGCAATCGCCAGGCCACCGCCTCTTGGGGTCGCCACGGCATGGCTCGACCGCTCGCCCGGAATATCCATCACCCGATGGCGGCGCAGAAACACCGAAAGCCATCCGGTACAGGCGAGGGAGATTGCAAAGACACCGACGAGCAGGGCGAAAACAAGCATCATCCGGTGGCTTATAAAGGTGTTACCGGGCGGGGTCCATCATCGTCAGGCTGCCGCGATCACGTTCGTTCTGTCCACATTGACCGCAGTTTGCCGGCCCAGAAGATTAAGCAGCACCACCACACGGTCCTTGTCGGACGCACACTGGAAGATGCCGGTCCGGTCGATGAACGCGCCGTCGGCGATTTTTACCGCATCGCCCGGCGTCAGCGCCTGCAGAAGCGAAAGATCGATCACGCCATCCTTTGTCTCGCGGGCTTTGATTTCTTCGATAACATGGTCCTGCAAGGGGGCCGGCCGGTCGCCGAAGGCAACGATATAGGCGACACCGAACGTGTTGCTGATTCGCCGCCACGGCTGCTCATCCAGATCGATACGGACAAAGATATACCTCGGAAACAGGGGCATCTTGACCACTACTCCGCGACCGCCGCGCCGGTTCGTTTTGGTTCGCAGCGGCAAATAGGCTTCAAACCCCTGCCGCATCAGGTTGCCTTCAGCCAGACGCTCTCCGCCCGGTTTGGTGTGAATGGCGAACCAGCGTTTCATCGGCTGGCCGCTTTGTTTGCAGTCCGCCCGGCGGACGGTTCCGCGATGCCGAGCAGGGATGGGTAATAAATCCGCACCGGACCGGCGGTCGACAGCAGCGTCTCGTAGCTTTGCTGCGGCCGAAGCAGGTCACACAGGATGACGGCATCGACGGAATCCAGCCGCGCGAGCGAATCGATAATCGGCAAACCGCAGAAGCGTTCGATCTTGACGCTGGAATCGATAACGGCTTCCAGCGGGGTTTCACTTTCCAGAGCGCAAAATGCCATGATTTCCGCCAGATCGCTTACCCTGTAGAGCGCAATTTTTTTTGCACCGTCTGATTTGGCTGTTTCCAGCAATTCAGAACACTGAATGCGCGCGCGTCGGTAAAAGGTGAACGAATGGGTCAGGTAGTCGGCGGTCAGGCGAGATTTTTCGGCGAATCCCTTTGGCGTCAGATAGTAGGAATACCGGTTGGCAGGTGCCTGTTTGATCTTCACAAGGCCTTTGCGGACACAGCGTTTCAAGTACGAATTCGCCAGGCCCAGTGCGATTCCGAGATCGCTGGCGACGGATCGTTGTGTCAACTCGCTGTTGTCCTGAACAGCATTCAGAATGCCTAGGGTGATCGGTCCCTCCGGGTCTGACTCCTGTTGCAGGGTCTTGCTGTTCGCAGACATCGCTTTCACTTCACAACAAATCTGAAACGCCGGTTGTACCGGCATTGGCGGAAAACCGGCAGCAAAAAGCCGGAATGGGGCGCACTGTGTTCACGAGCTGAACATACTGCGTTCACGGCATGAACGTCAACCGTTTCGCTTTTGGTTCCCTTGATCGACAGGTCGGGTGTCTGATGTGCTATCTGAATCGCAGCCGCGCGTGAAGGAAAAACCGGCCGTACCGGAATGCGATCTCTTACGATTTCGATTCCCGGCGCAGCGCCCACTTTATAGTGACCGGTTCGCCGCCGGTTTCGCCACGCAGGATGATCTGCTGACTGCGGCGCGGTTCCGCCCGCTTGCCGAGATAGATCGTGTCTTCCAGCGCAATGCTGCCGCCGGTCGACCGGAACCGCCAGCCGGATCCGCTTGCCAGTTGCAGAAGTGCGGCGCTGTGGTTGGACAGTAGTGAGGAGCGGACATTCGGATGCAGATGAAACCGGATGGCGAAGGGGCGCGGCGTCACGGCCTGGTTCGCGCTTACCGGTTCGACAACATCCTCGCCCCTGATGTCTTCACCATCAGCGGAAACGAACAGCCGGCGGCGATGGATGTAGCCCAGTTGGCTGGCGTATCCGGTGTGGCTGGCGTCGATCCATATCTGGCCGTCCTGTTCATTGCGGTCGACCGTGACCGAAGCGCGCCTGTCGCCGACACCGTCTGCGGTAAGCACGCTTGAATTTGTATCCGCGATGCACAGGGTCGAATGCGCAGCGGTAGCCCGCTGAGCGTCGCGCCACAGGGCGTCGTCGCTGACCGCGGCGCCGCAATTCACAATCATCCGTTCCCGGCCGACCGCAAGTTCGAACGAAAGCGCGCCAGCATGGGCGTGATGGTCGAATCCTTTCGCCGGCGGTCCGCCTGTATCCATGACGATGACCGTCCGTCCGGCGTCGATCCGGTCAAACCCGGTATGCGACGCCCGGCGGGTCGGTTTTGCGTTGACGCCGGTTTCCGCAAGCAGAACGCTGATCTCGCCGGGGTTGCCTTCGGTGCTGTCATTGAACAGGCACAAACCGCCGTCCGGCAACAGAAAGGCTTTCGCCATCGGCGCCATGCGGTCGATCGCCTGCTGAATACCTGCCGGGCATTCGATTTTCCCTGCCAGATAGGCCTTTCGGCAATCAACGACATGCCGCAGCACGCTGATCAGCACACTGGGGCAGCGTTCAAGATGACCGCCGTCGGGCAGCACCTGGCGTTTCAGTTCGCGCTCAAGCTGGCTGCCCCACCGGGCAAGCGAGCGCTGGAACGGCGGCAGAGCGAGGCCGGCGAAAATCAGTCCTTTCAGCGCGACGATCCGTGCCGCGCCGTCGGTGTCGTGCAGGGCGATGCGGTCCAGATGCACCACCTGTCTTGCGAGGCTGCGGCGAACCCGACGCCGGGTCATTTCGTCAGCGCCTTGCAGAATGGCCGGATACTGGATCAGCCAGTTGGTCACACGCGTGCTCAGTGTTGCGGCATTCCAGCCATGCGACGACCATTTCCGGTTATGTTCGATCCAGTCCAGTATAAGGCCGACGCCGCGCCGGCGGGCGGCATCGCTTTCCGACGCTTTCAGATCGGATAGCCAGGAAAATCCGTTGAGGGCGGTCAACCAGGCTTCGCCCGCATCGGTCGCGCTCCAAGGGTTGGTCGACCGCCTGATTACCTGTCCGGCAAACGGAAAGATGCCGTCGCGAATAGCTGCGCCGCGTTCCGGATCCCCTTCCCAGAGCGAGGGAAACGTCACCGTCGGCTGGCCGGGATCCTGATCTCCGAGAGTCCAGGTGTAACCGGGCAGGGCGCAGAAGGCCCGCGTCAGGAAAAACCGGGCCCGTGCATATAGCCCGGTAGCCGAAGGTGACGGTTGAGATCCCGCAGATACGGGTTTTGTCATGGTTTATTCGCCCTTCAGGGTGCGAATATTGTCAGCATACTGTGTCGGACCGCCCGTGAAGGTCGCCGTACCGGCTACCAGTACATCCGCACCGGCATTAATTGCCTGACCGGCGGTCTCAGGGTTGATGCCGCCATCGACCTCCAGGTCAATGGCGCGTCCGGTACGATCGATCATCTTGCGGATCATCTCGATTTTCGGAAGTTGCGATTCAATGAAAGCCTGGCCGCCGAATCCGGGATTGACGGTCATCACGAGAACCAGATCGACAAGGTCGAGAACCGGTTCCAGAACCGCGACGGGCGTTCCCGGATTGAGCGAAAGCCCGGCCTTTTTGCCGAGTGCTCTGATTGCCTGCAGGGTGCGGTGAATGTGCGGTCCCGCTTCCGGATGCACGGTAATGATATCGGCGCCGGCAGCAGCGAAATCTTCCAGAAACGGATCTGCCGGGGAAATCATCAGATGCACATCGAAAGGTCTGTCAGTGTGCGGGCGCAGAGCCTTAACAACGGGCGGGCCGATTGTCAGGTTCGGCACGAAATGGCCGTCCATCACATCGATATGGATATAGTCAGCACCGGCCGCGTCAATTGCGCGGATTTCCTCACCCAATTTCGCGAAATCGGCGGAGAGGATGCTCGGTGCGATTTTCACTGGTTTTGAGAGCGTATCGGCCATGACGCTTAGGTAATCCGTCGCGACGCCGGGCGCAAGACGCCTGCCGGTAAAGCTAGACGTTCCGTCGTTTTTAGGCTCGCGTCATGCGCTGCTTTCTGGCATGCACGACCGACAGGGCGAATCGTTTTCGGGGATCGGGATAGATGATTGAGGCTTTGCGGTCGACTTGGGCACTGTTTCTTGGCCTCGGGCTGATCATGCTCGGCAACGGTCTGCAGGGCAGCCTTGTGTCGATCCGCGCGCAGTTCGAGGTGTTCGACAACACCACGACGGGGCTGATCATGGGCGGTTACTTTTTCGGATTTTTTCTCGGCTCGATCATTGTTCCCAAACTGGTGGGCCGGGTCGGGCATGTCCGTGTCTTCGGTGCGCTAGCCTCGCTATCGTCTCTGGTCATTCTGGTGTTTCCGATATTCGTGGAACCCTGGGTCTGGGTGTTGATGCGCGTGATCACCGGGCTGTCCTATGCCGGTCTCTACATTGTCGTTGAAAGCTGGCTGAACGATCGGGCCGGCAACGAAAACCGGGGTCAGCTTCTGGCGATCTATATGCTGGTCTCCAGCCTCGGCATGGGGGCCGGTCCGCTGTTGCTGAATATTCACAGCCCGGCCGATTTCCAGCTTTTCACGCTGGTCAGCGCGCTGGTTTCCCTGGCTGTCATTCCCGTTCTGGTATCGGCTGCCAAAACGCCGGATTTCAGCGCCCCGACGACAATTTCACTGAAAAAACTGTACAAGATATCGCCGCTCGGTCTGATCGGCATGTTGCTGGTCGGCCTGGGTGCAGGCGCAATGATGGGCATGGGCCCTGTCTATGTATACCAGTTCGGTCTGACGGTTGCCGATGCATCCTACTTCATGAGCGGCATGTTTGTCGGTGTTTTCATCATGACCTGGCCGTTGGGGCACTTTTCAGACCGGTTCGACCGGCGAACCGTTATTGCAGCAGTAGCGGCGATTTCGGCCGGCATCGCGGTTGGCTGCATGTTTATTCCCGGCGACCTGTCGTTGCTTGTTCTGCTGTCCGGTCTTGTGGTCGGCGGATTTCTGTTTCCGCTCTATTCCATGTGTATTGCGCATACAAACGATTTCCTGCAACCGAATCAGATGGTTGCGGCGAGCGCCACACTTGTCATGGCGAACGGGCTGGGCGCAATGCTAGGACCCAGCATCGCCGGCTATGCGATGGATGTCTTCGGCCCGCCCGGGTTCTTTCTGACAATCTCCGCTTCCGTCGGGCTGATTGCCGTCTTCGCCGTCTGGCGGATGACGCGGCGGGTGGCTGTGCCGCTGGATGAACAGGGTCACTTCGTGCCGATGACCACATCAACGATGGGTGTCGCGCTGAATCCGGAAGCGGAATACGAGGAATACGGCTTTTCGGTGCTTGAGGAACAGGACGGCGACGTTGATCCGGAAGGGCTTGGCTTGCCGGCTACGGCGGCTATCGATCCTGACATCGATGACGATGAGCCGTTCATTGAAAAACCGGGTCGGACGCCATGACAGCCGGCCTCGACGACCTGGATCTCGCGGCGTTCCGAACCGCGCTGGAAAGCCGGCGCGCGGAGCTGACCGGCCTTGCCGAAACATCGAAAGGCGCGCGGGCGACGGTCGAGCTTGACCAGACCACGGTCGGCCGGCTGTCGCGGATGGATGCGTTGCAGGGCCAGCAGATGGCGCTGGAACAGGACCGCCGGCGCAAGGCGGAAATGCAGCGGATCGACGCGGCGCTGGAGCGTATGGATAGGGGCGACTACGGCTATTGCAGTCTCTGCGATGAACCGATATCGGAAAAGCGTCTCCAACTCGATCCGTCCATCGGTACCTGTATCGATTGCGCCGGGGCAGCCTAGACCGCTCATGCAGTCCTACAGAAATTTCCTTTCAACGAATGGCCGGCTGATCTGCTTCGGGGTGTTGGCGTCGTTTTCGTCCGCGTTCGGCCAGACGTTTTTCATATCGCTCTTCGGCGCTGAGATCCGTGAAGCCTTCACCCTGTCGCACGGCGATTTCGGCGCGGTATATTCTGCCGGCACGCTGGCCAGTGCCGGGTTCCTGATCTGGACCGGCAAGATGATCGATCATGTGGATCTGCGGGTCTATATGGTGGCGATCTGTCTCGGTCTTGCCGCGGCCTGTATCGGGATGAGCCTTGCCGGGTCGGTGGCTGTGCTGGTTGGCGTTGTGTTCTGTCTGCGGCAGTTCGGGCAGGGTCTGTTGAGCCACACATCCAGCACGACCATGGCGCGGTATGTGTATCCGGGGCGCGGCAAGGCGGTCGGGCTTGCGGCTCTGGGCTTTCCATTGGGCGAGGCGGTGTTTCCGACGATCGCCGTGGCGATGGTATTCGCTGTCGGTTGGCGTCAGACATGGCTGTTTTGCGCTGCCTTTATCGTCGTCGTTCTGGTTCCCGTTGCGCTTTACCTGTTGCGCGGTCATGTCGACCGCGTGCGGGCGTATGAGCAGCGGCTTGAGCGGGAGGAACAGACCCGCATCGCCTCAGGCCTGTCTCTCATGACCGACTGGACCCGGGCGCAGGTGCTGCGCGACCGGCGGTTCTATCTGGCGCTGCCGGCCATTCTTGCACCGTCTTTCGTGTTCACCGGCCTGTTCTTTCATCAGGTCTATCTGGTTGAACTGCAGGGCTGGACGATGGAAAGCCTTGCGGCGTCGTATTTCGCCTATAGCGCGGCGACCATCGGTGCGTCTGTGGCCGGTGGCTGGCTGATCGACAGGGTTGGCGCAGTCCGGCTGCTGCCATGGTTTCTGCTGCCGTTGATTGGCGCGATTTCGGTGCTGATCGTCGGCGGGTCAAGCTGGACGGTGTGGCCGTATATGGTGCTGGTCGGGTTGAATGCCGGCATGTCGCATGCGCTGTTCAGTGCGATCTGGGCCGAAATCTACGGTACCCGCTATCTCGGTTCGCTGAAGGCGATGTCGTCCGCGCTGATGGTGTTTTCAAGCGCTCTGTCGCCATTTCTGCTGGGGGTTTTTTTCGATCTCGGAGCGGATATGATAACCCTCTGCCTCGGGCTGATGGCGTATCTGTTATTTACGATCCTGCTGGCGACGGTGGCGATGCGCGGCTATCTTGCTGCTGGCCTCGGCGGTCCGGCCCCGGCCTGACCTTGCCCTTTGAACAGACTTTGAACGGGAGACGTGAATGAACTATTGGCTTTTCAAATCCGAACCCGGCGCGTGGTCATGGGACGATCAGGTCAAGGCCGGCGACAACGGCGACAGCTGGGACGGCGTGCGGAACTATCAGGCCTCGAACAACATGAAGGCCATGAAGATCGGTGATCGTGGTTTCTTCTATCATTCTGTGAATGAAAAGCAGGTGGTTGGGATTGTCGAAGTAGTTCGTGAATACCATCCTGACGACACCGATGAATCGGGCCGGTTCGGGATGGTCGATGTAAAGGCCATCCGCCCGTTCGAAAACCCCGTCACGCTGGCCGATATCAAGGCCGAACCTCGCCTGCAGGAAATCTCCCTCGTCAAGCAATCGCGCCTGTCGGTCATGCCGATTGAACCGGCCCACTGGAAGCTGATCTGCAAGATGGGAAAAACCGATCCGTCATGACAAGAGTCGACATTACGCCCCTTATCGATCC
>CAYGSU010000020.1:53745-54853 GCA_964352715.1 uncultured Flavobacteriaceae bacterium | reverse complement strand
ACCTATTTCCAGCAGGTCGGCGGGTTCGACTGCAACCCGGTATCGACCGAACTGACCTACGGGCTGGAACGTCTGGCGATGTATGTGCAGGGCGTCGAGAATGTCTACGATCTGCGGTTCAATGAAACGACGACCTACGGACAGGTCTATCATCAGGCCGAGGTCGAATATTCGAAATACAATTTCGAACTCGCCGATACCGACCTCGTGTTCCGCCATTTTGCGGATGCGGAAAAGGAATGTCAGGCGCTGGTGGAAGCGGCGGTGCCGCTGCCGGCCTATGACCAGTGCCTCAAGGCCAGCCACCTGTTCAATCTGCTGGATGCGCGCGGCGTGATTTCGGTGACCGAACGGCAGGCCTATATCGGGCGGGTCCGGGCGTTGGCGAAGGCTTGCGCCGAAAGCTACCTGAAAGCGCGGGGGCATGCCTGATGCCTGATCTTCTGCTCGAACTGTTTTCGGAAGAAATTCCGGCCCGGATGCAAAAGAAGGCGGCGGCTGATTTGCAGCGCCTGGTTTGCGACGGGTTGAAGGACGCCAATCTTTCCTTCGACCAGGCCCGGTCTTTCGCGACGCCGCGCCGTCTGGCGCTGTCGGTCGATGGCCTGCCGGACCGGCAGCCCGATTTGCGCGAGGAAAAGAAGGGGCCGAAAGTCGGCGCGCCGGAACAGGCCATTGCCGGCTTCCTGAAAAGCGCCGGGCTGGACAGTCTCGACCAGTGCGAAAAGCGCGACACGCCGAAGGGCGCGGTCTGGTTCGCGGTTGTGGAAAAGGCCGGTGTCGATACGAAGGAAGTTCTGCCGTCGCTAATTGCCGACGCCATTCTGAAAATGCCGTGGCCGAAAAGCATGCGGGTCGCCAGCAGCATGTTTCGCTGGGTCCGGCCGCTGCATGCCATTCTTGCGGTTTTCGACGGCAAGGGCCTGGACGGCTCGATAGACCTCAATCCGGGCACGCTTGCCTTTTCGCATGAAACAAGAGGCCATCGTTTCCTGATGCCGGACGCTTTCGCGGTGTCCGGGTTCGATGACTACGTCGCGAAGCTGCGGACAGCGAAGGTTATTCTGGATGCGGAAGACCGCAAACGGCTGATCCGCGCCGAGCTGGT
>CAYGSU010000020.1:17527-53645 GCA_964352715.1 uncultured Flavobacteriaceae bacterium | reverse complement strand
GCCAATACCGAGGCGTCGGATGGCGGCAAGGCGATCATCGCCGGCAACGAGCGGGTGCTGCGCGCCCGCCTGTCGGATGCCAAATTCTTCTGGGATCAGGACCGGGCGACTAAGCTGGAAGACCGCATCCCGGATCTGGAAAAGATCGTGTTCCACGCCAAACTCGGCACCGTCGCGGAACGGGCGAAACGCATGGAATCGCTGGCTGTCAGCCTGTGCGATCATATCGACGGAGCCGATCCGAAACAGGTCGCCCGCGCGGCGGCGTTGGCGAAGGCCGATCTGGTGTCCGGCATGGTCGGTGAGTTCCCTGAATTGCAAGGGCTGATGGGCCGCTACTACGCGCTGGACCAGGGCGAAGACGCCGCTGTCGCCGACGGCATCGCCGAACATTATTCACCGGCCGGGCCGAACGATGCCTGTCCGAGCGCGCCGGTTTCGGTCGCTGTCGCGCTGGCGGAAAAGATCGATACGCTGGCCGGATTCTGGGCCATCGATGAAAAACCGACCGGCTCGAAAGATCCGTTTGCGCTGCGCCGCGCCGCGCTTGGCATCATCCGGCTGGTGCTTGAAAACGGCCATCGCGTGCCTCTGAAGCCGGTTTTTGCAGCCCAGCTCCGTCAGTTTAAGGTAGGCGAACCCGAAACGATAGCGGATGACCTGCTTTCTTTCTTCGCTGACCGTCTGAAAGTGCACCTGAAGGAAGAAGGCATCTCTCACGATCTGATCCAGTCTGTCTATGCTTTGGGCGGCGAGGATGATCTGGTGCGGCTGGTCGCCCGGGTCGATGCGCTGAAGGCGTTTCTGGAGTCGGAAGACGGGGCCAACCTGCTGACCGCCTATAAACGGGCCGCCAATATTCTGCGGATTGAAGAAAAGAAGGACGGCTGCGCCTATGACGGCGCGGTGGATGCCGCTCTGTTCGCGCTGGACGAAGAAAAGTCTCTGGCCTCGACGCTCGATACGATAGAAGCGTCGGTACAGGATCGGCTCGCCGAAGAGAATTTCGAGGCGGCCATGTGTCAAATGGCTACCCTGCGGGGCCCTGTCGACGGGTTTTTCGAGGCCGTGACGGTGAATGCCGATGACGCCGATGTCAGGCGGAACAGACTGAACCTGTTGAGCCGCATCCGCACCGTGATGAACCGGGTTGCGGATTTCGGCTTGATCGAAAGCTAGGTAGATTGATTGAATGAACACGCTTACGGAAACTCCTGGGAGTAGCGACGTGACGGATAAATGGGTTTACAGCTTTGGCGACGGCTCTGCCGAAGGCCGTGCCGATATGAAAAACCTGCTCGGTGGCAAAGGCGCCAACCTGGCTGAAATGTCGAATATCGGTCTTCCCGTGCCGCCGGGTTTCACCATCACGACCGAAGTCTGCACTTATTTTCAGAAAGCCAAGAGCTATCCCGAAAGTCTGTCGGCGGAAGTCGATGCAGCGCTTGCAGCCGTTGAAAAAATCGTCAGCACGAAA
Organism: uncultured Flavobacteriaceae bacterium; assembly: GCA_964352715.1. GTDB lineage: Bacteria > Pseudomonadota > Alphaproteobacteria > UBA8366 > Aestuariispiraceae > JAVKBW01. The sequence continues at coordinate 52,168 of CAYGSU010000020.1, read as the reverse complement.
TTCGGTGATGCTGTCGCCCCTCTTCTGGTCTCCGTTCGGTCGGGCGCGCGGGTTTCGATGCCGGGCATGATGGATACGGTGCTGAACCTCGGTCTCAATGACGAAACCGTCGAAGGCCTGGCGATCGCCAGCGGCGATGCCCGGTTTGCCTATGACAGCTACCGTCGTTTCATCCAGATGTTCGGTGACGTGGTGCTTGGTGTCGACCATCTGGTTTTTGAAGATTTGCTGGACGACGTGAAAGACCGTCGCGGCGTATCGCAGGATACCGAGCTCAGCGCGGATGACCTGAAGGCGTTGATTGTGCAGTACAAGAAGGCTGTCGAGGACGAACTCGGCGAACCGTTCCCGCAGGACGTGAAGGCGCAGATGTGGGCGGCGATTGGCGCGGTTTTCGGCTCCTGGCAGACACCGCGCGCGGTGGTCTACCGTCGCCTGCACGACATTCCGGAAGACTGGGGCACGGCCGTCAACGTTCAGGCGATGGTGTTCGGCAATATGGGTGACGATTGCGCGACCGGTGTCGCCTTTACCCGCGACCCGTCGACCGGTGTAAACGACTTTTACGGTGAATATCTGGTGAATGCGCAGGGCGAGGATGTCGTCGCCGGCATTCGCACACCGCAGCATCTGACGATCCAGGGCAAGGAGGCACAGGGCTCCAGTCTGCCCGCAATGGAAGAAACCATGCCGGAGGTTTTCCGGCAGCTTGTCGAGGTTCGCGACCTTCTCGAAAAGCATTACCTGGACATGCAGGACATTGAATTCACGGTGCAGCAGCAGAAGCTCTACATGCTGCAGACCAGAAACGGCAAACGTACCGGCGCCGCTGCTATTCGCATCGCCTGCGACATGGTGGACGAAGGCCTGATCGACGAACGTACGGCGGTCTGCCGGATCGAGCCGCAATCGCTTGATCAGATCCTGCATCCGATGCTGGACCCGAAAGCGAAAAAGACGGTCATCGCCAAAGGTCTGCCGGCAAGCCCGGGCGCGGCGACGGGGACGGTCGTGTTCTCCGCTGATGAGGCCGAACGCAAGGCGCTGGCCGGCGACAAGGTAATCCTGGTCCGAATTGAAACCTCGCCGGAAGACATTCACGGCATGCATGCGGCGGAAGGTATTCTGACAACGCGTGGCGGCATGACCAGCCACGCAGCTGTCGTTGCGCGGGGCATGGGCCGACCCTGTGTCGCCGGGGCGGGAAGCATCAATGTCGACTATAAGGAAGGCCATCTGACCGTCGGGTCTATCAAGATCGACGAGGGCGACTGGCTCACCCTTGACGGGGCTACGGGCGAGATCATCAAAGGACGGGTGCCGACGGTTCAGCCGAAACTGAGCGGCCACTTTGCTCGTATTATGGAATGGTCGGACAAGCATCGCCGGCTGGGTGTTCGGGCGAATGCCGAAACGCCGGAAGATGTGAAGCACGCCCGGGACTTCGGTGCGGAAGGCATCGGCCTGTGCCGAACCGAGCACATGTTCTTCGAAGGCGGTCGGATCATCGCGATGCGTGAAATGATCCTGGCGGAAAACGAGAAAGGCCGCCGCGCGGCACTGGCGAAAATTCTGCCGATGCAGCGGGAAGATTTTGTCGAGCTGTTCACGGTGATGGCCGGTCTGCCGGTAACGGTGCGCCTGCTGGACCCGCCGCTGCATGAATTCCTGCCGCGCGAAAACGCTGAATTCGACGATCTGGCGAAATCGCTTGGCATCAGCGCCGAACGCATCCGTCGCCGCGCTGCCCTGCTGCACGAAGCGAACCCCATGCTGGGCCATCGCGGCTGCCGGCTTTTGAATTCCTATCCGGAAATTTGCGAGATGCAGGCGCGGGCAATCTTTGAAGCCTCGATTGAATCAGGCAAGGCCACAGGCAACCCGGCGAAGGTTGAGGTGATGATTCCGCTGGTCGGTATCCGCAAGGAGCTTGATCTGCTGAAGGCGGTTGTCGACAGAGTGGCCGGCGAGGTTGAAGTCGATCTCGGCCAAAAACCGATCTACACGGTGGGAACGATGATTGAGTTGCCTCGGGCAGCCCTGCGCGCCGGAGAGATCGCGGAAACGGCGGAATTCTTCAGCTTTGGCACCAACGATCTGACGCAGACAACGTTCGGCCTCAGCCGGGATGACGCGGCGGCCTTCCTGACAAGCTATGAAAAGCTGGGTATTCTCGAACATGATCCGTTCCAGACCATCGATGTCGATGGGGTGGGCGAATTGATCGAGATTGCCAAGGAACGCGGGCGGGCGGTTCGCAAGGACCTGAAGCTGGGGATCTGCGGCGAACATGGCGGTGATCCGAATTCGATCGCGTTCTGCGAAAAAGCGGGTCTCGACTATGTTTCCTGTTCACCATTTCGGGTGCCGATTGCACGATTGGCAGCGGCTCAGGCGGCGATCAAGTTGGCCGACGCCCTGAAAAAATAAGCCGATGCCTGTTTCGGAAGCCGTGACAGGACTAAATCAGTACTATAGACCGGTCTGATTAATGCTTTCGCACTGCAATCAGGGTAACGTGGCTTGGCTTTAGGGTCGAAAACCGAGGGACGAAAAAATGTGGAGATTGTGTTCGGCGAACCCGAACGCAACCTGCGCTCGGCGTTCCGTGCTGCCCTGCACCGGGTCGGTTTTTCGAATGTCGTGGACTATGAGAAATTCAACGCTGTCCGGCAACATGTCGAACGCCGCCAGCCTGATCTGCTGGTTCTCGATGCCCAGCTCAGCGGTGAAAACGTTCCGGACCTGGTATCTAAAATCCGCCAGGGAAAGCTTGGCATCAACCCGTTCATTCCTGTTATTCTGACCCTGTGGCAACCGAAACAGGAAACCGTGAAGGCCTGTGCCAGCAGCGGCGCGGACGACCTTCTGGTAAAGCCCATCTCGCCAGGGCAACTGGTCGAACGCATGATTGCGCTGGTTGAGAACCGCAAGCCGTTTGTCGTCACCAGCGACTATATTGGCCCGGACCGGCGCAAGGATGCCGCCAGGGGGTCGGATGTGCCGCTGATCGATGTGCCCAATACGTTCGAGCAGAAGATCAAGGGCGAGAAGATCGACCAGACATCGCTCAATGCGATGATCGCCAAGGTGCAGGATGATATCAATGACCAACGCCTGAAGCGCAACGCGTTCCAGCTTGCGTTCCTCGTTGAACTGGTGCTGCCGCTGCTGATGGAGGGGAAAACAAAAAGCCCCGACTTGAAGTCGAACCTGGACCGTATGGTCGATGTGGCGCGCGATACCGGCGTGCGGATGGAAGGCAGTGAATACGATCACGTAAACAATCTGTGCACATCGATGCTGGAAGTGGCCGAACGCCTTGCCGGCGATCTCGACAATCCGAGCAAGAAGGATATCGATCTTCTGAAACCGCTGTCGGATGCGATCCTGCTTGGTTTCAATCCGGAATCCGACGCTGCGCAGATGGCCGGGCAGATCACGGATGCTGTTTCCACATATTCTGCAAAACAAAAGAAAAGCTAGGACGTTAACCGCTCTATGCAGACAGCGCATCCATGATGGTAGCGCCACGGGTGTCGACCTGTTCGACATGGCGTTTGTGCCAAAGGGCGTAGAACAGCAGAACCCAGGCCGCAAATCCGCTGCGTTTCCCGTGTGACTTCAGCAACGGGCTTATCGTGCCTGTTTTGCAGATCTCTTGCAGGGATTCCTGTTTTTCCATCAGCGGGCCCAGCTGGTCCGCCCGGCTGTTGATCCAGGTGCCCACCGGCACGGTAAAGCCGCGTTTGCGGGAGAAGGCATCGGCAGCGGGCATTGCCCCGTCCAGCCATTTCCGGAGGATCCATTTACCCAGCCCGTTGCGGATCTTGAAGCGGTCCGGCAGGGGGAACGAGGCGGCTGCGACCGCAGGATCAAGAAACGGCGTGCGGCCTTCCAGTCCATGCGCCATCAGACAGCGGTCGAGTTTCGTCAAGAGATCCTGCGACAGCCAGTCGGTGCAGTCGATCGCCTGGGCGATCTGCAGTTTTGACCGTCCCTGCGACGCGGACAGCGCCGCCGTGCTGGCAATGCCATCGCGCCATGAATCGCTCTTGTCGCGCAGAACATCCAGCCGGTCGAATGCGCCCCGGTGCCTGACCGTGCGCCCGCCCAGTATCCATGGTCGCAGCACGCTGCGGTACCGCCCATAGCCGGCAAACAGTTCATCGCCACCTTCGCCGCACAGGATGACCTTCAGGCTCTGCGCTGCCGTTTCGGCCAATTTCCAGGTCGGAAGGGTCGCGTAATCCGCTGCCGGGTCGTCCATGGCGCCGGCGATTGTCGGTAGAAGCGACCAGAAGTCGCTTTCATCGAAGGTCACCTCGTGATGGTCAGCGCCGACCAGCCGGGCCAGTTCCCTTGCACGGTCGCGTTCGTCCGTCACATCGGAGCCGGGAAACCCCGCCGTGAAGGCAGTGACGGGCGTGTCGTTCAGTTTCGCCATCAGGGCCAGGATGGCGCTTGAATCGATGCCGCCGGAAAGGAACAGACCGTAGGGAACATCCGACCGCTGATGCACCATCACACTGTCGGTCAGGGCCTTTTCAAGCGCATCGATCGCTTCGGCTTCCGATATATTCGGTGCGGCAGCATCCGGCAGGGCGGCCTTATACCGGCGTTCGACGATGCGACCGCCGCGCACAACGATGGTTTCGCCTGGCATCAGCCGTTGAATTCCCTGCAGAATGGTCTCCGGACCGCAGGTGAATTGCAGTTGCAGCAGTTCATCGCGGTGGCGCGGATCCACTGCGGGCGGCGAGGCAAGGCCGGCGGCGGCAAGCGCCTGTGCTTCCGATGCGAAAGCGAAATGACCGCCTGTTTCGACATAGTAAAGCGGTTTGATGCCGAACGGATCGCGCGACAGGACCAACCGTCCCTCTGTCGGGTCATGAATGGCGATGGCGTACATGCCACGCAGCGAATTGACGAAATCCAGACCGTGGCGTCGGTACAGATGCAGGACGGGTTCGCAATCGGACCCCGTTGCCAGCGTTACGCCGGCATCGCGCAGGCCGGCCTGCAGTTCGATGTAGTTGTATATTTCACCGTTGGCGACAAGCGCCGCGCCGCCCGGTTCGTATAGTGGCTGGTCGCCGGTTGCGAGGTCGATGATGGCAAGCCGCGTCTGCACCATGCCGACATCGCTGGCGACATGCTGGCCATCACCATCGGGGCCCCGATGGGCAAGCGCCGCCGACAGGTCGTGAAGCTGGGCGGTCGTCGGCGGCCGCCCTGTCGTTGTCATCACGCCTGCGATTCCGCACATGACTGTCGGTTTCCGTTGGTGGTGGTTGTTGCCGTTTAACGATGCGATGTGATTCTGTCGAAGAAATCCAGATAGGCGTTCACGACAGGTCCCTCGGAATAGGATGCAACATAGGCAGCTTGCGCCGTGCCGCCAAGTGCAACGCCAACCGACGGGTCATCGATCAATTGTCTGACATTCACAGCCAGCGCGTCCGCATCGTCAATCGGCGCCAACAGCCCGGTATTGCCATGCGTGATGAGTTGGCCGGGGCCCTGCGATGCTGCTGCGACGACCGGCACGCCATGGGCCCAGGCCTCCAGCACGATGTTGCCCAGCGGTTCGTGACGCGACGAACACAAAAACACATCGGCAGCAGCCAGAAGCGCTGCCATATCGGTACGCCATCCGAGGAACCGCACGCGGTGGGTGACGCCAAGTTCGTCGGCAAGCTTTTTAAGCGCCTGTTCCTCCGGCCCGTTCCCGGCGAGCCACAGAATGGCGTCCGGAACCTTCGCCAGAACATGCAGCGCGGTGTCGAACGCCTTGTTGCGGTGCAGGCGTCCGAGACAGAGGATCAGCGGCGCATTGGCGGGCGTGTCGAGACTGGCGCGGTCGACCGGCGGCATACGGCGGTCATCGACGAAATTCGGCAGGTACCAGGCGCGTTCCGACGGCCAGCCTTCGCGGATCAGATAGTCGCGCAGGTCCGGCGTGTTGCCGACAAGGTGATCACAGGCCCGGTAATTCGACAGTTTATAGTATCCGCCCAGCCGGCCCGCCGTTACCCAGTCGCCCCGGGGAATGGCCGCCGCCGCGCGGTTCATCCAGGCGAGAACGACATCGGCCCTGAAATCGCCGGCCAGGGCGCGAAGGCCGGGCGTCGTCGTGAAATCGAACCATTTGCGGAACGGCAGTTCACGCACCTCGACGCCGGCTTCGACAAGCTGTCGGCGGCGTGACTCGTGCCGGCGGATCGCCGCCATTTGCGGAGCACCGGCGGCTGCCAGCGCCTTTGTAAGGCGCACGAAAAAGCCTTCGGCGCCGCCGACATCTGCGCCGGCCATGACCTGAAGTATTCTGGGATGTTCCATGAGGCTGGTTGGGCCGGCTACGGCTGCACAGGTCTTGTCGGCGCCGGACCGTTTTCCCCGGCGGCGGCTGCAACAAGACGATGCCTCAACGCCGGACGGTCGGATTGTTTGAAAGACTCGTCGAACAGCGTCATGAAACCCTCGTGAGCGAACCCGCCGCGACGAAATTGCCGGTGGCGTACTTTATGGCATCGCCTGCGGAACGCCGCTGACGATGCGGAACATTAAACAGGGCCTGTTTCGATGGCAAATTCTTGTCGCTTTATGCATCGCATGATTTCGGGTAAAGACCGGGCATGATCAATTCACTGCCCGCCGCCGCGGTTTCGGCCCTCGTTGTTGCCCGCAACGAACAGGATGCATTGCCCGATTGTCTGGCGTCTCTGGCTTTCGCCGACGAGATTGTCGTCGTGCTCGACCGGTCGACAGACAGATCGGCGGATATCGCCCGCGAGGCCGGCGCAACCCTGATCGAAGGGGAATGGGAAATTGAAGGCGAACGCCGCAACCTGGGCATCGAAAGCTGCCGGAATGACTGGGTTCTGGAAATCGACGCCGATGAACGCGCCACGCCTGAACTTGAACAGGAAGTACGGGCCCGGATCGCCGATGGCGGTGAGGGCTATTATCTTGTTCCGATCCGCAATTTCATCGGCAACAGGGAAGTCGTTTATGGCTGGGGAGCCTATAACGGCGCGAATGCCGCGATTCGCCTGTTCACCAAGGGCGCGAAAATCTGGGGCCCGCAACGCGCCCATCCCAAGCTGACCCTTGGCGTGAAACGCGGCAGATTTGCGAACGGCATCGTGCATTATGTTGATCGCGATCTGACGGACATGTTCGACCGCATGAACCGGTATTCGACCCTGATGGCGCAGGATGCTTTCATGAACGGCCAGTCGCCGCGCCTGCGGCAGGCGATCCGCCGTCTGTTTTCACGGTTTTTCAGGGTCTATGTCAGCCGCAAAGGCTATCGCGAGGGTTTCTATGGTCTGGCGCTGGGATATTTTGCGTCGGTTCTGCCGTTGCTCATTTACCTGAAGGTGCGCGAGCTGCAGATGCGGTCAGAAGAGTCTCCGCCGCCCCGATAACGGTGTCGGCTTTCAGGCCGGTCATCAGCGACCCGACCGTATGCCTGTCGTAACCAGGCCCTCCGACCAGTTCGTCATACATTTCCGGTGTTCTCAGCGCCATCGCGTTCTGTCCCCAGGGGGCATACAGCGATGTGTGAGAGGGGCCGAACAGCCCCAGCGTCGGTATGCCAGCGGCGGCAGCCATATGCATCAGGCCGGAATCGTTCCCGATATACAGCGCGCATCTGGCGAGACAGGCGGCAACGACCGGCAAGGGCACCCGGCCGACAAGGTCGATTGTCCGGTCGGTCGGCAAGGTCTGTGTCACGGCGGAAGCCTGTACTTCTTCTCCGGGTGCGCCGAAGACGGCGATCCGGCCGCCGGCCAGCGGGCCATCCGGTCGCGTCAATGCGTTGGCGACGGCGATGAAGCGGTCGGCGGGCCAGATCTTGCCACGCCAGTTTGCGGTCGGACCAATCGCCAGAACCGGCCCCAGCTCCGGTTTCAGGATGGTCTGCGCCGTCTCTCTGTCGGTGTCCCGCAGCCATAACCGGGGCGCGGGCGGGTTGTCTTGCAGGCCGACGGTTTTTCCCAGCAGGACAACCCGATGTATCGGGGCGTCACTTTTGGGAACCACCAGTTTCCGGCGGGCGAAAAGGGCCGGCAGAAGCGCTGACCGCCGAAGATCGACGGCGACATCCCAGGCGGTGGTGACGGTTTCCGCCCACAGCGAAAACCAATGTCCATGCATCGGTTTCTTGCGCAGCACGATCAGCCGTTCCAGACCGGGCACGGTTTCAAACAGGGCGGCCGGCGCCGGGCCGGTCACGAGGGTGACATGGGCATCGGGGTGACGGTCCAGAAGATGGCCCAACAGGCCCGTCGACAGCACGGCATCGCCCAGCCGGTTGGATGTTACGAACAGAAGGCGCATTGAACGGTATCATTCCGTGATAAGATGCTGCGGTATAGCGGTTTGGCCCCTGTCTTGCCAACAGAAGGCTTCGACCCTACCTATCGAAGGCAGGCTGCATTGATGCGGCCAGAGGGATTGTCTGACCATGCCATTTGCCGAACTGACTGAACGAGGGGTTCTGACCGTTAGCGGATCGGACCGTGAGTCTTACCTGCAGGGGCTTGTTTCAAACGATGTTGTGCGGGCGGTGCAGGGGCAGGCGGTCTGGTCGGCGTTACTGACGCCGCAGGGCAAATACCAGCACGATTTCTTCATGGTGGCGGACGGTGACCGTCTGCTGCTTGATTGCGAAGGCGACGACCGGCTCATCGACCTCGGGCGCACCCTGCGCAAGTTCATCCTGCGGTCTGACGTTACGCTGGGTATGGAAAGAGGGTTCGCCACCTTCGTTGCCTGGGGCGATGATGCGGCGGCGCTGACGAATGCCGACGGCGTGACCGAATTTGCCGGCGGCGTGCGTTTCGCGGATTCCAGACTGCCCGGCCTCGCCATGCGTATCCTCGCACCGTCTGACGCAGCCCGAGCCGCGTTGCATGAGGCGGGTCTGACCGAAGTTTCCCCCGACGTCTGGCATGCGCGGCGCATCGCCGCCGGCGTGCCGGACGGTAGCCGTGACATGGATATCGACAAGTCGATCCTGCTGGAAGCGGGCTTCGATGAATTGCACGGCATCGACTGGAAAAAAGGCTGCTATATGGGCCAGGAACTGACAGCCCGGACGAAGTATCGCGGCCTGGTGAAACGCCGGCTGGTGCCGGTTCGTGTGACGGGCAATGGCGCTTTGCCCGGCGCGGATATCACGCTGGATGGCCGCATCGTCGGGTCGTTGAAATCTGTTGCAGCGTCTGAAGGGGTGGCGCTGGCGAGCTTGAGGCTCGATGCTATAAGGCAGGAAGATGGTGCTCTTGTGTCGGGCGATGTGGTCCTGACCCCCCAGCCGCCATCCTGGCTGACGCTTTCCTGACAATCCCATCCGGAACCACCTGAATACGGCTATCGTCGCGTTACGGCGGGGACTTTTCTCTTGTTATCGGTATTCTGATAAGATTCTCTTGATGCAGCCTGTTGCGGCTGGCGTTCGGGTGATCGCTCGCTGCTGACATCAAAAACCACATCGTTTGTATTCGGTGATGGGAACCGCGCCGGTCTGGCGGAAGCACCTTTGGGGAAAACGGTATGAGTACCCGGACACTTTCCTTTGAAGTCTACTTTCTGCAGAAGGGCAGATGGCAGATTCATGCCCGGTACAGAGGCCAGCAAAAAGATGAAGCGATAGAGGAAGCCAAGCAGCTCGACCGGGCGAGCCATGTGGAGGCCGTCTGCGTGCTTCGGGAATCCTTCGATACGGTCCAGCAGGTGGCCGGCGAGTCGGTTATTTATCATTCACCGAATCTGAAGTCGAAACCGCCGGTTTCCGCCATTACATCCGGCACCCAGCGGGGGCGGGCCGAATTCGACCCGGATGCCGCGCCGGAAGGCTCGGCGGCGGCGAACGCAGCGATGGATGCAATCAAGCGCGAAGAAGCGTTTCAGCAGAAGCAGAATTTGGAAATCCAGGCGCGAAGGCAGGAAGAAGCTGCGCGTATCCAGCAGTATCATGCGGGCAAGCAGGCCGTAAAATCGGACGGTGTTTCGATGGCCAGGGCCGTCACATCCCTGGCGATGGTAGCGCTGTTCTGTCTCATTCCAGCGTCCATTTTCGCCTATCTGGTCTATATCGGTCTGGCGCAGGCGACCGAGATGGGTTTGAAAATTCACCCGCAGACCGGCCGCATTTCCCTCATCGTGTCGTTCATTCTGGCCTATGGCGTGGTGTTTTTGCCGATGCTCAGAAAATTCGTCGACCTCGGTGCGGTAACGGGCGATGACGCACCGGCGCGATCGGCAAGCGCACATGCCTCGATATACGACGAGCCGTCGTCCTGGGACGATGAAGACGATGATGAAGACGATGTTGTCGATGACGACAGGAATGGTGAGCCGGCGACTGTTGTTGAAAACACCGCTCCAACAATGCCGCTGCAACCTGCCGACCCTGTCGAACCCGAAATTGTGGAGGAAGAGGCGGTCGATGTGCCTGACCCGGTTGAGCCGCCGCCGGAAATCTTGCCGGACGAGGATGAGCCGGAACCTTCCGACAGAACCGGATTTCCTGACATCGCAGGGCCGTTCGATGTCAAAACCGAAAAGACAGAACGCGATATCTATGGCGAATCCCTGAGCTGGGAATTGGAGCGGCTGATGCAGGAGGCGACGTCGCTCTTTGGCGTGTCCGTGGACGACTACACGCGCTTCGGGTTGACGCTCTTCCTGTCCGGCGCGGCAGAGGCTTTTGCACGGCACGGCCGTGTTCCGAAAGATGTCGTGACGAACAGGCTGATTGACCGGATCAGGCAACTTGGTGCGGACCCTGCTCTGGCAAAAGGGTTTGTCGTCAACATCGCGGAATATCTGATCGATGACTGGTACTACCGAATGTACGATCTTGGCAGGGCCGGCGCGGTCGGGTGGATTGATGACAGCACCACCGATTCCGGACTGCGCGAAGCAATGGAGCTTTGGCGGAATCCGGTTCGTGAGGAGTCGGAAAGCGGGGTCGCGGCCACAGCAATTCTATTCACGGAGATCGCCGATGCCGAGAGAAACCATCAGGTGCTGGGAGACCGCTGGCTGATGGACACAATGCGTGTGCATGACGAGATCGTGCGCGATGCGCTGGTGAAGCACGACGGTCGGGAAATCAGATATACCGGCGACGGCATCATGGCGACATTTCCGGACAGCACGCATGCGGTCGAGGCCGCGATACATATGCAGGTCGATACACGTCGTAGCCGAAAGGACGGGCCTGGACATACTTTCGGGCTGCGTGTCGGCATCAATACCACGCAGGCGCAGGAAGACGGCAATTCGGGCAAGCCGGTCAGTCTTGCGCTTCGCATTCTGGCGAAAGCTGATGAAGACCAGATCGTGGTGTCTTCCCGCATCACACAGGCTGCTGGTGAAGGCGACTGGCTGTTTGAAGAAAAGGGATCGTTCAAACTCAAAGGCCAATCCGGGGCGGAAACGGTTTACGTGGTAAACTATTCGTCGTACCAGCAGGGTGGCGAAGCGGGCTAGTCAGGCTGCGCTTGCCGTTTCAGGCTGGTGTTCTAATGTTGGCAGATTGTGTTGTTGGTTTTGGTATGTGATTTGAGAGTGCTCGGTTTACGGTTAACGAACAGTCTGAAAATCGCCGGGTTGGCGTTGGCTGTCGCGGTTTGTATCGGTTCTGTTCCGATAGCGTTGGCGCAGGTTACCGGGTCCGGCGACGGATATGTCGATGACTATTATCTGCCCCGCGCCAAAGCCGGTGATGTCGAGGCGCAATATCTGCTTGGACTTGGATACGAACGCGGGTTGAGCGGGTCTGTCGATCGGCGCGCCGCCGCAAAATGGTACCGCGATGCCGCCAAGGCCGGGCATGCAAAAGCCGCCTACCGGTTGGGCCTGCTTCTGCTGCGCGGTGACAGCGTTGCCGACAATGCCAAGGAAGCGGCTGCCTTTTTCCGCCTGGCGGCGGCGAAAGACCTGCCGGAAGCATTGTATTACCTGGGATACATGAGCGAGCGGGGCCTGGGGGTCGACGCCGACCCGGCCGCCGCGCTCGGATTTTTCGAAAAAGCGGCGCTTCTGGGCCTGCCGGCGGCCATGAAAGCCGCCGCGAGCCTGCATGTCAGGCGGCAGGACCAGCAACCGGATCTGGCGAAAGCCTGGTACTGGCTCAACAGCGCCGCCGAGGCCGGCGATACCGAAGCCGGTGCAATGAAAGAGAAACTCGAAAGCATGATGACGGGTAACCAGCTTGAAGCGGCCCGGGCTATAACATCGTCAACGTTTGCCGAGTGAACGGGCGAGATTACTCACTGCGGGGATGAGTTTTTCTAACTTCCTCTGCGTTCAGAGTGAATGTAGGGTCGTGTGTCGTCGTACCGATAGTATCTGTCGCCACAACGAACCCAATACAAGGGTAAATATCGACTAAGGTGAGAGTTTGAAGTGACCGTGATTTTCGGCTTGGCAGAGTTTTTGTTCATCTGTATAGCCGCTCATCACAGTGTGAAACAGCAACGTCAATCTTGAAGGGTTTACGCCATGGCCGACGATGCAGAAGACGATCTTGATCTTGCGTCTCTCGATGATCAGGAACTTGTTGAGCAGATGTGGGATGATCTGTACGACGGCCTCGCCGATGAAGTGGTCGAAGGGACGAATATCCTGCTCGGACGCGGCTGGGCTCCCTACAAGGTCCTGACCGAAGCGCTGGTTGAAGGCATGCGGATTGTCGGCATCGACTTCCGCGATGGCATCCTGTTCGTGCCGGAAGTTTTGATGGCAGCGAATTCGATGAAATCCGGCATGAACATCCTGCGCCCGCTGCTGGCTGAAACCGGTGCGCCGCCGCAGGGCCGCATGGTGATCGGCACGGTCAAGGGCGACATTCACGACATCGGTAAGAACCTTGTCGGCATGATGATGGAAGGCGCGGGCTTTGAAGTGTTCGACCTGGGCATCAACAACCCGGTCGAGAACTATCTGGAAGCGCTTGAAGAGCACAAGCCGGACATTCTCGGCATGTCGGCTCTGCTGACGACGACCATGCCTTACATGAAGGTCGTTATCGACACGATGAAAGAAGAAGGCATCCGCGACAAGTATGCGGTCTTCGTCGGCGGCGCGCCGCTGAATGAGGAATTCGCACGTGAAGTCGGTGCCGATGCCTATTGCCGGGATGCTGCTGTAGCGGTGGAAACGGCGAAGGAATTCATGATCCGCCGCCATAACGCGAGCGCGAACTGACCGTTCCTGCCGCCCTTGTTGAGGGTGACTGGTTGTCATGAACATATCCGACCTCTCGGAAGGATTGGACCCGCAGGCGAATGCCGATCTGGCAGCGCCTGCGGACAAGGCATCCGTGCTTGTCATCGCCTGCGGGGCGCTGGCGCGTGAAATTCTCGATATCATTCGTCTCAACGGCTGGACCCATATCGCGGTAACCTGCCTGCCGGCCAATCTGCACAACCGGCCGGAACGGATACCGGACCGGCTGCGCGAGAAAATCAGGGACAACAAGGGCAAGTTCGATGTGATTGCGGTCGCCTATGCCGATTGCGGCACCGGTGGCCAGATCAAGAAAATCGTCGAGGAAGAAGGCGCGACCATGCTGGCCGGCCCGCACTGTTATTCCTTCTTTGCCGGCGAACAGGCTTTCAATGCCGTGGCGGAGGAAGAGCTGGGCACCTTCTATCTCACCGACTACCTCGCCCGGCATTTCGAAACCCTGATTGTGAAGGGGATGGGCCTGGACAAGTATCCCGGCATGCGGGACATGATGTTCGGCAACTACAAACGCGTTGTATACTTTGCCCAGGTGGAAGACCCGGAGATCGACCGGCTGGCCGAAGCGGCGGCTGCGCGGCTGGGCCTCGCCTACGAAAAAAGGGTCACCGGGTACGGCGAACTCGCCGGCTTCATGGCGGATGCGGCCGGCAGGACGCCAACCTGAACAGTTTCAAGACATCAAATCCGGAAACGGGAGTAAGTATGAATGGCACAGTTGATCGTGGTCTATTGGCGGGATATTCCCGCCCAGGTGATCGTTAAGAAAGGTCGGCGCGACCAGGTGAAACGACCACTGGACGTTCGTTTTGAAAAGGCGATTGACCGGGCGGCGATGCGTGGCAAGGCGCGGTCGACCGATGACTATCTGGCAGAATGGCGCAAGGCCGATCCGGTTGAGGTTTCCGACGATATGGAGGCCGAAGCAAACAGGGCGGCGGAAGCGCTGGAGCAGGACTATACCGAAGAACGGGTGAAGGCGCTGGTCGAGACCGGCGGCTGGGCCGAACCGCCGGAAGCCTGACACGCTGCCGCCTTACGTCTTTTTCAGCATGAACCGGGTGGTGAAATCCAGCGGTGGTTCGGCCAGTTCCGCAGGCACGTTTGCGAGGCTTTCGATCGGCTGCGGGCTGTTCGGTATCTGCAGGAACGGTGTCGATCCGAAGACGACCTGACACACCAGCCGATCATTCCTGACTGGTAACAGGCCCTTGTGAATGCCCCGTGTCACAGCGATGAAGTTGGTGCCGGCGGGGCCTGTCAGTTTAACCGGCTCCTTGCGGAAATAGCGCCGGACGTCCTCGTCAGATTTACGGAATGTCTTCAGTATCCAGTCGCGGCACGCCTGGGGATCATCGGCGGTCTCTACAGCCTGAACCAGCGCGGCCGGCGTGTGCGAGCCGGGCGTGAAAACATGCGGGCCATCCTCTTCACCAACATCGGTCAGATAGACGAAAAACTTGCAGAACCGATGATCGTCGAGATCGAGGTGAAAAAGCTGCGCATCCCTTGCGGCCGGCCGCCCGGCAAAACTCCACCAGATGACGGTCAGAAGAATGGTTGGCGTTGTGCCGCACCAGCGCGCCGCGATGCCCAACCGCAACGGGTCTGTCGCCAGCGCCAGAAGATGCGGACAATTGACGGCTGCGGGAAGCTCCAGCTTGCCGATATTCAGTGACTGCCGTGCTTCATCGACCGGCAATACGTCACCGGGCTGTACCTGCGACGGTTTCCGCATCACCGGCTGCTTTTCGGCCCAGTTCCGCATCTGCGTGACCGTCTCGTCCGGCAATTGCGGCAGGATTACGAAGCCGTCACGCTCCAGGTCCGTGAAGGCGTTCTCAACTTCTTCTGCGTCGATGCTCGCTACGCCAGGCGCACGCAGGACCTGTGTCTGATAGGCATCGATCGCTTCGGTAAACATGCGGCTCGCGCGTTCATCCATCAGCGTCTGTATCATCGCCGACACATGGCCACGTTGCAGCGCCGCCTGGTTGCGCATGTCCTTTGCCTTTATCGGCAACAGGGGCAGCAGGGCGCGATAGCCAGGCTGTTTCCCCAGCCAGGCCTGGAACCCGAGGTACCATTCATGCGGATTTAGCATCAGTGCAGTCATGCCGATTTTATAACCTGACTCGCGCTACTGTCTCGGGGCAAATTCTATTGTTGACTTTATCATATAAAGATAGTGTTATGTCTTTATGGGAACAGGGAGTGTAGGATGAACAAACTGCTGCAAGCCATTCGGTCCGCCGGCGACCCGACGCGGTTGAGGATACTGGCTCTGTGTGCCCATGCCGAACTTACGGTCAGCGATCTGGTCGGCATCCTTGGCCAGAGCCAACCCCGCATTTCACGCCACCTGAAAATCCTTGTCGAGGCGGGACTGCTGGAGCGCTATCAGGAAGGAAGCTGGGCGCGCTACCGGTTGGCGACAGACCGCTCCATCCAACTTTCCCGAAACGAACAGGACCTGTCGGTAATCCGGTTCGGCGAACAGGTGATTGATCTGTTGCCGGAAACCGATGCCGTGCTGTCCGGCGATATGAACCGGCTGGAGCGATTGCGCGAGGTGCGCGATCAGGAAGCCGCCGAATACTTTGCCCGGAATGCGGAAAACTGGGGCCAGATCAGACGCCTTTATGTCGATGAAGGGCAGGTCTCGAACGTACTGACAGAAAAGCTGACCGGTCGACTGGGCCGACTGCTGGATATCGGCACAGGCACCGGCCACATTCTCGAACTCCTTGCCGGGCAGGCGGACGCCGCCGTCGGGATCGACCAGTCGCAGCCGATGCTGTCGATTGCCCGGTCGGCCATCGAAGGGTCCGGGCTGGCGCATTGCCAGGTTCGGCATGCCGATATGTATCAGCTTCCGTTTCCTTCCGGGTCGTTCGATACCGTGACAATCCATATGGTGCTGCACTACGCCGAAGACCCGGCAGCGGTTCTGGCGGAAGCGGCACGGGTTCTGACGCCGGGTGGCCGCTTGGCGATCGTCGACTTTGCCGACCACAACATTCTTGAATTGCGGTCGGCCCATGCCCACCGCTGGCCTGGTTTCAAGGCAGAACAGATTGAAGGCTGGTGCATCGATGCCGGTCTTGTCGAACCGCAAAAGACCGCTCTTGAAGGCGGTCCGCTGACCGTCTGCGTCTGGCATGTCGGGAAACCGGATGCAGCGACCGCAAGACAGGAGCCGGCCCGTGCCTGATATCAGCTTCGAAGTATTCCCGGGTCGAGGCCGCAAAGGCAGGTTCCTCAATGGTCTGGCGCGATTGCAGGCTGAAAGCCCTGACTACATTTCGCTTACCTACGGCGCCGATGACGAAGGGCGAGCGCGCAGCGAACAGCAGGTGAAGGAGCTGATCGAGGGGGGGCCGGTGGACACCCTGACACCGCATCTTACCTGCGCCGGACAACCGCGTGTGAAAATCAAGGGCCTGGCGCAAAGCTGGATATCAAAAGGTATCCGGTCTTTCGTGACGTTGCGTGGTGACGGCGCGCAGGCCTATCCGGATGAAATCGCCGACGCCGCGGAACTGGTGTCCTGCCTTCGAGACTGGGGGGCGGTGGATGTCGCCGTCGGCTGTTATCCGACCGGTCATGTTCGTTCTTCCGCGATTGACGACGACATCAACGCGGTTAAGCGGAAGCAGGATCACGGTGCGACAAAGGCGATAACGCAATTCTTCTTCGAGCCGGAGGATTATCTGCGTTACCGCGACCGTGCGGTCGCGTCGGGTGTGACCATCCCGATCGTACCGGGCGTGTTGCTCGTCAAATCGGCTGACCAGCTTGACCGCTTTGCCAAACGCTGTGGCGCGCCGGTGCCGGACTGGGTCTTCAGTCAGTATGACGGGATCGAAGAAGACGATCCTGCTACCAGCCTGCTGTCGGCCTCGACGGCAATATCGCTGATCCAGCGCCTGACGCGTGACGGCGTTTCTTCCTTTCACCTGTATACGCTGAACCAGTTCGAAGCGGCTATTGCCGTTTCACGGTCGGTTCGGCGTGACCCGTATTCACTTTGCTCACAACCCCTGAAGGAGGCTGCCTGATGCGATCACTGAAACAAGGTTTGAAACAACGTCTGCTGCTGGCCGATGGCTCGGTAAGCCGGATATTGGCGCAAGGCGTTTATGACACGGACCGCGATCTGATGGGCGTCGAAGGACTGACCGATGCCCTGAACCTGATGCGCAATGATGTCGTTACCGGCGTTCACAAACAGTTCCTGAAGGCCGGAGCTGATGTCATTCGCACCAATACGCTGGCAGCATCGCCACTGTCGCTGGACCGGGTCGGTCTCGCCGAGGAAGCGTTTCTGATCAACTTCACAGCGGCGCAGGCGGCAACGGCCGCTATCGACGCGGTGCCCGGGCAAGGTCGCCGACGGTTCGTGCTCGGCATGGTGCGCAATGACGGCTGGCCGGACAATCCGCTGGCCATCGAACAGGCGACCGATATTCAGGTGCAGGCGCTGATTGCCGGCGGCTGCGACGGTATTCTGATCGATACCTTGCCGGGCGTCGGGTCCATCCAGTCGACTTTGAACGGTGCGCTGGCCGCCCGGGCGAAACTCGGTTCCGATGTACCTGTCTTTCTGCAGGCCAAGGCGGGAACACCGTCGTTTGGCGAACAGACCATCGCCCGCTGCGACGGGCTGGTCGGATACTCGTCAGGCGATACAAAAAAATTGGATTGGGTGAACCGCGCTGCGGCTGACACCTCAATCAATCTGATTTCCGGGTCCGGCAGTGTGGTCGATACGGTGCGCCTTGATGCGCATTTGCGCAGTATTGCCGATGACGGATTCCGGCCTGAACGGGTCTGGTTCACCGAAAACGCGGTGCGTGAGGAATTCACGCCGGTTTCAAGCTGGCGTCAGTTTCCGGCGAAGGTGGTTCCCGAACCGGCGACCGTCAGTTGACGACAAAGGTGGCTGTCCGGGTTTCTTCGTAAGGCCCGGAAAGGCCAGTACCGCTGATCGTTACCCGCGCTGTCCAGGCGCCGCTTTTGAAAGTGGCGTCGGGACGCTTTTTACCGGCGTAGCGGAACTGCCTTGCCCGGCCTTCTTCATAAGCTTCGCTATGGCTGAAGAAGGTTTCGCCGTCGGGGTCCAGAATTTCCATTGTCAGGGTTGTCCCCTTCCGCGCGCCGAGAATTGATGAGTAGACGATCATCAGCGGGTCACCGGCACCGCCGGATACCGGGTGGCGGCGCTGAAGCACCGTTTCCATGGCCAGTACCTGGGTCGACAGGCCGATATATTCGATGACGTATGGGCGATAGAGCCTGACCTTGTTCTGCGCGGACTCAGTCCACAGACTGCGCGCCGCCAGGTCGACCTTGTCTTTGGCGCAGGTTGATTTTGAAGTGTTCAATTTGCCCGTGAACGGGTCCACCGGAACGCCGTCCTTTTCGATCTGGAAATGTAGATGCGGTCTTTCGGTCTGGCCGGAATTGCCAAGAAACCCGATAACGCGTCCCCGCTTCACGGTCTGGCCGTTTCTCACCTTCACCTTGCCGTTTCCCATATGACAGTACTGCGTGGTCCAGCCATCGCCATGATCGATGCGAACGCCGTTGCCGCAATTCTGCCCTTTGGGAAATTCCACGCTGCCGACCGGGTTGTCCGGCAGACTGTCACGCAGGCCGACAACGACGCCATCCGCTGCGGCAAGCACCTTTATCGGCGTGTTGTCCTGCGGATCGGTGATCGCGATATCGGTGCCCTTGTGGCCGTCCGAACTGCGCAGGCTGCAGTTGAAGTCGTGGTAACCCGGGCCGGCATCAGCGTCGACATACTTGAAGATGAAACAGGTTTTTCCAACCTCGCACTGGGCCGGAAAAGAAAACAGCGGTGTGCCTTGCGCGTATGCCGGTTCCGGCAACGAAAAGGCCCAGAGAAAGACGGCCAGTAACACGTAGATCGTCTTCGACATGTTTTGTTCGGGCTCCCTCTTTTGTAGCTGCCCCCCACACACAAAGCGCGGCAGAGAATAACCCTGCCGCGCTCTGTTTGTCGAATAACGTGTCGGTTTAGAACAGACCCTGCACCAGCCCGGCATCGTCCAGCATGATGCTGTTGGCGGCCGGTACGCGCGGCAGCCCCGGCATGGTCATGATCTCGCCGCAGACGGCGACAATGAAGCCGGCGCCGGCTGAGAGTCGTACTTCGCGAACCGGAATTTCATGGCCGCTGGGCGCGCCCTTCTTGTTCGGATCGGTTGAGAAGCTGTACTGGGTCTTCGCCATGCAGACCGGCAGCTTGCCGTAACCCTGGTCTTCCCAGGCCTTCAGCTGATCGCGGATTTTCTTGTCCGCAACGGCGCCGCTCGCGCCGTAGATTTCCTTGCAGACCGTATCGATCTTGTCGAACAGGCTCATGTCATCATTGTACAGGGTCTTGAACTTTGCCTTGCCGCTGTCAACGATCTCGACAACCTTTTTCGCCAGCTCTTCCGTGCCTTCGGAACCCTTGCCCCAATGTTCGCAGATGATGGCTTCGACGCCGTTTTCAGCCGCGAATTCCTGAACCGCTTTCAATTCCGCTTCGGTGTCCTTGATGAAGCGGTTGATGCCGACAACGGCAGGGACGCCGAACTTTGCGATATTGCTGATATGGCGGCCCAGGTTGCTGCAACCCTTCTTGACAGCATCGACGTTTTCATCGCCCAGAGCGTCCTTGGCCACGCCGCCATGCATTTTCAGGGCACGCACTGTTGCGACGATGACAACGGCTTTCGGATCCAGACCGGCCTTGCGGCACTTGATGTCGAAGAACTTTTCCGCGCCCAGGTCGGCGCCGAAGCCGGCTTCGGTAACGACATAGTCGGCCAGTTTGAGCGCGGTCTTGGTTGCGGAAACAGTGTTGCAGCCATGCGCGATGTTCGCGAACGGGCCGCCGTGAATGAACGCCGCGTTGTTTTCCAGCGTCTGCACCAGGTTCGGCTGCAGCGCGTCCTTCAGCAGAACGGTCATCGGGCCGTTTGCTTTCAGGTCACGGGCGTAAATCGGCTCGCGGTCGCGGGTATAGCCGACAACGATTGCCCCGAGACGGTCTTCCAGATCCTTGACGCCATCAGCGAGGCAAAAGATCGCCATGACTTCAGAAGCGACAGTGATGTCGAAACCGGTCTGGCGCGGGAAGCCGTTGGCGACGCCACCCAGCGAGACGACAACGTCACGCAGGGCGCGGTCGTTCATGTCCAGCACCCGGCGCCATGCCACACGGCGCTCGTCGAAGCCAAGTTCGTTGCCCCAGTAGATGTGGTTGTCGATCAGGGCCGATAGCAGGTTATGGGCAGAGGTGATGGCGTGGAAGTCGCCGGTGAAGTGCAGGTTGATGTCTTCCATCGGAACGACCTGGGCATAGCCGCCACCGGCTGCGCCGCCCTTGACGCCGAAGCAGGGGCCGAGCGACGGTTCGCGCAGGGCGATCATCGCTTTCTTGCCGATCCGGTTCAGACCGTCTCCAAGGCCAACCGTGGTGGTTGTCTTGCCTTCGCCAGCCGGTGTGGGAGAAATCGCCGTGACCAGGATGAGCTTGCCGTCCGGATTGCTCTGGATGCTGTCCAGATAGTCCTTGCTGACTTTCGCCTTGTACGGCCCGTATTGCATGAGCGCTTCCGGCTTCATGCCCAGTTTCTCACCAACAGCCGTGATCGGCTTCATGGTGGCTTCGCGTGCGATTTCGATATCTGACTTGGGCATGGTTTCCCCCGGAAAAATGCTGTTAAGAGGCCGGCCGAGCCTTTTGTTCGGCGGGCTTATCCGCAAGGAACGCTATAGCAGCGCGGCGGAATCGACTTCTTGACCGCGACGGGTTTTGCCGTGGCCGCGACTTTTGCGCCCGGCGATGTCGTGAAAGTGGCATTACAGGATATCCAGAACCGCCTCCGGCGGGCGACCAAGGGCGGCCTTGCCGTTCGCCGTTACGATCGGCCGTTCGATCAGCACCGGGTTTTTGACCATGGCGGCGACGAGGTCTTCTTCCACAGTGATAGTCGATAGACCAAGATCCTTGTAGGCCGCTTCCTTGGTGCGCATCAGTCCCCGTGCGGACAATTTCAGCATCGAAAGCAGCGATACCAGCGTGTCGGCATCGGGTGGATCCTTCAGATACTCCACGATCGTTGGTTCGATGCCCTTGTCGCGCAGCAATTGCAGGGTCTGCCGCGATTTGGAGCAACGTGGATTGTGGTAGATAGTAACGGACATGACGTCTCCTTTCTTCTAAACTGGCTCAGACGATGACTCGTTGTGCCCGAACTTGCCAGATGTCTTGTTTGCGCCGGTAAAAACCGCCGTGATAGCGTCGTTTGCAGAATATTCAACTGTCGTTTTCCTGACACAGTGTGTTCAAAACCCACCACAGAGGAACAGACCATGTCTGCTGAAGAAGCAACCAGAACCAGTCGCACCAACCAGGGAGCTGAAAGCGGACGCCGTACCGGGCGGACCCGTCGACGCGGCGGCGGTGGTGTCGATTCTTCCAGCCGGACAGGAGATGGTCTGAAGCAACTTCCGTGGCAGCGGTTCAAGAATATGTACGCGCCGATGGAACCATTAAGCGCTGACCAGGTGGAGGATATCCATAATGCGTCGATGACGCTGTTGGAGGATATCGGCATTGAAGTGCTAAGTGACCGGGCGCTGGACCTGTTCGACAAGGCAGGCGCCAAGGTCGATCATGCGAAAAAGATGGTCTATCTGGACCGCGGTTTGGTCGAGGAACAGGTAGCAAAAGCGCCCAGTGAGGTGGTGATCACGCCACGCAACCCGGATCGGTGGGTCAGGCTGGGTGGCAACGACATCAACTTCGCCTTTGTTTCGGGTGCGCCGAACCTGCATGACCGGGTGAATGGCCGCCGCGCCGGGAACTGGGAAGATTTCCGGAAATGCATGAAGATGGCGCAGAGTTTCAACTGCGTGAATTTCCTTGGCAACCAGGTTGCGCCACCGATCGAGATGCCGGTGAACAATCGTCATCTGGACACCTACAAGGCCAGCCTGACGCTGACCGACAAGGTCTTCAGCGCTGTTTCCATCGGGCGTGGCCGATGCCTTGACCAGATTAACATGGTGGCGCGCGCCCGCGGCATTTCGGTTGCCGAAATGGAAAACTCCGTCGGCTCGATTACCAATATCAACATAAATTCTCCCCGCAAACTCGACAACGAGATGTGCGAGGGGGCCATGGCGATGGCAGAGCACAACCAGGCCACTATCGTCACGCCGTTCACGCTGATGGGCGCGATGACGCCGGTCACCATGGCGGCGGCGTTGACCCAGGGCAACGCGGAAGCGCTGATCGGCATTGTGCTGACCCAGCTTGTCCGGCCCGGTGCGCCGGTGCTGTACGGTACCTTCACGTCGAATGTCGATATGAAGTCCGGGGCGCCGACATTCGGTACGCCTGAAAATGCGCGGGCTAATCTGGCCGGCGGTCAGTTGGCCCGGCGGTACAATCTGCCGCAGCGCACCAGTGCGTGTAATGCGTCCAACACAGTCGACGGTCAGGCCACGTACGAAACCATGATGGCGCTTTGGAGCGCGGTCATGGCGCATGGCAATGTCATCATGCATTCCGTCGGCTGGCTGGAAGGCGGGCTTGTCGCGTCGTTTGAAAAAATGGTGCTGGATGCGGAAATGATCCAGCATATTATGGGGTTCCTGTCGCCGATCGACACAAGCCCGGAATCAATCGGTCTCGACGCGATTGAAGGTGTTGCCCCGGGCGGTCACTTTTTCGGATCGCCGCATACGATGGCGCGTTACGAAACCGCCTTCTATTCGCCGTTTCTGTCAGACTGGACCAACAACGAAGCCTGGCAGCAGGCCGGCGCAAAGGACACGACGGAGCGCGCGACCGAAATCTGGCAGCAAATGCTGCGTGACTACGAAGAACCGGCCCTGGAACCTGACCGGCTCGAGGCGCTGGATGCATATATTGCCAAGCGCAAGGAAGAGATCGGATCGGGCGATCCGTAGACCGGAGGGTGGTCTGGGTCAGCATTTGTTAACGATATATGGCGGTTTCTGAACATTTCTCTTGTCAAAGCCGTCGCTTTCAATACACTTCCCGCCGATATTTGAAATTGGGAAGGGAAGTGCGGTATGTCGATTTTCGACGGTCCTGCGGATCGACTGCCGCAGCGCGCCGGGTTCTTGCTATTGCCGAATTTTTCGCTGATGGCGTTTTCTTCGGCGATAGAACCCTTGCGCGCCGCCAATGTCATCAGCGGAAAGCCGCTCTATGAATGGAGTATCCTGTCGGTTGACGGCGAAGCGGTGGCTGCCAGCAACGGAATCCTGATTGTGCCGGATTTCGGCATGGTCGACCGGGGCTATGACTTCGTGGCGATTGTCGGCGGAACCGGCGCCGAACTGATGCAGGATCCAGCACTTCTGAACTGGTGCCGCCGGCTGGTTAGGATGGGGACCGATCTTGGCGCCATCTCCAGCGCTCCATATGTCCTTGCCAATGCAGGATTGCTGGATAACCGGGTATGCACCATCCACTGGGAGTTTCTCGACGGCTTCCGTGAAGACCATCCCGATCTCGACGTCTCCAATGAATTGTATGAAATCGACGGCCCGATCTTTACCGTTTCCGGGGGCACGGCCTCAATCGATGTGATGTCCCGCCTGATCGAAATTCAGCACGGCCACGCCCTGGCGGCACATGTCTCCGAATGGTTTCTGCACAAGCGAATTCGCGACCGGTCGGAACATCAGCGCATGGACTTGCGGTCTCGGGTCGGCGTCAGCCATCCGAAGCTGCTGGCGGCGATCGAACTGATGGAAGCCAATCTCGAACTGACGCTGAACCGCGAGGATATTGCACAGCAGGTAAACCTGTCGACCCGACAGCTTGAGAGGCTGTTCCGCAAGTATCTTAACTCGACGCCCCGCCGGTATTATTTCGCCCTGCGCATGCACAAGGCGCAGGTGCTGTTGCGGCAAACCTCAATGCCGATCCTCGATATCGCGCTTGCCAGCGGTTTCGTCTCCGCCTCGCATTTTGCGAAATGCTATCGTGAATTTTTCGGGCGGACGCCCCGCGAAGACCGCATGCCACATGGTACCCCTGACCGGTGACCGAAATCCGCGTCGGTTTGTCTGATAGATGACCACAGCTTTCATACCGGCGGGCGATCGGCCGGGCAGGGCTATCCTGCTGCTTTGCGGTGGTGTTTCCTCTTATTCTGTCATGGATGGCATCACGAAGATGGCGGTCGTTGACGGATCCGATATCGTCACCACGATGTGGATCCGGTTCCTGATTGCGACCGGGTTTGCCCTTGCGGTCGCGCTGCCGGTCTATGGAACGTCGATCTTCAGGGCGTCCGGCAAGGGCTTGCTGGTTCTGCGTGGCGTCTTCCCCCTGCTGGCGAGTTTCTTTGCCGTATCGGCATTTTCGATAATGCCGATGGCCGATGTGACGGCGCTGATGTTCGTCGCCCCGTTGTTTGCGACAGCATTGTCGATTCCGATCCTGGGTGAAAAGGTCGGGCTGTTCCGGTGGGCCGCCGTGCTGGCGGGTTTCGGCGGTGTGCTGATTATCGTCCAGCCGTCGCCGAGCATGCAGCCTGTTGCAGTTTACCCGCTGCTAACCGCCTTGCTGTTCGCCTTATTCACGCTGATGACCCGCCGGTTAAGGCTGAAGAACCAGCCGATGGCGATGGTGATCTATGCCATGGGAACTGGTTGCGTTCTGTTGGCGCCACTTATTCCGTATTTCTGGCAAACACCCACCCTGTATCAGTTGTTACTGATTTTTCTGGCCGGGTTTTTCTACGCGGTGGCGCAATTTCTGGTTACCATCGCCTTTACGCTGTCGGAAGCTTCGCGGTTGAATCCGTTCGTATATACGCAGATGATTTGTGCGATTGTGTTCGGCTGGCTGGCATTCGGGGAAGTTCCCGGACTGACGACATGGATAGGCGCCGCGGTGATTGTAGCGTCGGGTCTGGTCGTCTGGTACCGGGAGCGGCGAGCGCGTTAGGGAATAAGGCTATGGGAAAAGGGTGAGGGCATGGCATCTGAAAGCGACACGCAGTACACCGACGGTATTGTCGGGTCGATGGAGGAAATCTTCGGCAAGGGTTTCCTGTCGCCTGGCGGTCCGGCAGAAGTGGTGCGCGCTTTCAGGGATATTTCCGTTTCCGGGGCGACGGTTCTTGACTGGGGCTGTGGTCTGGGTGGCGCGACCATGGCATTGGTCCGCGAGCTTGAGGCGGAAAAAGTCGTCGGTGTCGATATCGATGCCGGCAACCTTTCGCGCGCTGCGGAAAATATCGCCAATGCCGGTTTGCAGAAAAGGATCGAGCTGAAACTGGTTGATCCGGGTCCGCTGCCCATGCCCGCCGACACATTCGATATCATCTACACACAAGCGGCTGTATGTCATATCGAAGACAAGGCGGCTGTTTTCGCGGATTACGCACGGGTTCTGAAGCGAGGCGGCGTCGTGTTGTGTGTTGACTGGATGAAGGGCGAGGCGGCGTCCTCGTCAGCCGCCTTTACCGACTGGGATGACATCCTGCGCCAGGAAGGGCTGAACTTTACCTTCACCAGCGCCACCCACCATATCGAGTCGATGGCTCTGGCCGGTTTTACGGATGTAGCCGTCAGCAATGAAACCGAAACTGCGCTGCTTCTCGGTCGGGGCTGCATCGCCCATATCGAAGGCAAGGGACAGACCGCACTGGTCAACGCCCTAGGAACCGACGGCTTCGCCCAGTTCCGACGCCGGTCAATCGCTCGAGTCGAAGCCCTCGCCGATGGCGGCCTGATTTACGGACGGTTGACCGGCCGCAAGCCAGGCTGAGTTCATTCCCGCCGGATCAGTCGATCGATACGGTCAGCGAGAAGCCGGATTTCTTCAGTTCGAAATGGCCGTCCTGCACCGCCCGTGTAAAGGCGGCTGTCTTTTTCAAGCCACCCAGCGGATACATATGGGCGACAGTGATGCCGCAGGCCGGGTCGTTGGCGTGATAGGCTGCCAGTTCGCGGACCAGCTTGTCAGGCGCATTGACGGTCATCAGCTTGGTCACGTTCATGGCCTGTTTTTTCAGGAAGCGCATTGAATTTCCGATGCCGCAGGCCTGCGCATGTTTCAACAGGGTCTTGACCGTCGCCAGACCGGGGATGCCGATATGGATCGGCAGTTCGTTACCCTGGGCGCGGATTTTCTTGTCCCACGCGATGATCGGCTCGGCCTCGAAGCAGAACTGCGTCGTGACATACATTTCCATGCCGCTTTCCTTGGCGTACTTGTTCTTCTGCGCCAGCGCCATGGCGATATCGGTATCCGAGATATCGGGACTGCCTTCCGGATGGCCGGCGATACCGGCTTTTTTAATGCCGTACTTTTCAAGCAGGCCGGTCTGCAGAATCTGGATTGTCGAATGATAGTCGCCGACCGGCTTGTCGACGCCACCGCCGATCAGCAGCACTTCGGCAACCCCGGCTTCGCCGGTCAGCCGCTTCAGGGCGTCTTCCAGGAATGCCTTGTTCGGGATCGACCGGGCGGCCAGATGCGGCACTGGCTCCATGCCATCCCCGCGCAATTGCTGCACCGTCTTGATGGTGTCGTTGATGTCCGACCCAGGCAGGAAGGTTACGTAAACGATCTGGCCTTCCGCCAAAATCTCACGGAAGTTTTCAACCTTTTCGGCCTGACCCGGCGTTACTTCGACTGTCGCGCCCTGCATGAAGTCGATGATCTGCTGTGTTTCCGACATCGACAAATCTCCTGTCAAAAATGGTGTTAGCGTCGGCGACGACGGCGGCGACCGCCGGCCTCGTCTCCGTCAGCGGGTTCCGGTGCTACCGATGGCGCCGGCATGTCGACAGCTGCGCGCAGATTTGTATACGGCTCTGTCTTGTGCGGGATGGCCATCGCACCCACGAAATGTTCCTGGAACCGCGGCTCTACCGCAGTTTCAACCTTGTCGATCCGCCGGACGGTCAGGCGAATTTCATCGCGGGCCTTTTTGTTAAGCAGGGCGATACGCGCACCGGTACCGGCTGCGTTACCGACCGAAGCGACCATGTCGAGCGGGCAATCCGGGATCAGACCCAGCACCATGGCGTATTTCGGGTCGATATGGCTGCCGAATGCGCCGGCCAGCACAACCCGTTCCGGTCGCTTGCCCAGCTTGTCACTCAGCAGTTGTGCTCCGGCGATCAGCGCGCCCTTGGCAAGCTGGATGGCCCGCACATCTGCCTGTGTCACCCTGATTTCCGGTTCCCCGCGATGCAGGATGTACGAGAAGGTGCGGCCTTCATTGACCAGCCGGTCGGTGTGTGTGGCCTTGGTGCCGTCAACGATGCCGTCTGTGGTGATCATACCGCACAGAAACATCTCGGCCATGACTTCGATAATGCCGGAACCGCAAATGCCGGTAACGCCGATCTTCTTGATGCTGGCGTCGAAACCCTCATCATCCGACCACAGATCGCTGCCGATCACCTTGAATCGGGGTTCCAGCGTTTCACGGTCGATCCGCACCCGTTCGATTGCCCCCGGCGCGGCGCGCTGGCCGCTGGAAATCTGCGCCCCTTCCAGGGCAGGGCCGGTCGGGCTTGAACAGGCCAGTAGCCGCTTCTTGTTGCCGAGAATGATTTCAGCATTGGTGCCGACATCGACAACAAGGGTGATTTCATCGCGATACTGCGGGCCTTCCGCCAGAACGACTGCAGCGGCATCCGCCCCGACATGGCCGGCGACGCAGGGAAGGAAATAGGCGCGGGCGCCCGGATTGGTTTTACCGGAAAGCCCGATTTCGCTTGCCCAGCACCGGAACGGCTGGTTGGTCACCAGCGCGAAGGGCGCCCAGCCGAGCTCGACCGGGTTAATACCCAGCATCAGGTGATGCATGATCGGATTGCCGACCAGAACCAGATCGAGAATATCCGTTACGTCGATTTTGGCTTCCATCGCCGCCTGCGCAAGCAGCGTGCCGAGGGCATCCTGCACGGCTTCGGTAAGTTCCGCTTCGCCGCCCGGATTCATCATGACATAGGAAACCCGGCTCATCAGATCCTCGCCGAACCGGATCTGCGGGTTCATTGCGCCGACAGAGGCGGCAACTTCGCCGGTCTGCAGGTTGCAAAGATGGACCGACATGGTGGTCGAGCCGATATCGACCGCCGCACCGAAGGATTCCTCGTGCAGGCCCGGCCAGACATAGATCAGCTTGTGATTGTTTCGTACAGCGGCAGTGACTTTCCAGTCGCCGTCGCGCAGGGCTTTCTGCAGGGTCCGCAGTACCGGAAGATCGGTTTCCTCCAGATCGATACCCCATTGCTCCAGGATCGCGCGTTCAACCCGTTCCAGATCGCCGGACGGATGGTGCATGTCCGGCTCGTCGACTTCGATATAGTGAAGACGAATAATCGGATCGATTTCGATATTGCGGACTTCAGCCCGCTTCCGCACAACCTGCTTATGGACCTGACTGTCCGGCGGCACATCGATGACGACGTCGCCCTTCAGCTTCGCCTGACAGCCCAGCCGGCGGTGCTCCTTCATCTGGCGTTTGGAGGAATACCGTGTTTCCACCTCGTTCCAGTCAGTCAGATTGACGTCGAGGCTCTTGATGCCGTGTTTCGCGTAATCACCGGTGCTTTGGACGATCTGACAGCGCCCGCAGATGCCGCGCCCGCCGCACACCGAATCGAGATCGACGCCGAGCTCGCGCGCCGCTTCAAGCACGGACGTTCCCTTCGCGAACGTACCGCGCTTGCCAGACGGAGTGAAAACAATACGGGCCGTTTTGGTTTCTTTGTCTGTCAGCATGATATCGGCAGGGCTCCGTTCAAGCAGCCGGGTTGCGGGCCGCTAGGCTTTGCGGCGGCGACGTTCGCCTCTGCCGCCGCGAGCACCTGAAACTTCGCCTTCCGGCGTCGGTTCGCGGAACCGTTTGATCCATTTGGCGCAATCCTTGTCGTGCCCTGCGATCACGTCCGCACCCAGCAGACCGACCACTTCTTCCTGATGAAGCGGGTTCAGGATGGCCGATGTCATGCCGGCGCCAACAGCCATGGCAAGGAACGAAGCGTTCAGCGCGTGCCGGTTCGGCAGGCCGAAGCTGATATTCGAAGCGCCGCAGGTCGTGTTGACTTCCAGTTCGGTGCGCAGACGGCGAATCAGGTCCAGCGCTCCGCGCCCGGCCGATCCAAGTGCACCGATTGGCATGATCAGCGGGTCGATCAGGATGTCGCTTTTGGGAATGCCGTAATCCGCAGCGCGTTCGACGATTTTCTTGGCAACTTCGTAACGCACGTTCGGGTCTTCCGAAATACCGGTCTCGTCGTTCGAAATGCCAACCACTGCACAACCGTATTTTTTCACCATCGGCAGAACGACTTCCAGGCGTTCTTCTTCGCCCGTGACCGAGTTCAGCAGCGGTTTGCCCTGGTAGGCTTCAAGACCGGCCTCAAGTGCTGCGACAATGGAACTGTCGATGCACAGCGGCACATCGACGAGGCTTTGTACCAGCCTGATCGTGTCTGCCAGAATTTGCGGTTCGTCGGCCAGCGGTATACCGGCATTGACGTCCAGCATGTGTGCGCCGGCCTGAACCTGAGCGATGGTGTCGGCTTCAACGGTCGAAAAGTCACCGGCCTTCATTTCAGCAGCCAGTTTCTTGCGGCCGGTCGGGTTGATGCGCTCGCCAATGATGCAAAACGGCCGATTGAAACCGATGACGATTTCTTTTTTGGCTGAACTGACAACGGTATCGGTCATTGAAGATTTCCTTGGAGCTGACATGAAGATGCGCCGGACCCTGTGTTTTTTGGCGCCAGCGACATCGTTTTTTGGTTTCGCCCATTTAGGACATGGCAGAGCTTCAGCAATTGCGGTCTTGCGCCTAAATCCGTCCGTAAAGCGTCATCCGCAGGCGGCGACCTGCCGACTGCTACCCGACGGGGTCAACGGCGTGAGTTCAGTTCCGCCGTGGTGCGAAGCAGGCGCTGGCCCAGGTCACGCGTCATCTCGAACGAGAAGAACGGATCCTGGCGGGCCAGTTCAACGAATACATCCCGGTTCAGCTTCAGGGCTGTGAGGTCCGTTACCGCCCGAACAGTAGCGGAACGCGGGGTGTCGCACAGCATGGCGAGTTCGCCCAGAACCTGGCCGGCCTCCATCGTGTACAGCTTTGTTTCTTCGCCGCTGTCGCCCTGCAGAACGACTTCGGCCGATCCGTCCAGAACCACATAGGCGGCATCGCCGTAATCACCCTGTTGCACCACGATCTCGCCGGGACGATAGGTTTTCCTGTCGGACGTAAAGGCGAGCAGCCGCAGCTTGCTGGAATCCAGATTGGCGAACAGCGGCAGTTCGCGCAGCAGACGGGTTTCTGCTCCCAGATCGCCATCGCCCTCGGTTTCGACTTCGGCTTCCTCCGGCGCCGGCTGGGCGCGCACCGTATCGCCGGTGGCCGAAATTCGGCCATTCTGGATTTGAAACACCTGGTCGAAATCGATCCCGGCCGGCGCTTCCGTGCCGACGGAAATGAAGGTTGCGTCCGGCAGGTCTTCCGCAAGTTGAACAACTAGCTGGCGCTGCTTTTCGGCATCGAGCGCGCTCAGCGCTTCATTGAAGATCAACAGGTCCGGTTTTTTCAGCACGGCCCGAAGCAGGCCCATTTTCTGGCGTTGCGCAGCCGAAAGCTTTGAACCGCCGATGCCGGCGCTGAATTCAAAGGCGGTGGCGATGATATCGTTCCACAGGTCAAGTTCCTCGACAACGCCGGTCAGCGCTTCCAGCACCCGTGTGTTCGCATCGGATCGTCCATGCACGATCTTGCCGAACAAGACGTTATCGAGAAGGTTTAGGCCGGTATTGTAGGTTTCAACGTCGTAGAACTGCACATCCATTTTGTAGATTTCAGGATGCGTTTCCTGCAACCGATGCCGCACCTTGACCAGTTTTTCCTGCAACGCGTCATCGATCAGACCCAGGCGGTGTCGCTGCACCGTCAGCTTGAAGGGCAGGGACATGACGATTTCCTTGTCCTGTCCGACAAGGTTTTCCGCTCCGGTCTGCTTGACCTGCCGAAGGATCGATTTCAGATCGGGCAACAAGTCTTCATCAATAAAGCTGTACTGTTCGAAAAAGGCGTGGCCCGGCGGCAGATCCTGGAACAGTTCCACCATCAGTTCCGCGCAGCGTATGCCGATATCCAGAAAGGTCGGCCGCAGGTCGAATTCGTCCAGAACGGACAGCACCACCTTGTTCGCGCCCAGTGTGTCATGCGCGAACTTTACGCCGATCGGTTCGCCGAACAGGATGTTATCGGCAACCGAGGCATAGGTATTGTATTCGTCGAAATCGTAGGGCCGCACCAGGTCGGACAGATGCAACCGGTCCAGCTCGTCGCGCATCCGGCCACGCGCAGTGAGGATTTTTTCGGCCAGCTTCGGATTGGCGTCAGGGTTGATCGTCTGCCGCAGACCCAGCGAGTACATGTCCTCGTCGAGATCGAACTGACTCACCAGATCGGTCGTGCGCCGCATCAACATTTCATGACTGTCCAGTCCGGACTGGCCGTAATCCGTCCAGTCGAGATCGAACCGGTGCGGCGAATTGCCGGACTCCAGCGCTTCATGGATTTCCGTCCGGCGCTCATCGTCGACATCTGTTTCTTCCGGCGGTACATGCTGTAACCCCAGAAACACGTTATTGGCGATGGATGTGTTGAAGAAGACAGGATCCGCCGTCATGACGCTGATGCGACGGCCGGTAACGCCCTCGTGCAGATCGCTCATGTTCTCCGATCCGACGGTCAGCTTCCCGTTGCTGGGCTTCAGCAACCGGCCCAGCAACTGCGACAGCGTCTGCTTCGCGGTACCGTTCGTTGAGAGAAAGGCGACCTTGGTCTTTGCATCGATGGTAAAATGCGCGCCGTCGATGATCCGCACCCCGTCATCATCGGTGAAGGTCATGTTGTTGGCGGAGATTGTTTGGTCGAGATGGGGAATTTCCGCCGGCGCGTTGGTCTGCTGCTCAACCGGAAGAAGCCCTTCCGGTTCGAACTGGCTGACGACGGCATCGTATTTTATTTTGGCGTCAGCAAGTTGCTGATAGTAGTTCAGCAGTTCTTTCCAGGGCGCGGCCAGATCCTTGTAGGCCGCCAGCGCGGCGACCAGTGCGCCAACCGTCAACTCGCCGGTTATCGCCAGATAGCCGCCGATGGAATAGAAAAAGAACGGCGTCAGCTGGCCCAGGAAGTTGTTGACGAACTTCATGAAGAACTTGCGCTGGTAGATCTCGAAACGAATGATGAAGATACGCCCCAGCCGGCCGCCGATATCCGAGAGGATAAACCCGGACGCATCGTTGGCATGCACGTCTTGCACGCCGCCCGCGACTTCGCTGATCCGGCCTGAAAGTGCGCGCGCCTGTTTCACCCGTTCCTTGCCAAGCAGATTAATTTTCTTCTGCATTTTCGGGATGATGTATCCCTGAACCGGGATCATGGCGAAGGCGGCAAGGCCGATGCGCCAGTCCTGTGCAAACATGAATGCCATGATCGTGGCGAACATGCCGCCCTGAAACGCGACAAGCGTAAAGGCGTCGCCAAAGAACCCGCCCAACGGTTCGACTTCCTGCACCACCATGCTGACGATTTCGCCTTGCGATGTCTTCTGAAACTGCGGCAGCGGAAACCGCAGGGTGTGGCTTAAAAGATCATAACGCAGTCGGCGCAGCAGGCGTTCGGCCATCACGCCCTTGAACGTGTTGATCTTCATCTTGAAGCCGCCATTAACAAAGACCAGCGCCAGAAACATGAAGCACAGCACCATCAGATAGGTGATCTGGTCCATCGAGATGCCGTCAAAGGTGAAGAGCTGGTTGCCGAATACATCAAGCGTGAAGTCGAATTTCCTGGTCGGAAAAGCTTCCGGGTCGCCCTGGATTGCCTTGTTGATGATGATTTTGGGGAGATCGAGTGAAAAATACAGAAACGGGAAGGACGCAAAGGTAACCAGCAACGCAATAATCTGTTGGCGCTTACTGTTTCGCCATATGAAGGCAAACATACTGCGTTCCATCGTCATCCCCCGAAAACAGGCTATACCGAATTCAACCGTGCCGGCTCTCTACAGACCCGGCACGCTATCAATTCATTACCCTGTTGTCGCTTTCGTCTCCCCAGATCAGAAAGTGAGCTTATCCCTACTTTGAGGTCAGGTCGAGTACGCCGTCCCAATCATCTGGCGGCGGGTTGTCGATCATCGCCTGCACCCGCCCGGCGGCGCTTTCGGCCCCCTTGTCGCCGGTTTTCGCCAATGCCTGATATTCCGTCAGCGCCGCGTCGAATTTGCGCTCTGTTCTGAGGGCCAGCGCCGCTTCGAAGCGGTCGCGGTTTTCGAGAACGGCCGGATCGACCTCTCCCGGACGACCAAGCGGCTCGCGAAGCGTAACCGGTTGCGCCCGCCCGACGACACGAACCCGGTCCAGAATCCGCCATTCGAAACGGTCCTTGCACAATTCCCAGGTATTATCGCCGACCATCAGCGTGCTGCCGAACTGCTTGCCGCCGGATTCAAGGCGCGCGGCGAGGTTCATCGCATCGCCCATTGCGGTGTAGGAAATCCGCCCTTCAGCGCCGACATTCCCCACCGTCATGATGCCGGAATTCACGCCGACGCGGGTGATGACTTCCATGCCGCCGGGAATCTTGAACTGGTCCTGCGCCTCGACCAGATCCTTCTGGATCGCCATGGTGCAGGCCACACAATTATAGGCGTGGTCCGCGTCGGGCTTCGGTGCGCCGAAGATCGCGATCACCGCATCGCCCATGAACCGTTCGATGATGCCGTTATGGTCCTTGATGTGCTTGCCGATGATGCTGAAATAGATATTCAGGAACTCGACCAGTTCGTGCGAATCCATCTTCTCGGAAATCTTCGAGAACGAGGCGATATCCGAGAAAAAGCACGTCAGTTCGCGGCTTTCCCCGCCCAGCTTCGGCACATTGCCGCTTTCGATCATCTCGTCGATGACATTGGGGTCGAGATACAGTTCGAAGGACTTGTGGATCAGCGCGCGCTGCCGGTCTGTGGTGACATACCGGTAGCCAATCGCGCCGACGGTGCTCAGGAAGCCCGCCAGAATTGGTTCGGTCAGCGGCAGGATGAAGGTGGAGGCGAATGCGATTGTCGCGACGCCTGCCCAGACAATAGCCAGCACCAGCCAGACCAGCGTGCTGGCCTGCGGCCGGTATTTCATCGCCACCATCACCATGATGCCTGAAAACAGAATTAGCGACAGGATTCGGGTCGCGGTCGACGGTCTTTCAAGCACATTGCGTTCGATCAGGTTGTTGACGGCGGTCGCATGCA
>CAYGSU010000020.1:0-17427 GCA_964352715.1 uncultured Flavobacteriaceae bacterium | reverse complement strand
GTGGATTCATCGATGGCGACGACAACGGTTGGGGACTCCAGCGGTGGCCGTTCGTTCGGGATGAATTGTTGCCGCAGGTAATGCAGGGCGTCGATATCGAAACCGGGCAGATAGAACGCATCCAGCTCGATACCGAAAATGCCGCCGTCATCGTCGGAATCGGACAGGCCGTCCGGGTTCAGCAATGCGACCAGCAGAACTGCAGCCGCGACGATAACCAGCGAGGCGACAAGGTTTTGCACCGACCCGAAGATCGCCAGTTTCGGCTTGGATTTGCTGGCCATTGCCATGGTCGACTTTAGGGTCCGGTCAGGCCGGCAATCACTGCAGGCGCAACGTCAAAGCGGCAGCAGGCGCGCCACAGGCGGTACGCCTGTTTTTTCCGCCAGACGCGATACCTTGAAGACCATGCCTCTTTCGCCGGCGGTCAGCGTATAGGTGCCGCCATGCGCCAGCACCAGCCCGATTTTTTCGAAGTCGATGATCCGGCCCGAGGCGGGAATCGACTGTTCCGTTTCGTCTTCGTCAAGCCGGCTCAGGGTCAGCGACGGGGCATCGGCGGACAGTTTCACGATCGGGCTGAGGCCGAAGATGATGCGGTCCGGCAATGGCAGTTCCTTGGCGCTGCCGGCCCGGAATGCCGCCGCCCCGGCTTCCACTTCCGCCCCACCGACAGCCGCCACGATCGGTCCGCCGTCGCAATCGACCTGTTCGGTTTCCACGGCGCCGCCGGAAACCACGCTTTCATCCTCGCCGATGGTCACACTTCCACCGGTTATGGTTTCCTGAATGCAGGAAAGCAGGTAGCCGACGGTCAGCGTTTCATCGGGCGCAAGTTCGATCACCATGCCCGGTTCAAGATAGTCCATCAGCTGGACGTCGTTCCTGTCGGTTGAAATGTCTTCTACAAGGGCTGTCGGTTCCGCGAAGGCGGGCAGGGCCGTCAGGGACAGGGCGGCACCGGCAGTGAGAACGACTGTAAATCGACGCATGAAAAATGTCTCCTTTGGCATAGCCAAAACAGTTGATGTCCCCAGATTCAGTCAATGCTAGATCATGTGGGCCTTCAAGTGAAGGGCGGATTGCGGATCAGGTTCTGCCGTAGGTGTCTTCCAGACGCTCGATATCGTCTTCTCCGACATAGGATCCGACCTGGACCTCGATCAGGTGAAGCTGTTCTTCGCCCGGGTTTTCAAGGCGATGCCGGGTCATTGCCGGAATGAAGGTGGATTCGTTTTCCCGCAAGATCACGATCTTGTCGCCGCGCGTCACCTTGGCGACGCCGGTCACGACCACCCAGTGTTCCGACCGGTAGGTATGCCGCTGCAGCGACAGGGCCGCGCCCGGCTTCACCATGATGCGTTTGACCCGGAAACCCGGCCCGGCGTCGATATCCTGGTACCAGCCCCAGGGTCGGTAGACCCGGGCATGTTCGCTGGCTTCCGGCCGGCCTTCTGCCGTCAGGGTAGCGACGATGTCCTTGATTCGGGCGGTTTCGCTCGACTTTGCGACAAGTATGGCATCGCGGGTATCGACAACCGTCAGGCCCTCGACGCCAAGGGTGACCAGCAGGCGTCCGTCATCGCTGCGAAGGTAGGAATCCTTTGTATCGACCGGCACCACATCGCCGGTCACGGCATTGCCGTCGATGTCGCGGTCGGCCAGGTCCCACAACGCAGCCCAGGCGCCGACATCGCTCCAGCCGATATCGGCGGACAGGGTGGCGGCATGGCCGGTTTTTTCCATCACCGCGTAGTCGAGGGAATCGGCGGGGCAGGCTCCAAAGGCGTCTGCATCCAGACGCAAGAAATCCAGATCGAGCCGGGCGTTTTCAATCGCCATGCGGCTTTGCTTCAATATTTCCGGTGCGTGCTGTTGCAGTTCCGTCAGCATGGTTTCTGCGGTGAACAGGAACATGCCGCTGTTCCAGCCGTAATCCGGGTCCGCGAGGAACTTTTGGGCGGTTGCCGCATCCGGTTTTTCGGTAAAGGTGGCGACAGCGCGAACCGGCGATCCCTTCGCTGTTTCCGCGCCGGCGCGAATATAGCCGTAGCCGGTTTCGGGCCGGTCAGGTGTGATCGAGAAGGTAACGATCTTTCCGGCCGATGCGGCGTCGACCGCTGGTGGCAGCAGATCGAGAAAGGCCTCGATATCGGCGATCATGTGATCGGACGGCAGCAGCAGGATCGGCGTTACGGGATCGGTTCTAGCCGCAAGAACGGCGGCGACGGCGGCGGCCGGCGCGGTGTTCCGCCCGAACGGTTCAAGCACAAGGTGCTGCCATTCGATGCCAGCCAGCCGAAGCTGTTCAGCCAGGATGAACCGGTGGGCGTCATTGGCGATCACTATCGGCGGCAGAAACCGGGTCGAATCCGTGAACCGGCCTGCTGTCATCTGCAGCAACGACTGCTGGCCGACCAGCGGCAGAAACTGTTTCGGGTACTGCGCCCGGCTCAACGGCCACAATCGCGTGCCGGAACCGCCGGAAAGGATAACGGGTTGAAGTTTTTTCTGGCTCACGCGGTGAACTGCTCTTTCAGGATTCGTTCTTCCAAATCGTGTTCAGGGTCGAACAGAATCGTGGCGCTCAGCGACCGGTCCTCGGCCACGGTAACCCGGCGGACATCTCGAATTTCCGTTGCATCGGCCACGGCGCTGACCGGCCGTTTGACCGGATCATGCACCTCGAAGGTTACAATTGCCTGCTGGGGCAACAGTGCGCCACGCCAGCGGCGCGGGCGGAACGGACTGATCGGCGTCAGCGCCAGCACGCCGGCGTTGATCGGCACGATCGGGCCGTAGGCGGAAAGGTTGTAGGCGGTGCTGCCGGCCGGCGTGGAAACTATGATGCCGTCGCAGACCAGCGATTCCATCCGTTCGATATCGTCGACCAGAATTTTTATCTTTGCCGCCTGGCGGGTTTCCCGGAAAACCGAAACCTCGTTGATGGCGATCGCTTCCTCGGTTGTTCCGTCCATTTTTTCAGCCGTCATTCGCAGCGGAAACAGATCAACCGCTTCGGCGCGTTCAAGCCGTTCTTCCAGGTCGGTGATGTTGAATTCGTTCATCATGAATCCGACTGTGCCGCGATTCATGCCGAAAACCGGTTTGCCGGCCACCATATGGGTGTGCAGCGTGTGCAGCATGTAGCCGTCGCCACCGAGAGCCACGATAACGTCTGCCTCTTCCGGCGGAACGTGGTCGTACAGACCGGCAAGTTCGGACCGAGCGGCCTGAGCGATCGGCATATCGGAAGCAACAAAGGCTATTTTGCGGTTGTTCATCAGCGTGGCACAGCGTTTTCTATATCGGCGATAGAAGGTTCCGGTGAAGTGTCATAGCATTGCGCCTGTCGGATCACAAAAGCTTAGCGTAGAGGAACAGGCCCGTATGAAATCATGCATGCTATCGATTTCGAAACTTTTCACCTTTGCCAGCATCGCCCTTCTGCTTGGCGCGATTGCGCAGGCGGCATCAGCCGATGACCGGCACGCGGGCTATTACTATCCGGTGCCGCAAACCAGCGAAGTCTATCATGCACGGGTCAACCAGTTGCCGAACGCAGACAGGCGTACCCGCATCGCCTTCGTAACCGGCGTTGCCGCCCAGCAGCAGCATAACCCGTATGCGCCGACCTTCCATCTTTTCGCCAAAGGCGAGGAGGCGGAAAAACTGATCCTTGTGGCGACCGGCGGAGGACACTACCAGACGCTCTACCAGTTGCGCGCCCTGTTGGCGTCGCTGACAGCGGTCGCTCGTTCGACGCCGGTTTTTCTCGATCAGGCTGCGCCGGAAAACCTCACCTTTCTTGATCTTTGCAAGATGCTGGGCGTGGTTCAGTTCACCATGACCAACGGTGAATCGGTCGCTCATCAGTATGAAATCAAATGACCGATACGGCGGATAGACACCGTGAAACCGAACAGGTTCTGTTTGCCAACGAAGCCTTCTATCTGGCGTTCGCCGGCGGTGACGAGGATGCGATGTATGCGGTCTGGTCGGAGCGGGATGACATTGCCTGCGTTCATCCAGGCTGGGAAGTGCTGACCGGCAGAACGCCTGTGATGGGAAGCTGGCAGGCACTGCTGGTCAATCCGCCGCCGGTCAGGGTTGTCGCACCAACGGTGTTCTACAGAGATGAGTCGGCCTTTGTTACCTGCTACGAGGAAGTCTCCGGCAACTATCTGATCGCCACAAATATCTTCGTGCGGGAAGATGGCGGGTGGCGAATGGTGCATCATCATGCTTCGCCGACACGCGGCGTGCCGCCAAAACCCAGCATGCCGGGCAGCGGCCGGGTGAACTGACCTGCCGGTTATCGCCTTTTATCCGGCGATTCAGGTGCGTGATCGAAAAAATCGTCGAACGTACCGAGCGGGCTGAAGTCGCCCCAATTGAACGTGTCGGTTGCGTTTGCGGCGACATGACGGGTTGCGCGAAACAGCGCCGCCTGATCGACAAACCACAAATGACGCGCTTCCTGGGAAAGCCGTCGGTCAATATAGGCAGCCGTCAGGTTGGCGACGGCTTCACCCTTCCCGGGCGCAAGCGAAACAGCGCCGGCAGCGGTAAAGCCACCGGGCCCGCCGTCCGGCCTGATCCAGCAGGCGATATCGCTGCGGTTCGCCGATTCCAGCAGAGCGGTCAGCGGGCATTTCAGCGTCGCATCGATATCCAGCAGCAGCATTGGCCTGTTAAACCGGGCGAGCAGGGCGGGTGCGGCGAGGAACCGGGCGCTGGCGTAGACCGGCGGCTTGTGTACCGGCCAGCGCTCTGTCGTTGTGATCGAGCCGCTGACCTGGTCTCTCCGGGATGCCGGCAAATGCTGCTTCAGGCGGTCGATATCCTGCGCGGTTCCGTCCGCAAGGTGCAGATGCAACCGGCAGTCAGGGTGATGGTCGAACACGCTTGCCGCGAAGGCATAGCCATACAGGGCCGCGTAATGCGGATCAGCCGCAGCGACAATCACCGGCGCGTCGTCGGTCCCGCCGCCGGTCCCGCCCAGCCAGTCGATATCGACCGGCGGTGGACCGGCCTTCGCCAGTAGCGCCAACTCGTCTTCTGTCAGCATGTGCATCGACTGGAACACGACTGAGCGAAGCGAGGCGTCCTCATTCCGCAGATACAGCGCGGAGTCTGCACTGAAGGCCTGCCCGGCCTGTATGAACAGGGTAATTGCCTGATCGAGATCGCCAACCAGGGCTGAAATGTGACCTCTGCCGTAAAGCAGGGGCGCGCGCCACGATGCCGGCGCGTTTGTTCTCGTCAGGAAGTCGTCGACAAGATCCAGCGCTCTGGCGAGGTTGTTTGATGCGCCGATCCACGTCGCCCGCCAGATCAGCAGCCCCAGATCGCCGTGCCGGCGTTCCCGCTCGGTCAGGATACCTGTCGCGGCATCGTCAGACCCGGCGAATACAAGTGCAAGAAACAGCCCCGCCTCCGCATTCACGGGCGCGCCGTCGCGCCGCAGGGCTTCGAAGCCCGTCGCCGCCATGCGCAAGTCACCGGAAAAAAGTGCCTGCCAATAATCTTGTTCTGTCACCATCGGCTTTGACTATGGCGGAAGCCGCCTTTGGTGGAAATGTCCGATGGTGCGAGAATCGATGCTATAGATGCCGGCATAAGCCCCGATCCCGAGAATCCGCATTCATGACACACGGCGCCAACAATCCTGATCAGCTTTTGCCGATTGACGCCTACGCGTCGGCTTTGACCTGGTATCGCGGGTTTCAACAATTTCTGCTCGACAATGCCGGCGATTACGGAGCTTTCGCGAAGCTGCTCGGCGAAAGCGATGCACTTGCCCTTGATGTCGATGGCATGATGCAGGTTCACGACAAGGCAATGCAGTTTTTGCACTGGTCGCTGAATGGTCAATTGCGGTTGTTGTTCATCGGCGCTGTCAGCCGGTACGTTGAAGCCCGG
Source organism: uncultured Flavobacteriaceae bacterium (assembly GCA_964352715.1). Lineage (GTDB taxonomy): Bacteria > Pseudomonadota > Alphaproteobacteria > UBA8366 > Aestuariispiraceae > JAVKBW01. The sequence goes on along the minus strand of CAYGSU010000020.1, from coordinate 11,502 downwards.
TTCGGACTGCTCGCCGTACCGCCGCCGGACGAAGAATTATGCAATACACTGGATGACCGGGGTTTCGTTCAGCTTCCCTCGGTCGGGGCGAACCGGATTGACGCGCTGCTTGCCTGGTTTGATTCAGGTGACCTTGTGCCACCGGAATCGATCAAGGAAAACCCACGAAAGACGGCGGCTCAGCCGGTCGAGGTTCTGCGTCGGGACGGTAACATCGGACAGGCGCCGCGCGACCGGCTCTTGCGCGCGCCCGGTCTGATTGACCTGGCGACCGATCCGATAGCACTCGGAATTGCCGGCCGTCATCTCGGTGCGCCCCCGATACTGATCGACATATCGGCCTGGCGGTCGTTTGCGGGTGAAGATGGCGCCAAAGAGGCCAAAAGTGCCCAGCACTTTCATTTCGATCAGGATGATTACCGGTTCTGCAAAATGTTCATCTATCTGACGGAAGTCGATGATAGCGGCGGACCGCATGTCTATGTGCCGACGACGCACAGGCCCGAGACCATTGCCGAACACCGGCCGCCGGAAGGGGCGCCCGACCGGGCAGCGTTCGACGACTGGTATTTCAGAACGCTGCGAAAATCGGAACGCGATGTCATACGGTGGCTGGGCATCGAGCCGGTGCGTATCACCGGTGCGGCGGGTTCACGGTTCATCGTCAATACAGAAGGTATTCATCGCGGCGCGCCGCCGGCGACCCATGACCGCTGGGTTCTGCAATGTGTTTACGGCATCACGCCTTACACATTCTGGAAAGGACCATATTATGCACCGCGAGCCGACGGGCTGGGCCCGGCTTCGGCCTATGCGGCGCAGTTGCTGTTTGCGAAATAGGGGTGCGTCGTCCGCTATGGCGAACGCCGGCAGTTACCCGCCGGTAACGCTCATGTGGCGCATGTTGCTTTTTGCGCCGCGCCGCCGGTCGATGATGAAATCGTGACCTTTCGGCTTGCGGGAAATCGCTTCGTGAATCGCTTCGGTCAGAGGGACGTCTGATTCCGATGCCCGCAAAGGCGCGCGCAGATCGGCAGCGTCTTCCTGGCCAAGGCACATGAACAGGGTGCCGGTGCAGGTCAGGCGAACCCGGTTGCAGCTTTCGCAGAAATTATGGGTCATCGGCGTGATGAAACCCAGTCTTCCACCGGTTTCCTCAACCGTGACATAACGGGCCGGACCGCCGGTCTGATAGTCGCTATCGGTCAGTGTCCACTGCTTTGCCAGTTCGGCGCGAACCATCGACAGCGGCCAGTACTGGTCCAGCCTTGCTTCGTCGCCGATTTCACCCATCGGCATGACCTCGATGAAAGTCAGGTCGAAGCCTTCCTCACCGCACCAGCGAACCAGATCGTGAATTTCGTCATCGTTCACACCTTTCAGCGCGACGGCGTTGATCTTGATGTGCAGGCCTGCCTTTTTGGCGGCGGCCAGCCCGTCCAGAACCTGTTCAAGCCGGCCCCAGCGGGTGATCGCCGCGAACTTGTCCTTCTGCAGCGTGTCGATGGAGACATTGATGCGCTTTACGCCGCAACGAACAAGATCGTCTGCGAAGCGGGCAAGCTGGCTGCCGTTTGTGGTCAGCGTCAATTCGTCCAGTGCACCGGTTTCAATATGACGGCCCAGACGCTCCATCAGCCACATGATGTTCCGGCGCACCAGCGGTTCGCCGCCCGTCAGGCGCAGTTTCCTGACGCCGAGGTCGACGAAGGCGGAACACAGACGGTCCAGTTCCTCCAGGCTCAGCACATCCTTTTTCGGTAAAAATGTCATGTTCTCCGACATGCAGTAGACACAGCGGAAGTCACACCGGTCTGTTACCGAGATGCGCAGATAGTCGATTGTGCGGCCGAATGGATCAATCATGATGCCTAGAGTGTTGGTATCGAAGGCGTAAAATCAAGAGGCGTCTTTGCATTTACATCCGCCTTGCTGGCAGGCCTACACCGTTCCATATTGATGATCAATGACGATCAAGGGCGCAAATTTGCGATGAGCGAGATGCTGCTACAGCCGAATCCCGACGATCCGCGCCTGACGCAGGGTGTAGACGGCATCGATCAGGACGGAAAAAACGTCGCTATCGATGTTGTCGTTGAACGGCCCCTGACGATCTATCTCAACGGTCAGGAAATCGTCACCAATATGACAATCGGCGACTATCCCGACTATCTGGCGGTCGGGTTTCTGCTGAATCAGAACATGCTGCAGGCGGATGATCGGATCACGGCGATCGACTATGATGACGATCTGGAAGTGGTGGTCGTGCGAACGGAACGCCAGACCGATTTCGAGGAAAAGCTGAAGAAGAAAACCCGCACGTCCGGCTGCGCTCAGGGAACGGTATTCGGTGACCTGATGGAAAAGTTCGACGAGATCGACCTGCCGAAAGACACCAGACTGAAAACCTCGTGGCTGTATACCCTGACCAAGGCGATCAACACTGCGCCCAGTCTTTACCTTACAGCCGGCGCGATCCACGGCTGCGTGCTGTGCGAGGAAGATCGGCCTCTATTATATATGGAAGATGTAGGACGACATAACGCCGTCGACAAAATCGCCGGGTACATGTTTCTGAACGATATCGATCCCGGCAACAAGATGTTCTACACAACCGGCCGCCTGACGTCTGAAATGGTGATCAAGACGGTGCAGATGGGCATACCGATTCTGGTGTCGCGCTCGGGCTTCACCGCCTGGGGGGTCGAACTGGCGCGTCAGGCCGGGTTGACGTTGATCGGGCGCGCTCGGGGCAAGCGGTTCATTGCGCTGTCGGGTGTCGATCGCATCGACTTTGATATCGACCCGGCAACTTTGCCTGAAGAAGAACGCAAGCATCGCCGCAAGGCAGGTGCTGACGAGGACGCCGCATGAGTGCCGCCCGGACTGCGAAGCAGAAGCCGAAAGATACCGACCCGACCGTTGCCGCCAATGCCCGCCGGGTTCTCGAGGTTATGGAAGAGGCGGTATCGGACATGCGGGATTTTCTGCAGATCTGGCACCGGGCGATCATCTGTTCCCGCCCACCCGAGAAAAAGCTGTTGGCTGTGGATTCGCATACCAAGACGCGGTTCGGTCGATGGTTCGCACAATATGGCGAACGCGGGTTGGCGGCGCAGCCTGTATTCAGGGAGCTTGCTGACAAACAGAAACAGATTCACGATCATGCGCGTATGCTGGCGCTGTCGGTACAGCATGGCAATCGGGCTATACCGACAGCAGAGTATGACGCGTTGATGACCAAGGTGAACGCGTTCTATTCCAATGCTTCACGCATACGCGATGCCTTTGAAAAGGCGGTCTCGGAACTCGATCCGCTGACCGGATTGCACAACCGGCAGGTCATGGCCTCGGAACTGGATGTCGAGTACGAACGCGCGGTTCGTAACAACCAGCCTTTGTGTATCGGGCTGACCGATATCGACAAGTTCAAGGTGGTGAACGACACCTACGGCCATGCGGCGGGCGATACCGTGCTGGCGGCGGTCGCCGGGCGGTTTCTGTCTTACCTCAGGCCATACGATACGATCTATCGGTATGGCGGCGAGGAGTTTCTGGTCTGCCTGCCGAATTCAAACCTGGGCACGGCCAACAGCGTGCTGGAACGGCTGCGCAGCGGGCTGGAGGAAACACCCGTTAGGCTGGACGATGGCCGGGAATTGAGGATTACTTCCTCCTTCGGGTTGGCCAGGGTTGAAGACGATCTGCCGTTGAAACAGATTCTGGAACGCGCCGATCAGGCTTTATATGCAGCCAAACAGCGCGGCCGGAACCGGGTTGTAACCTGGTCAGAAGATCTGGCGGACCCGCCGAAATGATCGAACCTTCAAGGATAGCCGGTGTTTTGCTGGCCGGCGGGCAGGCGCGCCGCATGGGCGGTGGCGACAAGTGCCTGAAGCTGATCGGCGGCCGACCGATCCTGTCCTATATAATAGAGACGATGTCGCCGCAGGTTTCCGCTCTTGTGCTGAATGCGAACGGCGACCCGTCCAGGTTCGAGGAATTCGGTCTGCCTGTCCGCCCCGACTCCATTGATGGTTTCGCGGGACCGTTGGCCGGCGTGCTGACCGGCATGGACTGGGTAATCGAAACCCGGCAGCCTTTCGAGTGGATACTGACCGCACCGACCGATGCGCCGTTTCTGCCAACGGATCTGTGTGACAGGCTGCGGGCGGCGGTAAATGCTGATTCGACCGATATGGCGCGGGCGGAATCCGGCGGGCGCGCTCATCCGGTGGTCGGGTTGTGGCCGGTAGCCTTGCGGGACGATCTCCATGCCGCCATGACGCAGGAGGACATTCGCAAGGTCGATCGCTGGACAGCGCGCTTTACCGTAAGCGACGTCGATTTTCCGACCGAGCCGGTCGATCCCTTTTTCAATGCCAATACGCCAGAAGATATCGAGCGGGCCGAACGATACCTGAACGGCATTGCCGGGTCCGGCCATCCCTAGTATTGGGTGCCCGACAGTACGATCTATCCAGAGGGCAATATGGATCACAAATCACTGCGCGGGAAACCGCTGGCAGATAAAATTCGGGCCGATGTCGCGAACCGGGTTTCGGCCCTGCGCGACTCCGGCTGGGCGCCTCGGTTGATGTCGCTGGCCATTGGCCAGTCTGAAGCAGCGGACCTCTACATCCGTAACCAGCAGAAGGTCGCCGAAAAACTGGGCATCGATTTCGAAAGCCGGTTCATGCCGGAAGACGTTTCGCAGACGGAAATGCTGGGCGTTATCGCGGCCCTGAATGCGGATCCGCGCACCACCGGCATCATTATCCAGCGGCCGACGCCGAAACAGGTTTCAGTGAAAGACCTGCAGCGCGCCATCCATCCGATGAAGGATGTTGAAGGCATGCACCCGTCGTCGATCGGCAATATCGTCTACAACGATCTTGTCATGGGGCCCTGCACATCGGTCGCCGCCGTCGAATTGCTGAAGCAGACATCGCTGAGCCTGCAGGGGCTGGAAGTTGTGGTGATCGGTCATTCCGAAATTGTCGGCAAGCCGATCGCCTTTCTGCTGATGAGCGAAGGCGCGACCGTAACCGTCTGTCATCACATGACGCGGAATCTGGCGGTTCATTCACGCCAGGCCGATGCCGTCTTCGTTGCGGTCGGCAAGCCGGGGCTGGTAACAGGGCAGATGATCAAGCCGGGTGCGGCGGTGATCGATATCGGGATCAACCAGATCACGCTGGAAGACGGTTCAACGAAGGTCGTCGGCGACGCGGACTATGAGTCATGTTACGATGTGGCCGGCTGGATCACGCCGGTACCAGGCGGTGTCGGCATCGTCACGGTTTCGATTCTGATGCGCAACACGGCAACGGCGGCGGAAATCCAGAAACGACATTATGAAGCCGAGTTCGGGCGGACCGGAACCCTCGTCTAGGCTTTCGCTTTGCCGAAGGTGCTGCGTACGGCATCCACCAATGAATCCAGACCATGCTTCATTGCGTCCGCACGCGCCTGATGAGCAACCTCCGTTGCATATCTGAAAGGATCATGGTCTGCTGCAAATGCTGTGGTTGCGGGGTATTGTCTGTCGGTCATCATCAGTCTCCTACTGGAATAGATTGCGTTGTTCTACGCAGTATATAATTAGTTCCGGAGAAACTAATAATACGGTATAAAAACACTACATTGGTGAAATTTAATCATATATAGAAGGCCAGACAGACGATGGATGCTGTAGGCGAAATGGTTGTATTTGCGCGCGTTGTGGATGATGGCGGGTTTTCCGCCGCCGCGCGGCAGCTGAACCTGTCGCCGTCAGCCGTCAGCAAGCAGATCACGCGGCTTGAAGACCGGCTGGGCGTGCGGCTGCTTACACGCACAACCCGGCGTCTGAGCGTGACGGAAGAGGGTGATGCCTATTATCACCGCGTAAAGCGCATCCTCGCCGATATTGACGAGGCGGAGCAGGCGGTCTCGGCCTCCAAGGCGGAGCCGCGCGGCAATCTGCGCGTCACCGTATCGAACGCTTACGGTCAGGAACGGCTGATTCCGATCCTGCCGAAGTTTCTGGCGCAGTATCCGGAAATATCCGTCGAAGTGATCATGACCGACGCTGTCGTGGACCTTGTCGAACAGGGGATCGACCTTGCGGTGCGGCAGGGCAGGCTGGCCAATTCGGCGATGGTCGCTCGCAAGCTGTGCGATGCGCGTCGGCTGGTTGTCGGCACGCCGTCCTACTTCAAACGATACGGCATTCCGAAACAGCCGTCCGATCTGGACAAACACAACTGTCTGGCTTTCGCGGGGAATCCAAGTCTCAACGACTGGAAGTTCCTGATGGCCGATGGGCGCGAACAGACAATCAGAACATCGGGCAATTTCTTGGCCAATAACGGGCAAGCGGTTTATAAAATGACTCTGGCCGGGCTGGGTCTTGCCCGGTTGAGCGACTTTCTCGTCACCAACGACGTCGCCGAAGGCCGCCTTGTTTCTGTGCTGACGGATTTCCTGGATGAAGAAATCACACCCATTCATGTCGTCTACCCCGATCCGCGCCATCTGTCTCCGAAAGTCAGGGTTCTTATCGACTTTCTGGTTGCGAATGCGCCGTGCCGCTAGTGCGCCGGCGGCCTTCGTTGTCGCCATGCTTGCTGTCTTTCCCGCCTTTGCGGATGAGGTGCGGTTGTCCGGCCCGGAAATCGAATCGGTTCTTACCGGCCGAACGGCGATCTATCAGGGCGGCGTCATCAAACAGTATTTTGCCAGTTCCGGTGAAACGCCGTACTGGGATGGATCGCGGCTGACGCGGGGAAGCTGGCGCGTCAGCGGCGATCGCTATTGCTCGGTCTGGCCACCCGCCAGCGGCTGGGCGTGTTATGACATGTTCGGCACCGATAACGGCGATATCGTGTGGGTCGGCTCTGGCGGCGACCGCTACACGGCACACATGGAAGACGGCAATGGAATGCCGTCGCAGTAAGACAGAGGAGGCACCATGCCGACATTATTGTTAACCGGCGCGAACCGGGGAATCGGGAAATCCCTGGCCGAAGCGTATCTCGCCGATGGCTGGACCGTTATGGCGGCCTGCCGCGATGCGGCGTCGGCCCCAGAAGGCACAACGGCAATGACGCTGGATATCGGCGATGAAGGCAGCATCAATGCCCTGGTGGCATCGCTGGAGGGCAAACCGATTGACGTCTTGTGGAACAATGCCGGCATCTATGTCGATAAAGGCAGAAGCGTGGACGACAATACATTTGCCGACTGGGAGCTTTCATTCAGGGTGAACACGGCCGGACCGACCCGCCTGGCGTCGCTGCTGCGCGGTAATGTGGCGGCTTCCGATCACAAGACGATGGCGTTCACGTCGTCGATGATGGGGTCGATCACCAAAAACTCCGGCGGCGCATATCTGTATAGAACATCGAAGGCTGCCCTGAACATGGCGGTAGACTGCCTGACCAAGGAACTGATGTCAGACGGCATCAAGACCGTGATCCTGCATCCGGGTTGGGTACAAACCGAGATGGGCGGCAGCGAGGCGGATATCGACACCAGGACCAGTGCCACGAGCATGAAGAACGTCGTCGACAGGCTGACGGTATCCGGCGCGTATCTCAATTACGACGGAAAACCCTTGCCGTGGTGATCTCATGACAGAAAGCAAAACGTGGCATCTGGCGCAATTGAACATCGGCCGAACGGTCGATTCTCTGGAGAGTCCGGCGCTGAAGGACTTCGTCGATAACCTCGACCGCATCAATGCAATGGCGGATGAATGCCCCGGCTTCGTCTGGCGTCTGCAAACGGATGAAGGCAATGCTACCGATATTGCGGTCGATGACGCCGACCCGCTGCTGATCGTCAATCTTTCGGTCTGGGAATCGGTCGACGCCTTGTTCGGCTTTGTTTACCGCAGCGACCATGTCAGCATCATGAAGCGACGCCGCGAATTCTTCGAAAAGTGGGACGGTCCCTTCATGGTCCTGTGGTGGGTGCCGGCCGGGCATATCCCGACTGTCGACGAAGCCATGGACAAGCTGGCCCATTTGAAGAAGGCCGGCCCGACTGCCGAGGCCTTTACGTTCAAAACGCCGTACTCGCCGCCTGACGCAAAACGCGTTCGTGCCGGCGACGACATGCAACCGGAACGGTATTGTGCCTGAGCCGGTAAAAAGTGGATTTTGCAAATGACTGAGAAAACGTCGATCAGCCGCCTGCTGGCCGGTTTCAAGAGTTTTCGGGCGCTGCACTATGAAAAGCGCGGCGGCACGATCGAACGGCTGGCCGAAGAAGGACAGTCGCCGGAAGTCTGCCTGATTGCCTGTGCGGACGCCCGTGTCGACCCGGCGATCCTGTTTCATGCCGATCCGGGCGAGATTTTCGTGATTCGCAACGTGGCGGCCCTGGTGCCGCCGTACGCGCCTGACGGTTTCTACCACGGCACCAGCGCGGCGGTTGAATTTGCGGTGCGGGATCTGAACGTGAAGCATCTGGTGGTGCTTGGCCATTCCGGCTGTGGCGGCATCGAAGCGTTGACCAATACGTCGTCGGATATCATGTCGAAGCGGGAATTCCTCGGCACCTGGGTCAATCTGGCGAAGGAAGCACAGCGCATGGCCGGTTTCCCGGAAGGCGGCGGTGCAACCGAAGTCGAACGTGCTTCGGTCCAGCTTTCGGTCACCAACTTGCGCGGCTTTCCATGGGTTGCGGAACGAATCGCGGATGGCAGGCTCACGCTGCATGGCTGGCGGTTCAACCTGCATGCCGGACGGCTGGAAGTGCTGACCGAGTCCGGCGAGGATTTCAGCGTTATTGAATGAGGCATAACCCGATGAACGATTCGGCTATCGACTTTTACTTCGAATATTCATCGCCCTACGGCTACATTGCGTCGGAACTGATCGAGGCGCTGGCAGAACGTCAAGGGCTGCGGGTCAACTGGCATCCCATCCTGCTGGGCGCGGTATTCAAGACGACCGGTGGAAGCCCGCTGATCGGCCAGCCACTAAAGGGCGATTATTCGAAGCACGACATGGCGCGTACTGCCCGCCTGCACAATCTTGCTATGACATGGCCGGCAAAGTTTCCGGTGTTCCCGGTGCCGTCTTGCCGTGCAACCTATTGGGTCATGCAAACGCATCCGGACAAGACGGCGGCACTGGTGCACGGCCTGTATCGCGGGGCCTGGTCAACCGGTCGCCCGGTCTGGGAAGCCGACACGGTTCTCGACATTGCAGCGGAAACCGGGCTCGACCGGGATGCCGCCGCCGCAGGAATCGCCGATCAGGCGATCAAGGATCAAGTGAAAGCGGCGACCGAAGCGGCAATCGAAAAGGGTGTGTTCGGCTCGCCGTATTTCATCTATCGCGGTGAACCGTTCTGGGGCGTCGATCACATGCGCCAACTCGACAGATGGATCGAAACCGGCGGCTGGTAAAGGATTTCCGCCTAAGACAGGCAGCGCGTCTTCACGCGGTTTCACGACGAGTTTATTTCCCTTCCGGTTGCTTCAAGCCATTTTAGGAGCAGATTCCAATACTGGAAGGAAATGGAAGTCATGCGCCCCACCCGGTTGATCATCGCTCTTATTGTTCCGTTTGTGCTTCTGCTGGCCGGCCCGGCCGCTGCCGACAAGGTCTATTCCAGCTGGGGGACCGCCATCGACGGCTACGATGCGGTTGCCTACTTCACGGAAGGCAAGCCCGTAGAGGGTGATGATGACTTCACCTATGAGTGGAACGGGGCGACATGGCAATTCTCCAGCGCCGCGAACCGGGATCTGTTCGCGGCCGATCCGGAAAAGTACGCCCCTCAATACGGCGGCTACTGCGCCTATGCCGTCAGCCAGGGATACACAGCCTCGACGGACCCGGATGCCTGGTCCGTTGTCGATGACAAATTGTACCTGAACTACTCGAAATCCGTTCAATCGAAATGGGATCAGGACAGGGCCGGCTACATTTCAGATGCCAATGAAAACTGGCCCGACATTGAATCGGGTCTGTAAGTCGCCGCCGCAAAAATGAGCGCCAACCTGAAACCTGACGGCGCGTATCCGGGGGCTTGGCCGATCGGCCCGTTCAATCCTTGACCTGTCGTCACTGGTCGGCATCTTTGTCTGTATGACCCTTAACATCAGAAAACTCTGTGTCGGCGCTGACTCGGTGGATGACCTCGCCGCGTGGCAGGAAAGTCGGCTGAAGGCGGTCGGCTCGATTGGCCATACCACCCGCATGTGGCCGAAGCGCAAGGACGAGATCCTCGAAACCGGCGGATCAATCTACTGGGTGATAAACCGGGTGATGCGGGCGCGACAGCGGATCATCGGATTCGAGGAAACATTCGGCCCCGGCGGCGGCAACGGCGTAGAGGACAGCCACGACCCGGGCGAAGCGGTAAAACCGAAATGCCGGATCGTGCTGGATCCTGAAATCGTGCTCACCGAACCCTGGCCGCATCGGCCGTTTCAGGGTTGGCGCTATCTGAAGGCGGAAGATGCACCGCCGGATCTGCCAGATGGCGCGACTCTGGATGACCTTCCTGCAGATTTGGCGGTTACCTTGCGCGAGATCGGCGTTGTCTGAAGAAGCAACCCCTTGAAGGGCAAAAATCGCAAAAAGAATTTTACCGGCGCAAACCGGCGGAAATCCTCGTTCTCCGATTTGGTAACAAAAAAAACGTAGCTTCATTGCATTTTTTTGAAATTTCATGCTGGACAAGCCGGAACCAGACGCCTATATCCCCGTCCGTCGGCGCAAGACGAGGCCCGGTTCGAACCGGTAACCAAATCAAAACGTCGGTGACCGCCGCATCAGCGGGGGACAAAATCAAAAGCGATTTGTTCTCCTGAGTGTTGTGAAACGGTTGATGCGGTGGCTCAGCCACTATATATTAGAAGGCTTTCGCCGGTACCGAATCGGACCGGGGGGCGCTTTTTCGGCTTCGGTCGGCAAAAGCGGTTATTGGACATTGTGATGATGTATGGAAGGGATGCCTGGGGAGCTGGGCTCGCGGATACTCTTATGTAGGATCATAGGCGTATCGTGGGGCACTAGCAGCAGGCATCTTGTTATCCGTTACTTTCATTGAATACCTCCGTGTTCAATGGAAGAGAAATTATACGTTTGACAGGAATAGCTTGTGGGCTTCGATAGTTGAATGGTTTATCCATTCTTCGATTGAACCTGAGAGTTTGATCCTGGCTCAGAACGAACGCTGGCGGCAGGCCTAACACATGCAAGTCGAGCGCACTCTTCGGAGTGAGCGGCGGACGGGTGAGTAACGCGTGGGAACGTGCCTCGTGGTGGGGGACAACAGTTGGAAACGACTGCTAATACCGCATAAGCCCTTAGGGGGAAAGATTTATCGCCACGAGATCGGCCCGCGTTGGATTAGGTAGTTGGTAGGGTAATGGCCTACCAAGCCTACGATCCATAGCTGGTCTGAGAGGATGATCAGCCACACTGGGACTGAGACACGGCCCAGACTCCTACGGGAGGCAGCAGTGGGGAATATTGCGCAATGGGCGAAAGCCTG
>CAYGSU010000019.1:53410-56469 GCA_964352715.1 uncultured Flavobacteriaceae bacterium | reverse complement strand
AAAAAGCCCGCCGGAGCGGGCTTTTTATCGTGTTCGGTGGTAACCGCGTCAAATGACCGACTGCACCCATTCCGAAAGCTGGCTTTTCGGCATTGCGCCAACCTTGGTGGCGACGACTTCGCCGCCGTTGAACAGCATCAGGGTCGGGATGCCGCGCACGCCGTATTTCGTCGGCGTGTGCGGATTTTCGTCGATGTTCAGTTTCGCGATGGTGACCTGGCCGTTCAGTTCGTTGGCGATTTCTTCCAGTGCCGGGCCGATCATCTTGCACGGGCCGCACCATTCCGCCCAGTAATCCACCAGTACCGGGCCGTCCGCCTTCAGTACCGATGCCTCGAAATCGCTGTCGCTGACCTGTTTTGTCGCCATGATCTGTCCCTCTCTTGAATATGCCGGCCGCCGTTTGTGTCGGTACCGTCAGTGTATCCTATTTCGCCGACCCGGCACTATGGCTGATTCGGCCGGTGTCATCCGTCTTTCTCTCATCTAGGATGCCGGCCGGTAGCGTTCAAGCAGGGCGTCGTCGATTGGCATCAGGTGCGGCCGGTCGGTCCATAGCAGGGCGCAGTGCACCGGGCGGCCGGGAAACACCCCGGCAAGCACCGCACGATAGGCCGCCATCTGGTTCAGATAGGCGACGGGCGCGTCTGCCGCGGTTTCCGGCGCGGGTCGTTGGGTCTTGTAGTCGACGACCAGAACCTCCTGATCGGTAACGAGAATCCGGTCGACCTGGCCTGAAACCACCTGCACCGCGTCCGGTCCTTCGACCAGCCCCGTCAGCGGCACTTCGGCCCGGCTGCCCGGCCCGAACAGCGGCGCAAAATCGGCATGGTCCAGCACCGCCAACGCCTCGTCGACCAGTACCGCAGCGGCGGCTTCATCCAGCCCGGCAAAACGGTTGTGACCGATCAGCGTCAATCCGATGGTGCGCCGGCGCTCTGCCGGCAGGCCGGGCAGATGCTGCAGCAGCAGGTGCACGACCCGGCCACGCTGGAAGCGGTCCGCGCCGCTTTCCGTCGTGACGATCGGCGACAGCACAGGCGGATCGGGCGTTGCCGGGCGGCTGGGGGCGAGCGGGTTCGGCGGTAACGGCTCCGGTGGTGCGGGCGCGTTCGCCCACGCCGGCAGGACTGCCGCAGTCTCGTCAGCATCCCCGGCGATGGCCGGCTGCGTGGTGGCGTCTTTTTTGGCGCCTTCGGTGATCGTGTCCGCCAGAACAAGCTGCTCGCCGGTCCAGTCCGGCCCGCCATCGAATGGCAGGCACTCGACGCCGTCGGCGTTTTCTAGACCGTGCCGCACCAGATCGTACCAGGTGTCGCTCTGTGGCCGCTTGCCGAGATGGCCGCAGACGATCAGCCGGTCTTCCGCGCGGGTCATCGCGACATACAGCAGACGGCGGTACTCCTCCTCCTGCCGGCGCACCGCCTCCATCCGCAGGGTCTGGGCGACCGGTTCCTCGTAGCGCCGTGACGGCGTCCAGATCATCGCCTCGGGTGCAGCGGCCGACGGGCCGCGCCGGGGACCGGACAGCCAGTGAAGCGCCGGCCCCTGATCGGTGCGCGGCTTCGACGGCGCATCGGGCAGGATGACGATGGGTGCCTGCAACCCCTTCGCGCCATGAACCGTCAGAATCCGCACCGACTGGCCGGAGGCAGTATCGAGATCGCGCTTGATCTCCGCCGTGCCGGTCGAAAACCAGTGCAGAAAACCCTGCAGCACCGGCAGATTGGCGCGTTCGTACAGGATCGCCTGTGCCAGAAACTCCTCGACCGGCTCTTCCACTTCGGTGCCGAGCCGGTATTCCAGCGCCTGCCGCCCGGTCAGTGCTGTGGCGGCGGGGGCAGGACAGATCGAATCCAGAATTCTTGTGAAAAACTCGTAGGGACGCAGAAAGTCGACTTGGGCCAGCAGGTCGGAAAGCCAGGCAACGGCGGCGGCAAAGCGGTTGCTGTCCTGCGCCCTGTCGCGCAAACGGCGCCACAGGCTTGATTTTCCCCGATCGTAGGCAAGGTCGAACAGATCATCGTCATCAAATCCAATGAACGGGGATTTAAGAATGGTGGCGCAGGTCAGGTCATCCTCGGGCAGCAGCAGAAAGTGACCCAGCGCCAGCAGGTCCATCACCGCGATCTGTTCACCCAGCACCAGCCGGTCGACACCGGCCACCGGCACACCACGCTGTTTCAGCCGACGGATCAGCGCATCGACCAGCGGACCGCGCCGCCGCACCAGCACCATGATGTCGCCGGGACCGGCAAGGCGTCCGCGCGACGGCACAGTGTCGCGCCCGATCATGGCGGCGATCCGCCCGGCAATGCCGTCGGCCAGCCGTTCCAGCGCCGGCAGGGTTTCGACGGGCTTCGTTTGCGCCTCCCACGGATCCAGGTCGTCATCCGCCGGCGGCTCGACCAGTGGCCAGATTTCCACACGCCCTGGCGCGTCAGGGCGCATTGACCGGTGCGACAGTTTTTCTTCGCCGTCTTCCAGCACGCCGTCCCGGGCCGGCGCATCGGCGAAAGTGGCATCGACTGCCGCCAGAACCGCCGGGGCGGAGCGGAAGGAGAACCGGAAGGGTATTTCCTTCAACGCATTGTTCGCCTCGGCCGAGCGATCGGCGATCACCTGCCTGACGGCGCGGAAAACCGCCGGGTCGGCCCGCTGGAAACTGTAGATCGACTGTTTGACGTCGCCGACCACGAACAGGCTGCGCGGGGCATCGGACTGGCCGTCGCCGGCGAAGAATTCCGAGGCCAGCGCCAGAATCAGATCCCATTGTTCCGGTGCGGTGTCCTGCGCCTCGTCGACCAGAATATGCGACAGGCCGCCATCCAGCTTGAACATCACCCAGGCCGAAGCCTTTGCGGAATCGGTCAGCAGGTCGCGGGTCTTGATGATCAGATCGTCATAGTCCAGCAGGGCGCGGTGCGCCTTCGCCGATTCATAGGCTTCCAGCATCGCGAGACCCAGCCGAAGCAAGGCCGCCGAAGCATCGGCGCTGACCTGCCGCCGGATCGCCTCGTCCAGCGCGATCAGACGGGCCTGTTCAGCGGTGATGGTTG
>CAYGSU010000019.1:38145-53310 GCA_964352715.1 uncultured Flavobacteriaceae bacterium | reverse complement strand
GTGCGCATCGCCTCGACAAGCGCGGTCAGAGCATCACGGTCGAATGCGTCATCGTGACAGGCCTGCTGTTGCACATGGTCGGCATTGCTGTCGGGGTCGGCGCCGAGGGTTGCGTATAGTGCCGCAATCACGCCATCGACCGAGCCGTGGCGTTCGAGCAGCCGCCGCAGTTGCGCCTGGTTGCCGGTCAGGTTGCGGATCAGATCGTCAAACGCTTCTTCCGTCCCGTAGCGCCCGATGGTCTGGCTGGCGGCGGAAAGGGTCGGCTCATCGGCGGCCCGGTTCAGCACCCGGTCGCGGGCCTGCCGCATCAGGTCGCCGGCCTGACGGTCATCCATCACCTGAAAATGCGGCGCGACGGATGCTTCCAGCGAAAACCGCCCCAGCACGGACTGGCAGAAAGCGTGAACGGTCTGGATTTTCAAGCCGCCCGGCGTGTCGAGAACCTGGGCGAACAGGATCCGCGCACGGCGTGTCTGATCCAGCGTCGGCGGCATGCCGAGAAGTTTCTGCAAGGCCGCCGTCAGCGCCTCGTCGCTCAGGGTGGTCCACTGGCCAAGCGCCTTGTTGATGCGGTTCGCCATCTCGGCGGCGGCCGCCTTGGTGAAGGTGATGCACAGGATGGTTTCCGGACGCGACCCGTCGAGTAGCAGGCGCAGCACCCGGTCGGTCAGCACCTTGGTCTTGCCGCTGCCGGCGCTGGCCGCGACCCAGACATGATCGACCGGGCGCGCGGCGCGGCGCTGCAGGGTATCCGGGTCCATCCGGTCGAAAATGGTTGTATCGAGGCTCATTCCTGGCCTCCATCGGCCAGCGCCCATTCGGCGATTCGGGCGAGATGGGCATAATCATTGTAGCGCAGCGCGAAAGAGGGGCGCGGCATCGCCAGATAGGGTGTCGCCGGGTCGGCAAAGGCATCGGCCAGCCGAATGACGCCGGCAATCGCTTCCGCCGCCGCCTTTTCCGGGTCGACCTTGTTCAGCGCTTTCGCCTCGCCCGGTGGGTCGCCTCCCGACAGCCGCCAGTATTCCAGCAACGCCGTTCTGCCGTTCTCGATACCCGTGAACCCGTTTCGGTCGAGAATCGCGGCTTCCAGCGGCAATTGCGGGCTCATGCCGTCAATCACGGCCTTTTCCGACGGCGGCTGGCCGGTCTTGTAGTCGACAATCGAATAGTTGCCATCGACGAGCCGGTCGATGCGGTCGGCGGTGGCGCGCAGGGTGAATTCCCCGCCCTCTGTTTTCAGCGCGGTTGATCCCTTGATTTCGGTAAAGGATTCGCTGAGCGTGGGGCGACGCTTGCTTTCCTGCGCCACGAACCATCTGGCGACACGCTCGAAGCGCGGCCACCAGAAACTTCTTACACCCGGCCGGGTCAGGGCCGGGCCGAAAGCTTCCCGTCCGCAGGCCAGCAGATCCTCGTAGGCGGTTTCGGTCAGTGGGCCGGTCTGGTTGGCGATGAAGGCGTCCAGCGCATTGTGAATGAAGGTGCCGCGCTCCGCCGCGCCGGGATCGGCCTCCAGCGGATCGAGCGGATTCAATCCCAGAATATACTGTGCGAAGATGACATAGGGGTCGCGCATCCATATCTCGATCCGGGTTGCCGAAAGCCTGTTTGGCCGGGCGGCGACAGGCGGGCGCGGGGCGGGCCGGCCGACCGGTGTGGTCGGCAGACCGGATTCGATCAGCGCGCTGCGCCAGCCAAGCCACGGGCCGGCATCACGAAAGGCGTGCTCCCACGTCAGATGCACCAGAAGGGCGTCGAGACGCGTCAGCCAGCGGCTCGGCACGGTCGGCTGGCCTTCGGCCTTTTCCGCACGGGTCAGGATGACCGCCGACGCCGAGGCGGCCTGCATGAAATCATGCGCCGACAGGCCAACCCGGCGTTCCGGTGCAGGCAGGCCGAACTGCTTTCGCATCGGCCGCGACATCCAGGGGTCCGGCGCCGGTTCGGGCGGCCAGACGCCTTCGTTCAACCCGCCGAGAATAACCAGATCGGCATGTTGCAGACGGGCTTCCAGCGGTCCCCAGATCGACAGCCGGGGATGCGCGCCATAGGCCGGGCGCACTACCCGCCCCTGCATCAGCGCCGGGATCAGTGCGGCATAGGCGTCCGGTGAAACAGGCGGCAGGTCGCGTGCCGCGTCCTGCAATTCGGACAGGAAGCCGGCCAGCGCCTCGCCATCGTCGCCGCGCCAAAGCTGCGATGCGCCGGTCTCGCCGTCGGTTGCGGCAAGCGCTTCCGATGCGGCGGCATGCAGGGTCAGCAGGTCACCGGCGGTCTGCGGTGTGTCATCGGCAAGCGCGGCAGCAAACGCGCCCAGCACGGTTTCGAGCCGGTCAATCAGGGAAAGCAGGGATTTCCGGTTGGCGATTGTATCGTTGTCGCGGCTTTCGGTGACCAGCACCCGCAGCGCCGCCAGACCGGATGCGGGCTTCGGTCCGCGCAGCACAAACCTTTCCAGTAATCGTGTCATGGTGCGAACGGCACCTTTGGCCAGGCCGCCATGGCTTAGCGGATGCTTCAGCAGGCTCAATAGGGAGACCGGGGCAAACCCGTCCTGCACGGCAGTCAGCACGGCCAGAAAATACACGCCGACAGGCGTTGCCGTCAGCGGCGTACCGGCGGAATCATCGACCTCGATATCCCAGCGTCGCAAGGCCGCAGCCACCCGTCTCGCCAGCGCCCGGTCGGGGGTTATCAGCGCGGCGGTCCGGGTTGGCGATTCCAGGGCCTGGCGCAGCATCAGGGCGATGGCGCCGGATTCCGCCTCCACGCCGGGACAGTCGAGCCGCCGGAACCCGGCAAGCGCGGCGGCTTCACCGTCGTAGTCGTCCGGCTGCCGTTGCCGCCATGCGCCGGTTGCCGCCGCCGGCAACAGGGCGTCGGACAACAGGCGAAGGCGCGGATCTGTTTCAGCTTCATCGTCCTGCCATGGTTGAACCGCATCGCGCTCCAGACCGAACCGGCCGATCAATCGGGCGAGGCCGAATTGCGGATGCGCCTCGTCGGTCATCGCCATCTGCCAGGCGTCGTCGTTCATGATGCGATCAAGCCCCGGCAGCACCACCGCCCCGGCCGGCAAGTCCGCGACAACACGCATCAAATCCGCAGACGCGGGAATGCTGCCCGTCGACCCGGCGGCGATCACCGGATAGGCCGGGGGTTCCCGCCGCCACAGATCGGTCAGGGCGTCGATCATCCGGTTGCGGCGGTCGGCCGGGTCGATACGCCCTTCTTCGGCAAGAACCAGTGGCCAGGCGGTGGTGACGATGGTCATGAAGTCCAGAGTGTGCTGCCAGTATTCCGCCAGCTCGCCCTTCACCAGACCCGGCATGTCCGCGAAATCAAGCCCTTCCGTGTGAACCTGGTCGATCAGATCGGCAAGGGCGGCAGCCAGCAGCACCGCCTGTTCCGGTGTTACCGGTTCGCCTTCTGTCTCGCCGCGTTTCAGGATCAGCCGGGCCAGCAGCATCTGCCGGCGAAGATCTTCAATGGCGGGCGGTATACCCGCCAGCACCTCGGCAAGGCGGTCGTCCAGACCGGCATCGACCTGCAGCGCTTCCTCGTCGACATCGCCGATCGGCCGCATTGTCGGCAGCAGCAGGCCGGCCCCGCCGGACACCCGCAGGAAGGCGTCGCGCAGGGCGCGGCAGGCGCGCCGTGTCGGCAACAGGATCAGAACGTCGCTCAACGCGGTCGGGTCTGCGCCATGGCGCGCCATCACCCCGGCGGCCAGCCTGTCTGAAAACGGCTGGTCGGCGGGAATGCTGTAAACCTTGGCCATGGCGTTATCCCGTCTGACGGATCGTGTCCTCGGCGGCGGCAAGCGCCTCCGGCGTGCCGATATGATACCACTGTCCGTCATGCTGCACAGCGAACAACCGGCCAGCCTTTTCGGCGCGGTCGAACAGCACGTTCAGGGAGAAGAAACCGTCCGGGCTGTCATCGAAGACGCGGGCGGTGAGCACATGAACGCCGGCGAATACCAGCGGCGCGGTTTCATCCGCTGTTCTGCGGCGGACGCGGCCTTCGGCATCGAGAAAGTAATCGCCCTTGCCGTCATAGCCATGTGCAGTGTTAACCGGGGTCAGTAGCAGCAGCGCGTCCATTTTCGTTGGGTCCCAGATTTCGAGCAACCTCGCGACGGCGGGCCGGTCGCCGTCGAGCCACACGGAATCCGCATTCGCGACCACGAAACTGTCGTCACGCAGCAGCGGCAGGGCGTTTTTTACGCCGCCGCCGGTATCGAGGATTTCGGCTTCCGGTGACAGGGCGACATCGTCACGCCCGGCGAAATGCGTCTCGATCCGATCACCCAGATAATGCGCGTTGACCACATAGTCTTCGATGCCGCCGGCGCGCAGCCGGTCCATCACCCAGTCGATCAGCGGTTTGCCGAGCAGCCGCACCAATGGTTTCGGGACCGTATCGGTCAACGGCCGCATCCGTTTGCCGAAGCCGGCGGCCAGCACCATTGCCTTTTTCGGTTTGCCGGTCATGTCGCCATGCCCGGCGGTACCCGGGTTTCCGGCGGCATCACGCGGTCGAGCCAGTCTTTCAGCGGGGCCAGCGCCGGATCTTCCACGCCGTTCGCCACCCATTGCCAGCAGCGGGGAATATGTTTCAGATAGCCCGGCTTGCCGTCGCGGTGGGCCAGCCGGGTGAAGATACCGATAATCTTCAGGCTGCGCTGCACCGCCATGATCCGGTAGGAGGTCATGAACGCATTGCGGTCGAGATCGGGAAACCGGTCGCAATAGGCGCCCAGCAAGGTCGCGGCCATCGTCTGATCGACATCGCGCCGCGCATCCTCGAACAGTGAGGCGATGTCATAGGTGACCGGGCCAATCACCGCATCCTGAAAATCGAGCTGCCCGACATTGCAGGGCGACGGGCGGTCCGGCAGCCAGACCAGATTGTCGACATGGTAGTCACGCAGCACCAGCGTATCGGGAACCTGTCGGGCGAGGTCCAGAAGCGGCGGCCACAGGGCCCGGAAAGTTTGCATTTCCGCCGGATCGAACATCGGCAGTACGGCTGGCGCATACCATTCCGTCAGCAGGGCGGCTTCGCGGATGAAAAGCTCGTTGTCATAGGCCGGTACCTGCGCCGCGCCGTCATATCGGCGATGCAGCCGGACAAGGGCTTCCATTGCATGGGCGTAGAGCGTCTTTTCATCGCCGCCCTTTGCCAGTACCCGGGTGAAGGTGTCGTCGCCCAGATCCTCCAGCAGCAGGAACCCCCTGTCGGTATCTGCCGCGAGAATTTCCGGTGCGGAAAGCCCGGCATCGGCCAGCAGCCCGGCGACGGTAACGAAGGGGCGCACATCTTCCTTGTCCGGCGGGGCGTCCATCAGCACCGCACGGCGAAACCCGTCCTGTAGCCGTTCGTAGCGGCGGAACGAGGCGTCATCGGCCAGCGGCCTGCGAGGCACGCTACCCCAGCCGGCCTGTGCCAGAAAGGCGTCGATCTCCCGATCCCGGTCTTTCCTGTCCTGCGCCACGATGCCGACCTACATGTCTTCGAGATCGGACAGAACGTCGGCCAGCCTGTCGATCCAGTCGCCTGCCCCGGACAGGACGGCGCGGCGGCCGGATTTGGGTGGCCTGTCGATCGGGTCGGTTTCCTGTTCCAGTCTGATATCCAGCCGGTCATCCGGCAGATAGGGGCCAAGCTTTTCCGGCCATTCGATCAGGCTGATATGGTCGAAGAAGGCATCCTCGATGCCCAGCTCCAGCGCGTCCGACGGGTCTTCCAGCCGGTAGAGGTCGAAATGCCAGATTTCGCAATACCCGCCCGCGACATCCCACGGATAGGTTTGCACCAGAGTAAAGGTCGGGCTCGGCACATCTTCGCCGCCGGGCAGGCTGGCCTGGATCAGACCGCGCGCCAGAGTCGTCTTGCCGGCGCCCAGATTGCCCCACAGGGCGATGACATCGGCCTGCTGCACCACGCTGGCAAGGGCGCGGCCAAGGTCAATCGTCGCGGCTTCGTCCGGCAAATCGATTATCAGGCTTTCGGCATCGGACACGGGCAGGAATCTCTTTCTCTGGGGGCGGGATGAGGCTGCGGACAGGTATACATGGTTTGCAACGTGTTCGTCACCGACCAAGTAGCCACCCGCTACCGGCTGCTGGTTCAGTATAGCGCCTTCCGGTTGACCCGGCCGGGAATGACGAACGGATCGCCATGATTGTCAATATAGTCGATATTCTTCAGAACCGTTCTCGTGCCCGAGGCGATGCGTGTTTCGGCGGCGATATGCGGCGTCACCAGCACCCGTGGATGCGCCCAGTAGGGATGGTCTTGCGGCAGCGGTTCCTCGCGGAACACATCCAGCGTCGCACCGGCGATATGGTTCGATTCCAGCGCCGCCAGCAAGGCGTTGTCGTCGATCAGCTCGCCGCGCCCGGCGTTGATGAGCGCTGCGCCGCGCGGCATTTTCGCCAGCGTTTCGGCATTGATGATGTTTTCGGTCTGCGGCGTGCGAGGCAGCAGCAACAGCAGGATTTCCGATTCCGCTATCGTGACCTCAAACCCCTTGTCGCCCGCCAGACAGAAAAAGTCCGAATGGGTTTTTGGCGACCGCGACCAGCCGGTCACCCGGAACCCGCATTGCGACAGGTTTTCCGCCACCGCCATGCCAAGCACGCCGAGACCCAGAATGCCGACGCGGCGTTCGCTGGCCAGCGGCGGCACGATCGGGTTCCAGTTGGCATCGGCGTTTTCGTGCATGATGCGGCCGGCGCCAAGGTGATGGCGGTAGGTATGGCCGGTCATGTAGTCGACCATGCCGTCGGTCAGCGCCTTGTCGACCATACGGTATACTTTGACGGCCGGTTTGAGATCGGGGTCTGTCACCAGCCGTTCCACACCCGCCCACAGCGAGTGAACGTATTTCAGATTCGGCAGTTTCGCGAAGGCCGCGGCTTCGGGGAAGGCCACAACTGCGTGGGTGATGGCGTCGGGGTCGCCGATATCCGGCCAGATCCGCAGGTCCATCTGCGGATAGACTTCAGCAACCTGGCGGCTGAATTCCTCTGTCCACTGTTTGCTGGATTTAAGACTGTTGATCAGTACGACGGCCATTCCGGAACCTCCCTGACCATGATTTCATGGTCCGCCGGGAGAGACAATCAGTCCCTTTGTTAACCTTGCATTAAGAAATTTACCCTACCATATTACCTAAATCATCGATGTTCGCTGGATATTGTTATCGGCACCTTTTTAGCGTTGATAGCATCGACAAAACTACTAATTCGAGTTTTCGCTCGGGAGCTATCGAATGGATGGCGCAATCAAGCTGCCGGCCAATGAACATGAACGGCTGCTGGAACTGAACAGGACCGGCGTGCTGGACAGACCGCGCGACGAGGATATCGACGATATTCTTGAAATGGTGCGCGAGGTTCTCAAAACCGATGCCTGCCTGTTCAACATCATCACCGAAGAAGACCAGATCGAAAAGTTCGCCGCAGGCCGGTCGTTCGGCGAGGTTCCAAGAAGCCAGTCCTTCTGCCAGTACACGGTGAATTCCAACAAACTCTTTGTGGTTGAAGATACGCTTCAGGATGAGCGGTTCAAGTCATTGCCGATGGTGAAGGATGGCAAGGGCGTCCGCTTTTATGCCGGTGTGCCGATCCTCGCGCTGCACGACCTTCCGATCGGTGCGCTGTGCGTGGTCGATTCCAGAAAACGGGACCGGCTGGAAGAGGCGCACGCGCAAGTGCTGCACCGGGCGGCCAGATTGTTGCGCCGGCGGCTGATACCGGAATTCTCGGCGTCGCTGACATCGAAGCTTCCCGTGAATGTCCATGGCGCAGACAGTTTCCTGAAGGCCTGCAAGGAAGTGTTTAACCGGGGGCGGAAGCCCGGCGGGCGGCCGATGGCGTTTTTCTACTGCAACGACACCCGTCTGGCGAATATCGAAGGCTCTCGCCAGACCAGTCTGCTGCAGGAGGTTGAGTCCATGCTGGTCGAGCGGGCCGGATCGATCTCGATGCAGAAACTGCAGATCATTGCCGGGGTGATCGACCGCGGCCAGTTCGGGTTCGCGTTCAATGCGAATTTCGATACCGAGACCGTTGAAGAAATGGGCGAGCGCATCCACGCCATCCTCAATACGCCGGTCGCGACATCGCAGGGCAGTATCAGCCCCAAAGTATCTATCTGTGCGCATGTCGATGACGGTACCATCGGCAGCATCGACGAAGTGATGGATTTCTGCCGGTCGGTGCTGAGCTACAAGAAGCTGCACGAACCGGGCGTGATCAATCTGACCCGCGAGTTGATCGACCAGTCGATCAAACTTGCCGCTGGCCGAACCGTTATCAAGGACGCGATCGCCGAACAGAAGCTGACCGTGCTGTACCAGCCGATTGTAACTGCCGAAGACGGATCGTTGAACGGGTTCGAGGCGCTTGTGCGCTGGCATCATCCCGTAATGGGGGAATTCGGTGCGATGGAAATACTTGAACTGTGCACCAGCGAGGGGCTTCTGACTGAACTTGACTATGCGGTAATCGAAATGAGTTGCCGCGCCGCCCGGCTGCGGGAAGATCGTTGTAACGACCGGGCGCGGATTTCCGTCAACGTCGATACCAGCTCGTTAGGCGACGACTCTTTCGCCAGAAACGTCAAACGCATCGTCGCCAAGACCGGCATTGATGCCGCGTTGCTGGAACTGGAAATAACCGAACATACGGTGGTGCGCAATCACGGCGCCGCGCTGATGCAGATGCGGGCGCTAATCGATATCGGGGTTTCCTTCGTACTGGACGATTTCGGCACCGGCTACAGTTCGCTGACCCACCTTCAGCAACTGCCGCTCACCAAGCTGAAGGTTGACCGGTCCTTTGTCGAAAACATGGACACCGCCAGAACCCTCACCCTGGTAAAGGCCCTGCTGTCGACAGCCCGCGAAATGGGGCTGGAAACCACCGGCGAAGGGGTGTCGACCGCCAAACACATGGCGACCCTGAAATCGCTCGGCTGTACCTATCTGCAGGGCTATCTGTTCGACAGGCCGATGGATGAACAACTGTTCATGGCCTATCGCGGACCGGCGAACGACCCTGTCGCCGCCGACAGCTAGACGCCGGTTTCAGTAGGGAATGTCGGCCCGGGTTTCCGGGGTAGGCTGCGCGCGAAGCTCGTCGATCAGCCGTGACAGGTTTGTGGTGATGGCATCCAGGATCGCCTGACCCTTTTCCGCTGTGGCGAGTGTCGGGTCGCCGGAAATGCCCTGCGCGGCGGGGCCGTGGTCAACCCGTTTCCGGTCGGCAGCGCGGCGCACCACGGTAACGCTGTTGCCTTCAAATTCCGGTTCGAATTCTATCGGCTCATTGAAGGCGGAACCCCGCGGCGGCAGGTGTTTTTCCGCTCTTTCCATCGCCACCAGATGCGGCTGCCAGGCCAGCATGAAGGCGGTTTCGGATTCGCCCGCGTGGTCCAGGCTGCCGGGCGCACCTTCGCGCAACGCGGCGATTTCGGTCTTTGCAATCAACCCGACATCGGCGACAACGCAGATCGCCCCTGTTCTGTGGCGCAGTTTCGACGCGGCGATTTCCAGCGGCGGCAGGTTGGCGACGCGGTTGCCGTTGACGATGATCAACCGCTTGAACCCGCTGACAACAAGGCTTTCGCCGATCTCGACGACAACCTGTGTCAGGGTCTCGGGTCGCAGGGTCAGCGAGCCGGGAAAGGCCAGGTGATGCGGCGACCAGCCGACCTGCTGCGGCGGCGCGATCAGCACGTTGCTTTTGCGTGCAGCCCCCTCGCAGGCGGCGATGGCCCAGGCGGAATCGACCAGCAACGGCAGGTGATAGCCATGCTGTTCGGTCGCGCCGACCGGCAGCAGCACGGTATCATCCGTCGCCAGATAGGCGGCGATGGCGGGCCACGACCGTTCCTGCAGCCAGGGCGAGGTTTCCAGTGTGTCGCTCATCGCAGGCGTCCTACTGCCTGAAGGTCGGCCGGTGAGCGTCATCCGCATACAGGTCCATGCCATCCAGATAGGCGGTTGCGGCACGGAACACGGTGGCGTCGGTGAACGGCGAGGAGACAAGCTGGATGCCCGTCGGCACGCCGTTTGCGGCATGGCCGGACGGTACCGATATAACCGGACAGCCGCTCAGCATGTTGAACGGATAGGTCATCAGCCAGCCCATCATCGGGTGAACCTTCTTTCCGGCGATGGTCAGCGTATCGGCGGCCTGGTCGAACTCGGCCGGCACGGCGGGGACTGCCAGGGTCGGGCAGACAAACAGGTCATAGTCATCGACAATCGGCCCGAAACTGTGCTGCATCCGCGCCGCCGTGTCCCACGCGTTGTACAGATCAACGCCGGACCAGTTGTCGCCCAGCCCGGCGAAGGCGCGAGCATAGGTCGTAAGATCGTCGGCATGCTTGGACAGAACCTCGTGCATCGAACCGCCGAAGATCAGCTCCAGATGGGCCTGTGCGGCGGTCTGGGTCTCGCTGGTCCAGGGCAGGGTGACTTCCTCCACCACCGCGCCCAGTGATTCGAACCGCGCCAGCGCGGCTTTGGTGTTCTCCACGACTTCCGGGTCAACGCTGAAAAACCCGAGATCCATCGACCAGGCGATCCGCCAGCCCTTGATATCCTCGTAGTCCAGCGGCAATTCCAGTTTCGGGGAAATCGCAGAATTCGCTTTCGGATGCGGCCCGCACATCACGTTCTGCATCAGCGCCACATCGCCGGCGCTGCGGCCCATCGGCCCGACATGGCAATACTGGTCGAACATGAAGGCGCTTTCCTCCGGGTTGCGGCCGAAGGGCGGCTTGAAGCCGACGACGCCGGAACAGGAGGCGGGAATGCGGATCGACCCTCCAATGTCCGACCCGCTGGCCAACGTCGTTGTGCCGGCGGCAAGCGCCGCACCCGACCCGCCGGAAGACCCGCCCGGCGTGAAGCCCAGGTTCCACGGGTTGCGCGTCACGCCATGCAGGCGCGAATGGCAGAAGCCGGCGCAGGAAAATTCCGGCGTGGCGGTGCGGGCATGCACGATGCCGCCGGCATCGATCAGCCGTCCGTTGGTAATCGAGGTTTCGGTGGCAATCTGGTCCTTGTAGACCAGCGAGGCGTTGGTCAGCGGCTGACCGGCGATGCCGGCCTCGTCCTTCACCGCCACCGGCAGGCCTTCCAGTGGGCGCGGATCGTGGCTTCCCTTGCCGGCATAGACGTCTTCCGCCGCCTTCGCCTGGTCCAGCGCGGATTCGTCAAAGCGGAACGGAAAGGCGTTGATTTGCGGTTCCACGTCGTCGGCCCGGGCCAGCACGGCCTTCATCAGTTCGACCGGCGACAGCGACTTGTCGCGAAACCGCGACAAAGCCTCGCGCGCGCTCATGTAACACAGATCAAGATCGGACATTTTCCGGAAGCTCCCCGTTGGCGGTAATGACGGCGCAGCCTAGCGGAGAGTGGTGCAGGGGGGAAAGCCGGAAAATGCCCTGAACTGTCAGATACCCAGATAGGCCTTGCGGACGTGTTCGTTACCCATCAGGCCCTTGGCGTCGCCTTCAAGCGCGACATTGCCGGTTTCCAGCACATAGCCGTGGCGGGCCAGCTCAAGCGCCAGTTCGGCATTCTGCTCGACCAGTACGATGGAGACGCCCTGTTCGTTGATCTCGCGCATGATGCGGGCGATGTCGCGAACGATGTTCGGGGCCAGACCGAGCGACGGTTCGTCCAGAAGCAGCACCCGCGGATTGGACATCAGCGCCCGGCCGATCGACAGCATCTGCTGTTCGCCGCCGCTCATGGTGCCGGCCATCTGGTTACGTCGTTCCTTGAGGCGTGGAAAGCGCTCGAAGGTCGCTTCCAGATCCTTCCGAACCGCGGCCTGATCGTCCCGGGTGAAAGCGCCCAGCATCAGATTTTCCCTGACGGACAGGTCCTTGAAAATGCGGCGTCCTTCCGGAACATGTGCGATCCCCATCTTCAGGATTACGTCCGGCGTCAGGCCGTCGATGCGCGCGCCATCGAAGGTGATCTCGCCCGAACTTGGCTGGTTGAGGCCGGAAATCGCCCTCAGCGTTGTGCTTTTTCCCGCGCCGTTCGATCCGATCAGGGTGACGAAATCGCCTTCGCCGACGTCAAGCGAAACGCCTTTCAGGGCCGCAACCGGGCCGAAATGCACATGCAGGTCATCTACTTTCAGAAACATGTCAGTTTGCACCGCTCAAATAGGCCTCGATGACCTTTTCATTGTTGCGAACCTCCTCGGGCGTTCCCTGCGCCAGAACCTGTCCGAAATTGAGCACGGTCAGGTAATCGCACAGTCCCATGACCGCCTTCATGTCATGTTCGACAAGGATGATCGTGACGCCGGCCTCGCGTACCTTTCGTGTGAGGTCCATCATGTGGCCGGTTTCTTCGGCGTTCATGCCGGCGAAGGGCTCGTCCATCAGCATCAGCCGGGGTTCGGAAACCAGAGCGATGGCCAGCGCCAGCGCCCGTTGCGAGCCCAGCGGCAGTTCCGACGCCAGCTGGTCCTTGCGGTCGGACAGCCCCATGAAATCCAGAACCTCCTCGACCCTGTCGCGGGCCGCGTTCTGCTTTTCCCGACCCAGACCGAGAATGGCGGAGAATACATCGGTGCGCGCCTTGATATGGGTGCCGACAAGGGCGTTTTCGAACACCGTCAGTTCCTGGAACAGGGTGGTTTCCTGAAACGTCCGGACGATCCCCAGTTCGGCGATGGTATGCGGCTTCGAGCCTTCGATATTGGTGTTCCGGTAGACGATGCTGCCCTGCGTCGGCTTGTAGAAGCCGGCGATGATCTTGAACAGGGTGCTTTTGCCGGCGCCGTTCGGGCCGATCAGCCCGCGGATATCGCCTTCCTCTACATCAAAGGAAACGTTGTCCAGCGCGGTCAGGCCGCCGAACTGTTTTGTCAGATCCTTTACACTCAGAATCGCCATGTCAGTTCTCCCGCGATCCGGTCGGCGACGGCGCATCGTCCGACCCGAACCAGCCCTTCAGCTTGCCCGGCAGGCTTTCCAGCCCCTTGGGAAGGAACAGGATCGAAAGGATCAGAACGCCGCCGTAGATCGCGGGGCGAATGATTTCAAGGTCGCGGATCGCTTCGTCGAAAATCGTCAGCAGAACCACGCCGACGATGGGGCCGTAGAACGTACCGTAGCCGCCGACAATCACCCAGATCAGCACGAAAACCATGAATCCGACGGTGAACTGGTTCGGTGTGACGCTGCCGAGATAATGGATCTTCAACGCGCCCGCGATGCCGGCGAAAAACGACCCGATGATGAAGGCCAGCGCGCGGTAGCGCCAGGCATCGACGCCGACCGATTCCGCCAGCGGTGCTTTCCAGTGGATGGCATGCAGGGTGAGGCCGATCCGGGAATGTTCGATGCGGTACAGGATCAGCAGGCAGAAGCCGACCACGGCCAGCGTGAAATAGTAATACGGAATCGGATCGAGGAAATCGATGCCGAAGACAATCGGCGGTTCCACCCCGCGCAGGCCGCTGGTGCCGCCGAACACCTCTACCCATTCGACCCAGACCAGACGGATCGCCTCGCCGGCGGCGAACGACCCGATCAGGAAATAGAACTGCGTCATCCGCAGCAGCGGGAAACACAGCAATGCGGCTACCAGCCCCGCCATCAGCCCGGCCAGCGGCAGGGTGAACCAGATTTCAAGGCCCAGATGGTTGAACGCCAGGGTTGCGGTGTAGGCCCCGACCCCGACCATGACGGCATGGATCAGCGACCATTCGCCGGTCAGCGTCACCAGCCGGTAGCTGCAGACCACCAGGACATTGATGGTCAGGAACAGCAGCAGGTCCTTGTGATGGAAGCCAAGGAAATGCGGCAGCACGATCAGGAAGGCGGCCAGACCAAGCCAGAAGGCCAGCCGCGCCGGCATCGATTTCGTCAGGTTATTCACTGACCCGCACTCCCATGATGCCGGTCGGTTTGACGATCAGCACGATCACCATCAGCACAAGGCCGCTGATCGTGGCGATTGTCGCCCCGAAGTAAACCGTCATGTAGGTATGGAAAACCGCATAGATGATCGCTGCGACCACCGCGCCGGAAAGGCTGCCGACGCCGCCGACAATGGTCACGATAAAGGCGGTGACGATGACATTGTGCCCCATATGCGGGTTGATGTTGCCGAGCGGCGCGATCAGCCCGCCGGCCAGCCCGGCAAGCGCCGCGCCGACGCTGATCGCGATGATGGAAATCTTGTTCGTGTTGATGCCCTGCAACGCCGCCGCTTCGCGATCCATCGCAACAGCCCGAAGCGCCCAGCCGAACTTGGTGCGGGTCAGGAAGAACCACAGCGTCGCCAGAGCCGCGGCGGAAATGCCGAGGCTGAACAGCCGCTGATTGGGAATCCGGAAGACATCGAACAACACCAGCGTTCCCTGATAGGGCGGCGGCACCTGTTTCGACGGCCCGTCGCCGCCGACCAGGGTCGCGCAGACCTGCAGGATGAACAGCACGCCGATCGAACAGATCAGCCCGGCCAGCGGGTCGGCGCGGGTCGGCCGGAACAGCAACCGTTCCATCAGCAGGCCGATGACGGTCACCAGCGCGATGGAAACGGCAAGCGTCGGGATATACCCGAGGCCAAGCTGCGAATGAACGACCCAGACGGTGAACGCGCCGGCCATGACCAGTTCGCCATGCGCGAAGTTCACCACCCGCATGACGCCGAATATGAGCACCAGCCCGACCGCGAACAGCGAATAGAAGCCGCCCTGGATCAGGCCGTTCAACAGCGATTGGAATATCAGTTCCATTTCAACGCTCTAACCTGCATATGCCACTGTATCGTATTGAAAAAAGAAGAATTACCGTGGCGCCGGCAGAAGGTGTTTGCCCCTGCCGTAACGCCACGGTCTAGTCATTTCAGAAGGCCCGGTATCAGGTAACCGTGCGCAGGCCGTGCTGTTTCATATACTTGATCAGCACGTCCGAATGCTTGTCGAGCCAGCCGGCGACATCGCCGAATTCCTTGATCCGGACCTTGCCGCCTTCAATGCGGACAACCGG
This sequence comes from uncultured Flavobacteriaceae bacterium, assembly GCA_964352715.1. GTDB lineage: Bacteria > Pseudomonadota > Alphaproteobacteria > UBA8366 > Aestuariispiraceae > JAVKBW01. Next base: position 38,259 of record CAYGSU010000019.1, on the reverse strand, counting down.
CCATTTGCCGACCACGATGTTGTCGCGGCCCCACAGGTCCTTGCCCCACCAGCGGCCGCCGCCGAACACGAAGGACGGGTTGGGGTTGCTTGTCAGGGCTTCGATGACCGGGCC
>CAYGSU010000019.1:34562-38045 GCA_964352715.1 uncultured Flavobacteriaceae bacterium | reverse complement strand
GCCTGGAAGGTGGCGACGGCCTGCAGGCCGTATTCGACATCGTTGTTGGTGACGATCACCGCGGTTTTGGCGTCCGGATGGTTGCGGGCCAGATAATCGACGCCGGTCACGACATACAGCGGGTGCGATTCCACCGGTGCGAACAGATGTTCGGTTTCCGGCGTCACGTCGCTCGACAGCAGGGTCGTGGTATAGACCTTCCGGCGCTCGCCCCACGGCATCACCGCGCCGACGGTCGCGCCGCCCAGCATCGACACCATGCTGACTTCATCCTCGGCGACCATCTTCTTGTAACCCTGGACGGCTTTTTCGATGTCGTAGCCGTGGTCGTAGGAAACGATTTCAAGCATGTGCTTCTTGCCGTCGATCTCGTAGCCGCCGGCGGCGTTGATATCGTCGGCGACGATCTGGCAGCCGTACAGGCCGGGCAGGCCCCATGGCGCATAGTCGCCCGTCATCGGGATGTTCATGCCGATCTTGATGACGCCGTCGGCCGCCTGGGCGAAGCTGAACGGCATCGCCGACCCGGCAGCGAGCGCGCCGGCTGCGGCCGATGTTTTCAACAACTCTCTTCTGTTCATGGTCATGTGGTTGGCTCCTGTTTAAGCGGTTCTTGATTCTTATCGTTTGTCCGGCCCTTTCCGGACCGGTACCGGGCGCAAGCCCGCGGAACGCTCACGGTGCTATCGCCCGCAAACTGCCCTGCGCGAACGATGACACGGCTCACGGCTTCCTATCAAGGCCGCAATCAAATTCGCAAACGACAGCGCGGACCATGCTAGGAGGCGGATCGAGAGTCCATGGTTCAAATAGGGACTTTTTTATACGCATTCCCGACAAGGGCGGGGTGGTATTTGGTGGGGGCGCGGCAGTCCTGTCCGTCGATGGTAATCTCGATCTCACTCCTGCCGAGCAACGAGACAGGCAGATTTGCCGTCGACGAGCCTACTCCATCATCTTGTAGGTTTCGGTGGCGAGGTCGCCGGTCCAGGCCCAGATCGCCAGCAGCGGGTCGCAGCCGGTGCGCATGGCGTGCCACTGGTAGGACGCATGCAGAATGCACGAGCCGGGCGGCTGCGGGGCATAGCCGTCGCGGTTCCTTTCCCAGTCGGCCTCGCCCGACAGCACGGCATAGTATTCAACCGCCGCATGGGCGTGGCTGGGGTAGTCGGTGTTCGGGGCCTGCATATACAGGCCGAACAGCATATCATCCGCCCGCACCGGCTCTTCCGGGCCAACCAGCACACAGAACATGTAGCGGCCCTTGAACCCGGCCGGCATCACGAACTTGCCTTCCTGCCATGGCAGCGACGCCGGGTCGGCCGGCACGGAAGCGGCCAGCGCATGCCGCGCGGGCGAGGCCAGGGCCTGTTGAAGATACTCCGACACCGGCGGCGCGGGGTCGCCCGGCATCAGGGCGCCGGTGGCCGATGGCGCAAGCGCGGCCAGCCGGTCGGCGACCTCGTCGGCCGCGCCGGCCGGAAAATGCCGGTACAGATCGGCCGCGCCGGCCAGAAGGGCGGACAGATCGACGGCGACCGGGCTCATTTCCGGGTTTCCTCTACAGAATGAACTTGCTGAGGTCGGCATCCGACGCAAGGTCGGCAACCTGGGCATCGACATAGTCGGCGGTGATTTCGATGGCCTCGCCGCCGCGGTCGGTGGCGGTAAACGAGATTTCCTCCAGCAGCCGTTCCATCACCGTGTGCAGCCGCCGCGCGCCGATATTCTCCACCGTCGCATTGATCTCCGCGCCCAGGGCCGCGAGCCGGTCGATGGCCTCTTCGGTGAAGGAAAGGGTCACGCCCTCGGTGCCCATCAGGGCGATATACTGCTTGATCAGGCTGTTTTCCGGCTCGCGCAGAATGCGCCCGAAATCGGCCTCGGTCAGCGGGTTCAGGTTGACGCGGATCGGCAGCCGCCCCTGCAGTTCCGGCAGCAGGTCAGACGGTTTGGACTGGTGAAACGCGCCTGACGAAATGAACAGGATGTGGTCGGTCTTCACCGGGCCGTGCTTGGTGGAAACGGTGGTGCCTTCGATCAGCGGCAGCAGATCGCGCTGCACGCCTTCGCGCGACACGTCGCCGCCGGACCCGCCGCGATCCGACCGCACGGTGATCTTGTCGATCTCGTCGATGAAGGCGATGCCGTTCTGTTCCACAAGGTGGATCGCCTCAGCGGTGATCTTCTCGTGATCGACCAGCTTGTCGGCTTCCTCGTCGAGCAGAATTACGTAACTCTCATCGACGGTCATCTTGCGTTTGCGGGTGCGCCCGCCCATCGCCTTGCCGAAAATATCGTTCAGGTTGAGCATGCCCATCTGCGCGCCGGGCATGCCGGGAATATCCAGCGTCGGCATGCCGAGCGCGGAATTGTCCTGCACGCTGAGTTCGATTTCCTTGTCCGCCAGTTCGCCCTCGCGCAGCTTCTTGCGGAAGGTCTGTCGGGTGGAATCGGTGGCGTTCTCGCCGACCAGCGCATCCAGCACCCGGTCTTCCGCCGCCGCTTCGGCCTTGGTGCGAACCTCGCGCCGCTGGGTTTCCGTCGCCATCTGGATCGCGACTTCCACCAGATCGCGGATGATCTGTTCGACATCGCGGCCGACATAGCCGACCTCGGTAAACTTGGTCGCCTCGACCTTGATGAAGGGGGCGTTGGCCAGCTTCGCCAGCCGGCGCGCGATTTCGGTCTTGCCGCACCCGGTCGGGCCGATCATCAGGATGTTTTTCGGCAGCACTTCCTCGCGCATCGACCCGTCAAGCTGCTGGCGGCGCCAGCGGTTGCGCAGCGCAATGGCGACGGCGCGCTTGGCGTCATGCTGGCCGATCACGAAGCGGTCGAGTTCGGAAACGATCTCGCGGGGGGAATAATCGCTCATGCTTTTGCCTCGTCCAGGCTTTCAACGGTAATATTGCCGTTGGTGTAGATGCAGATGCCGGCGGCGATTTCCATCGCCCGGCGCGCGACGCCCTCGGCGTCCAGGTCGTCGCGGTCCATCAGGGCGCGGGCGGCGGCCAGCGCGAAATGCCCGCCCGACCCGATGCCGATAATGCCGTCTTCCGGCTCGATGACATCGCCGGTGCCGGACAGGATCAGCGAGACCTTCGGGTCAACCACCGCCATCATCGCTTCCAGCCGGCGCAGGTAGCGGTCGGTCCGCCAGTCCTTCGCCAGTTCGACGCAGGCGCGGGTCAGTTGCTTCGGATATTGTTCCAGCTTCGCCTCCAGCCGTTCCAGCAGGGTGAAGGCGTCGGCAGTCGCGCCGGCGAAGCCGACGATCACATTGCCGTCTGACAGGGTGCGGACCTTCTTGGCGTTGGATTTGAAGACCGTGTTGCCCAGGCTGACCTGGCCATCGCCGGCGATGACAACCTTTCCACCCTTGCGGATGGACAGGATGGTTGTGCCGTGAAGTTCGGCAGCGTTTGTATTGCTAGACATCGGGAGGATATGGCGTCTGGCCGGTCCTGCGTCAAGGCTGCG
>CAYGSU010000019.1:0-34462 GCA_964352715.1 uncultured Flavobacteriaceae bacterium | reverse complement strand
TATTGCTAGACATCGGGAGGATATGGCGTCTGGCCGGTCCTGCGTCAAGGCTGCGCGGGGCAGCGTCTTGTCAATGCGCGTCGGCAATTGCCGGCGGCATGACGAGGGTTCCGCCCGGCGGCACGGACCCGCGCGCCATGAAGGCCGGGTCGCCCAGCCACGGGTTCTTCAGATCGCCGGTCGCTTCGGCGCTGAACCCGGCACGGGGGTAGTAGTCAGGATGACCCAGCACGACGAACAGGTCCTCCCCGGCTTCCTCCAGCGCCCGGAGCGCATGATCCATCAGCGCTGTGCCGACGCCCCGGTTCTGGTGGTCGGGATGCACGGCCAGCGGCGTCAGCATCGCCACCGGTATGCGTTCACCATCTGGCGTTTCGATGAAGACCCGCGAGAACACAATATGGGCGATGATGGCGCCGGTCTCCTCAGTCACCCATTCACCGATGATGCAGCCCTCCGCCCACAAGGCGTCCAGAAACGTCACCACGTCTTCCGGCAGGAAGGCGGCATCGACGACGCGGCGGATTTCCGCGCGGTCGGTTTCAACGGCAGGGCGAAAAGGACTGTCGGGCATGGCGATCAGAGTATCTGTCTGGATTCAGACTATGGCGATTCGTTCTGATAAAGATCCCGCATCAAGAGCGGGAATCGGAACCCCTAAAACAAAAACGAACCCCGGGCGCAAGACCCGGGGTCCAATCCTGATGCCGCAGAATGTGCGGCGAGGACTACGGAATGGGTCCCGGATCGTGTCCGGGACTCACATTTTTCGTTTTAGTCGCGACGACGACGGGGCTTGCGGTCACCGCCGCCCTTGTCTTCGCGTGGCTCGCGCGGCGGGCGATCGTCTTCGATCTCTTCGCCGGTTTCCTGGTTTACCAGACGCATCGACAGGCGGACCTTGCCGCGGTCGTCGAAGCCGAGGCACTTGACCAGGACTTCGTCGCCTTCGTTGCAGATATCGGTGACCTTTTCCGTCCGGCCCGGGGCCAGTTCGGAAATGTGCACCAGACCGTCCTTCGCGCCGAGGAAGTTCACGAACGCGCCGAAATCGACAACCTTCACGACCTTGCCCTTGTAGATCACGCCGACTTCCGGTTCAGCGACAATGCCCTGAATCCAGTCATAGGCGGCCTTGCCGGCATCTTCGTCGACAGCGGCGATCTTGATCGTGCCGTCGTCCTCGATGTCGACTTTCGCGCCGGTCGTATCGCAGATTTCGCGAATGACCTTGCCGCCGGTACCGATGACGTCACGGATCTTTTCCTTGGCGATCTGGAACGTCTGAATGCGCGGGGCATTCGCCGAAACACCTTCACGGCCGGATGTGATGGCTTTCGCCATTTCACCCAGAATATGGATCCGGCCGGCTTTCGCCTGGTCCAGAGCCGTCCGCATGATGTCTTCGGTGATCGAGGTGATCTTGATGTCCATCTGCAGCGAGGTGATGCCGTTTTCGGTGCCCGCAACCTTGAAATCCATGTCGCCGAGGTGGTCTTCGTCACCCAGAATGTCGGACAGAACGGCAATGCCGTCATCATCCTTGATCAGGCCCATGGCGATACCGGCGCAGGCTTCCTTCATCGGCACGCCGGCATCCATCAGCGCCATCGACGAACCGCAAACCGTCGCCATCGAGGACGAGCCGTTGGATTCGGTGATTTCGGAGACGATACGGATCGTGTACGGGAAGTCTTCCGATGTCGGCAGCAGCGGCCGGATGGCGCGCCATGCCAGCTTGCCGTGGCCGATTTCGCGGCGGCCCGGCGTTCCCATGCGGCCTGCTTCGCCAACCGAATACGGCGGGAAGTTATAGTGCAGCATGAAGTTTTCGCGATAACTGCCTTCCAGGGCGTCAATAATCTGCTCGTCCTGGCCGGTGCCCAGCGTGGTGACGACCAGCGCCTGGGTTTCGCCACGGGTGAACAGCGCCGAACCGTGGGCGCGTTCCAGAACCCCGACTTCGCCGATGATCTGGCGGATATCGGTGGTCGACCGACCGTCGATGCGGACGCCGGTTTTCAGGATATTGCCGCGGACGACCTTGCTTTCCAGCGCCTTGAACGCGCCTTTGGCGAGGTCCAGATCAAGATCTTCTTCCGCAAGCTTTTCCATCGCCGCCTGCTTCACCTCGGCGATTGCCGCCTGGCGATCGGTTTTCTTGGTGATGGCATAGGCTTCGCGCAGTCCGGGTTCGGCCACTTCGGCCAGCCGCTTTGCAACGACGTCGGCCTGCGGGTCGGCTTCCGGCATCTGGAACGGCTCTTTCGCCGCTTCTTCCGCAACCTGGATGATCAGGCCGATGACTTCCTGGATTGCCTTGTGGCCCACCATGACGGCGTCCAGCATGGTTTTCTCGTCAAGCTGCTGGGCTTCCGATTCAACCATCAGCACGCCTTCCTGGGTGCCGGCGACCGTCAGATCCAATGCGCTTTCCTTGACCTGGTCCAGCGTCGGGTTGACGACCAGCTCGCCGTCGACCATGCCGACGCGCGCGCCGCCGATCGGGCCCATGAACGGGGCGCCGGAAATCGTCAGCGCCGCGCTGGCGCCGACCATCGCCACGATATCGGGGTCGTTTTCCATGTCATGCGACAGCACGGTGCAGACGATCTGCGTTTCGTTCTTGAAGCCGTCGGCGAAAAGCGGACGGATCGGCCGGTCGATCAGGCGCGATGTCAGCGTTTCCTTTTCCGAAGGACGCCCTTCGCGCTTGAAGAAGCCACCCGGAATCTTGCCGGCGGCGAATGTCTTTTCCTGATAGTTGACGGTCAGCGGGAAAAAATCCTGCCCCGGCTTCTGGGTCCGTGCAAAAACGGCGGTGCACAGAACAACGGTGCCGCCATAAGTGGCGAGAACCGCGCCATCGGCCTGCCGCGCGATGCGGCCGGTTTCGAGCGTCAGCGTTCTGCCGCCCCACTCAATCGATTTTTTGGTGATTGTGAACATAAAGGTATCTCTTTCTTTCTCTTACCTGCATCGACCGGTCGCCGGGCCCTATGCCCCGCCAATCCCCGGTCTTCCGTCATGAACCGTTTTGTTTTCGTGCTCCAACCGACAGGGCTAATGTCTTCAGCGCCCTACCGTACCAATCAATGAAAATGACGATTGGAGACCTTGAAAACCGGACCGGTCCGTCCGAACGCCCCCTGTGTAGAGCAATTTGGCCATAAGGGGGATAAAAAACAGGGTGGCGCTTGTATGGGGCCACCCTGTCCTGTCAGCGCTGTTAGCGCCGAATTCCGAGCTTTTCGATCAGCGTTCTGTACCGCGCGTCATCGTTGCGCTTGATATAGTCCAGAAGGCTGCGTCGCTTCCCGACCATGACCAGCAGGCCCCGGCGGGAGTGGAAATCCTTTTTGTGATCTTTCAGGTGTTCGGTCAGATTGCTGATCCGTTCCGTCAAAATCGCGACCTGCACGTCGGCAGAGCCGGTATTCTTTTCCGAACCGCCAAATTCCTTGACCAGTTCAGCCGTTCTTTCGTCCGTAATGGACATGGTTTCAATCCTTCCGCGACATCATGGGTTGAAGACTCTGACCGGTTTCAACAGCGCCTTTTCGAACTGTACCAGCGCGATTGCCTGGTCTTTCTGAACCGCAAGCAACACCGTGCCAGGCTCAATCGTTCGCACGCGATCGAAATCGACCTTTCTGAGAAGTGAAACCGGCTGGCCCTGTCTCAGGCGTTGGGTTTCCGCTTCGGTGACGTTTATCGCCGGGATGCCGTCCAGCGCCGTCTGCAAGGGATACAACATGCCCTCGCGCGGCGGGTTATGGCCGATGACAGCCGATGGTTCAAGTTGTTTCTCCTGCGTGTCGGCCAGGTACGCATCCAGCGGCTGCGCCTGCGCCTCGCCGAACGGGCCGACCCGCAGTCGGCGCAGCGCGATCACATGGCCAACCGTGCCCAGGGCCTTCGCCAGATCGCGCGCCAGCGACCGGATATAGGTGCCTTTGCCACAAGCGGTCTCGAAGATCGCGGTGTCGCCGTCAGGGCAATCGACCAGTGTCAGCGTGTCGATCTGCACCAGCCGGGATTTCATTTCCGGGGCTTCGCCGCGCCGCGCCAGATCATAGGCGCGTTCGCCGTCGATCTTGATCGCCGAATAGGCCGGCGGCGTCTGCGCGATCTCGCCGGTAAAGTCACCCAGAACCGCTTCTATGGCCGTTTGCGTCGGGCGGGCATCGTTGGTGGCGATAACGTCGCCTTCGCGGTCAAGCGTATCGGTTTCGACGCCCCAGCGCACCGTGAACCGGTAGACCTTACCGCTGTCGATGATGAAGGGAAGGGTTTTCGTGGCCTCGCCCAGCGCGATCGGCAGAATGCCGGTGGCCAGCGGGTCCAGCGTGCCGGCATGGCCGGCCTTCTGGGCGTTGAAGTAGCGCCTCACCTTGCCGACGACCTGGGTCGATCCGATTCCCTCCGGTTTGTCGACGATGGCCCAGCCTGAAACCGGGTTTCCCTTCTTGCGTCGCGCCATCGGCCGTCAGTCGGCTTCGTCGTCGTCGTGCGTCAGGTCACGCGCCACCGACGGGTCTTGCAGGGCGCGGCCGATCCGCTCGGCCTCGTCGAAGGAATAATCCGCCTGGAAGCTGAGATTCGGGATGTAGCGAAGCTGCAATTTCTTGCCGATTTCCCGGCGCAGATACGGCGCGGCGCGTTTCAGCGCGGCCAGCACTTCCGGGCTGGCCTTGCCGCCCAGCGGCATCACGAAGGCGGTCGCGTTTTTCAGGTCCGGGCTGGTCCGCACCTCGGTCACGGTGATCGACGTGGTCGACAGCACGGGGTCGCGCAGGCCGCCCTGCCGCAGTGTATCGGATAGAAGGTGGCGCAGTTCCTCGCCAACACGAAGCTGGCGCTGACTCGGCGCTTTCGCATGAGACATGGTCTGTTCTTATCGCTCTGGCAGCCCCGGCCCCGCCCGCCTGTCAGGCGAAAGGGCCGGCGCCGGCTTGTTTGTCAGGGCCTACAATTCTCGGGCGATTTCCTGAACCTCGAAACATTCGATGACATCGCCTTCCTTGATATCGTCGTAGTTGGCGAAGGCCATACCGCATTCGTAGCCGTTCTGAACCTCGCGGACATCGTCCTTGAAGCGCTTAAGCTGTTTCAGGTCGCCTTCATGGATCACCACGTCGTCACGCAGCAGGCGTACTTTCGCGCCACGCCGGACCACGCCGTCGGTGATCATGCAACCGGCGACCTTGCCGACCTTGGTAATCGCGAAGACTTCGCGGATCTGGGCGTAGCCCAGGAAGTTTTCGCGCTGTTCCGGCGCCAGCATGCCGCTCATCACCTGCTTGGCGTCGTCGATGACATCGTAGATCACCGAATAGTACCGGATATCCACGCCGTCGCGACGGGCATGTTCGCGGGCCTGCGGGTTGGCGCGCACGTTGAAGCCGATGATGACCCCGTTCGACGATGCCGCCAGGGTGACGTCGGATTCGGTGATGCCGCCGACCGCGCCGTGCAGGACGCGAACCTTGACCTCTTCCGTGCCCATTTTCTCCAACGCCGAGTTGATGGCTTCCAGCGATCCCTGAACGTCGGTCTTGATGACGACGGGAAATTCCTGCGCCTCGCCGGCCTTGATCTGGTCGAACATCTGCTCAAGCGTACCGCGCGATGCGATGGAGGAGTTGGAGTCGCGATGCTTGCGCTGGCGGTATTCGGCGATTTCACGGGCCTTGGCCTCGTCCTTCAGTACCGCGAATTCATCGCCGGCCTGCGGCGTACCGGTCAGGCCCAGCACTTCCACCGGCATCGACGGTCCGGCTTCGTCAATCTGCTGGCCGCGATCGTTCAGTAATGCGCGAACACGGCCGGATTCGGCCCCGGCAACGAAAACGTCGCCGACCCGCAGGGTGCCGGTCTTGATCAGCACCGTTGCGACAGAGCCCCGGCCCTTTTCCAGCTTGGCTTCGACAATGACGCCGGCCGCCGCCCGATCCGGGTTGGCGGTAAGCTCCAGCATTTCGGCCTGCAGCAGAATGGCTTCTTCCAGCGCGTCCAGATTGGTCTTCTTCAGCGCCGAAACCTCGATTGCCTGAACGTCACCGCCGAATTCTTCGGTGATGATTTCATGCTCAAGCAACTGGTTTTTCACCCGGCTCGGGTCGACGCCTTCCTTGTCGCATTTGTTGACCGCAACGATGATCGGAACATTCGCCGCCTTGGCATGGTTGATCGCCTCGATCGTCTGCGGCTGGATGCCGTCATCCGCCGCAACGACCAGCACCACAACGTCGGTGACGTTCGCGCCGCGCTGACGCATCGCGGTGAAAGCCTCGTGGCCCGGCGTATCCAGAAACGTGATCTGGTCACCGCCCGAAAGCCTCACCTGGTAAGCGCCGATATGCTGGGTGATGCCGCCGGCTTCGCCGGCTGCAACGTCGGTCGAGCGCAGGGCATCGAGCAGCGAGGTCTTGCCGTGGTCGACATGGCCCATGACCGTCACGACCGGTGGGCGCGTCACCTGGTTCTTGTCGTCGTTGTCGATCTGCACCAGCAGCGCATCCTCGACATCGGATTCCGACACCCGCTTGATGCGGTGGCCGAATTCCGTAGCGATCAGTTCTGCGGTGTCGGCATCAACCGTCTGGTTGACCGTCGCCATGACGCCCATGTTCATCATCGCCTTTATGACATCGCCCGACCGTTCAGCCATCCGGTTGGCGAGATCGCCGACCGTGATCGCTTCCGGCACGATAACGTCGCGCACAACCTTTTCCGACCGGCTGAGCTGTTCCTTGTTGCGTTCCTTTTCCCGCTCGCGCGCGCGTCGCAGCGCCGCCAGCGAACGCCCGCGCTGCACTTCGTCGTCGCCATCAAGGGCCTGAGAAATCGTCAGCTTGCCCTGGCGGCGGCGCGGCTCGCCCTTCAGGCGCATGGTTGCCCGCTTTTCTTCCTTGCGGCGTTCTTCTTCCTTTGGCGCCAGCGCTTTTTTGGGTTCCGACGGTTTTGATGGCCCGGCTTCCGCCTTCGCAGCAGCGGCTTCCGCAGCGGAAATCTTTTCCGCTTCTTCGGCGGCCTTGCGGGCTTCTTCTTCCCGACGGGCCTCTTCTTCTTCTTCCAGGCGCTGCTTTTCCTCTTCCCGGCGTCGGCGCGCTTCGTCGGCCCGGCGTTCGGACTCTTCCATCGCAATGCGGCGTTCTTCTTCGACCAAAGCTGCGCCTTCCAGCGCCTTCAGCCGGCGTTCGCGTTCTTCCGGCGACAGACGGCCCATGGCGTTGTTGATGGGCGGGGCAGCCGGCGTCGTCTGCACAGGGGCCTTTTCAACCGTTGCTTCTTCTTCCGGCGCGGCGTCGACGGGCGGCGCATTGGGGTCGATCACGACGCGTTCCATGCGGCCAGATTCGTTGCGCTCGAACGTCCGCTTGCGCTTCTTTTCCACTTTCACCGTCTTTGTACGGCCGTGGCTGAAGCTTTGCCGGACTTGCCCGGAATCCACTGTTTTCTTGAGCTCCAACCGTCCCGGTTTTCCGAGAGTCAGTTTGCCGCCCGATTCCTTCGTATCACTCATTCTCTACCCTTTCACACCGGCAAGACCGGCCCCACTGTCGTCCTGTAAGGATGTGTTTTCGTCCGTCGTCGCCGAAGTGGCAATGACGGTTGCTGATTCAGACCGAAATCCCGATAGCCTGCCGGTTTCCGTTAGGAACTGTACCGCCAGGCCGCCGCGTTTCAGCACCGCATGGACGCAGTCGGCTCTGCCGAAGGCGTGAGCCAACTCCGTTCGGGCCAAAACGTCAACCACTGGCATTGATCCGACCCGGTTCAGAAGTTTCTTGCGCCCGTCCTCGGCGCCGTCGCCTGCCGTCACGAACACGGCGGTATCGGCCTCCGCCAGTGCGCTGCGCACCTTTTCAAAACCGGCAATGGCCTGGCCGGCGCGGCGCGCCAGCGACAGGATATCAATGCACCGGCCGGCAAGCAGGGTTTCCAGCCGGTCTGAAAGATCAGGCGCTGCGGTGGCCCGCATGCGCATCGCCTTGGCGAAAAGTGATTTCTTCAGGGCCAGATCGACCGATTTTCTGTCGGCGCTGACCCACATGCCCCGTCCGGGCAGTTTGGCGCGCAGATCCGGCGTTACCTGTCCTTCGGGGTCGAGAACGAACCGGATCATCCGGTCCTGGGGCAGGCGTTCGCCGGAAGCGATGCAGCGACGGACAGGGTTGCCGTCAGGATACAGGGCGGCATCCGCCGCCCGGCTGCGGGCGGTCAGCCGGCCAGGGCCCGGGTCCAGTTCGAACCCGGCGCCGTCATGGCCGTCCATCGGAAGTGTTTCGTTACCGCCACCCAACAAGAAAGCGTATCCCTTTCGTTCGTTCGCCCGCTAATCCGCCGTCTGTTCTGCCCGAGTTGCATCAGGCCGACGCCGAAAGATCGGCAGACGCATCCGCTTCCGCAGCCGCTGCTGCATCCGCCGCCATCTGGTCCAGTTCTTCCTGCGTGATCCAGCCTTCCGCAACGCGGGCGGCCATGATCAGTTCGTTCGCCTGTTCTTCCGTCATGTCGAAGTCACGAAGAATGCCATCCTCGCGGCTGGTCAGTTCGTCGGCGGCAAGACCGGCGAAATCCTCGCGCGATTTGATGCCGTCTTCGCCCAGCTTGACCAGCATGGCGGAATTCAGCGCGCTGATTGCGCGCAGTTCGTCCGTAATTCCAAGCTCCTTGATCTGCGTGGCGACGCGTTCTTCTTCCGCCGCCAGGAAGGTCCGGGCGCGAGCCCGCAGTTCTTCCGCAACTTCTTCGTCGAAGCCTTCGATTTCGGCCAGTTCCTCGACCGGCACATAGGCCACTTCATCCATGTCGGTGAAGCCTTCGGTAACCAGAAGCCGGGCAATGACTTCATCGACGTCCAGCGATTTCATGAATTCTTCGCTGCGTTCGTTGAATTCGGCCTGCCGTTTTTCCGATTCCTGTTCTTCGGTCATGATGTCGATGTCGAACTCGGTCAGCATCGAAGCGAGCCGCACGTTCTGACCGCGCCGGCCGATGGCAAGGCTCAACTGATCGTCCGGCACCACGACTTCGATCTTGTTGGATTCTTCATCCATCACAACCTTCGAGACTTCCGCCGGGGCCAGCGCGTTCACGACAAAGGTCGCGTCGTCCGGGTTCCACGGAATGATGTCGATTTTTTCGCCCTGCAGTTCGGCGACGACAGCCTGTACCCGGCTGCCCCGCATGCCGACGCAGGCGCCGACCGGGTCGATTGAATTGTCATGCGACAGAACGCCGATCTTGGCGCGGCTGCCCGGATCGCGGGCGACCCGCTTGATTTCGATGATGCCGTCGTAGATTTCCGGCACTTCCTGGCCGAACAGTTTCGCCATGAAGTTCGGATGCGTGCGGGACAGGAATATCTGCGGTCCGCGCAATTCGCGGCGAACGTCATAGATATAGGCCCGCACCCGGTCGCCGCGCTTGAAATGTTCGCGCGGAATGCATTCGTCGCGGCGCATCACCGCTTCGGCGCGGCCAAGATCGATCGTCACATTGCCGAATTCGACCCGCTTGACGATGCCGTTGACGATTTCGCCCATCCGGTCCTTGAATTCCTCGAACTGGCGTTCGCGTTCGGCGTCGCGCACTTTCTGGACAATCACCTGTTTCGCGGTCTGCGCGGCGATGCGGCCAAAATCGATCGGCGGCAGCGAGTCGACGATGAAATCGCCGGCAACAGCGCCGGGCTTCTTCTTCTGCGCCTGGTCGACGGTAAGCTGGGTTATCTCGTTTTCAACTTCATCGACAACTTCAAGATAGCGCGCCAACACGATTTCGCCGGATTTCCGGTCAATGGCGGCGCGGATATCATGCTCGTGACCGTATTTCGAACGGCCGGCCTTCTGGATCGCCTGTTCCATTGCTTCCAGCACTATTTCGCGGTCGATGTTTTTTTCCCGCGCTACCGCATCGGCGACATTCAGCATGTCTGTGCGTGTGATCGTGACCGATTCCATCGTCGCTAAGCCTTTTCCTGTTTTCGTCCGTCAATCCCGTGACCGGCCCGCAGCCGATCTTACCCTGTCGTCAAGCGGCCCTGTTTCGCCGCTTCAATCAAATCATCCGTCAGGACCAGCTTTGCTGCCCTGATGCCTGCAAACGGTAACGACAGGGGCCCATCATCCCCTACAATTGTTACCGTCCCATCACCTTCGGCCGACATTCGGCCGCGAAATCGCTTCTGACCATCGACCGCCTGCGCCATCTCGATCTTCACCTCATAACCGGAATACCGGATGAAGTCGCTTTCCCGCACCAGCGGCCGGTCGAGACCGGGTGAACTTACCTCCAGCGTATAGGCGCCGGGGATCGGATCGTCCACATCCAGCAGCGCCGATGTCGCCCGGCTGATGTCAGCGCAGTCCTCTACTCCCATCGCCTGGCCGTCCTTGCGTTCAGCCATGATCTGTAACGTCTGGCGCTGCGCCCCGGTCAGGCGGATACGCACAAGGTCGTATCCCATGTCCGAGACCATCGGTTCTATCAACTGTTCCAGGCGCGTTTGCAATTCCATTGGCGATCCGGCAACTAAAAAAGGCGGGTCGCGAGACCCACCTCCCAAACTATCGTCGTATCACGATGACCCTCTTGATACCGCGATCTATGATCGGTACGCGCCATGACATAGGCGATTGCGGCCTGAATTACAAGCCTTTCAGCCCGGCGCCGGGGTTTTGCCGACGATCACCGCCGGCGGAAGCTGAAATACACCGGCACGCCGGCCAGCGCCTTCTGTTCATAGCGGGTCGGTGGCCAGTCGTCCGGCCGGATACGCCAGTCATCGGCGCGCACGGCCAGCCAGTCGAATTCGGGGTGGTTCCGCAGATGCCGCAGCGTCCAGGCGATGTAGTCAGGATGGTCGGAGGCAACCCGCAGCAGCGCGTCCGGCTGCAGCAGCCGGGCCAGTCGGTCGAGGTTTTCCGGGCAGATGAAGCGGCGGTTGTGGTGGCGCTTTTTCGGCCACGGGTCGGGAAACAGGACAAAGGCGCGGGCAAGACAGCCGTCGGGCATCAGATCAAGCATCGGCCTTGCGTCATCCGGCTGGATCCTGACATTCGTCAGCCCGTTCGCATCGATATCGCTTAACAATACTGATACGCCGTTGATGAAGGGTTCGCAGCCGATGAAGCCGATATCCGGATGCTGCTGCGCCAGCGCCGACAGATGTTCGCCGTTGCCGAAGCCGACTTCCAGCCAGATTTCCCGCATCGGCCGGTCGAACAGGTTGGCTGGGTCAATCTTGCCGCCGTCCATCGGCACCGAGACCTTGGGCAGCAGCGTATCGACCAGCGCCTGACGCCCTGCCCGCAGGGGCCGGCCCTTGCGACGTCCGTAGAAATTATCCGGGGTCATGGCCTCTGCCGGGGCGGCGGCTGCCGCCAACCCTAGCTCAGGGCGGCTTTCAGCGATTCGACCAGATCGGTTTTCTCCCAGCTGAAATGACCGGCATCGGTCGGCGTCCGGCCGAAGTGACCGTAGGCCGAGCTCGGCGCATAGATGCCGCGGGCGAGGTTGAGGTGCTCGCGAATACCGCGCGGGCTGAGATCCATCACCTCGTTGATCGCCTTCGACAGCTTTTCCTCGTCCATCGTGCCGGTGCCATGGGTATTCACATACAGGGAAAGCGGCTTGGAGACGCCGATGGCGTAGGCGACCTGAATGGTGCATTTTTCGGCAAGGCCGGCGGCGACGATATTCTTCGCCACATAGCGTGCGGCATAGGCGGCGGACCGGTCGACCTTCGTCGGATCCTTGCCAGAGAACGCACCGCCGCCATGCGGCGCGGCGCCGCCATAGGTATCGACAATGATCTTGCGGCCGGTCAGGCCGGCATCGCCGTCGGGCCCGCCGATGACGAAGCGTCCTGTCGGGTTGGTGTAGAAATCATCTTCCGGGCACATCCAGCCCTGCGGCAATACGCTTTCAACGATCGGACGGATGATTTCACGCAACGTGTCCTGTGCGACATGCTCCTCATGCTGGGTAGAGACGACGACCGAGGTCGCCTTTACCGGCATGCCGTTATCGTACAGCAGCGTCACCTGGCTTTTCGAATCCGGGCCGAGGCCGGGATTGTTCGACCCTTTCCGCAATGCGGCCAGTTCCTGCAGAATTCGATGGCTGTAATGGATCGCCGCCGGCATCAGTTCTTCGGTTTCACGGCAGGCAAAGCCGAACATCAGGCCCTGGTCGCCCGCGCCTTCGTCCTTGTTGCCGCTGGCGTCAACTCCCTGTGCGATGTCGCTGGACTGGCCGTGCAGGAAAACCTCTACATTCGCATGCGAATGGTGGAAGCCGTCCTGCTCGTACCCGATGTCCTTGATCGCCGCCCGGGCAACCTTTTCGATTTCCTCGATATTGACGCTGCCGTCTTCGCCGACCAGATGGGCCGGTCCGCGGACTTCGCCGGCGATCACAACGCGGTTGGTCGTTGTCAGCGTTTCGCAGGCGACACGAGCGCCCGGATCGCTGCCGAGAAACAGATCCACGACTTCGTCAGAAATGCGGTCGCAAACTTTATCGGGATGGCCTTCCGATACGGATTCACTGGTGAAAAGATGCTGCGCCATACCGCTGCCTCCGGATGCTGTTTTCCAAGTACGTTATGTATAATCCCTTGCCGCCAGGAAACTGGCGTGTGCGGCATATTGCAGGGTTGGCCCAATGCGTCAAGTCGATGACGATGACGGCTGTTAACTCTGTGACCTGTCGGCGAGTGCTTCGCAAAGATCGATCAGGCGGCCCTGGCAGTCGAGACTGTCAATACTGGTAAAGGCCCTGACCAGCGATTGGATGTCATGGCGGGCAAGAATATCGGTCGCAGCACCGGCAACAGCCCCGTCACGGTTTCCCTGCGGGCCGTCATTGAAGAAGTACTGTATCGGCACGTCCAACGCGATGCTGAGGTCGAACAACCGGCCGGCCCCGACCCGGTTGGCGCCCCATTCGTACTTCTGTACCTGCTGAAACGTGATGTCGAGGCGGTCAGCGAGGTCACCCTGCGTCAACCCGAGAAGCCGGCGCCGAATGCGGATTCGCTTTCCGACATGGATGTCCATCGGCGAGGCAGCGCGGCGGTTTTCCTTAGTGGATTCGGCAGACAAGACGGGTAACCCTCCATGCAGTAGCAATACCATGATACTGTCTTGGATTGTTTTTCGTCAACAACAACAACCTATAATAGTCAGACCGATTCCCGACGGCGATGCAGCATGAAGGCGCAGCCAAGCAAACCGATCATGAAAACCCAGAACATGGAATCGCCGAAACGGGCATATGGCGGTGGATCGGGCAACGGCTGTGGCAGCCTGACATCAAGCACGCCTTTTTCGTTCAGTGGCAGGCGACTGATTTCCCGGCCGTAGGAATCGAATACGATGCTGATGCCGGTATTGGTGGCGCGAACCAGCGGCAGACCTTCCTCGACCGACCGAAGCCGCGCCATGGCGACATGCTGGTGCGGGCCGGCGGTTTCACCATACCAGGCGTCGTTTGTCAGGTTCAAAAGCCATTCCGGCCGCTCGCCTGTTTCGGCGACAGCCGCACCGGGAAAGATCGCTTCATAGCAGACCAGCGGGCTGAAGGGCGGCAGACCGGGCAGGGACAGGGTTGCATGCCCAACGCCAGGGGTGAACGACCCGCCGGTCGCCGCGACGGCGGGCAGGATGCCTTCAAGCGGCGAATATTCTCCGAACGGTACAAGATGGCTTTTGTCATAGGTGGCGACGACCCGGCCTGTGCCGTCGATCGCAATCACGCTGTTGAACAGATCGCCGGTCTGACGGTCGACGCGCGGCGTGCCGGTGATCAGATAGCCCGATGGCGGCACGACTTCGGCCGCGGTGGCCAGTGCGCCGGGATCTTCGGCAATGAAGAACGCAGCCGCCGTTTCCGGCCAGACGACATGGGTGATCCAGGCGGGGCGGTCCCGCCGGCTCAGCTCAAGATGCTGTGAGAAGTTTTCGACCCGCAGGTCCCGGCTCCATTTCTGGCGTTGCGGGATATTGGCCTGCACCAGCCGCAGCCCGGTGTCGGCGGCGGTCGCGATGCCCAGCGGCGGCGCGGCGTCAAGCCGCAGGGTTCCGTGCATATGGGCGACCAGCGGCAGAGCTGCCGCCAGGGCCATAACGCTGCCCCGTGTCATATGGCCAACCCCGGCCGCCAGTGCGGGCAGACAGGCGCTGATTGTCACCAAAGCTGTCAGGCCGTAAATGCCGATTGCCGAGGCCGGCTGCATCAGCGTGTCCGCACCGGCCCAGGCATGCCCCAGCAGGTTCCAGGGAAATCCCGTCAGAATATGCCCTCTTGCATATTCGGCCAGACACCAGGCGACGGCGAAGCCAAGTACCCGCGCCGGACCGGACCGGAACAGCACGGCGGCAAGCGTCGCCAGCGCGGAAAACAGCGCCAGAAACGCCGGCAGGCCAAGGGCTGCGAACGGCACGGCCCACCAGAAATCGTTGGAATAGACCAGCAGCGCGTTGCTGATCCAGTAGAGGCTTGCGGCGTACAGACCGAAACCGAAGCCCCAGCCGATGAGAAAGGCGCGGCGCTTCTGTCTTGCATGGCCTTCGCCCTGCAGCATCCAGAGCAGGATCGGAACGGTGATCCACAGCACGGGAAACAGATAGGCGGGCGGCAGCGCCAGGCTCGATACCGCACCCAGAACAAAGGCGCTCAGGACAGGCCGCCATCCACCGAGAGCAGCGAGCCGGGCGGCGAAATTGTCAAGCCGCCGCCACATCCCGGCATAGGGGTTGGGAACGAAAAAGGACGGAGAAGCAATTGCCCTGAGCCTCGCGGCGGCAGAACCCGTCACGCGCTTTCTTCCAGCGGGGTCGGCAGGTTGCGCAGCCTTAGTCGCTTGATCCGTCGTGGGTCGCCATCGACAACCTCGAATTCGACGCCGCTTTGCTCGTGCTGGATCAGTTCGCCGCGCGTCGGCACATGGCCGGCAAGGGTGAAGACAAGGCCGCCGATCGTGTCGATGTCGTCATCGCGTTCCTCGTCTGACAGGATCGGGCCGAACCGTTCTTCCAGGTCTTCGACAGGCAATCTGGCATCGGCCAGATAAACGCCTTCACCCCGCTCGATGATCTGCGGGCCGGTTTCGACGTCGTGCTCGTCCTCGATTTCGCCCACAATTTCCTCGACCAGGTCCTCGATGGTGATCAGCCCGTCAATGCCACCGTATTCGTCGACCACCAGCGCCATGTGCTGACGCGTCATGCGCATCTGCAACAGCAGATCAAGCACCCGCATGCTGGGGGCGATGATCAGCACCTTGCGCATGATCGCCTTCAATGAAAAATCGTCTGGTGCTTCCGTGGTGGCGGCGAACACATCCTTGATGTGGACCATGCCGAGAATCTCGTCCAGCACGCCGGTATAGACCGGATAACGGGAATGCGGATGCTTCACCATGATCTGCACCAGGTCTTCAAGCGGTGTTGTGGTATCAACGCCGACAATATCGACCCGGGGAACCATCACGTCATAGGCGGTCATTTCGCCGACTTTGAGAATATTGGCGATCAGCACCCGTTCGCCGGGATCTATCGGCGTTTCCCGGTCATCGTGCTGTTCGATCAATTCCTCGAACGCGTCGCGCAGATGCGAATCGCCGTTGCGCCCTGAAAGCGCACGGATAAGCTGGAACAGAAGACCGTGTTTTCTGCTGCCGTCCAGACTGTCTGATTGTCCTGTTTCTTCAGTCATCGGTTCTTGGGTTATTCGGCCGCCGCCGCATCCGTTTCAAGATAGGGGTTGGCCACGTCCAGGGTTGCAAGAATTTCAATCTCGCGGGCTTCCATTTCTTCCGCCTCTGACGGGGTTTCATGATCATAGCCGAGAAGGTGCAGAAACCCGTGTACGGCCAGATGCATCAAGTGTGCCTCAACCGTCTTGTTCTGCGCAACGGCTTCGCGCACCACTGTTTCGCGGGCCAGCACGATATCGCCCAGCAGCCGTGGCATGCCCGGCAGGTCCGGGGTGTCGGCCGGAAATGACAGAACGTTGGTCGGCGTGTCCTTGCCGCGCCAGTCCCGGTTGAGCGCGCGCACCGCGTCATCGTCGCTTAACAGAACGCTCAGTTCCGCCGGACTGTCCAACCGGTCACTTTCAAACCCGCAGGCGGCGTCGACGGCGCGTTTGATCAGCCGGGCCGACCCGTCGGGCCAGTCCGCCGCTTCCGCGATGTCGATGGTAAGGCCAGACGCCGTCATCCCGAAGTTTTCCCCCCGGTCAGCGCCTGGTCGCGTGCGCCATAGGCGCGGACGATTTTCGCGACCATCGGATGGCGCACCACATCGGTGTCATCGAACCGCACGATATCGATGCCCGTGACTTCATCCAGAACTTCCATCGCGTCGGCCAGACCCGATTTCTGGCCGGGCGGCAGATCGACCTGGCTGAGGTCACCGGTCACCACCATGCGGGCATTGTCGCCAAGCCGGGTGAGGAACATTTTCATCTGCACGGTGGTTGTGTTCTGGGCCTCGTCGAGCAGCACGAAGGCGTTTTTCAGGGTTCGGCCACGCATGAAGGCCAGCGGCGCGATTTCGATTTCATTGGATTCCAGCTTCCGGGTGACCAGATCCGCCGGCATCGTATCGTACAGTGCGTCATAGATCGGCCGCAGATAGGGGTCGATTTTCTCTTTCATGTCGCCAGGCAGGAAGCCCAGCCGCTCACCGGCCTCGACAGCGGGCCGTGACAGCACAAGCCGGTCGACCTGCCCCGCCATCATCATCGAAACGCCGTGACAGACCGCCAGATAGGTCTTGCCGGTCCCGGCCGGGCCGATGCCGAATACCAGATCGCTTTCGGCCATTGCCTCGATATAGGCCGCCTGCCGGGGCGACCGGGGTTTGACCTGCCGCCGTTTGGTGCGGATCACGGTTTCCTTTTCACCGAACAGGTCAGTCGGCGCGGTCGCCATGCGCACCGCAGCATCGACATCGGCGGTGTCGATCTCGTCGCCGTTCTTTACCTGCTGGTACAGCCGCGCAAGCGCCGACCGGGCGACTTCAACCGCATCGGTCTTGCCCTCCAGCGCGATCTGGTTTCCGCGATTGATCAGGGCGATGCCGAGTGATTCTTCAATCCGCACGAGAAATTTGTCATGTTCCCCGAAAAGTAGCGGCAGCAACCTGTTGTCATCGAAGCTTATCAGGTTTGCCGGTCCGGCGGTTTCGCCGGAGCCCGATGCCAATGTCGTCACGCATAAACCCTTTCGGTGACCGGAGTGTCTGCATCCTTTATTGGATGATTCGACAGTTTTGCGAACAGACTGTGTCCGTCGACATGCGAAATGTCGCACATCGCGATCCGGCCGATGATGTCCGGCGCCGTATCAACATGAACGGGTTGCAGATAGGGGCTGCGTCCGACGATCTGACCGTCACGGCGGCCCGGCTTTTCAAACAGCACCGGCAGCGTCTTACCCGCCATCGACAGGTTGAAGGCGGATTGCTGTTCATCCAGCAACTGTTGCAGGGCGATCAGCCGTTCGGATGCGACCCGTTCATCCACCGGGTCCATGCCGGCGGCCGGCGTGCCCGGCCGGGCGGAATACTTGAAGGAAAACGCGCCGGCAAACACGGTATCCGTCACCAGACGAACGGTATCGGCGAAATCGGCGTCGGTTTCGCCCGGAAACCCGACAATGAAGTCCGACGACAGGGCAAGGTCGGGGCGCGCATGGCGCAAACGGTCGACGATGCGCCGGTAGTCGTCGGCGGTATGTTTGCGGTTCATAGCCGCCAGGATCCGGTCGGATCCGCTCTGCACCGGCAGATGCAGATACGGCATCAGGGCCGGTACGTCGCGATGTGCGGCGATCAGGTCGTCATCGACATCGCGCGGATGGCTTGTCGTGTAGCGAATGCGGTCAACACCGTCGATTTCCGCAAGCGCCCGGACCAGCCGGCCCAGGGTCCAGTCCGCCGATCCGTCCGGCGCGGCGCCATGATAGGCGTTGACGTTCTGGCCCAGAAGCGTGATGTCGCGAACGCCGTCGCCGGCCAGCCGGCGGGCTTCCGCCAGAATATCGGCCGTGGGGCGCGAGAATTCGGCGCCGCGTGTATAAGGTACGACACAGAAGGTGCAGAACTTGTCGCAGCCTTCCTGAATGGTCAGAAACGCGGCGACGCCTTTGCCGGCCTGGCGTTCTTCCGGCAGATTGTCGAACTTGTCGTCGGCCGGAAAATCGGTGTCGAGAACCTTGCGGCCCGCTTCGCCCAGCGCCCGGCTGACCATTTCCGGCAGCCGGTGATAGGTCTGCGGCCCAAACACGATATCCACCTGCGGCGCGCGGGCGACGATTTCCTCGCCTTCCGCCTGCGCGACACAGCCGGCAACGGCCAGCAGCATCCGCCCGCCGGTTTCGGCCTTCTGCTGTTGCAGCGGCTTCAGGCGGCCGAGTTCCGAATAGACTTTTTCGGCGGCTTTTTCGCGGATATGGCAGGTATTCAGAATCACCAGATCGGCGTCTTCCGGCCCCTGGGTCAGGGTATAGCCGAGCGGCGTCATGACATCCGCCATCCGGTCGGAGTCGTAGACGTTCATCTGGCAACCATACGTCTTAATAAAGAGCTTCTTCGGCAAGCTCGGTAATCCTCAGCCGGATTGCGCCGTAAGGGGATCCAAATATCCACACGGGCCTTTGGACTGTCCATAGCACTCGGAAGGGCAGAACTTCAAGCTGCGGATCACGCTGTTTCCTGTGCAACCGCCGGAGCGACATCGCCGAAAGGCGGCGCCGGCAGGGCGACGGGCGTGGCATCGAACCGGCCACGCAGCGAATCCGACAGGCCCTGGGCGACCATGGCCTCGCAATGCTGCGCGAGTGCCTTGCGCGAGCCGAAATCCTTCAACCGGACCGGCTCGTGGAACACGATATCGACGCCGATCTGCCCCAGGCCCAGCGCATGCCAAAGATGCGGGGCCAGTTCCATGTCTCCGTACCAGGCGAAATGCGGCCGCAGCCAGCGGCCCATCGGCAGGCCGTCGAAGCGGGAATAGGCGATGGATAGCGGCTGCACAAGAACCTGATCGTCATCGACTTCGATAGAGGCGGAATCGAACAGGGCCGACTTGAAGGTCAGCGCGCGGGAGCCGTCTGAACTGGTGCCTTCGGGAAACAGCACCAGCCGCCCGCCACCGGCCAGCCGGTCGGCGATGGCCTTGCGCTGGGCCGCAATATCTCGGGAATTGCGGTTGACGAAAACCGTGTTCTGCAACCGGGCGAGAAAGCCGAAACCGGCCCATCCGCTGACTTCCGCCTTGGCGACGAAGGAAGCGTCCAGCGACGCGCCAAGCACGCAGATATCGAGATAGGACACATGGTTGGCAACGAACAGGACCGGTTTGCCCTGAACGATCTGGCCGTGCCGCGCAAGGTCGATGCCACAGATTTTCAGCGCGCAGCGATGCCACAGCTTGGTGATGCGGTAGGGGAATGGCTTTTGCCTGACCGCGCGGATCGGATGGGCCATCGCCAGAACCAGCGTCAACAGTACAAGACCGGCCACGCGGCTGGCCGACAGGATTCGGCTGGCCGGCGGCGCGGAACCGGGAATGACGTCACCCTTCGGCATTTTTACGCGCGTAATGTTTGGAATACCGGTCCGTCACCAGATCGGTCTTCACAATGACGCAGATATCAACGGTATTGAACTGCGGATCGATCACCGCGCCGTCGCCGACAAACCCGCCGAGGCGAAGATAGCCCTTGATCAGCGGCGGGATGCTGGCGAGCGCCTGTTTCGGGTTGATCGACTCTTTTTCCATCAGGTTCATCGAATGATAGCGATGCGGCAGCGCCATGGCGCGCAAGCTTTCCGGCGCCAGGTGGTAGTGGTGCAGGTAGGACAGGGGCAGGGCGAGTTCATTGACATCGACGCCCTGGAAGCTGGCGCAGCCGAACATCAGTTCGATGTCGTAATGGAACACATAGGCCGCGATGCCGCGCCACAGAAGATCCATAACCCGGCGGTTCCGGTAGGGCTCATCGACGCAGGACCGGCCCAGTTCGAGAACTTCGCCCGGCAGATTGGCTATCGGTGCGATGTCGTATTCGTCGACCGAATAAAACTGGCCGATGCGGTCAGCGGCGACCCGCCGCATCAGACGATAGGTGCCGACAACCGATTCCGGCCCGTCGCCCAGATCGTGGTCAACAACCTGCAAGTGGTCGGCAACCGCATCGAAATCATCGAAATCGCGTTTCACCGCCAGCATGGCCTCGGTCGGCTTTGCCGACATTTCCTCGTAGAACACACGGTAGCGCAGGGCCTGTGACGCGGCGATGTCGTCCGCGCCTGTGGTGACGCGAATTTCCAGGCTGCCCGTCGTCAGGCCACGCATGACCTGTGCCAGAGAGGGCGGTTCCTGGGCAGGGCGCGGGACGCGCAGGGCGGATAAATTCATCTCGGGCTTTTTCACAGGTTAATGGTACCAAATTTCTTAATACGCTGCGAACATGAAGGCTTTGAGACAAAACCACGACATTTTCGTGTAACGATTTTCAGAATTGGACATATTCGGGGAAAATGGGAGTGGGAAAAAATCAATCGCGCTTTTTCTTGTCGATTTTGACTCCGTACAGTTCCAGCCGGTGGTCGACCAGCCTGAACCCCAGTTCCTTGGCGATACGTTCCTGCAGCTTCTCGATTTCCTCGTTCTGAAACTCGATTACATCGCCGCTATCGACGTCGATCAGGTGATCGTGATGGTCGTCCGGCACTTCTTCGTAACGTGATCTTCCGTCCCGGAAATCATGCCGGGTCAGGATGTCGGAATCTTCCAGAAGACGCACCGTCCGGTAAACGGTCGCGATGCTGATCCGCGCGTCGATTTCGGTCGCCCGCCGGTGCAGTTGCTCGACATCAGGATGGTCCGTGGCTTCCGACAGCACACGTGCAATCACCCGACGCTGGTCGGTCATTTTCATGCCCTTTTCAAGGCACAGCTCTTCTATTCGGCTGATCGCTTCGTCGTTTCGGGAGTCGTTGGGCAATGCCTGTTCCGATTTTCTGTTGTTGCCCGTCAGCGCCGCCGTGGTTTCGTGCCCAGGCCGATCTGTTTGGCAAGCCGGCTACGCTGTTTTGCGTAATTCGGCGCCACCATCGGGTAATCCTGGGGCAGATCCCACCGTTCACGGTACTCTTCCGGGGTCATATTGTAGGCCGTCTTCAGGTGCCGTTTTAACATTTTCAGCTTTTTGCCGTCTTCCAGGCAGATCAGATAATCCGGCGTTATCGAGCGCTTCACCGGCACGGCGGGAATCAGCCCGTCGCCATCATAGTCAGGCAGCGCGCCGAATTGCGACAACGTCTTGTAAACCTGTTCGATAAGGTCCGGCAGTTCGCCGACGCCGACTTCATTGTGAGAAACGTGTGCTGCGACGATTTGCGAGGTCAGTCCCAGCATTTCCGACGATGACAAGTCTTCGTTCAAGACATCCGACATCTTTGTCCGTTTCCTTTATCGCTACCTACAGAACCTGATACCCTAGACTATCAAGAATACAAACGGCCCATCAAGTGAATGTCGCCAATACATGGGTATCCTGAGCGATGAATCGAGAACATTTACGGTTTTTCTATATTTTCCGGTTCATCACCAACGCATCTATGCGTTTGTCGCCGCGCCGGTAGTAGTTCTTTCTGACGCCTGTCCGGTCGAATCCGACCCGGCGATACAGCCCGACCGCCGGGTCATTGTCGGCGGCGACTTCCAGAAACATGGTTTCCGCGCCGGCGCTGCCACAGGCCTTGATGGCGGCCAGCAGCAGATCCCGGGCAATGCCCTGTCCCCGGTGTTCCGGGGGAACGCCGATGGAATAGATTTCCGACGTGTCGGCAGCCGTCATGCCGATAATGAAACCGACCGGCAGGCCGGGTTCCGTTGCGCCCGCAAGCGCGACCAGCGACCAGGTGGCCGGCGATTTCGTCAGGTCGTCCACGGCAGCCTCACCGTAGGGTTCATCGAAAGCGCGCTCGAACAGGTTGCCGATGACGGCGTTGCCGACGGTCTTGCCGGATACGATTTTCAGACCATCGGTCATGGCGCCGGTTTCAGGGTGACATCGGGAGGTCGAAGATACAGCGGCCGTGGTGGCGCGACATCGCCGGCGGGCCGGGCGAGGGCGCATCGCCCGACATCGGTGGCGGAATACCCGTCGCCCGGCGTCAGCGCGGCGTCGATTGCGGTATCGGCGTCGGTCTTCCAGAAGCGCGCAGCGCCATCGCCGACAAGGTCGCAGCCACCGGCGGCATGACCGGCCAGCAGGTCGCGCAGAGCTGGCCCGTCAAATGCCGCGCCGGCGGCAAGGGGGGCACCTTCCGGCCCGAACATCTGTGCGTAATAGTCTTGCCGTTTGGTTTCCAGAATCACCGCGATCGGTCGCGTCGCGGTGCCGTTGCGTGCCGACAGATAGGCCCGCACCGTCGCATCGAATGTCGTCACGCCGGTTGCCGGAATGTCCAGCGCGAGCGCCATGGCGCGGGCCGATGCCAAACCGATGCGGATGCCGGTAAAGGCACCCGGTCCGACAGTCACGGCGATCCGGTCCAGGCCGTCCGGGGCTACCGAAGCATCACCCAGCACGTCGCCGATCATCGGCACCAGCCGTTCAGACTGGCCCCGCTGCATGGTTTCGTGGCGAGCAGCGAGAACCTCGTCGCCCCGGAACAGGGCGACGGAACAGGCCGGACCGGCACAATCCATGGCGAGCAGATGCATTGTCGGAACCAAAAGAACCTCCTATCGTTGTCGTGCATAACGGCTTGACCTTGTATGTCAATTCGGATTGCTTCGGATCAGCTAGGAAAAGCGCGGGTGAAAGAAATGCAAAGGCGTCAATCACCAACCTTGTATCGGCTGCGTCATCTGCTTGGGGCCATGCTGATCGCGCTGGGCGGCCTCGCGGCGGGCCTGGACGCGCCGGCCCGGGCGGCCGATTCCGCTGTCATCCTGATGTATCACCGGTTCGGTGAGGACCAGTACCCGACAACAAGCGTTTCGCTTGAACAGTTCGAGGCGCATCTGGCGGAATTGAAATCTGGCGATTTCACGGTTCTGCCGCTGGCCGAAATCGTTGAAACCCTGCGCCAGGGGGGCGATCTGCCGGATAACGCCGTCGCCATCACCATCGATGATGCCCATGCCTCGCTGTATGAAAACGGCTGGCCGCGCCTGAAAGAGGCCGGTTTTCCGTTCACCCTGTTCGTTGCGACGGAAACCCTGGACCAGAATAACAGCGCCTATATGTCTTGGGACCAGATTCGCGAACTCGTTGCGGCGGGTGTGCAGATCGGCTCGCAGTCGGTGACCCATCTGCACATGGCGGACGCCACCGATGCGTTAAACCGCAAGGAACTGGCTGTATCGGCCGACCGCATTGAAGCCGAAACCGGCGTCCGGCCAGCCTATGTCGCCTATCCCTATGGCGAGGCCAGCACGGCGGTGATGCAGATCAGCCGCGATATCGGCTATACGGCGGGATTCGGCCAGCATTCGGGCGTGGCACATACCAGCGGCGATTTTTTCTACCTGCCGCGGTTTCCGATGAACATCAATTACGGCGATATCGAACGGTTCCAGCGCGTCATCCGCACCCTGCCGCTACCGGTAGAAGACCTCGTGCCGTCGGATCCGCTGATCACGCAGAACCCGCCGGCCTTCGGTTTCACAATTCCGTTGCGGCTTGGCACACTGCCCAATCTCGCCTGCTATCACTCGGCGTTTCAGCGTCTGGACAAGATGGAACGCCTGGGCCCGCGCCGGATCGAAATTCGCTTCGATGAAAATTTCCCGCCGGGCCGAAACCGCATCAACTGTACCGCACCGGGCCCGGAAGGCCGCTGGCGCTGGTTTGGCATGCAGTACTACGTTCCGCCCTCCTAGGAGAAACGCCGTCGCTGATTCATGCGGATGTGAAACAGACCGCAGCGGACGGCCCGTCAGCCTTTCCGGTCAATAACCGGCTTTTCCGCCCGGGTGAGCCGGGGCATAGCCGGCAGACCCGGTGCAAGACCGGCTTCGTCGAACGGGCCGAGCCGGTTCGATCGGATGATCTGCTTGATCAGTGTGACATAGGCGTAGCCCTTTTCGGAATACGCCTCCAGGCCTTCGGCCAGCACGGTGCCGGAGATTTTGGTATTGTTGTCGCGCAAAGCCGCCCGGCGCTGCCGCAATTCGCGATAGGCGCGGTGGGTATTCAGGTTGCGCATATAGCTTGCAACCGCATCAATCGGTGACTGGAACGCCTTTACCTTGTGGGTTTTCCCGTCGGCCCGGTCCTCCGGCACAATGCCGGCATCGTCGTCTTTTGACCATGTCCACTGTCCGAACAGGGCGTTGCCTTCACGGGCGAAGCGCGACGTGCCCCAGCCGCTTTCAACAGCGGCCTGCGCCAGCACGAGCGAGACCGGCACGATATCGACCCGATGCAGCAGGGTATTGAAATTGCCGGGTTCGACCTTGTATTCGCGGAACCGTTCGTTGAGCCAGATGGTTTCGCGGGCGTTCAGCGGGTCGTCCGCCGCCATGCGTTCCCTGTAGGTTTCAATCCGGGCGCGGTCCTTCAGGATGGAATCGTTGATCACCAGAGCAAGTGGAAGAACCATTCGCAGAAACAGCCGCTTGCGTTCGTTGGCGTCCTGCATGGCGTCGATATCCTGCGGCACGGAATCCGGCAGGACGCGCGGCACGTCGATCGCCCCGTCGCGAACCTTGGCGAGCGTGTAGCCAAGGCTTTCGAAATGCGCCGTCAGGCGTTCGATACTGTGTGATCTGATCTTGATCGGCTTGTTCCGTTCAACGGCAAGCTCGTTCTGCGCGGTGGATGTAACGCCGCTTTCGCGCGGCGGCGCATTACCGGTCAGCGAGAACACGGTCGCCAGAACAAGACCGCAGGTAAGCGCGACGGCAACGCCAACCCGTTGCCGGCCAAGCGCCTGCGAACGGGACTGTTTCCGAAAATCCTGGTCGGATTCCACAGACATTGTCTCAACCCTTCTTCTTCCGGCCCCGCCTTCTCGTTTTTTCGAGACAGGCCCGGAGCAGCCGCAGCAGCAACCGTCAGATGCCCCGATTCGGGCGCACCTGTAACGATGCGTCCAAGACGCACAACGAGCATCGAACCGCTCGAACGATTGCAGCTTCTGCTGCACTTTCTCTCTAGGCCGACTTTGGCTTTTGCGGCCTGCACGTACCCCGACGCTGACCGTTCATTGCAGACGGTCTTACGTCATGCCGGAGGGCCAGGGTTTACCGGCTCCGGCGGCCGGCGGTTTACAGAACGCTCACGGTGACCGGCTTCTTGATGCCGCCGCCAGGTTCTGTCCCCAGGACAACCCGCGTTCTTTGAACGGGTCGGGCTGTCCGAAAATTCCTCGTTCCGCCTGCGTCGCGATTTCCGCGCCGGCAGCCGGTTGACGCGCCTAGACGGCGGCGCGCACTTCCGTCACTTCAGGTATGTAGTGACGCAGCATGTTCTCGATCCCCATTTTCAGGGTTGCGGTCGAACTCGGGCAGCCGGCACAGGCGCCGCGCATCGCCAGATAGACCACACCGCTTTCGAAGCCATGAAAAATTATATCGCCGCCATCCTGGGCCACTGCAGGGCGCACGCGCGTTTCCAGCAGTTCCTTGATCTGGCCGACAATTGCGGCATCGTCTTCGCTGAATGTACCGCCGTCGGGGCTATCGACATGCGCCGTCGATGCGGCATGCATGATCGGCCGGCCGGCGGTGAAATGTTCCATGATCGTGCCGAGCACGGCCGGTTTCAGCTCATACCATTCCAGTTCACTGTCCTTGGTGACGGTGATGAAATCATTGCCGAAGAACACGGCGCGCACGCCCTCGACCTCGAACAGTTTCGCGGCCAGCGGCGATTCCTCGGCGGCTTTTTCTGCATCCGGAAAGTCGGCCGTGCCCGTTGCAAGCACTTCCTTGCCGGGAAGAAACTTGAGGGTTGCCGGGTTCGGCGTTTGCTCGGTCTGTATGAACATACTTACCTTTAACCTAACTTTTCGTTGGCCTTTTCGGGAGGATCCCGATCGGGCGCATCGCCGTCAAAACCGTCCAGTCGACGGCATTTGAGGCAATTACATGGTTTATTCACCTACAGCAATCAAGCCCTATTTCGTGTGTAATCTGAACGCCCGTTGACGTTTTGTCGTCCTGAAGACTGGTTGCTTTGGCAACCGCTCTTAATCTTGCTTGAGTCCCAACCGGTTACACGGAGCGCCGTGATCCCGTTACGCTATTGCAGCAATCGTCTCGTCCGTCAGCGACCCGGGCACAATTGTGATCGGAATTCGCAACGTCTGCATTCCCTTGCTGGTAATATGGCTGATAATCGGTCCCGGGCCTTCCTGTCCGGCACTGGCCGCGAGCACGACGATCGAGATATTGCCGTCCTCTTCGATCAGCTTGAAAAGCTGTTCCGCATACTCGCCGTCGCGCATGTAATAGATGGCGGGTGTGCCGGTCAGCCGCATCACTTCGGCGGCGCAGCGCTGCAGCAGGGCTTCGCCTTCCTCGCGGCTTTCCTGCTGCATCAGATTGCCGACACCCAGCCAGTGCTGGAATTCCGCCGGTTCTACAACATGCAACAGCGCAACCCGGCCGCCGGTATGCAGGGCGCGGGTGCAGGCGAACCGAAGCGCGACGCGCATTTCGGTCGAATTGTCGACAACAACAAGGAAAATACGTGGGCCGGCTTCCGCCTCGACATGGTCGTCGGCGTCCTGCCGCTCGGCAGCACTTGCGTTAAGCATATGTCCCCTCCTTCTGCAGTCCTCTGCATGACACAGACGGTCGCGTCGGTCGGTACGGGCGCCGCCCGGGTCCGGATCAGGCTGGCTTCTTTATCGAGCCGCTTTCCCGATCCCGAACATCTCATAATACCAGTTACCGGGGCATCCCAGCAAACAGGAAACTGAAATTATCTGTGGATTAAATTGTGAATAAGTTCAGGAAATCAACGCCAACCTGTTCTATTTCAATAGAATATTCATGATTTCCGAGATTTTCGTCCGGGCCCTGAGAAGGTAGAATCCAAGGCCGGTCAGATGGCTGGGAAGGACGGTGTTCTCCGGGCTGGCGTTGACGATCAGGCCGGGCGACATCTCAGACGCGGCCTTCAGCGATACCAACATATCGGCCCAGACATTGGACAGTTCCTTTTCCGATATGATGTTGTCATAGTCGTCGCGCAGGGCTGACAGCAGAATGTAGTAACCGTAGATTTTGCCTTTGGTTCGGTAGAACACGTCGTCGGTGGTCATCGACAGCGTCGACAGCTCCATGATCGCCTGATCGAGTTTTGCCGATTCGGATCCGAGATCGGCCGAGAAACGGCCCAGTGTCCCATGCAGATTGTCTGCGCGCTTTTCGAAGACAGCGTTGTTATCAGCCAGTCTGTCATTGTACCGCGCCAGGGCCCGGGCTGCGTTCAGATACTCCGCTTCCGACGAGGCGACCGGCGCGAGCGATGTCTGGAAGTCGAATATCCATCGGTTGCCCGGAATACGAAGCTGGCCGGCGGCCTTTTCCAGATCGGGATCGACCTGGCTCGAACCGCGAACGCGACCGACCTGATCGGCCATTTCAATGCTGAACCGCGCCATGGCATCGATAATGCCCTGCTGGAAGTTCGGCATGTTGTCGAGCGGTGCGGAGGGGAAGAACCACGGATTGTTGGCTACCCAGCTGTTCTCCAGGACCTCGCGTTCGATCAGCCCGACTGCGCTGGCGACGGCGTGGCTGCCGTTGCCGCGGGCGGTGACCCGGAACGATGTATCGTCGTCGATCTTGTGGGTTACAATCATACCGACCGGATAGTAAAGAACGGCAACGACCAAGAGCAGCCCGCCGAGGCCCATCGACAGGCGGCCAATTGTGCTGTCCGGGTGCGGCAAGGCCGGCAACCGATCACGCAGAGCGGTAATACGATCCATCATAGGCTCTTACTTGTGATGGATTGTCCGCCGTTGCAAGTTCTAGCAGGCAGTTTCCGGGCGCAGGGTTGCCGATTCTTCGGTAATTCCTTGACCGGGGCTAGCTGATAAGGTTGCGCAACTCACGCCCGACGACCGCCAGCATGGCGATATCGAGCTGTGGGAAGCCTTCCAGTTCGGTGATCAGCCCATCGACCCGGTCAACCAGATCGCCACGCTCCTTGCACCAGGCCTGAATGGCTTTCTCGTTGGCTTCACCGCTGGTCAGCACCCGCGCAGTTATTTCGCTTTGCAGGCCCCACAGATCGTCGATGATCGCCCCGAGCGCCATTCTGTACCACTGGGTATCGGCGGGAATCCGGTTGGCGGAGGTGCGCAGCCAGTCAAGCCGGAACCGCGCGCCGACGCCCGAATAGGTCTTGCCGACATCGGTTACCGGAAGATCGGCGCCCTTGGCGAGCCGCACGACGTCGCAGGCCGATGACAGCACTTTCAGGCGGCCGATCATGCGGGCAAGGTCCTCATCAACCCCCGGCGCCTTGAACCGGCGCACGCGGTCGGTCAGCGCCTTGCTGGCGATCGGCCCGAGAATCTTGTCCATATCCTCGATCAGCGTCAGCACGCCGGCCTTGTAGGTGTCGACATTGGTCTTGATGTCCAGCGGGTGTTTTTCGTTCCGCAGGAACCATTCGGTCATCCGCTCAACCGTGCGGCCGGTTTCGGTCAGCAGAGCGGTCTGCGCCTCGCTGGAGGCGACGTTGTCGAGCGCTTCGATCCGCGCCCACATCGTCCGCAGATCGAACACTTCGCGGACAATCGTGTAGGCGCGGGCAATTTCCGCTGACGATCCGCCTGCCCGGTCTTTCATCTCGTTGACGAAAGACGGCCCGGTGCGGTTGATCATTGAATTCGTGACCGAGGTCGCGATGATTTCCCGCCGCAAACGATGGGTCTCGACCGCGCCGAGATACTTGTCGACCAGTACTTTCGGGAAATACCGGATCAGGTCTTCCTTCAGCACGGGGTCATCCGGCAGGTCGGATTCCAGCAATTCGCGATAGGTGACATTCTTTACATAGGCCAGAATTACCGCCAGTTCCGGCCGGTACAGGCCTTTCTTGGTCGATCCGCGATCGCCGATCTCCTCATCATCCGGCAGGAATTCGAGCGACCGGTTCAACTCGCCGGCGCGCTCAAGCTTGCGGATCAGCCGCTGGTGCCGGTAGAGCGAACTGTGCGCCCGTGTTTCCGTTACCGTGATCGACTGCGATTGCTGGTAATTGTCGCGTAGCACCAGGGCGGCGACCTCATCGGTCATGGTTTCCAGCAGCGTGTTGCGCTGTTTCACCGTCATGTCACCGCGGGCGACGACATCGCCGAGCAGTATCTTGATGTTGACCTCGTGGTCCGAACAGTCGACGCCGGCGGAATTGTCGATCGCATCGGTATTGGCGCGACCGCCGTTGATGCAGAATTCAATCCGCCCGCGCTGGGTAATGCCCAGATTGGCCCCTTCGCCGATCACCTTGCAGCGCAGGTCCTCGCCATTGACGCGAATGGCGTCATTGGCCCGGTCGCCGGCATCGGCGTTGCTTTCATCGGAATGTTTCACATAGGTGCCGATGCCGCCGAACCACAGAAGGTCGACCTGCGCCTTCAAAAGCGCATTCATCAGCTTGTTCGGCGGGACCGATTTTTCCGTCAGGCCGGTCAGTTTCTGGATTTCCGGCGTCAGATCGATCGACTTCGCTGACCGTTCAAAAATGCCGCCACCCTTGGAAATCAGTTTCGTGTTGTATTCGCCCCAGCCCTTGACCTCGTCAAACAGCCGCTTGCGCTCGACGAAGGTTTTCGCCGCGTCGGGGTTCGGGTCGATGAAGATATGCAGATGGTTGAAGGCGGCGATCAACCGGATGTGTTCCGACAGGATCATGCCGTTGCCGAACACGTCGCCGGCCATGTCGCCAATGCCGATAACCGTGAAGTCTTCTTTCTGTGTATTGATTCCCATTTCACGGAAATGACGCTTGACCGATTCCCACGCACCCTTCGCCGTGATGCCCATTTTCTTGTGGTCGTAGCCGGCTGATCCGCCGGAGGCGAAAGCGTCGTCCAGCCAGAAGCCGTAATCCTGCGACACGCCGTTCGCGAAATCCGAAAAGGTTGCCGTGCCCTTGTCGGCCGCGACAACCAGATAGGGGTCGTTGTTGTCCTTGCGGATGACATGCTTCGGCGGAACGACATCGTCGCCCTTCAGGTTGTCGGTGATGTCCAGCATCGATGAAATGAACAGCTTGTAGCAGGCGATACCTTCTTCCAGGAACGCCTTGCGGTCTGATGATGGCGGCGCCTGTTTCAGGACGAACCCGCCCTTCGAGCCGACCGGTACGATAACCGCGTTCTTTACCTGCTGTGCTTTCACGAGACCCAGAACCTCGGTACGGAAATCCTCGCGCCGGTCCGACCAGCGCAGGCCGCCCCGCGCCACGTACCCAAAGCGCAAGTGCACGGCTTCGAATCGCGGCGAATAGACAAAAATTTCGCGCAGCGGCCTCGGTTCCGGTAGCTCCTCCACGGCCTTGGCGTCAAGCTTGAACGAGGTGTAGGACTTCGGCTGCCCTTTGGCGTCAGGCTGATAGAAGTTGGTGCGCAGGGTCGACCGCACCATGTTCAGGAACCGCCGGATGATACGGTCCTCGTCAAGGTTGTCGACTTCCTCGAGCCGGCTTTCTATCTCGCCTGCTATCGCGGTTTCCGCAGCATCCCGATCGCCGGCGAAGACGGGGTCAAACCGCACGGTGAAGGCTTTCGCGATCAGCCGGGCGATTTCGAAATTCCGGGCCAGGGTTTCTTCCATGTAGTCCTGGCTGAACGGAATCGCGGCCTGGCGCAGATACTTCGAATAGGCCCGCAGAACGGTGACTTCGCGCCAGTCGAGCCCGGCCGCCAGAACAAGCCGGTTGAACCCGTCATTCTCGATCTCGCCACGCCAGACGCGGCGGAAACTTTCATGAAACGGGTCACGGATCTGGTTGAAATCGACCGGTTGGCCATCCAGTGTTTCCAGCACGAAATCATGGATGAACACGCGCTGGTCAGATCCGGCGGCGACGATTTCAAACGGCGCTTCCTCCATCACCTTCACGCCCATGTTCTCCATCATCGGCATGACATGCGACAGCACCACCGGTTCGCCGACATGATAGATTTTAAGGCGAAGCTGATGCGGATCGGCTTCGATCGGGTGGTACAGATTAACCCCGATATTGCCGGTCTTCACCGCGTCGTCGACAAGGTTCATGTCTGTTACGGCGGTCTGCACGTTGAACTGTTCGCGGTAGGATGTCGGGAACGAACTACCATAATTGCGGAAAAAACGAACGCCGCGCTCTTCGCCCCATTGCTCGACCAGCGCAACCCGCAGCTTGTCATCCCATGACCGGCCGGTATCAATCAGACGGTCTTCAATTTCCTTGACGTCATAGGACGGAATTTCGCCGGGTGTGGTGCGAATAATGAATTGCACACGGCTGAGAACCTCGTCGGTCATGAAGGTAAAATAGGCGGCTACGTGGCCTTTGAAACTCTGCGCCAGCACTTCGCCCAGCTTGTGGCGCAAATCGGATGAAAACTTTTCGCGCGGCACATAGACAAGGCAGACCATATAGCGCTGGAACGGGTCGGGCCGGATGAAGACCGCAATACGCTGGCGTTCCTGCAGATGCACGATCCCCATGGCGATTTCATACAGGCGGCCCGGTTCAATCTGGAACAGCTCGTCGCGCGGATAGGTTTCCAGCACATGCATCAGCGCCTTGCCGCTGTGACTGCCTGCATCGAAGCCGGACATTTCCATGACCTCGTCGACTTTTTTCCGCAAGAACGGTATTTCCCGCGGCGACTGGTTGTATGCGCTGCTGGTCAGCAGTCCTACGAAAAGGTATTCGCCGACCGGTTTGCCATCGGCATCGAAGCGGCGAATGCCGATCGTATCCATGTGAACCCGGCGATGGACCGTCGACCGCCGGCTCGATTTGGTGATCCGCACGAGCTCGCTGGACAACAGAGCGTCCTGCACTTCCGACGGCATCTTGCCGAGCTCGCGCAGGCCTTCAAAAACATGTCTGTGTTCCGACCGCAGCACGCCAAGCGAGGTGCCGTCGGCGATGGTCAGTTTGGCATTTTTTCCGGAACCGGAATATTCGATTTCCCGGTAGCCCATGAAGGTGAAGTGGTCGTCGTGAATCCATTGCACCAGCGAGGCGGCTTCGGCGACGGTTTCCTTCTCGGCGCCCTTGGCGGACCGTTTTTTCAGTGCGGTGGCGATTTCCTGCGCCTTTTCGCGCATCGCCTGCCAGTCGTCGACGCAGTTCCGGACATCGTTGAGAACATTGGCCAGTCCGTCGTGGATTGTCTTGAGCACCGCTTCCGACGATTGTTCGTCAATCTCGATATGCATGAAGCTTTCGTCAGGCAGGCCTTTCGGTCGTTCGGCATGCAGCGGAAAATCGACCGCAGCGCCTTTGTCGTCGCGTTTCACGCCGAACACGGGATGGATGATCAGGTGAACGGTAATGCCCTGACGGTTCAGTTCCTGGGTGACGGAATCGACCAGAAACGGCATGTCATCGTTGACCAGTTCGATAACCGTGTGGCTGGAATGCCAGCCGTGTTCGTCGAAACGAGGTGTGTAGATGCGGTATTTCGGCTCGCCGGCAGTGCGCTTCGCGCCGAAGGTCCATAGCGAAATCGCCTGGCCATACAGGTCTTCCGGCTCTTCGCCGACCAGGTCATCAGGCGGAACATAGCGGTAATAGTGTTCAACGAAATTGGCAGCCGCGGTGGCCTTGTCGCCGGACATCCGTGCGGTAACCAGCGCCAGCACTTTTTCCAGAATTTCACGTTTGCTCGCTTCGAGTCGCTGAAGCATTGTCCACCCCCGTTGTTCAAAACCGGCATTTACTAAAACACCGTTTTCTTAAGATTTTATTTTTGTTTGATGTTTAGACTAGGACGTGGATTCGGAAACCGGAAGCAATTTCCACGATTTAGCGGTGTTTCGTCAGACTTTTTTCACCGCAATTGGTGCATGCCGGGCGCGATTCGCGTAAAACAGGCCGGTGGTCTGAAAGCGGAAAGGCAATATGCAGCGCAATCAGGCGGATTGTGATAGGGCTGCGGGATCAGGGAGGGATGCTAAGTCATGGCGAATGCTGAAACAGGCGCCGACGCCGCAACGGACAAACCGGCGGATGCGGCTGAAACGCCGGAGGCCGCCGCGCCGACGGTTCCCGATACCAGTTTCGGCGGGCGGCTGCTGCAGACCCTGCCGCCGCATATGACGGAATCGCTGACCGATGAGGACAAGGCGGTCTTTTCGGAAATCGCCGACAAGGTGCGCGGCGCCTACTGGACCGGCAATCATGCCGTCGATGCCCGCTACACCATCCCTTGGTTCTCGAAGCGGTTCTACATGCGCATCATGGCGGGGCAGGAAAACCGCGATCCGAACCGGTTCAAGAACGAAAACAAGGAAAAGAGCGTATCGCGCTCTGCGGTCAATGTCGCCGGGATCGGCGTCGCCGTGCTGATCTTTTATATCGTGCTCGGAATCGTCCTGCTGTCGATGAGCATTTTTCTCTAGCTTACAGGCGGGTCACGGCCGCGCAGAAAAAAGAAAGGGCCCCGTTTCCGGAACCCTTTCAATATAATCAGCTTTTCCGCACGCTGCTTGGGGACGTTATAGCCGTCACGAAAAGAACCGATCTCGAGAAAATCATCTCACCGTGTAACTGATTGTGTTGTAGCAAGGTTCCGTCGGGTGCGTGTCAACGCCAGCCCGGAAATTACGAAAATATGTCAACCATCATTGTTAATGTGAACGAATTGTGTGCGTTGTTGCAGAACGGGATCGAGATCGGACGATCCGTCGCGGCCTTGATCCGACTGCTGCCTTGAATCCGGGCGATTTCGTGCAATATGAGCCTTGGGAGCGGGCTATCGACAGGTATTGAATCGGATAGCGTGTGTTAAAGTCTCTTGATGCGAGACAGCTGGCGAACTGGAACTATTCGGCCTGCCCGCTGGACTCCGACCCGTCCGCCTTCGGACCCTTCGAAAAAATTATCAGCCTGTGGCGGTCGAAACGCCGCGATGGCGCCGCTATGCCGCGCCGCAAGGATTTCGACTTTTTCGATTTCAAGGGTTGGTGGGGCAAGGTGTCGATCGCGCGCATCGAGCCCGATCCGTTCGATATCCGTTTTGTTCTGTGGGGTACCCAGCTTACCGAATGGTGGGGTGTCGACTATACCAACAAGCGGTTGGGTGAAATGTCGATCACGCCGGATGTCTGGCAGGTTCTGGAAAGCAAGTATTTCAGGGCCATGGCCGAAGAACCGTTTATCGGCCTGGTCTGCGGCGCCCTTGATCAGCATTCCAGACCCTTTATCCGGGTTGTCGGCGTCGATCTGCCG
>CAYGSU010000018.1:52967-56870 GCA_964352715.1 uncultured Flavobacteriaceae bacterium | reverse complement strand
GACCGGTTCATGCCCTTGCACATGATGTAGGACAGGATGGCGCCCGATGCGCCGACCAGCGCGCCGGTAACGATCAGCGCGGTATTGGTGAGCGTGAAGCCGATGCCGCAGGCGGCCCAGCCGGAATACGAATTCAGCATCGACACAACAACCGGCATGTCGGCGCCGCCGATCGGAATGATCAGCAACAGGCCGATCACCATCGCCAGAATGACAATCGCCCAGAACGCCGTGCCGGACTGGTCAATGCAGAACCAGACAATCAGGCCGACCAGGGTCAGACCAAGCAGGGCATTCAGCATGTGCTGGCCGCTGAACATCACCGGCGCGGACCGGAAGATACCCTGCAGCTTGCCGAAAGCGATAATCGAGCCTGTGAAGGTAACAGCACCAATGGCCGTGCCGAGCGCCATTTCGATCAGGCTGCCGGTACCGATCGCACCCGCCGTGCCGATGCCGTAGGCTTCCGGTGTGTAGAACGCCGCCCCGGCGACAAACACGGCTGCCAGACCGACAAGCGAGTGGAAGGCCGCAACAAGCTGCGGAAGGGCGGTCATCTGAATCTTCATCGCGATGGTCGTGCCGATGGCGCCACCGATAACGATACCGGCCAGGATCAGCTCGATGCTGATAACCCCTGGTTTCGCCAGCGTGGTGGCGACCGCGATGGTCATGCCGACGATGCCGAACAGGTTGCCCTTCCGGGCCGTTTCCGGCGATGACAGACCGCGCAAAGCCATGATGAAGCAGATGGCGGCGATCAAATAAGCGTATCCGGCGAAACTTTCCATTGTGGGTATTCCCGTCAGCTCTTGGTTTTATCTTTTTTCTTGAACATCGCCAGCATGCGGTTCGTCACAACGAACCCGCCGAAAATATTCACACTGGCCAGCACAACGGCGATGAAACCGAACACCTTGCTGACATTGACGTCCGCCGGGCCGGCAGCGATCATCGCGCCGACGATGATGACACTGGAAATCGCATTGGTGACCCCCATCAGCGGCGAATGCAGCGCCGGAGTCACGCTCCAGACGACATAGTAGCCGACGAAGCAGGCCAGCACGAAAGCGGTGAACATGAACAGGAAGGGCGATCCGCTTGCGACCGCCGCATCGCCCGCGCCGACAACCGTCGCTGCCTGCGCCGCCAGGGCATCCGCCTGCTGGGCGATGGCCGTCGCCTGGTCTGACAGGGCCTGCGCCTTTTCGATAAGCTGCTCTTTGGTCACGGCCTATGCCTCCTTCTCAGATGCATCCGCGCCGGCATCCGTATCCGGCGGCGTTTCGTCCTTGGCTGATTCTTGCTTGGGTGGGTTCTGCTTGGCGGTGTCGGCCCTGGCAGCCGCTGCCTTTTTCGCTTTGGCTTTCTTGCCAGTCGCTTTCTTGGCCTTTGCCTTCTTGGCCTTCGGCTTGGCTTCGGCAATACCGTCGAGCAGGATTTTACCGTCTTTTGCGACCAGCGTGTCAGCGATGATCTTGTCTTCCGTGTCGATGGTAAGCTCGCCGGATTCCTTGTCGATCATCAGAGTCAGGAAGTTCAGCAGGTTCTGTGCAAACAGCCGGCTCGTAGTTTCCGGGATCCGGGACGGCCAGTTGCCATGCCCAACCAGAGTCACGCCGTATTTCTTCACCACCTTGCCTTTTTCGGTCAACGGGCAGTTACCGCCCGCTTCCGCCGCCAGATCGACAATGACCGATCCCGGTTTCATCGATTTGACGTGATCCTCCGTCACCAGAACCGGCGCGGGCCGGCCGGGAATAAGCGCCGTGGTGATGACGATATCCATTTTCGGCAGGGTTTCGGCGATCAGCGCGGCCTGCTTTTTCTTGTAGGCATCAGACATTTCCTTGGCGTAGCCGCCCTCTGTCTGTGCCTGCTGAAATTCTTCGTCCTCAACCGCAACGAACTTCCCTGCCAGGCTTTCCACCTGTTCCTTCGTATCCGGCCGAACATCGGTTGCGTAGACAACCGAACCCAGACGTCGCGCCGTTGCGATTGCCTGCAGGCCGGCAACGCCGACACCCATGATGAACGTATTGGCGGGCGAAACACGGCCGGCGGCGGTCGACATCATCGGCATCGCCCGTCCGAAATATTCAAGCGCGTCCAGCACCGCCTTGTACCCGGAAATGTTGCCCTGCGAGGACAGAACATCCATCGACTGCGCGCGGCTGATGCGGGGCATCAGTTCCATTGCGAACAGGGTAACGCCCTTTTCCGCAAGCGCGCGTGACGTTTCAGGATTGATACGGGCATTGAGGTGGCAGATCAGAATCTGCCCCTTCTTGAAGCGACCGACTTCATCCTCGCCTTCTTCGGCGGTCATCGGGCGCTGCACTTTCAGAACCAGATCGGCGCCGGACAGTGTCTTTGCCGGATCGTCCCCGATTGTCGCGCCGGCGTCCTTGAACACGCTATCCAAAAGTGCGGACTGGTCACCCGCACCTGTTTCGACAACGACTTCAAGACCAGCCGCAACCAGTTTTGCAACCGTGTCGGGCGAGGCGGCGACCCGTCGTTCTCCCGCCCGTCGTTCTTTGAGAACGGCGACTTTCATTCCATGTCCCCTGACCGTGTGGTACCCTCAATTTTCGCCGCGTTGTTTTGACGCGGCCATATAACATAGTTGACGCTGGTGAAAAGGAAAGGGGTCACCTGAAACCACCTTCATACTGTCCGGCGGAGGGCGCTGACCACAGCGCAACTTTGATGTTATACTGCGCCTTCCCTGATTTTCAGAAACCATTACGGATGCAGATATTTGCCTGAT
The DNA here is from genome assembly GCA_964352715.1 of uncultured Flavobacteriaceae bacterium. Taxonomy (GTDB): domain Bacteria; phylum Pseudomonadota; class Alphaproteobacteria; order UBA8366; family Aestuariispiraceae; genus JAVKBW01. Next base: position 54,097 of record CAYGSU010000018.1, on the reverse strand, counting down.
ACCGATACCGATTTCGACTCCTTGCCGATGTTCGATACGGAATTCGTCGATCGATTGCGCGACGCCATTGGCGAGGAAGAATTGCTGAACCTGATGGCCTTTCTCCCGGAAGAAGGACGCCGGGTGCTGAACGAATTGCACCACGCCCGCAAGTCAGGCGACCTGAAGCAGGTGATGGTGTCTACCCACGGCCTAAAAGGCGGCGCAGGCAATTTCGGTATCACCCGCCTGCAAAGCATCGCCCGGGCCATGAACGACGATGATGCCAACCTTGAGGACTTGGAAAAGCTGGCCGTTCACCTGGAACGCTGCATCGCCGATCTGGATGCGTTTCTGGATGCGGAGCAACCCTGATTTGACGTAAGTCGGATACACACACTAAGTTTTGAAAAACTCCGGAAGGGAATGGACCTGACCATGAAGGTTGTGATCATCGACGATAGTTTGCCAAACGCCCTTTTGGCGCAGAGTCTGGTGCAACGACTTGATTTCGTCGAAACGATTGTCTTTACGGACCCCCTGAAAGCGCTGGAATGGTGCCGCGCCAGCCAACCGGACCTGATCCTTCTGGATCACATCATGCCGGAAATGGATGGCGCGGAATTTCTCGAGCGCTTTTTCCACGACGAAGAAAACCAGACCACGCCGGTGATTGTCATCACCGCCGATGATGCCCGCGAAACCCTGCACAAATCGCTCGATCTGGGCGCTACCGACTTTCTGCAAAAACCTTTCGATCCCGCCGAGCTGGTAGCCCGCACACGAAATATCCTGAAACTGCGCGCCTACCAGCTTGAACTGGCGGAAACCGTGGAACGCCTGCACATCCTGGCCACCACCGACATGCTGACCCAGACGGCGAACCGGCGTCATTTTCTGGAACGTCTGGACGCTGAAATGTCGCGGTCGCGGCGCTACAACGAGCCGCTATGTGTCGGCATTCTGGACGCCGACAAGTTCAAGACCATCAACGATACCTACGGCCATGCCGGGGGTGACGATGTATTGCGCAGCCTTTCCCGCATCACCAAGGACATGCTGCGCAGCCACGATATCGTCGGCCGTCTGGGCGGCGAGGAATTTGCCCTGTGCATGCCGGAAACCACGGTCGACAAAGGCGTGCTGGTGGC
>CAYGSU010000018.1:49948-52867 GCA_964352715.1 uncultured Flavobacteriaceae bacterium | reverse complement strand
GGCGGTTCGACACCGCCGATGCGGCTCAGTTCGGCTTTGACTTTCTGGGCAACCTGCGCGCCGTAAAAACCGCTGTCGGACTCCTGGATTTTCTGCACCTTGTCCTGCATCAGCGGCGAATAGATGAACGACGCCCAGATGTTCAGAACATCCAGCAGATCCTTCGAGATGTTATCGAAGCCCCAGGTTTTGTAGGCATGCACCGCAAGCTCGTTGTCATCATCGCGCAGCGCCTTGTACAGGTCGATCACCCCGGCAACAAAGCTGGGTGGAAAGACACGGACGCAGCCGAAATCGAGCAAGTTGATACCGTCGATATCGTCGCCATTCGCCCGCACTGCGTAGTTGCCAAGATGCGGATCGCCATGAATGACGCCATAATAGTAAAATGGCACATACCAGGCACGGAACATCGCCATTGCAATCGCGTTGCGGGTTTCCAGCGGCTTTTCGCGGAATTCCATCAACGGCCGGCCATCCAGCCAGTTCATGGTCAAAAGGCGATTGGTTGAAAGCTCGGCGACCGGTTCCGGCACGATGACAGTGTCCTCTGCCGCCAGCATCGTCTTGTAGAGCCGCATGTGCTTCGCTTCGCGGCCGTAATCCAGTTCCTCATGCAGGCGTTCCGACAACTCGGCATAGATCTGCTTGGTCTGGATTGCCTTGTCGGCGCGTTCGTAGATTGAAAACACCAGACGCAACTGGTTCAGATCGGCCTGCACCGCTGACGCCATGTCGGGGTATTGCAGTTTGCAGGCAAGCGGGTCGCCATCCAGCGATGTTGCGCGGTGGACCTGCCCCAGCGAGGCCGCATGCGCCGCTGCGCGGTCGAACGAGCCGAACCGGCTTTGCCATCCCGGCCCCAGTTCGCTGGTCATCCGGCGTTTGACAAAGGGCCAGCCCATCGACGGCGCGTTGGACTGAAGCTGCTGCAGTTCCTCGACATATTCCTTCGGCAGGGCATCGGGAATGGTCGACAGGATCTGCGCCACCTTCATCAGCGGCCCCTTCAGGCCGCCAAGCGCCTGTTTCAGGTCCTCGGCATGTTCGCCTTTGTTGAGGTCCATGCCGAGATAGCGCGAGCCGGCGAGCCGGGCGCCGATACCCGCCATCGCACCGCCGACGCGGGCATAACGCTTCATCTGGCCGGTCAGCGATCGTTCATCAGTCATTTGGGGCACTCATGATAATTTGTACGACCTGTCGGGCCGGGTGGTTCACGCAGGTTTTACGGTCGCCGGATTTGACAAACAGCTGTTGCAACCGACTTATTCTTTCCGGTACCGAAAATCGTCTTCAATCACCTATATGGTTCACCATGCTTGACTACGCCAGTGTCCCAAACCTGCCGACCCTGTTTTTCGACCAGGCAGATCGATATCAAGACAGATCCTTCCTGTGGGCAAAGCGGGACGGCGACTGGAAACCGTTCACCTGGAAAGAAACAGCCGACACCGTGGTCGCCCTTGCCGCCGGGCTGAAGGCCAACGGCTTGGAAACGGGCGACCGGGTTGTGATTGTCGCGGAAAACCGGCCGGAATGGTTCATGATAGACGTCGCGGTGATGGCGGCTGGTGGCATCAGCGTGCCGACCTATACGACGAACACGGTCGACGATCACAAACACATCCTGTCGGACAGCGGCGCGACCATCGCCGTTGTTTCAAACGAACGGCTGGCGAAGAATCTCGTGTCTGCGGCGGAAGAGAATGACATCCGCCTGCTGATCTCGATGGAAACCCTGCCGAAAGCGGCAACCGGGTCGCTGAATGCCATTGACTGGCAGGCGTTGATCGTCGACGGCAATTCCGGCAGTGGCGATATCAGAAAAGCCGCCTCCGGCATCGCCCGCGATACGGTGGCCAGCCTGATCTACACATCCGGCACCGGCGGTGCGCCGACCGGGGTGATGCTGACCCATGGCAACATGCTGTGCAATGTACTTGGCGCGGATGATCTTGTGCGCACGATCGACGGTGTGAAGGACGACAACGAAGTTTTCCTGTCGTTCCTGCCGCTGAGCCATTCCTATGAACATACCTGCGGCCAGTTCGTGCCGGTCGGCATTGGCGCGCAGATCTACTACGCCGAAGGCATCGACAAGCTGATCGACAACATCGCGGAAGTTCGCCCGACGATCATGACCGCCGTGCCGCGCCTGTACGAATCGATCCGCGCCCGCGTGCTGCGTGGTGCGGAACAGAAAGGGGGCCTGTCGCGAGAATTGCTGCTGCTGGCCGTCGCCCTCGGCCGCAAGCGATATGAAGACCCGAAAAGCCTGAGCTGGCACGAACGGCTGACCGATCTGCTGCTCGACAAGCTGGTCCGCCGCAAGGTCAAGAACCGGTTCGGCGGTCGGCTGAAAGCGTTCGTGTCCGGTGGCGCGCCGCTGAACTATGATGTCGGGGTGTTTTTCCAGGCGCTTGGCCTGACCATCCTGCAGGGCTTCGGTCAGACCGAAAGCGCGCCGGTATCGAACTGTAACCCGTATACGAAGAACAAGATCACCACGGTCGGTCCGCCGTTGAAGGGGGTCGAGATCAGGATCGCCGGGGACGGCGAAATCCTGATCCGCGGTGAACTCGTGATGAAGGGATACTGGAACCAGCCGGAGCGGACCGCGGAAACCGTCAAGGATGGCTGGCTGCATACTGGCGATATCGGGCATCTCGACGAAGACGGCTATCTGATGATCACCGACCGGAAGAAAGACATCATCGTCAATTCCGGCGGCGACAACATTTCGCCGCAACGGGTCGAGGGCATGCTGTGCGTCGAACCGGAAATCTCCCAGGTCATGGTGTATGGCGACAAGCGCCCGCATCTGGTCGCGCTGGTTGTGCCCGACCCGGACTGGGCCAAGATGTGGCGGCGCGACAACGGCAAACAGCCGGGCGATGACCTGACGGATGACCCCGA
>CAYGSU010000018.1:0-49848 GCA_964352715.1 uncultured Flavobacteriaceae bacterium | reverse complement strand
GCAGCGTCGAACGGTGCGATCGACGAGACAATGGGGTATTTTCATGCCGGCTATTTCGACCTGGGCGGCCAGCAGCTCTACGTTTCCAGAACCGGCTGGACAGGCGAGCTCGGCTTTGAAATCTATTCTGACGGCGCAACAACCGACCACAAACGCCTTTGGGAGCACATGCTTGAAGCCGGCACCCCGCACGGAATGGAGGTCAGCGGTCCCACCTCGTCAATGGCTGTTCGCCGCATCGAGGCCGGCATTCTGGACAACGGGTCCGATATGGACATGACCATGACACCCTTTCAGGCTGGCATCGGCGCATTTATCGATTTCGACAATCCGGATTTCGTCGGGCGGGCAGCCCTTCTGGAGGCGGACCGACGCCCTCTGCTTTACGGGGTGAAGTGCCCAGCGACACGACTGGCCCGCGATATCGTCGTGCTGGACAACAACCAACCTGTCGGGTGGTTAACCGTGGGCAACTGGTCGCCGTTTCTTCGCTGCGGCATCGGCTATGTCAGATTCAACGAACCCGGCGACTGGGCCGGCCGGTCATTATCGCTGAGAACGCAAGATGGTGACATCCACCCCTGCGACATCATCGACCTGCCCTTCTACGACAAAGAAAAGCGCATCGCCCGTGGCCTCGACAGGACGATCCCCGATCCTGCCTGATGGACACCGTCGCCGCGTGTGGCGCAATTCGGTGATTTTTACCTTGTGGAAAACCCCAAGTGATCAATCACGGCTATGATGCTAGCGTAAGATCACAGACCAGTTCAGAAACCGGGCTGAGCCTAATAGATTAACTTCCTGCATGACAACAACGATACGCAATCGTGACCCTGTATCGGTTCACCCGGCGGAATTTGTGAATGTTCGATTCAAAAAATGACTCAGAGATGGGATCTGCGCAGGTTCACTCCCTTTACAGCGTTTATACTGCGTGGATCGTTCTGTTTCTGGGTTTTGCCGCAACGGCGGCGGCATGGTATTTTTCCGACCGGTTCGTTCAAACTACTGCCTTCAAGCGTTTTGAGACCAATGCACTGGAGATCACCGAAACGATCGGCGACCGCATGGCAGGCTACGAACAGGTGCTGTGGGGTACCGTCGGTTTTTTCAAAGCGTCGATTGCTGTCAACAGACAGGAATTCCAGACCTATGTAGACTCGCTGAACATCCAGGAACACTGGCCGGGCATTCAGGGAATCGGCTTCAGCATTCCGATTGATCCGGCGGACAGGGTCCTGCACGAGGCAGGTATACGCAGCCAGGGATTCTCTGACTATTCCATTAAACCGGACGGCGAGCGCAGCGAATACACCGCAATCATCTATCTTGAACCGTTCGACTGGCGCAACCAGCGCGCCTTCGGGTACGACATGTGGTCAAACGCCATGCGCCGCGAAGCGATGACACGGGCCCGGGACGAAGGGATCGCTTCGACCTCCGGCATGATTACTCTGGTTCAGGAAACTGATAACGACGTGCAGAAAGGCTTTCTGACCTACCTGCCGCTTTACCGGAACGGGTTGCCGACAGAGACGGTGGAACAGCGGCGCGCGGCATTCGAAGGTTGGGTCTATAGTCCGTTCCGGATGGGCGATCTCATGAAAGGGGTGCTTGGGCCCGGCTACACGGATTACAGCTACGAGATTTTCGACGGGCCCGTGCTGGATCGGGAAAACCTGTTATTCGACAGCAACGACAGCTTCTATGACGATGAGCCGGATGTTCTGCATGCCGTTGAAATCAATACGACGCTGGAGCTTCAGGGTCGTATCTGGACGCTAAGGTTTACCGCCGCTGAAAATCCGCTTACGCCCTCCGAAAGCGACCTGCCACTGGTTATCCTGTTCGCCGGCCTTATCGTCAGTTTCCTGCTGTTCTTTATCGTTTATTCCCTTGCGATGACACAGCAGCGGGCCGAGAAAATCGCCCGCAGAATGACGGCTGAATTGCGGACGGCACAGCAGCTTGCCGAAGCGGCCAGCAAGTCCAAATCCGAATTCCTGGCGACGATGAGCCACGAAATCCGGACACCGATGACGGCGGTAATGGGGTTTTCCGACATTCTGCTCGATCAGGAACTTCCAAAGGACGTGAAAGACAAGATCGGCAAGATCAAGGAAGCGACCCGATCGCTTATGCATATCATCAACGATATTCTGGACATATCGAAGATGGAAGCCGGCAAGCTGAGAATCGAGAATTCAGACGTGGATATGTCGGCATTGATCGATGGCATCTTCAATCTTTTCGGCAGGAACCAGAACGGCAACGGGCAGGAGCCGGTCGACCTGACCTATGCCCCTTCCGTAGAATTTCCGGACAGAATTCATTCGGATCCGACGCGCATCCGGCAGGTGCTGATCAATATCGTCGGAAACGCCATGAAATTCACATCGGACGGGTATGTGCGGCTCGAAACATCTGTTGTCGGCAACCCGGACAAGCGGCCGATGCTGAAATTCTCCGTTATCGATACCGGTATCGGCATCCCCGACCATCTTGCGGACACGCTGTTTGCCGAATTTACCCAGGCCGACGCATCGATCACCCGAAAATTTGAAGGCACCGGCCTCGGGTTATCCATTTGCCGTCGGCTCGTTGAATTGATGGAGGGAGAAATCGGATTTGAAAGCGAAGAGGGCAAGGGCAGTACGTTCTGGTTCACGATTCCCTATATCGCGCCGAAAGCGGATGCCACGCCACCCGCCGTCCATAAAACCGCCAGCAAACCGAAGGTAACGGCCACGCGCGCGCTTAACATCCTTGTCGCGGAGGATAACGAACTCAACCAGCAGATCCTGTCCGCCGTCATCAAGGGCCTGGGCCACACCATCGATATTGCAAATGACGGCGCTGAACTGTTGCGCATGCACGAAAAGGGCGACTACGATCTGATTCTTTCCGATGTCCGCATGCCGAACGTTTCAGGGCCGGATGCCACCAAACGCATTCGTCAGATGAAGGACGGCAAGGCGGATGTTCCGATCATCGCCATCACGGCGGATATAACGGAAGAAAACACCAAAACCTACCTTGCCGCCGGCATGAACGGCGTTGTTTCAAAGCCACTGAAGGCGTCCGAACTGACGGATGCAATCGACAGGGTAATGGGCGAAAACCTTCATCAATCGCCGCGGACGCCCCCGCCGACCGGTTAGCAATAGAAACCGCGGTACCAGTCGACGAATTTCGGGATGCCGACATCAATCGGCGTGGTCGGGCTGAATCCGAAATCGCGGGTCATGGCGTCGATATTGGCGTATGTCGCGGTAACATCGCCGGGCTGCATCGGTTTGAAATCGATCACCGCCTTCTTGCCGATCGCCTGTTCGAGAACCTCGATCAGCCGCATCAGCTGTTCCGACCGGTTGTTGCCGATATTGTAGATCCGCTGCGGTACGGCCCCGTCTTCGACAACCGGCGGCGCATCCAGACAGTTCACCACGCCGGTCACGATATCGTCGATATAGGTAAAATCGCGCTGCATTTCGCCATTGTTGAACACCGGGATCGGCTGGCCTTCGATAATCCTTTTCGTGAAGATGAAGGCCGCCATGTCCGGCCGGCCCCACGGGCCGTAAACGGTAAAAAACCGCAGGCCGGTCATCGGGATCCGGTAGAGATGGGCATAGGCGTGGCCGAAAAGCTCGTCCGCCTTCTTGGTCGCGGCGTATAGCGACAGGGGTGTATCGACCCGGTCGTCGACCTCGAAGGGCAGTTTCGTGTTGCCGCCGTAAACCGACGATGACGAGGCATAAACCAGATGCTTCAGATGGTCGTTATGACGGGCGAGTTCCAGAATGTTCAACTGGCCGACGACATTGGCGGAAACATAGGCATGCGGATCTTCCAGGCTGTAGCGGACTCCCGCCTGAGCGGCCAGATGAACGATGCTTTCGATATGGCCCACCCCGTTCAGTGCGTCGTTCAGGCCCGCCTGATCGGCAATGTCGACTTTTTTGAAGGTAAAACCCGGTTTCGGCAGCAACTGATCGAGTCGCGCCTGCTTCAGGGCTACGTCGTAGTAGTCGTTCATGTTGTCGATCCCGACAACGGTTTCACCGCGCGCAAGCAGCACTTGCGCAACATGCGACCCGATAAAGCCGGCGGCTCCTGTAACCAAAACCGTCATCAATCATTCCCGCGCTGTTGAACCATTGAACGCCCCGCTGCTATAGCGGATAGATACAGCGATTTCACGCAGCAATTTCAACTTGATGCTTCGAACCGCCCTCGGACTTGACCGGATCGTCCGACATGCCACGTTATAGGAAGCAAAATCGCAGGACCCGATACCGTGTCGAAGCCAGACCAGACAATCAACGAAACCGTCACCATTGACGACAAGTACACGCTTGATCGCGGCCGGGTTTTCCTGTCCGGCACGCAGGCGCTGGTGCGCCTGCCGATGATGCAGCATCGACGCGATGTTGCGAACGGCCTGAACACCGCCGGCTACATTTCCGGCTACCGTGGCTCGCCGCTGGGCGCCTATGATCAGCAGCTTTGGCTGGCGCGCCGGCATCTCGATGCCGAGAACATCAAGTTTCAGGCCGGCATCAATGAAGATCTCGCCGTCACCGCAATCTGGGGCACCCAGCAGCTTAACCTGATCGGCTCGGCGAAAGTCGATGGGGTGTTTTCGATCTTCTACGCCAAAGGACCGGGCATCGACCGGTCGGGCGATGCGCTTCGGCACGCCAACCTTGCCGGTACCGACCCGAAAGGCGGGGTGCTGGCGCTGGCGGGCGACGACCATACCTGCAAATCATCAACCACCGCCCATGCCAGCGAATACGCGCTTGTCGATGCGATGATTCCGATCCTGCATCCGGCCGGCGTGCAGGAGATTCTCGATTACGGCCTGCACGGCATCGCGATGTCGCGGTTTTCCGGCGCCTGGGCATCCCTGAAACTGATCGCCGAAACGGTGGAAAGCGCGGCGTCGATTTATATCGATCCGGCCCGGTTTAACCCCGTTCTACCAGGGCCGGACGCCTTCACTCCGCCGCCGGGCGGGTTGCATATCCGCTATCCGCATACAGCGCTGGATCAGGAAGAACTGTTGCACCGCTACAAACCGGCTGCGGCACAGGCCTATGTGAAGGCCAACCAGCTGGACCGGCTGGTGATCAGCGCACCGAAGCGCCGGCTTGGCATCGTTACCTGCGGCAAATCCTATCTGGATGTCGAACAGGCATTGGCCGATCTGGGCCTGGATCATGAACGCGCCGCCTCGATGGGCCTGTCGGTCTACAAGCTGGCGATGACCTGGCCGGTCGAACCGGACGGGCTGACAGCCTTCGCCCGCGATCATGAGGAATTGTTCGTGGTCGAGGAAAAAAGGCCGCTGATCGAAGACCAGCTCAAGCGCATTCTCTACAATCTGCCCGCAGACCAGCGGCCCCGCATCGTCGGCAAGACCGATGAAAGCGGCGCGCCGCTTCTGCCGTCCTACAACGAACTGTCGCCGGTGCAGGTCGCCCGTGCCATCGCTGACCGTCTGACCAGGTTGGAGGGCGGAAAGAAACCCGATCTGGCCGCGAGAGTGGCGCGGCTGGACCGGCTGTCCGACGATGCAGCGCGGCAGACCAGCCCGATCGAACGGCTGCCATATTTCTGTTCCGGTTGCCCGCACAACACATCGACTGTGGTGCCGGAAGGCTCGCGGGCGCTGGTCGGTATCGGTTGCCATTACATGGCGCAGTGGATGGACCGGAAGTCGGCCCTGCACACCCATATGGGGGCGGAAGGCGCGAACTGGATCGGCCAGGCGCCGTTTTCAGACACCCCCCATATCTTCGCAAATATCGGCGACGGCACCTATCAGCATTCAGGGTCGATGGCGATCCGCGCGGCCATCGCCTCCGGCGCAACCATGACCTACAAGATCCTGTTCAATGACGCCGTTGCCCTGACAGGCGGTCAACCGATGGATGGCGGCCTGACCGTACCGGCAATCGCCCATCAACTGGCGGGTGAAGGGGCATCGAGAATCGTTGTCGTCGCAGAGGAACCGGAAAAATACGGCAGCGGCGCGATGCTGCCCGCCGGCACGGGCATCCATCACCGCGATAAACTTGATACCGTGCAGCGCGAGCTGCGCGAGGTGCCCGGTGTCTCCATTCTGATCTTCGATCAGACCTGCGCGGCGGAAAAACGCCGCCGGCGCAAGCGCAACGCCTATCCCGACCCGCCGAAACGCGCCTTTATCAACACGGCGGTTTGCGAAGGTTGCGGCGACTGTTCGGCAAAATCGAACTGCCTGTCGGTTGTACCGGTGGAAACCGACCTTGGCCGCAAGCGGGAAATCGATCAGTCCGCCTGCAACAAGGATTTTTCCTGCATCAAGGGTTTCTGCCCGAGCTTCGTTACCGTGCATGGCGGCAGCCTTCGCAAGCCGCAACCGGCCACCGGCGGCGACACAACGATGCTCGACGCGATTCCCGAACCGCAGATCGCAGACTGCAGCGAGCAGCCCTACAACATTCTGGTCACCGGCGTCGGCGGCACCGGTGTGCTGACCATTGGTAACGTGCTGGGCATGGCGGCGCATCTGGAGGGCAAGGGCTGCACCGTGCTGGATATGTCGGGACTGGCGCAGAAATTCGGCCCGGTGATGAGCCATGTCAGAATCGGCCGCGATCCGACGGCGATGAGCGCAATCAGCATCGCAACCGGATCCAGCGACCTGCTGCTGGGTTGTGACATCGTGGTCGGCGCCGGCAAGGCAGCGGTCACACGACTATCGCCGGGCCGCAGCCGCGCCGTGGTGAACACCCATCCGTCCATCACCGGTGACTTCACCCGAAACCCGGACCAGACCTTCCCCGCCGACGATCTTCGCCGGGTGATCGAAACGGCTGTCGGCTCTGATGCGGCCAGCTTCATCGACAGCACCCGCATCGCCACCGCGCTTCTGGGCGACGCCATTGCCGCCAACCTGTTTCTGCTGGGGATTGCCTACCAGAAGGGGCTGGTGCCGGTTTCCGCTGCGGCAATTGACCGGGCCATCGAACTGAATGGCGTCGCCATCGACATGAACCAGGCGGCTTTCCGCTGGGGTCGTCTGGCCGTGCATGAACCGGCCCGGATCGACCAGGCCGCACCGATGCCTGCCGAGCCACCCGTGCTGCGGCTGGAGGAAATCGTCAGGTCACGCATCACTGATCTGAAATCCTATCAGGACGCCGCCTATGCAAGACGCTACAAGGATCTGGTTGTACGCGTACAGAAAGCCGAATCCGCCATAACATCGGAGTCGGAAGACCTTTCTGCGACGGTCGCGCGCGGCTATCATCGCCTTCTCGCGTACAAGGACGAATACGAGGTCGCACGCCTGTTCACTGACGGAAGATTCGAGCGCGACCTGCGTCATCAATTCGCCGGCGACTACAAACTGAAGTTTCACCTTGCCCCGCCGCTTCTGACCCGGATCGACCCGCAAACCGGTGAACGCGGCAAGCGGGCGTTCGGGCCCTGGATACTGCCGGTGTTCCGGCTGCTTGCATCAATGAAGGGTCTGCGGGGAACACGCTGGGACATCTTCGGCTATCAGGCCGAACGCCGAATGGAACGGCAAATGATTGCCGACTACGAAGCGCTGATCGAAAGGCTGCTGGCCGGTCTGACACGCGAGACCCTGCCAACCGCCATTGAACTTGCCGGTCTGCCTGAAAAGCAGCGCGGATTCGGGCATGTGAAGGACCGGGCCGTGCAGCAGGCGGAGGCTGAGAAGAAGCGGCTTCTTGCGCGGTTCGAGACACCGCAGACTTCGCCTGCAAACGTCGCGTCGGCAGCAGAGTAAAAATTAAACCCCGGCGGGTCAGACCCGCCAGCCGGTCATTCCATGCCAAGGGCGGCGAGATAGGTTTCCAGCAGGGCTTCTTCCTCGCGACGCTGGTCGGTATCCATCTTACGAAGACGGACAATCTTGCGCATGGTTTTTACATCGAAGCCCTGACCCTTGGCCTCGGCATAGATTTCCTTCATGTCGTCGGCCAGTGCCTGGCGTTCTTCTTCCAGCCGTTCGATGCGCTCGACAAAGGAACGCAAACGGTCGGCAGTGACGCCGGACGCACCCGTTGTCTGCAGGCTTTCCGGCTTGCCCGGACGGCCCCCGAGATCGGCGGGAGGATCGGTCATCTGGTCGTCGGCGAGATCGGACATGGCGTCTGCTTTCCTGGTCGGTGTTGCGCGAGAGGGCGGACCTTAGCGGCGCCGGACCGGCCTCGCAAGAACCGCGTTGACGGTCACCGAGCCTGGCGGCTGCGGCCGGATTTACCCGGGTCAGGTTTTGGGGTGGCTGGCGTCGAACGCCGCCTTCTGATCCTGACTTGCTTCGGTCTGGTAAAGTTTTTTCCACTCGTCGAACGGCATGCCGTAGACGATTTCCCGCGATTCGTCCTTGCTGAGGTCAATACCGTGTTCAGCGGCTGCCTCTCCATACCAGCGCGACAAACAGTTCCGGCAGAAGCCGGACAGGTTCATCAGATCGATATTCTGTACATCGGTGCGTTCGCGCAGATGCTCGACCAGCCTGCGGAAGGCCGCCGCTTCCAGTTCGGTCTGCGTTTTCGGGTCGATATCGGTCATTTTTCCTCCTGGCTTGTCTGACTGTCGCCTGTCCTGAAGATGGGGCCTGATGCCGAATTATCCAGTATCGGTTACAGACCGCGCACGGTTTCAGCGATCAGCCAGTCGACGATGGCTTCCATCGCCTGTTCGTGGGTTGCGCCGGATTCGACTGAGCGCTGGTAAATGCGTTTCTGGTGATGGGCGCTGGTGCCTTCCGAAACGATGGTGCGCGCCCGCGCGGCTTCATCCATACAATCCAGCCGCTGAAAGTCCTCCTGGCACAGGTTGAAGAGTTCCTCCAGCAGATCGGGATATGGAGTGATGCGGCCGCAACCGAAATCGATCAGCCCGCCATCCATGCCGTAGCGCTGCGCCCGCCAACGATTTTCGACAATCAGCATGTTCGAGTATTCACGCCATTTCTGGTTGGCCCGCCGCAGGCGGATCAGCATCGAAATCAAACCCGCATACAGGGCTGCGACAGCAATGCCGTCTTCGATATTCGTGCAGATATCGCTGATCCGCATTTCCAGTGTCGGGAAATGATGGTGCGGACGGATATCCCACCAGATTTTCGAGGCATCCTCGATCACCCCGACATCGGTCAGAATGCGGATATGGCGTTCATACTCGCTCCAGCTATCGAAGCTTTCCGGCAGGCCGGTACGCGGCAGTTCGTCGAAAATCGCCAGCCGGTAACACATCAGGCCGGTATCCTTGCCCGACCAGAACGGCGAAGAGGTGGTAAGCGCCAGAAGATGCGGCAGGAAGTAGGTGATCTGGGGCAGCAGATCGACCCGCAAATCGTCGCTTTCGATGCCCACATGCACATGCATGCCGCAAATCAGCAGACGATGGGCAACCGTCTGCATGTCATTGGCCAGCAGGTTATAGCGTTCCTTGTCGGTATGGGCGATATCACGCCAGTTCGCCATCGGATGGGTCGACGAGGCGATCGGTGCAAGGCCGTATTCGCCGGCCGCCTGGGCCACGGCGCGCCGCAGCGCACCAAGATTCTTGCGGGTCTCCTTCACCGACTTGCAGACCGACGTGCCGACCTCGACCTGCACCGACAGAAATTCCGGCGTGGCGAAGCCGATACTGTCGTCTACCAGATCCGTCACCCGGTCGATCACCGCTTCCCGGCGTTTGGCGTCTGACGGCAATTGCCGGGTTTCCGGGTCGACCAGAAGATATTCCTCTTCGATCCCCATGGTCAGGGTTTCAGGCGTGTCGGTCATGGAAGCCCTTTTTTCGCTGACAAAGGATGGAACAGGCTTAACTGACCGGGTTCGGCCAATGCCGGGGTCAACGCCCGGGAAAGAATTTCGGCAAACCGGCTCTGACCCGCAGGATCGGCAATCATATCCTGCCGTACCTCGAACAGCACATTCGGCAGACCGGCCGGCAGGGCGTGTGTTTCAATGGTGAAACCATAGGCGTCGAGGCCGGAATACGGCTGGTTTTCACCGATCGTCAGATCGGGATTTTGCGCCCGCAACAGACGAATCACCGAGGCCGACAGGCGGTCATCTTTATTGAACAGAACACCGATATGCCAGGGCCGCTTGCGGCCACGCATCTGGTCGGTACAGGAATGAACGGAAATGATCGCCGGCGCATCGACATGCCGGCGCTTGGCGGCAATCGTGCGTGTCAGTTCAGCATGATAGGCGTCGTGCAGGGCGCTTTCGCGCAGCCGCCGCGCTTGGTCGGAAAGCCGCCGGTTGCCCGGTATGACCACGCCATCGCTGATTTCGCGGATACAGGTGAAATCATCGACCGGGCGGTTCAGGTCGATCACAAGACGCGAATATCCGGCCAGAACCGCCGGCATGTCGAGACTTTCGCTGAGCCGCGCCGCCACGCCGGCCGCACCGATATCGAAAGCAATGTGCCGGGTGAGCGTGTCATCTTTCAGCCCCAGGTCATCAAGCGACCGGGGCACTGCGTTGCTGGCGTGGTCACAGACGATAACGCCCGGCGCCATTCCTTCCGGGTTGATCGAAACGAACGGTCCCGGTTCATCTTCGCCAAGCAGTCCATCGTGCTGCATTTGCGCCTGCGGCCACCGGGTTGCAGTCTTAGAAACCGACGCCTCGTTCATCGATTACCCTCAATACTTTGAATTCTTCTGCCGAAACGGGTACACCCGGTCTCGACTCCCGGTTATCATGACTTTTGATACGCCTTTTGCAAGGGACTGCCTGCTATGACCACGCCGATCTCGGAACAGGACCGCGAACGCCTCCGCAAGGTGGTCAGCGTCATGCGTTCCGCCACGTTCGACGGTGAGAAGGCGGCGGCAACGAAGGCTGCCGAGCGGATCGCCGAATCCGTCGGCATGACCCTGGCCGAAGCCATCGATGAAGTGTTCGACCATGTTGGTCAGCCATCGTATGACGAACGACAGGCGCAGCGTCAGGAAACCATGGCCTGGGCCGCCAGTATGGTTCGGATGACGGAAGCCTATGAACAGTCCGAAAAGTATCGTTACATGATGGCGAAGCAGGAAGCCATGCGGCGCGGTCTGGCGGAAGAAGACGTGAAACCCGCCCGTATCGCACCCGCGGCGCCCCGCCGATACATTCCCGGCAAGCAGGACGAATTCAGGCTGATCGCCGCATTGCTGCGCGATGGCTGCAGCCTTCGTCGCACGGCGGAAGTTGTCGGTGTCAGCACAAATGCTGTCGCGCGGGTATGGTTACTAATCCGCGCCGACCGTGCAGCATGATCTTTCGCTGAAAACGCAATTCCTGCCAGGAGGCCCGTCAACCGCGGCGGCCAGACCAGACATCCCGACAGGAACACAGGTTTTAGGGACGGAAAATGGAAGCGGATCACGGGGGCTCATCCGGGCGCGAAACCCTTTCGGACAAGGTTGCCGCGAAAATCCTGCGCCAGATCGTTTCCGGCGAACTCGCGCCGGGCGCCCGCCTGCCGGCTGAACGACGGCTTTCGGAAGATATGGGCGTCAGCCGGGTTTCAGTTCGCGCAGGTTTGCAGAAATTGAAGGCCCAGGGGCTGTTGCAGTCGGTTCAGGGTGGCGGAACATCGGTCGCCGCCCCGAGGATCGGCAGCGGGGACCCCGCCCTGCTGGCTCTCGCCAGAGTGGACCGGGCAAGCCTTGCCGATCTGGTCGACCTGCGAAGCGCACTGGAAGTCTGGGCAGCGCGACGAGCCGCACAGAAAGCCGACAAACTGGACATTGCGGCGATCTATGACGAAATTGGGAAAATGCGTGACGGCCGCGAAAACAAGGCTAAAGCCGATTTCAACTTTCACCTGTCCATCGCGCGGGCATCCGGCAGCCCGGTCTACCGCCACCTGCTGGGCATTATCCGCACGACGCTTCTGGAAATGCTGACCTATCACCGCTTCGAACTGTTCGGCAAGGCCGAACACGATGCGGCCATTCTGATGCAACACGAAGCCGTCGCCGCCGCGATTGCGGCGCATGACCCGGACGCGGCGGAAGCCGCCATGCGCGCCCATCTCAAATGGGTCCGCCAGCACTATATCGACGCAGGCCTGGCGGAATAGAACCCGCTCAGGCGTCCGGCCCGAAACGGCTTTCCATATCCTTGCGGGCGACAATCGTTGCGTCGCCCTGATCGAAATCGACATCCTGCCATGAAACGGTCTGGCCTGCCGGCACCGCATGCGTGACCTTCAGACCATGCGCCAGACCAATCGGCAGCGCATTTTCGCGCAGCGACCGGGCTGATGGCACCACCTTGCCGCCCACTGTTTCACCGCCTTCGCCGTCGAGAACCTCACCCGCCGCAAGATCGCGTTTGGCTACCGCGACAACATCGCCGTTCCAGGCGCGGGTCGCACCGGTTGGCCGTCCGGCAATCGCCGCAGATAGAACGGAATAACCGACTTCAAGGCCGATCAGATGAAACGGCTTGTACATCGCGGAGTACCGGCCCGTCGAATCCGTGTTCATGCCGTACTGCCGGAAACAGTCAGCCGCGTAGTCGTTCGGCGCTTCAAACACAACATAGACGCCCCAGCGCAGATCGTTGTGAACCGGTCTGCCATCGCGTTCCAGGCACGATACCACCTCGACCATCCCCTTGCCGGCCAGCACGCCACCCTCATCAGCGGGTTTCAGGATTTGCGCCAGATGGTCGGTGCCGCAGGGCGGAAACAACAATCCGTCTTCCGGCGGGGTGAGGCCGGTGGCGTTCGCCACTGCCGCCATTTCCAGCGCCGACTTGGTGCCATCGAGGAAGGAATTGAACATTTTGCTGTTCATGCCGGCGGCGGCGGCCTGTTCGGCTGTGAGACCGTAATAGTCCCACACCGTATCGGGGGTCGACGCTGTATAAACCGGCAGGTACTTCGTGCCCTTGCCCGCCGCGATGACAGAAAACCCGCAGGACCGCGCCCATTCGACCATTTCGCAGATCAGGGCCGGTTGATCGCCATAGGCCATCGAATACACGACGCCGGCGCTTTTCGCTTCCTCTGCCAGCAACGGGCCGGCCAGGACGTCAGCCTCGACATTCACCATCACGATATGCTTGCCGTTGGCAAACGCCATGCGGGCGTGGCTGATGCCGACAGACGGCAGGCCTGTGGCCTCGATCACCACATCGATATCATCCCGTTGCAGGGTTTTTTCCGCATCGTCCGAGATCAGCGTCGCTGCTATCCTCTCGTCGCTCCATCCGACCGATTTGCAGGCGGCCTTCGCCCGATCGGGGCTCAGATCGATGATCGCGCTGACTTTCACGCCCGGCGTGGTCGGCGCCTGCGACAGAAACATGGTGCCGAATTTGCCGGCGCCAATCAGCGCAACGCGCACCGGCGTGCCGGTTTCCGCCCTTTGAAGCAATTCCTGGTAAAGATACATTCCGTTTTCCTTTTCAATTCGGCCAAGAAGCTAGGGGGAGAAAGTATGATCGTCAAACTCACGATACGATTTGATTGGCGTCTTTCAATTTGCCGTGATACCGCAGACCAATGAGTAATGAAGCCTACCCCGAATCGACGACCATTCCCCGCGCACAGGTTTGGCCTCTTGCCCTGATCACCATAACGATCAGCGGGTTTTCCTATTCGCTGGGCCTGACCTATACGGTTATCAGTCTGGTGCTGGAATCGCGCGGCTATAACGAAAGCCAGATCGGATTGAACGGTACCTTGTCGGGTCTCGGCATATTCGTTTCCTCAATGCTGGTGCCTAAACTGGCGGGATGGATCGGCTACCGTAAGCTGGTTATCGCCTCCGCGCTTGGTTCGGCGGTGCTGATCATCCTGCTGCCGGTGTTCGATTCGTATGTGTTCTGGTGCATCGCGCGGTTTGGCATGGGTTTTCTGGTGACAGGTATTTTTGTAGGCGGCGAAGCCTGGCTGAACGAATTGTCGGAAGACAGGTATCGCGGCCGGGTGATGGGAATTTACGCCATGGTGACAGCGGGCGGGTTTGCCGCCGGCCCGTTCACGGTCGGCCTTGTCGGCATCGATTCCGTTCTGCCTTTTGCAATCTGTTCCGGTGTTCTGGTTATCTGCGCACTTTCGGTCTGGCCGTTGTCCGGCAAGGATGTAAAGCCCAGCGACCATCTGACCCTGTCGCAATCGATCGTAAACCTGCCGAAAGTGGCGGCCCTTATCCCGACCCTGACCTTCGCCATCCTGACCATGGCGTATTTCGAGGCGGCGTCGCATTCGCTGATGCCCGCGTATTTCCGCAGTCTGGAGTTCAACGATGCCAGGATTGGCCTGTTTATCGGCCTTATGTTCATAGGTGCGATTCCAGCCATGCCATTGGTGGGGTGGCTGGGCGACCGTTTCGATTCACGATCCATGCTGACGGTCATGACGGTATTAACGTTGCTGTTTTGCCTCGTGTTTCCGGTGGTGAATTTCGACAGCTGGGTCGTTTATCCGTTTCTGGCCGGGTTGGGCGCTGTTGTTTTCGGAACCTACACGCTGGCCCTGACGGAAATGGGCAACCGGTTCAAGGGCGCAACCCTTATCGCCGCGATGTCCGGCGCAAGCATCGCCTGGGGCATAGGATCGACGATCGGCCCCTATACGTCAGGCTGGGCAATGAAGCAATTCGGCACCGAAGCCCTGCCATTGTCCTTCGCGATCATCTACAGCGTGCTGCTGATGATCGCGCTGATCCGTCGAAAAGCGCCAAAGAAAATCATCAGGTCCTAGAAAACCCTGCGGCACAGCCTGCGCTGGTCTCGGCAGGGAATCAGGTCCGCAGCGGCCGATATTTGATGCGGTGCGGCTGCGCTGCCTCCGCCCCCAGCCGGGCAATCTTGTCGGCTTCGTAGTCTTCGTAGTTGCCTTCAAACCAGACCACCTGGCTGTCGCCTTCGAATGCCAGAATATGGGTCGCGATACGGTCAAGGAACCAGCGGTCATGGCTGATCACCACCGCACAGCCGGCGAAGCCCAGCAGGGCCTCTTCCAGCGCGCGCAGGGTATCGATATCGAGATCGTTGGTTGGTTCGTCGAGCAACAGCACATTCGCGCCGGATTTCAGCATCTTCGCCAGATGCACCCTGTTGCGTTCACCGCCCGAGAGCTGACCGACCTTCTTCTGCTGGTCGGCGCCTTTGAAGTTGAATGCCCCGACATAGGCGCGCGACGGAGTCTTGCGCTTGCCCAGTTCGATCATGTCCAGACCGTCGGATATCTCTTCCCACACCGTTGCGTTTGCCGCCAGGCTGTCGCGGCTCTGATCGACATAGCCGAGCTTGACCGTATCGCCGAGCCGCAATTCGCCCGCATCCGGCGTTTCGCCGCCGGTGATCATGCGGAACAGGGTCGTCTTACCGGCGCCGTTCGGCCCGATGATGCCGACAATGCCACCCGGCGGCAGCTTGAACGACAGATCGTCGATCAGAAGCTTGTTGCCGAAGGCCTTTCGCACATTGGTCGCCTCGATCACCAGATCGCCGAGGCGCGGTCCGGCCGGAATGACGATCTGCGCTGTTTCAGGCGTGGTATCCGCCGCCTGCTGCAGCAGCTCCTCGTAGGCCCTGATACGGGCTTTCGATTTCGCCTGGCGGGCGCGCTGGCTCTGGCCAACCCATTCGCGTTCGCTGGCGATGGTGCGCATACGCGCCGCTTCCTCGCGGCCTTCCTGCTTGAGCCGCTTTTCCTTCTGTTCGAGCCAAGACGTGTAGTTGCCTTCGTAGGGAATGCCCCGACCTCGGTCGAGTTCCAGAATCCAGCCCGTTACATTGTCCAGGAAGTAACGGTCGTGGGTGACCATAACGACGGTTCCGGCATAGTCGCCGAGGAATTTCTGCAGCCAGGCCACCGATTCCGCATCAAGATGGTTGGTCGGTTCATCAAGCAGCAGCATGTCGGGCGCCGACAGCAACAGCTTGCACAGCGCGACACGGCGTTTTTCACCGCCGGAAAGCGGGCCGATTTTCGATTCGCCCGGCGGGCAGCGCAAGGCGTCCATGGCGATTTCGACCGTACGATCCAGATCCCAGGCGTCAGCTGCGTCGATTTTTTCCTGCAATTCCGACTGTTCGTTGATGAGTTCCATCATCTCGTCATTGTCGGTTACTTCGCCCAGCTTCATCGATACCTCGTTGAAGCGGTCGACGATCTGCTTGATCTCGCCCATACCGTCCATGACGTTTTCAGCCACGCTACGGCTTTCATCCAGCTCCGGCTCCTGCTGCAAGTAGCCGATCTTGATGCCGTCCGCTGACCAGGCCTCGCCGTTATACTCGGTATCCACCCCGGCCATGATGCGCAGCAGGGTCGACTTACCCGCGCCGTTATAGCCGAGTACGCCGATTTTCGCGCCCGGCAGAAACTGCAATGTGATGTTCTTCAGAACTTCCTTGCCGCCCGGATAGCTTTTGGAAAGCTGCCGCATGCCGTAAACGTACTGATAGGTCGCCATTTGAGGAGTGTTTCCTTTTTCGAGAGATACCGGCGCGGTTCTAGCCGAACAGCGGTCTGCGATCAATCCGTAGGTCAGGCGGCGGCCGGACCGGCGGCATTTTAAATCAGATATATTGTCAAAACCGATTTCATGCTTAAATAAGACAGTATGAAAGAAACAGCTAAATATCCCATCGGTAAGGCCGTGCGACACAAACGCTTCGGGTTTCGCGGCGTTATATTCGATGTAGACCCGGAATTTTCGAATTCCGAGGAGTGGTATGATTCGATTCCGGCGGAAATCCGCCCCCGGAAAGATCAACCCTACTATCATCTTTTCGCGGAAAACCACGACAAGACACCGTATATCGCCTATGTATCGGAACAGAACCTGGTGCCGGACGAACCGGACGAGCCGATCAATCATCCTGGTATCGAGGCATATTTCAGCGGTCAGAACGACGGCGTATTCGTGCCGCGCGTCAAGCCGCACTGACGGTAAGCGCTAAGGCGCAGGTTGCGCCGATTTTTCAGCCCGAATGATGATCAGACCGCTGCCAGCAATCAGCAAGGCGCCTGTCAGGATGTGCGTCGACATCACGTCACCCCAGAATAGCACCCCGAACAGCATCGCCCATAGAATGGTTGCGTATTCTAACGGCGCGATTGCCGAAACCGGCGCCCGGCAATAGGCCGCCGTGACCAGAAAGTGTCCGGCCAGGGCTACCGCCGCAAGGCCGACATAGATTCCGAACGTCCCCGGCATGACAGTTACCCAGGACCAGGGGGCGATGGCGGTGCAGGTAATCGTAATCGCGATATTGAAATACAGGACCAGCCGGATGGTCGGTTCAGTGTCGCCAAGCCAGCGGTTGAACAAGCCGATTGAAGCGTAGGCGCAACTGCCAACGAATACATACAGCGACCCGACCTGGAATGCCTCGGTGCCGGGCCGCATGGCGATCACGACGCCGATGAAACCAACCACGACGGCAATCCATCGGACAGGGTCGACCGGCTCGCGCAGCAGCAGCGCAGAGGCCGCCGTCATCAGCAGGGGCGCACAGAAGAAAATCACCACGGCATCGGCCAGCGGTATTTCACGGACACCAAGAAAAAAACAGACCGTTGCAACAATGCCTGCCGCAACCCGGAAGAGGTTCCCCAGGGGACGTGTCGTGCGCATGACAGATCCGCCGTCGCGCAGCAGCGTCATCGCCAACAAGACCGGCACGATGATCCAGCCGCGGATCGCCAGCATCTGAAAGACCGGCGTGCCATCTTCCAGGATCGCCTTGCCGATACCATCCATACCGGCCAGCGCGATCGTGCCGATCAGAATCAGCCCGATGCCAATCGGTGTGCCGGGTTTCGCTTTATCGAAAAATACCTTTGAGTGTATTGATCTGATGTTCATACACGATAGTATGGCATCAAGTGTTAATCATACCAAATGATTTTGACAAAATATTGTCAATTTACAATCCAAACGGTAAATTTTTGGTAATTTCAGGAAAACGGATCGCGATGTCCCGGTCGGGCAGACCGGATGGCGCGGCTGAGCAAAATCACCGGCAGCACCCCGGCAGCGACGATGGTCAATGCGCCGAGCGCGCTTTCCGCCAGCAGTTCATCGCTCGCAAATTGATAGACATGTGTCGCCAGCGTATCGAAGTTGAACGGTCGCAGGATCAGCGTCGCAGGCAGTTCTTTCATGGAATCGACAAAAACCAGAACCGCGCCGCCAAGAATGCCGCCCCGGATCAGCGGCAGGTGAACCTGTTTCAGCGTCGACAGCGGCCCGTGACCGAGAATGCGCGAGGCGTCGTCCATGCTTTTCGTTACCTTGCCGAGGCTGGCGTCGATACCGCCATACGCCACCGCCAGAAACCGAACCACATAGGCAAAGACAATGGCGAAAGCCGTGCCGGAAAGCAGCAGGCCGGTCGAAAAGCCGAAGCTCTCCCGCATCACCGCATCGACGGAATTGTCGAGGGCCGCGAACGGCACCAGCACGCCGACCGCCAGCACCGCGCCCGGTATGGCGTAGCCGACGCTGGAAAACCGCACAGCCATGCGCAGCGCCCGGCTGCCGTTCAGACGAACAGCATAGGCAAGGAACAGGCCGATCACGACCGCCATGGCGGCGGCGGCAGACGACAGCAGCAGACTGTTCCGCACGTAGTGCAGATAGTCGCCCGACCAGCTTTCCTCAAACCGGTCGATGGCATAGCCGGCGAGAATGGCAGCCGGCAACACGAACCCGAGCAGGATCGGCATGGCGCAGATCACCAGCGCCACAACCCGCCGTATGCCGGTCAGCGGATAGCCCGGCAGCGCCTGATACCGGGTTGTTGTCTGGTGGAACCGCTGCTGACGCCGTGACGACCGTTCGATCCAAAGCAGACCGATCACGAAAACCAGCATGACCAGCGAAATCTGCGCTGCGCCACCGGTATTGCCCATCAGCAGCCAGACTTCAAAGACACCGGCGGTCAGCGTGTGAATGCCGAAATAGTCGATCGTGCCGAAATCGTTCAGTGTTTCCATCAGGGCAAGCGCAGTGCCCGCTGCCAGAGCCGGCCGCGCCAGCGGCAGCGCCACGGTGAAGAAGCACCGCCATGGGCCACGCCCCAGCACCCGGCCCGCTTCAAGCACACAGACGGACTGCTGCAGAAATGCCGCCCGGGTCATCATGTAGACATACGGATAGAGAACCAGCGACATCACGACGATGGCGCCGCCATGGGTCCGTATCGACGGAAACCAGTAGTCCGATTTCAGTGACCAGCCGAAGATGTCGCGAAGGGTCGATTGTACCGGACCGGCGAATTCCAGCAGGTCGGTGTAGACATACGCAACAACGTAGGCAGGCATGGCCAGCGGCAACACCAGCGCCCATTCAAAAAACCGCCGGAACGGAAACCGGCACATCGTCACCAGCCAGGCGGTAACGACACCGCCGAATACAGTGCCGGCCCCAACTCCCAGCATCAGCAGCAGGGTGTTGCCGACATAACGCGGCAGGATGGTGTCGATCAGGTGCGGCCAGATGTTTTCCGTCGGATTGAATGCGATCCAGACAATCGCCAGAACCGGCATCAAGACGAGGATGGCGACAAACAGCGCACCGGCCAGCCAGAAAGAGCCGGTCCGCCGATGGGGCGCATCGCCAGCCGCCGCCATGCCGTCAGGACCGGATACGGGAACTACCCTTGCCATGACGTCCCGGCCTTACCGGCAACCTCACCGGTTTCAGAAACGCCGACGGCCGGTCGCGGGTTTCCGCAACCGGCCGCCGCTTCGGACGAACCGTGTCGTTTGAGACTATTCGTTAAATCCGACTTCATTCACCAGTTTCGTCGCATCGTTGCTGTTTTCGGCGATTGTCGCCAGGTTCAGGGAATCGGTCTTAAACGTTCCCCAGGATTTCAGCAATCCCGACCACGCAACGCCCGGCTTCACCGGATATTCGTAATTCTGTTCGGCATACATTTCCTGTGCGATGTCGCTGGTCAGGAATTCCATCAGCGCGATGGCGTTATCCTTGTTTGGCGCAGCCTTGGTCATCGCAACGCCGGAAACGTTCACATGCGTGCCGCGGTTATCCTGGTTCGGGAAAATCAGATAGACCGATTCAGCCCAGGCGCGCTGCTCTTCGTCTTCCAGCATCTTCCCCATGTAGTAGGAGTTGCCGACGGCGAGATCGCATTCGCCTTCCTTGATCGCCTTGACCTGCGCGCGGTCATTGCCTTCCGGCTTGCGGGCAAGGTTTTTCTTCACGCCTTCAAGCCATGCCTTGGCTTCTTCCCGGCCGTGATGCTCGATCATCGAGCTGATCAGGGCGATGTTGTAGACATGCGTTCCGCTGCGGGTGCAAATCTTGCCTTCCCATTCCGGATCCGCAAGATCTTCGTAGCTGGTGATCGACCCGACCGGCACCCGGTCCTTCGATGCATAGATGATGCGGGCGCGGGTTGTCAGGGCGAACCAGTTGCCATCCGGGTCGCGCAGATTTTCCGGTATGTTTGCTTCCAGAACATTATTGTTGATCGGCTGCGTCAGGCCGGCATCATGCAGCGCTTTCAGGCGCGAGATATCGACGGTGAACATCAGGTCAGCCGGGCTGTTCGCCCCTTCCTGCTTCAGCCGTTCCACAAGACCTTCCTTGGCGAACACGACATTGACCTCGATGCCGGTTTCCTTCGTGAATTCCGCGAACATCGGCTCGATCAGAAACGGCTGACGGTAGGAATAGACATTCACTTCTTCGGCCTGGGCCTGTGCCGATATCAGCACACTGGCGGCCAAGCCTGCCGCTGCTGCGAGTTTAAGACCGAATGTTGAGGCTCTTCCGTTAGTCATGGGGGTTCCTTCTCCTGACAGTTTGATTTTCTGGAGTACCCCTATCATCAACACGCCTGATATTGCAATTCATTCTCATTAGCGCCCCATCACAGAATTGTGAACTCAACGGACAAGGGTCAAAGAGACAGAAGGAATGTGATCAGGTCATCCCTGTCCTGTTTCGGCAGGATGAAAAAGGCATTGCGCGAGGCGAGCGCTTCGCCGCCGTGCCAGAGGATCGCTTCCGTCAGGGTGCGGGCGCGGCCGTCGTGAAGATAGCCGGTTCCGGGTTCGTCTACCGTCCGGCCGAGCCCCCATAGCGGCGGGGTTCGCCATTCCCAGGTTGCGGCCTGAAATGTCTGGCGGCCGTCATCCAGTTCGTCGCCCATGTCATGCAGCAGCATATCCGTGTAGGGATAGATATCCGTCGCCGCCAGATAGGGTGCGCCCGGCACGGCGGCGGCGGTGGTCATTCGCTCGCGATGGCAGGCATTGCAATTGACATCGCGGAACACATCCATGCCCCGTTGCACGGCAGGGTCGTCACCGTTTTGCCGGACAGGACGCTGAAGGGCGGTCAGAAAAGACGCCAGATCGCGCAGCACGCCGTCGGCCAGATCGAATCGACCGGTTGCAGCCTGCGACAGACATTCGAGCTGCGCCGGCGCACACGGTTCGCCCGGCGACAGGAACGAGGTCAGCCCCATGAAGGTTCGCGCGGAACCGGCGCTGGCCGATGCAGGTGAACTGTATCCGGCTTTCCAGCCGAACCGTCCGAGCGCCGCACCGCCGGTAACAGCATCGACTACTGTGTTGGGTCGGCCGGAAATGCCATCGCCGTTCAGATCGTCCGGATCGGCCCAGGAGAGAATTTCGATGTCAGGCACCGATTCCAGCAGCCCAAGTCCGGAAAGCGGCGGCGCCATGCGCAACGACAGGCCGGTTGGCGGCACGCCGTAATTCGGCCTCGTTAGGCTGATTTTCGGTACCCTTAACGAAAAGGCTTCCCCGTCGAGAAACGCGCCCTTGCCGATCTCCCAGACAATCGAGATATCGCCTTCCGGCAGAATCGGCGGGACCGACCGGTTGTTTATTTCCTCTCCATAGGAGGGATGCGGCTCAGCGACAAAAACCGCGCCGCCGGTTCGCGTCGCATCCGGCGGATCAGGCAGCACACCGCGCCCGGTTCCGGGGTGACAGGCATTGCAGGCGCTGCGCATGTAGAAAGGGCCGAGGCCACCGCCGGGAAGGTTTTCAGCCGGCACCGGCAAATATCGCAGATTGAACAGCCGACGGCCACGTTCTGCTTCCGACCGCTGCCGATCCGAAAGGCCTTCGAAGAGCGGTGCGCCGGCCAGCGTATCGGTCTGCGCCAGCGCCTGTTCAACCAATAAAACCGAAGCGGTTCCACAGGCCATCAGGCCGAGCACAAGAACCGGTATCGACAGTGTCTGAAGTCGTTTCATGATGGCGCAAACATCGTTAGGGTCAGCCCATGTGTGGAATAACCGGCTTCATAGATCAAGCGGCATCGACGCCCGGCGGTGTGCTCGACACGCTTGCTGGCGCAATGGCCGACAGCCTGCAGCATCGCGGGCCGGACGACCGTGGGGTCTGGTGCGATCAGGAAGCCGGTATCGCCCTCGGCTTTCGCCGTCTTGCAATCATCGACCTGACCCCGACCGGCCACCAGCCGATGCGGTCGGCCGATGGCCGGTTTACTGTCGTGTTCAATGGAGAAATTTATAATTTTCAGGATTTGCGAAGCGAGTTAACCGGTCTCGGACGGCAGTTTCGCGGCGGCTCCGATACCGAAGTCATGCTGGAGGGGTTCTGCGAATGGGGCATTGAAGCGACCCTTCGGAAACTGATCGGCATGTTCGCCATCGCCCTGTGGGACTGTCGCGAAAACCGGTTGTGGCTGGCGCGCGACAGGCTTGGCATCAAGCCGCTGTTTTATGCCAGAACAGGCGATGTGTTTATGTTCGGTTCGGAACTGAAGGCTTTGCGGGCGCATCCCGACTGGCGTCCGGAAATCGACCGCGCAGCACTCGGCCAGTATCTTCGGTTCAACTATGTGCCGGACCCGATGACGATTTTCCAGTCGACATTCAAACTGCCGCCCGGCGGATTGCTACGACTGGATGACGGCGCCGCTGAACCGGCTATCACCCGGTTCTGGGATTTCAGGTCGGTTGTCGCCGGGCCACGCATAGACCGGACAGATGAAGAGGCTGTCGCCGAGGCAGAAACCCTGCTTTCCGATGCGGTTTCACGGCGTATGGTCGCCGATGTGCCACTGGGTGCCCTGCTATCAGGCGGTATCGATTCCAGCCTTGTGACCGCGCTGATGCAGGCCGCGAGCGATAAACCGGTGCGGACTTTCACGATCGGGTTCGAGACCGATGGATTCAACGAAGCCGGGGCAGCGGCCGACGTCGCCCGGCATCTCGGCACTGACCACACGGAAATGATGCTGTCGCCGGAAACAGCGCGGGATCTGATAACCGATCTGCCCTACTTTTTCGACGAACCCTTCGCCGACAGTTCCGCCCTGCCGACCTGGCTGGTCAGCCGGATGGCGCGTGACCACGTTACCGTCGCCCTGTCCGGCGATGGCGGCGACGAGTCCTTTTTCGGCTATAACCGGTACCGGGCCGCGCCGGCTTTGTGGAACCGGTCGCAGCGACTGCCGGGTAGTATCAGGCAAGCCGGTGGCGCGCTGCTGCAAACCGTTTCTACGCAGGCCTGGGACGGGCTGGCCGGGCTTCTGCCGCAGAAGCATCGGCCGCAACTGGCCGGCGACAAGGCACACAAGCTGGCTCGGCTGCTGAATGCCGACAGCGCCGACGAGGTGTATCGCGCGCTGGTCAGCCACTGGCCAACGGCGGAACATATGGCGGGAGGAGGTACGCCGATGGCCCTGCCGTTCACGCCGGAAGACGTCCCGGATTTCACCGAACGAATGGCGGCCTGCGACACGCTGACCTATCTGCCCGGCGATATACTGACCAAGGTTGACCGCGCCAGTATGGCGACAAGCCTTGAGGCACGGGTGCCGCTGCTGGACCACCGGGTGGTTGAATTCGCCTGGTCACTACCCCTGCATCAGAAAATCCGCAACGGTGAAAGCAAGTGGATCTTGCGCCAGGTGCTGGATCGCCATGTGCCGAAGCCGATGATCGATCGCCCGAAAGCCGGCTTCGCAGTGCCGTTGGCGTCCTGGCTGCGCGGCCCAGTCAAGGATTGGGCGGCGGACCTGCTGGACCCGGCGCGCCTGACCCGCCAGGGCTGGATTGACCCCGCGCCTGTCGCTGCGGCATGGCGCGCGCATTTGGATGGCAAAGGCAACCACGCGGAACCGCTTTGGAATATCTGCATGCTGCAAGCATGGGCAGAACGCTGGCAGGTCGATTGAAACCGTTACAAAGTGTCTCTAAATCGATAGTGCGCTGCGGAAATTCCTACTTAATTTTCGACTCCCCGTTGCAGACCGGGGCAACGCACGTGGTTTTGGGAAGCAGGGCATATGGAAAACTATAAAAAATCCTTGGAAGATGCTGAAGGTTTGAAGAGCCGGCTGATCGAGCGCTTCGCCGTTCTCAATACAGCGTCAGGCGCAGATCCGGGCGTGAACCCGGTTCGCCAGCTCGCCCTGGAACTGACCCAGTCGCTGGAATCCGGCGAAGGCTTTTTCAGCAACATGGAAGACCTGTTGCAGTTGATCTCGGCCCAATCGCTGGAACGCCGCGCAAAGGTACTGCGCAACTATATCGGCGATGTCGATCCAAGCGCCAACCTCGGCGCATTGAAGGTTCTGTTCGAAGGGCTGACAAAGAAGAAAAACGGCAAGCCGGTGCCGTTCGAGCAGTTTCGCCAGATTGTCGAGAACCCGGTTTTCGGCATCGTGCTGACCGCGCATCCGACCTTCGGTCTGCGTCGCGACCTGCGCCGCGCGATGTGCGAGCTGGCGGCCGGTGAAACCGCCGGCGGCGCTCCGCTCGATGCCGAAGCCTGCGAGGAGCGGATTGCCCTGGCCCGTGCCATGGAGCACGGCCCCGACCGCCCTGTGACCCTCGACATGGAGCATGAACAGGCGGAAGAGGCGATCAGCGCTATTCAGAAATCACTGTCCGCCGCTGTCACCTCGCTGGTCAATTCAGCCGCACAGGCGTATCCCGATGAATGGCGGCAGTTGCGGCCACGCCTGCTGACCGTCGCTAGCTGGGTTGGCTATGACATTGACGGGCGAACCGATATCGGCTGGATGTCGATGATGCGTAAACGCGTTCAGGTTCGACGCGAGCAACTGTCGCGGTACCTGGCGGACCTGCGATCGATCGCTGAAAGCACACCGGAAGAAGACCCCGCATTCGAACATGTCGCGGCCGCACAACGGGTTCTTGAATCGGCGCTCTCTTCCGCCGAACGGGAAGCGCCACTGTTCGATATCGACAGCGATGACACCGAAGCCCTGAAAAACATGGCGAAACTGCTTGAGCAGGGCAGCAGACAGCGGATCATCTCGCCAAAGCGTATCGAGGAGCATCTTGAAAAGGCGGTTGCGGAAGCCCGCAACGTAACGCTGGCGAAACGTCTGCTGGCGCTGCGGGCCTCGATCGCCACCTTCGGCTTCGGCACCGCGCATGTGCATGTGCGCCTGAACGCGTTGCAGCTTCACAACGCCATTGCCCGCGCCATTGGCATGGAAGGGGCACCGGAAGACCCGGGCAGCCGCCGCCGCTATATGGCCAACCTGACCGAAGAAATGGAAACCCTGAAGCCGGTGGCGATCAACTGGGGCTCGCTGATGACCGAGCGCACCACCGCGCGGCGGCTGTTCATGGTGGTTCGCCAGATCCTTCACTATGCCGACGAGGAAACGCCGGTTCGGTTCCTGATCGCGGAATCCGACACGTCATTTACGGTGCTGGCCGCAATCTACTTTGCCCGTCTGTTCGGGGTAGAAGACCGCATCGACATTTCGCCGCTGTTTGAAACGCCGGTCGCAATGGAACGCGGATCGGACATCATTGCCGAGCTTCTGGATAACCCCCATTACCGGACCTATATCGAAGGCCGCGGACGATTGTGCATCCAGACCGGGTTTTCCGATGCCGGCCGCTATCTCGGCCAGCCGGCCGCCTCGCTGGCGGTTGAACGGCTGCACATCAAGCTGGCGAAACTGCTTCAGGCGCGCGGCGTCAAGAATATCGAAGTCGTGATCTTCGATACGCATGGCGAATCCATCGGCCGGGGCGCACACCCGTCGAGCCTGAGCCACCGATTCAGTCATCTGGCGTCACCGGCATCACGGTCCGCCTATCTTCAGGCCGCCATTCCCCTGAAACAGGAAATCAGCTTCCAGGGTGGCGACGGATACTGTTTCTTCGCCACTCCGCGCCTGGCCTTTGCGACAATCCGGCAAATTCTGGCCCATGCGTTGACACCGCCGCCGCTGAAAGTGACGGATCCGTTCTACAGCGACCCGGACCATACGCTGGAGTTTTTCCTGACCATCACGCGATTCCACGAAATGCTGATGGAAGACCCGGACTACGGCGCGCTGGTCGGCGCGTTCGGGGTCAACATGATTCCGCCGATGGGCTCGCGCAACGTCAAGCGCCAACATGAGGTATCGCGCGGTATCGACCGCACCCACCCGTCGCAGATCAGGGCTATCCCGCATAACGCCATCCTGCACCAGATCGGCTGGCTGGCGAACACGGTTGGCGGCGTCGGCGCGGCGATCGAACGAAACCGTGGCTGGTTCACCGATATCTGCCCGAAGTCCGATCGGATGAAACAGATCATCAAGATGGTCTCCTATGCAGCCGGGCTGGGCAGCATCGAGGTGATGCTGGCCTATTCTCGGCTGTTCGCGCCGAACTACTGGCTGTCGCTAGCGGTTGCGGAACCGCCGTCGTCCTCGCGCGACCGGTTGCGCAGTCTGGCCCAGTTTCTGGACGATCACCGACAGCACGAACGGATGAGCCGGATCGCCCGGTTGCTGATTCAGGACTATATCGACTTTGAGGAAGGGGTTGCCGCGCTTGAGGAAAATGCCGACGAGGTAACCGCCAAGCACGAGGCAGCGCGAATTCAGGATATTCTTCTGCTGCATGCAATTCGCATTTCGGCAATCCAGCAGCTTTTCCTGCTGGCTGCGCGAATTCCCCGGTTTTCAAGCCGTGTGGATTTTACCCGCGATGACGCGGTACAACGGATCCTGATGCTGGACGTACCCGATACGGTCAATGAACTGCGCCGCGTATTCCCGGCTGAGCCGGAAACATTCGATGCTGCCGATTTCGGCGAGCCGGCAACCTACAACCATGACGGCACCCAAGGATACGCGGTGGAACACGAACGCATCTTCAATCCCATGGAACGGTATTTTTCGCTGATTCAGCGGGTATCGACGGCGATTGCCTACAATGTCGGGGCGCATGGATAATGACCGGCATGCCATGACCCTCGCCGGCAAAACCATCCTGTTTCTGGTCAGCGAGGACTGGTATTTCTGTTCGCACCGATTGCGGCTAGCCCGTGCCGCGCAACAGGCAGGCGCAACCATCTCTGTGGCCTGCCGGGTTCGTGACCATGCAGACGCAATCAAGGCGGAAGGTTTCACCCTGCATCCGCTGGCGTTCGACCGGTCGAGCCGCAACATACTTGCGGATCTTTCAATCCTGTTGCGGATCAGGGCGCTGTACGCCGAAACCCGGCCGGATATCGTTCACCATGTCGCCATGAAGCCGGTTCTGTACGGATCAATCGCTGCCTGGCTGACGGGTGTTCCCGTTGTCGTCAATGCCCTGGGCGGGCTGGGGTATCTGTTCATCAACCGGTCGCTGCCGGTCAGGTTGGCCCGGTCTGTGCTCGGTCTGCTGTTCCGGGTGCTGCTGAACCGGCGAAACAGTTTGCTGATCGTGCAGAATCCCGACGACGCCGCCCTGTTTGAATCCCGCATTGGTATCGATGCCAACCGGCTGAGGATCATCCGTGGCGCCGGCGTCGACACAAAGCATTTCAGTCGCCGTGACGAGCCTGCCGCGCCCCCTGTTATTGCGCTCTGCGTCAGCCGCATGCTGTGGGACAAGGGCATCGGCGAACTTGTCGAGGCGGCGCGACGACTGAAAGGCAAGGGCGTGCCGGTACGGGTCCGGCTGGCCGGGCCACGCGACGACAACCCGGCCTCGATACCGCAGGCGACTCTGGACGCCTGGGCGGCGGAAGACGTTGTCGACATTCTCGGTCCGCGCACCGATATCGCCGACCTGTACCACGACGCGCATATCGCCGTGCTGCCGTCCTACCGGGAAGGCCTGCCCAAATCCCTGCTTGAAGCGGCTGCCTGTGGCAGGGCCATGGTCTCTACAGACGTTCCCGGATGTCGGGAAGTATGCCGCAACGGCGAAACCGGCCTTCTGGTTCCCGCAAGATCCGTAAAACCGCTGGCAGACGCGCTGGAAAAGCTCACGACCGACACAGAGCTGCGAAATACGTTCGGCGCGGCAGCAAGACAGGCAGCGGAAACCGAATTCAGCGAAGATCTTATCCACGAACAGACACTACAAACCTACCGCGAAGGCCTCGCATCCTAACGAGAAGGTGATGACCCGCGACCTTTCCGTGACTTCCCCTGAACCCGTTACCGATTGCACACTTGGCCATGACCGTTGCCAGCAAGGACAATGCGATGGAGGTGCGACCAGCGCAGCCCGCGCGGGATCACGACATATCAGGCCTGCAGGATGCCGTAACATCTTCGGACTGCATCGAACAGGCCGCGCGGCTGTTCAGAACGATTGGCAACGCCGACCGCCTTGCCCTGTTGTGGCATCTTTCCAGAGGCGAATGTTCCGTCAGCGAACTTGAGCAGGTGTTCAATGTGCGGCAGCCGACCATGTCGCAGCGCCTGTCGGTGTTGCGCGCCGCCGGTCTTCTTGCGACCCGCCGCGATGGAAAAACCATCTACTACCGGGTCGTTTCCGACGACGTGCGGCAATGCCTCGATCTCACCTGCCGGTTGTTTGGCACACCTACACCGCCCGAAGGCGGTTAGGGGGTTCACGATCTAGGCGGTCAGCCCTGCCTGCATCCGCAACTGCGCCTTGGTATCGTCCTCGCCCGCCGGTCGGACAAAGCGGCTGAACGAAAAGCCGTCGCCGGCCTCAAGCCCACGGATTGTTATCGGCGAAGACCGTACCCGTTCGGCATTCACCATGTTCAGAAAGCACATCTGGTCGACGAACCAGCTGCTGCCCGTCAGCATCGACTGCAACAGACGCTGGAAGTCATCGGCGAACCGCCGGGCTTCCGGTCGCGCGCTGAACCGGATCACGGCGGCATGGTGGCGCAGCCACGGCATGACGGTCGGCATTGCGAAGTAACCGACATCCGCATCGCCCATGGCGTCCAGCGCCGTTTCGATATCCGTCAGCGCCTCCAGATCGATATCCAGCATCAGGATTTCCGATCCGTACCGGTCGATAAGACCAGGCAGATGGAAGAAGCGGTTCGACGCATAGTAAGGGCTTGTAAGGTAGGTTTCCTGTTTCTCGATGCTGAACTGGCGATCCGGCGCGGACGCGGTTTGCATCCAAAGCTGCTGATCATCCGTCGGGTTCACCACATGAAGGTGGATCGGTCCCAACGCACAGGCGACGCTGAAGAACCGTTCGGCAAAAGCAGTGAAGTAGCGGGAATCGCAACTGGCAAAGACCCATCGGTCCGACGCGGCGGGAGCGACCTTCCCGACCGGGACCGGCGCGGGAATCTGCAGCGCGCCCGGCCTTCCTAAGCGCTGCGAAACATCTTCCGGCGGCAGGGCCATCCGGGTGAAGACAGGCGCCTTGATAAGATGCGGGGTCTTTTCGAACGGCGCCGGGTATTGGGCAATATAGGCCGCCGCCGCGTTCAACGCCGCCACACCGGCCACCGGGTCACCATGGCAAAGCTGGATACAGCCTGAAAAGAACCGCATGACCGCACCGGTTTCATCGTCGGTGCAATGATCGGCGAAGGCGACAATTCGGTCGCGCAGCAGCTTGTTGCCGTGCAGCTCGCTGTCGAACAGCGATCTGAACAGGATCGCCGCCGCATCACCGTATTGCGCCTGCCGGTGACCGAAAGCCTGTTGCAGATGCGCCGGCGCGCCATGCGCAGCGATCATAAGGCCAAGGTGCTGCCAGGCGGCACTATCGCCGGGGTTGCGCTGCACAGCGCCAATGGCATCGGTCAGGTCAGGGTGTGCGATCATCAGGAACGCCTAGCACGATTTGCCGTCAGTCCGGAAATATCCGTTTCGCCTGTTCACGCGGATGCCCGGCAGACGGTTTCAGCGGATGGTATCCCGCGCCGCGATGGCCGTCCGGCGCGATCATCATATCCGGCGGCAGCGTAACGCGCCGGTCGTAAATCGGCTTTTTGACTTCATCCGCATTGGCGATGGGATTATGGAAGTTCTGGCCGCCGGCCAGCGTGTCCAGCAGGCCGGACGCATCCTCGATGGTACGGGCGACGATATGGGTGACGATGCCTTCGCGCTGCAGCTTGCCGGTCACCCGCATCATCCGCGCCGGCAGGATCATCCGCCGATAGCGTTCGAACGCGTCAGCCCAGACGATGATGTTCGACCAGCCGGTCTCGTCTTCCAGCGTCACGAACACCACGCCCCGGGCGCTGCCGGGACGCTGCCGCACCAGAACCAGACCGCCAACCGTCACCATCGCGCCATTCTTCATGGTCATCAGATCAGCGGCTTTCGTGTCGTCCGGGAAATGACCGCGCAGCAGTCGCAGCGGATGATCCTTCAGCGACAGGCGCAGGGCCGAATAGTCCAGCACCACATCTTCCCCCGGTGTCGGTTCGGGCAGATGAACATCCGGTTCCGCACCCTGATCTTCCTCGCCCATCGCCTCGAACAACGGCAACGGCGCATCGCCGCCGACCGCCTGCACGGCCCACAGGGCCTGCCGCCGGGTCAGCCCCATCGAGCCGTAGGCGTCGGCCCTGGCAAGGGTTGCAAGCGCCCGCTTGCCGATGGAAGCCCGCCGCCACAGATCCAGCGGCTGGCTGTAGCCGTTGCCGCGCGCCGCCACCACCCAGTCGGCATCGCCGCGCGACAGCCCCTTGATCTGCCGCAGGCCGAGTCGGATGGCGAACCCGCCCTTGCAGGGCGAGGCTTCCAGCGTGTTGTCCCAGTCGGACGCATTGACATCGGCCGGGCGGATTTCGACACCGTGGTCGGCGGCGTCCCGCACGATCTGGGCTGGCGCGTAGAAGCCCATCGGCTGGCTGTTCAAAAGGGCGCAGGCAAAGGCCGCCGGGTAATGGCATTTCATCCAGGCCGACACATACACCAGCAGGGCGAAACTGGCGGCGTGAGATTCCGGAAAGCCGTATTCGCCGAAGCCTTCTATCTGGCGAAAACAGCGTTCCGCGAAGTCCTTCTCGTAGCCGCGCGCCAGCATGCCGTCGATCATCTTTTCGCGGAACGTGTGGATGGTACCGGTATGGCGGAAGGTCGCCATGGCGCGGCGCAGCCTGTCGGCCTCCGCCGGGGTGAACCCGGCGGCGACAATCGCGATCTTCATCGCCTGTTCCTGAAACAGCGGCACGCCGAGGGTCTTGCCGAGCACGGCGCGCAATTCTTCGGACGGGTAATCGACATATTCCTCGCCATTACGGCGGCGCAGATAGGGATGCACCATATCGCCCTGGATCGGGCCGGGCCGGACAATCGCCACCTCAATGACCAGATCGTAGAAATCACGCGGCTTCATGCGCGGCAGGAACGCCATCTGGGCCCGGCTTTCAACCTGGAACACGCCCAGCGAATCCGCCTTGCACAGCATGTCGTAGGTCGGCTTGTCGAACGACGGCAGGCTGGCCAGATCAAGATCGCGCCCGTAATGCGACCGCAACAGATCAAAACCGCGGCGCAGACAGCTCAGCATGCCGAGCGCCAGCACATCGACCTTCAGGATGCCCAGAGCGTCGAGATCATCCTTGTCCCATTGCACGACCGTGCGGTCTTCCATCGCCGCGTTTTCCACCGGGCAGAGTTCATCCAGCCGCCCCCTTGTGATGACAAACCCGCCGACATGCTGCGACAGGTGGCGGGGAAACCCGATCGCCTGGTTGATCAGTACCAGCGTCTGACGCAGGCGTTTGTCCTTCGGGTTCAAACCCAGATGCCGCAGGTCATCGTCGCTGACCGCCTCGCCCGACCAGCCCCAGATCTGGCCTGCCAACAGCGACAGGGTATCGCTGCTCATCCCCATCGCCTTGCCGACATCACGCACCGCCCCGCGTGCCCGATAGCGGATAACCGTCGCCGCCAGCCCGGCCCGGTGGCGGCCATATTTCTCGTAGATGTACTGGATCACTTCTTCCCGTCGCTCGTGTTCGAAATCGACATCGATATCAGGCGGTTCGTCGCGCTCGTTTGAAATGAACCGCTCGAACAGAAGGTCCAGCTTCGACGGGTCGACGGCCGTTATTCCCAGACAATAGCAAACAGCCGAATTCGCCGCCGACCCCCGCCCCTGACACAGGATGCCGCGAGACCGGGCATAGCGCACCATGTCATAGACTGTCAGGAAGTAGGCTGCGTACTTCAATTCACCGATCAGTGACAATTCATGCTCGACCTGCTGCCTGACCTTGGCGGGAAGGCCGCCCGGGAACCGGTTCGCCGCGCCTTCCCAGGTCAGCCTTTCCAGTGATTCCTGCGCGCCGAGGCCGGGCACCAGCACTTCGTCGGGATAATCGTAGGCCAGCTCGTCGAGTGAAAAAGTACAGGTATCGGCAATCTCGACGGTCGCCGCCAGCGCGTCTTCATATTCCTCGAACAGATCCGCCATTTGGGCGGATGATTTCAGATGCCGTTCGGCATTGCTGTGCAGGGCCAGCCCCGCCGTATCGATGGTCACGCCTTTGCGGATGCAGACCAGCACATCAGCCAAAGGCCGACGCGCCTGTACATGCATCACAACGTCATTCACCGCGACCGGTTTCAGCCCGGTCTGCCGGGTCAGACGGCACAGGGCAGCGATCCGGCCGCGATCATCACCGCGCAACAGGTTCGATACGGCCAGATAAGCCGTATCGGGAAACGCCTTCGCCAGAGCGCGCAACCGCGCCGCCGATTCAGCTTGCGGCAACCTGTCATCCGGCAGGGCGATGACGACAAAGGCCTGACCCGCTTCGGCCAGCAGATCGTCCGGTGTCAGCAGGCAGGAGCCCTTTTCCGCCCGCCGCCGCCCGGTGGTGATCAGCCGCGACAGCCGGGCATAGGCCGCCCGATCACGGGGATAGACGATCACGCTGCCATCCGCGTCGCCATCCGCATCGGTGAAATCGAGCCGCGCGCCAACCAGCAGCCGGACGCCGTGTTCCTTCGCCGCCTTGTGCGCCCGCACCACCCCGGCCAGCGTGTTGCGATCGGCGACGCCCAGAGCGGCAAACCCCAGAACCTTCGCCTGCAGCACCAGCTCGTCGGCATGGCTGGCCCCTTCCAGAAACGAGAAGTTGGTCAGGCACTGCAATTCGGCATAGGCGGTCATCCGACGTCCCGCTAATTGTTCTCTATATGTTCTTATTATAGAAACAAGGCCGAGGTTTCAACGGGCGATGCCCTGCACTCGGCTGCAGGGGATGCCTGCTATTCCTGTTTCAGTTCGCGGTCGATATACCGGCGGCAGGTTTCAATGGCCTGGGCAGGCGAGGAAATCTTGTCGTGAATCGACATGCCGAGCCATAACCCATCGCTGAGAACGATGAACCCCAACGTGGCGCGGCGGGTATCGATGGTAACCCCCAGTTCTACAGACGCCCCGTCAAACAGTGCCTCGACCCGCTGGATATAGCCCTTGTAGAGGTCGCGGTTGACGCTTCTGACAGCCGCATTGAACCGCACTTCATGCCAGAAGGCGAGAAAGGCATTGCAGTTCCGTTCGGTAAACACCCTATCCGAGAACAGGTTGACGGGAAGCGCATGCAACCGGTCATAGGCTTTCGGACTGCTTTCCGCGATACGTTCGGCGACTTCATCCGCAAGGGAATCATAGAGGTGGCGCAGCGACGCGGCCACCAGATCCTCTTTATGCGGATAATAGTGATTGATCAGTCCGCGCGACGCCCCGGCGGCTTCGCAGATTGTTTTCACCGTGGTCCCGCCGACCCCGAATTCAGCCATCGACTGGATGCAGCCTTCAATCAGACTCAGCCGACGGAACTCATTGATTTCCGGCAGCGTCTTCGGCCGTGCCGGCCGCTCGGCCCCGGTTTTCGATATGTTTTTATCAGTCGCCATACCCATCGGTCGTACCGGTGACTCGGTCAATAGGCAAGAGGACGCTCACAGGAAACGAAGAGCCATGTCGAAGCCGTAGGCGCCGATCAGCGACCCAGTAACGGCAAGGCCGATATACAGCAGAAACACCGGCACCCGGACCAGCGCATAGACCGCGACCGAGGCATAGAGGCTGGTGATGCCGCCGGCGACAAGGAAGCCCATCGCCGCGCCTGGCGTCATGCCGAGATCCATCAGCCCGCGCACCATCGGCAACGAGGCGTAGCCGTCGAGATAGATCGGTGCGCCGACCAGCACCGCCACGGGGATCGCCCAGGCGTTGTCCGCCCCGACAAGGCCGGCAATCCATTCCGGCGGCAACCAGGACGTGATCAGGCTTTCGACAAGGAAGGCGATTGCCAGCCACTTGATCATCAGCGTC
This sequence comes from uncultured Flavobacteriaceae bacterium, assembly GCA_964352715.1. Taxonomy (GTDB): domain Bacteria; phylum Pseudomonadota; class Alphaproteobacteria; order UBA8366; family Aestuariispiraceae; genus JAVKBW01. The sequence goes on along the minus strand of CAYGSU010000018.1, from coordinate 15,295 downwards.
AGCGACGCCAACGCATCGTCACGGAACATCCGGCGGCGCGAAGCATCCTTCCAGAAGGTCCAGCGCAGACCCGCCGGCTCGCAGGTATCGCCGCATCCACCGGGTATTGCGCCAAGACCCGCCTTCAGCGGTCGGCCGATAAGGCCCGACCGGGTGACAAGAATCATGACGGCCCCGCCGAGAAGCCCGACAAAGACGGCGATGAGCGTTTTGCCGATGGCCATGTCGATGCCCAGCGTGCCGGCGGTGATCGCCAGCATGGCCGGGTCGGTGATCGGCGAGGACAACCAGAACGCCATCACCGGCGCGAGCGGCACACCCGCCGATAACAGGCCTGCGATAATCGGCAGCACGCCGATGCCGCAAATCGGCGTTATCGCGCCGAACAGCGACGCCGCGACGATCATTGCGGTCATCCGCCCTTCGAACAGACGGTGCAGTAGCCCGTCTGCACCGCTGGCCCGGATCGACGCTGTCGCCAGCACCGCGAAACCGATGACCGGCGTCATCGCCAGCATGTTGTCGAGAACAAACCACAGGCTGATTCCAGCCTGTTCGGGGTAGGTCAGCACCAGCCCGGCAAGAACAAGGATCAGCAGAGGCCATTTCCAGCCGCCCCCGCAAAACCGCTCAGCGGCAATATCCAGATCGATGTCATTCATCATGTTTCTCCTGATTGATCCGAGATATGACATCGACCTTGATATGATACTAACGAATACTTTATATATCATACATCAGTATTTTTGATGGATAACGGAACCATGCTCGACAGCGATCTGCTCTGCACTTTTCTATCGATTGCCGAAACCGGCAGCTTTTCGCGCGCCGCCGACCGCATGGGCCGCACCCAATCCGCCATCAGCATGCAGGTGAAACGGCTGGAAGACTTTTCCGGCCGACCGCTGTTCAAACGGCTGCCGCGCGGTGTCCGCCTGACCGAGGCGGGAGAAGCGTTGATGCCGGAGGCGCGCCGGGTCATCCGGTCGCTGGAAATCGCGACACGGCAGTTGCAGGACAGGCCGATGTCCGGCGCCATCACGGTCGGTATCTCGGAGGACTACAGCACGCCCCTGCTCTCGCCGACGCTGGCCCGGTTCGCTGATCTGCACCCGAATGTCAGCATCACCGTGCGCAGCGAAGCCGGCCCGGTGATCGAAGACGCCTTCGACGCCGGCGATATCGATCTGGCGGTCATCGCCATCGACAGCGGTGCGCCGACCGGAGAACTGCTGTATCAGGATTCAACCGACTGGGTCGTCTCGAAAAGCCACCGTCTGGAAGACCGCAACCCGGTGCCGATCGCCGTGTTCGACGAAGACTGCTGGTGGCGCGACGCGGCGCTGAAAAGCCTGCAGGCGCGCGGCAAATCCTATCGCATCGCGTTTTCCAGCCGCAGCCTTGCCGGCATCCAGGCCGCCGTGCGGTCCGGCCTTGCGATCGGCACAATGGGCCGCAGCACCGCGCCGCCGGATACCCGCCTGCTTGGCCCGGAAGACGGGTTTGACCCGCTGCCACCGGCGAGCATCGTCCTGAAGCGCCACGACGGCGACCCCTCACCGGCTGTCGCCGGCATGGCGGCTGCCCTTCGCGAAGCCTGTACAAATGTCGCCGGGGGGCGATAATCGACCCTGTTGCAACTTTCAGGGATCGATATTGCCATGCACTACTGTCGCACCGTCAGCCTTCTCGCCGTCCTTTTTCTGCTTTGCAGCCCTGCAATGGCGACGGCGCAATCAAGCTGGTCAGACCCCGATGGAAGCGGAATTACCCCTGCCGCCGCCGGCACAGACGGCGAGCGGATGCAGGCGATGATCGACGCGCTTATGAAGGAACTCGACCGCGGCGAAAAGGAACGGCTGATTGATCCATGGTTTCTGCGTGACCTGCGCGGCGTTATCAGCCGGTATGATTTTCCCTGGGGCAAACCGGTTCTGAGCGACAGGTTTGACGGCAAGGGCCCGCCGCCCGATCCACCGTGGAAAGTGACCGCCGGAGAATTCCTGATCGACTGGCGGTACGGCTTCCGGTCTGTCATCGACAAGAACCGAGCTGCGTCATCGACATCATCCGGCAGCAGCAGTTCCGGCAGCAAAAGCGACGCCGCCAAGCAGTTGCTTGGTGCCTTGTTGCAAGGAGCCCTGGGTGGGTCGTCCTCAGGATCGGAAAGCAACAGCCAGACCAGAACCGAACCGGCGCCGACCTTTGCCGCAATCCAGAAAGCCGCAACCATTCCAAACGCGTTTGCCATCGATATCCTGATTTCCAGCCGTCCGCTTGATTCCGGACCGTCGGACGGGTTTGAATTCGGCCCGTATCAGGGCAGCAATGCCGGTACAGGTTATCGCCTGTCCTATATTGCGGCACAGGATGGCGATGCCGGAGAACTCCACCTGTTGCGCTTGTCGAGCCGGGGCGTCACGATCGTCGATCGAACCACACAACCCGTCACGATTGGAAACACCCCGCCCAGCCGCATCATCTGGACCAGAAACGGTCAGGGCCGGATGCAGGTGAAAGTCGACGGCACGACGGCAATCGACGTCGTCGACAGGGGGTTCAAGGATCCGTTCAGCGGATTTGCTCTGCTTAACCGGGGCGGCGATATCGCCCTGCAGGAGATCACGATCAGCGGCGCGGGGAGCTGACGCTTCGGGTCCCGGTCAGACCAGCGGGACCCGACCGCATAAAGCTAAACCACCACCCGTTCACGCTTGAAGATATCGGTGTCTTCGCCTTCTGCTTCGTGGCGGCGGGCGGCGAGATGGCCGGCATGCACGGCCGCCGCAACAGGGCCGGGCGCATAGGCGTCGCCGATCAGCTTCAGGGTTTTGATCCCGGCTCGTTCGAGTTTCTTCGGGTCCGCCTTCAGATGGGTATAGATATCGTCATGCGGATCCCGCTGCGTCACCATCACCACCACATCAGCCTTGACGCTTTCCTGCTTTCCGGTAAAGGTGCAGGACAGCGTTACGCTGCCTTCGTCCAGGAACGCCAGTTCGCGGTTCACCTTCAGGTCGACGCCAAGATCGAGAAGCTTCTTCTGAACATGCCGGTGATCCATCGTCTGCTTGGTCCAGGACGAGGCGACGGCATCGCCGGTGACAAACGTTACCTGACAGCCGTCTTCGGCCAGCTTTTCCGCCAGCACGCCGCCGAGATAATAATTGTCGTCATCGTACAGCACGACCTTGCCCGACACTTTCGCGCCCAGCGCGATATCGTCCGGCGTGAAAACCGGCAGATGGTTCAGGCCCGGTACCGGTTCGCGCAGGGTCGAGCCGATGCCGTCAGCCCGCCACGTCGAACCGGTAGCGAGATAGACATGCGGGATGCCGAATTCCAGAATCTGGTCCGCCGTCAGCGGGCTGTCGAGATAGATATCGACATTCGGCTGCACCTGAAGCCAGGCGACCCGATAATCACGCACCCGGATATAGGACGACAGACCGGGCAGTTTCGATTCCTTCAGGACGCGTCCGCCGAGTTCCTCGGTCGCTTCCGCCAGGGTGACCGGATAACCGCGCTTCGCCAGTTGCATGGCGCATTCCAGCCCGGCCGGGCCGCCGCCGACCACCAGCACGGAATCGTCGCTAACCTTCGGTTCGATCTTTTCCGGGTGCCAGCCGCGCCGCCATTCCTCGCCCATCGTGGCGTTCTGGGTGCAGCGGATCGGCACCGCCATGTTATCGCCGGTAACGCACATATTGCAGCCGATACATTCACGGATATCCTCGATCCGCCCTTCCTCTATCTTTTTCGGCAGGAACGGATCGGCAATCGACGGCCGGGCTGACCCGATCATGTCCAGCACGCCGCGTTTGATCTGGCTGACCATTGCATCGGCGCTGGTGAACCGGCCAACGCCGACGACAGGCTTGGAGGTAATGGTTTTCACGAAGGCAGTATACTTTTCCTGATACCCTTCGGTCGGTGCAAACCGGGCGGTCTGCGAATCGTTTGACCAGTCGCTGACATTCACATCCCACAAATCCGGCATTTCACCGAGAATTTCCAGAACTTCCTTACCCTCGACTTCCGAGGTGATGCCGGCCGGGCCGATCAGCTCATCGACCGCGAACCGGATGGCGATGCCGCAGGTATCGCCGACGGCGTCGATCGTATCCTCCAGAACCTCCCGGAACAGACGGATACGGTTTTCGATGCTGCCGCCGTATTCGTCGGTGCGGTGGTTGAACTGGCGTGAAAGAAAGTGCTGCAGAATGGTCAGGTTATGCCCGGCATAGACATAAACGATATCGTAGCCGGCCTTTTTTGACCGGATGGCGGCATCGCGGTAGATGCGCCGCAATTCCTTGATGTCGTCATGGTCCAGCGCCCGCGCCTGCAGGGATTCCGTGTTGCCGATGGAAATGTTGCTTGGCGCCCAGGCGGGAATCCGGCTGTAGCGATTCTGGGTCGACGGCCCCTGATGCACCAGTTCGATCCCGGCCAGCGAGCCGTGTTCGTGGATCGCATCGCAGGTCATGGCGTGATAGGCGATATCATCATCGTCCCACAGACGGCCCTCGCAGAACGGTTCGGTTTCCGTGTTCGGGTGGATTTCCACTTCCTCGGTGCAAACGACGCCCCAGCCGCCTTCCGCCTTGACGCCCCGCATCGCCGCCAGCGCGCGCGGCCGGCGATGGCCCATGCCGTTGCAATGCGGCACCTGGTAGAACCGGTTCGGTGCAGTGACCGGGCCGATTTTCACGGGTTCAAAAAGAATGTCGTAACGGGGATCGCGGGCCATGAAGAATACTCACTTGTTCTGAAGGAGCCGCATTCTGCCGGGCCGAAATGCCCGAGGCAATCCGAAACCGCCGTTCAGGCAGCGGCTTGGATTGTCCAGACCATGGACATTATGCAGTACAGATGGTGGATAGTTGCGCGGGTCAACCGATCAGGAAAAGCATCGCTTACTATGCGGCTTCCAGTGCCTCTCGAAGATGACCGAGCCGTTTTCCTCAACCCGGACTGTCCCGCACATCCTGTATTCTTCCACGCTGGAAGCGAGGTGCGCGGAAGACCGAACGGTTATCTGCAGGCCATCGCGCCTGAACCGCATAAGGTGGTCGAACCGGCTGCACGCAGTGACAGGATCGTTCAGGTCAATCGTATGCGAACCCTGCGTTTCATACCCGAACTCAAGGCCAATGGTCTCATGACGAACACAGACAAGATCCTGCTTCCAGCCGATATCGGCTGTGTTGTCCGCAGGATCCAACTCTGACATTCGCGACAAGGCAGGGGCTGAAACAACGGTCGTTGTCGGCGATCCCGGCGGAACCGACGGTTCAGAGAACAAGATGCTGTCATCCTTGGAATCTAGCGGTCTGACAGGCAAAGTAATCGTCGATTCTCCGGTCAACAGGCTCAGATTCACCGCTTCAGGCGACGGCCAAATCATCGGCCAGTAACTCAAGGAAACTGCAAGCCGAATGCGGTGACCAGCCTCGAACCGGTAGGCCGTGTTATTCATGATTATAGATGCAATTTTCTTCCCGTCCCGTTCAGAACGGTCCGGGACCGACCCGTCTTCGTTCAACGCGAGGTTTCGGACACCGAACGCAACGCGCGCCACCTCGCCGGTCGGACAGACGTCATTCAATCGCACGACAAGCCCAGCGTTTTGCTTGTCGCGGACGCATTCAAAGGAACATACGGGTGCGCCCAGAATTTCCATCGGCGCGTCAAGCGGCTCGGTCTCGAATACCAGCGAACCTTCGTCGTCGGATGCCTGATCGACCGGCAACCCCCCGACGCGGCCGAAAAACCCCGTATCGCCCGCCGCACCGCCAACCGCCAGACTCCACGGAACCTGAGCCAATGAAATTTCGGACGGTTTCGATTCCACAAGGGCATGATCCGAAAGATAGAACTTAACCGGTTCAACGACCTTGCTCGACCATGCCTTTTCGCTGATCCACCGTCCGGGCCGGATTTCTATTGTATCGCGGGGCGGTGCGAAAGATTGCATCCAGACGCGCAGCTTCGGCTCACGGTCGATGCCATTGTCGTGACCCTTTAGCCAGTGGTTCCACCAGCGTAGTGCTTCCTGCTGGAATCCGATGCCCGGTCCGGGACAAGCGACGTCCGGATAGTGGTGGCCCCATGGACCGACAATTCCCCAGCAGTTCCGGCGAGACATTTCCAGAATTTTCAAAACTGTATTGCTGTACCTGTCGACCCAGCCGCCGATCGCCAGAACCGGACACTCGATGGCCTCCGGCGTCTCGGAGACTGACCCCCAGCGCCAGTATTCGTCGAAGGCTTCATGTCGAACCCAGTCCTCGAGCGGAAAGGTCAGCGCTTCAAGCCGCTGCATCCACATGTCCCGCCATCCGTCGCCGACGACCTCTGGGTCAGGCGGTGACGCCAGAATGCCTGGCAATGTCGCGCCCCATTCGACAGTGTCGGTCAACAGGCATCCGCCCATATGGTGAATATCATCCGAAAACCGGTTGCTGGTTGAACATACGGCAATAACGGCTTTCAGGGCCGCCGGCCGCCTTGCCGCCGCCTGCAGGCTGGCCGTACCGCCCCAGGATGTTCCCATCATGCCGACATTGCCGTCGCACCATGATTGCTTCGAAATCCAGTCGATGACGCAGAGGGCGTCGTCTAGTTCATGCCGGTCATACATGTCAGGCTTCAGACCTTCGGAATCCCCCGACCCGCGCATATCCACCCTAACGCAGGCATATCCGCGTGACGCCAAATAGCTGTGATTGCGCTCATCTCGAACGCGGACCATGTCGCTCTTTCGATAGGGAATGTATTCGAGAATTGCCGGTGTCCCCGCCGGATCGGGCGTTACCGGAAGCCAAAGCCTCGCCGAAAGCCGAACACCGTCCGGCATATCGACCCACACATGCTCGATTTCGGTAATAGCGTTCTGTCGATCAACGGGTTCGGTCATCGGTATACCTGCAAATGCCGGCGGCGAACTCAAACAAGTGTTCGCCGCCGTCGATTCAGAACAACCTGCTGCAGGATGATTGGAACTTAACCCTTCCACCACCAGCGACGCACAAGGCGGTTATCGTCCATCCGGCGTGACGTTCCAACCGGCCCATGACCAAGCTTGTCGGTCGTTCCATGCAGGTAACTGGCGAAGGCGAAAACTGTGGTGCCACCTTCGTTGTACAGTATTTCCTGCGCTTCAAAATACATCGCCTTGCGCTTTTCCTGATCAGATTCCGCCCGTGCCTGGGTAAGCAGCGAATCGAAACGGGCGTTCTTGAAATACGTGTCGTTCCAGGACGAGGTGGAGATATAAGACGATGACAACATCCAGTCGACGGTCGGCCGCCCGTTCCAGTACACAAAGCACCATGGATGAGTAAGCCAGACATCCGACCAGTACCCGTCCGCCGGCGCGCGTTTAACCGTTACATCGATACCGGCATGTTTCATGGATTCTTTCATCAGCACCGCTGCGTCGACGGATCCGCCAAAAGCACCCTCGCTTGCCGCGAGCTCCAGGGAGACGGCCGAAAGCCCCGCCTGCTGCATATGCCATTTCGCCTTGTCGAGATCGTATTCCCGTTGCGGCAGCGTATCGTTGTAGAACTGCTGGCCTTTACCGATCGGAATATCGTTTCCGACATAGCCGAAGCCGCCGAATACCTTGTTAAGAATTTCCTCCCGCCTGATACCGTATTTTACGGCCATGCGAAGATGGTTGTTGGACAATGGGTCCATATCGGTGCGCATGGCGGTTGTGTAGTGCTGGGTACCTGGAACCTCGAGAACCGAAAATCCGTCGAGTTTGTCCAGCATCTTCGCGGTATCCGCGTCGGGATCGCCGATGACATCGACCGATCCTGTCCGCAACGCGTTCGTTCGGGTCGCCGGGTCTGCAATATTAAGAATCTCGACCGAGTCGAAGAACCCCTGATCGTCACGATAGAAATTCGGCGCCTTTGTTCCCCTGTACGTCACGCCGGGTTCGAAATACTCCAGCTTGTAAGGCCCCGTGCCGATTCCTGCGTCCCAGTTCTCGGTGCCTTCCGGCCCGATGATGAATCCGAAGGACGTCAAATGAACAGGAAGATCGAAGTTTACTTCTTTCTGAACCATCACGACGGTATCGGGCCCATCGGCTTTCAGGACTTCAAGGTTTTCGATGATCGTCTTACCCTCGGCAAACGAGGTGTCTTCACTTGTATGAAGGCCCAGAGAATAGACGACATCATCAGCCGTCAGGGATTTGCCATTGTGGAATTCAACTCCCTTGCGCAGTTTGAATGCCCATGTCCTGCCATCGGCGGAAACGTCCCAGCTTTCAGCGAGACTGGGTTTCGCCGAGCCGTCATGTCCGGATTCAGTCAAGGTGTCATAGGTCGCGAGCGTTGCATTGGTAACGTGATCAGTGCCGATTGCCTTCCAGGGATGGAAGGTATCGACACTGGCGCCACCATTGGAGCCAACGCTGACGTGACCGCCCGATTTCGCCGCCATCACAGTATCGGACCATATCGATGACGCTGCGGCAGCCGATACGCCTAGCACCACGGCTCTCTTCATAAAGTCCCGGCGCGACACACCTGTTTCTGCGCCAAATTTCGCCAGTTCGCTATACCTGATATCAGCATTTTCCCTGTTCATTCTGTTCTCCCGAGGCCCTGTTGGTTATGAGGACTGGCTTTGTTGTCCCAATCCGACATGCAATTAATTTATTTTTTTACTCTGTTAGAAGAATTTTTATCATTATTTCTTTTATTGTGCAAATTTATTTCTGTCGGGATTTTTGCGCCGTTTTCAATCTTCCGCGAAACGCTCTACTGTGCGACCAGACATCGACCCAGATAAACGTGGAGGGGAGTATCTTGCCCGACCCGGCGCCTGAAAAAAGAACACTTGAAACCGATCATTCAGCGGTGCCTTCCCTAGGATCCGAAGTCAAAGAACTGCGCAAGGCCAGAAAGTTGACATTGCAGGCTCTGAGCCAGCAGACCGGAATATCGCTAAGTTATCTGAGCGCCATTGAACGGGACGCCGGTAATCCTTCGGTTGAAATCATCCGTTCCATTGCCGACGCCCTTGCCGTGGACGTGGACTGGTTCTTCTCGCCTCGGCGCGGCCGGGGCCCGATGGAACGCGCCCATGTGGTGCGCGCGAATGCGCGGCGGAATCTCAATATACTATACGGCAGTTCACCGTCCGAGATCGGCTATGTCGACAGCCTTCTATCAAGCACCATTGGCGGGCGCTTTTACATGGGTGTCTCGGTATACGAACCGGGCTCTTCCCGTGAAATGACTCCCTACCACCGGCATGAGGGAGAAGAACACGGGGTGGTCATCAAGGGTGAATTTGAAATGACAATCGGCGACGAAGCCATCCTCCTGAAAGAAGGCGACAGCTACAGTTTCGACGCCAGTCTGCGTCATCATGGCCGCAACCCAACGGACAGGGAAACAGTTCTTGTCTGGGCTGTATCGCCAATCGTTATCCCGAAAGACGTCGAGGAAAAGTAGTTTTCACTCCCAGTGAGGCTGTTTCAACCAACTTTTCAGCGATCATCGGGTCGAATCCGAAACTCCCGCGCAGGGTGCATCTCTCGATTGCCATTGGCTTTATGGCGCTGAAAAAGCACAAAACAGCACCAACAGCATTATATTCGCGTAATGGCCCCATCTTCACAATTGCGCATAGCATCAAGGCAACAGGAGAGGCTTCGCAAAAAAAATCTAATACATCCCCAATCGCCCCTCCAGCAGCATTGGAGAGAGAAATGAGCAAGACCGACAATACCGCACAACTGAACTGGCTCGGTTCGCGTCTGACACAGGGCGCCATCAGCCGACGTGAATTCACAGGCCGGGCGATAGCGCTTGGTATTTCAGCCGTTCTGGCCAATACGATGGCGTCGACGGCCCTGAAGGCCGCCACCGCCAAAAAAGGCGGAAAAATGACCCTGGCGATGAGCCATGGCGGCACGTCCGACACGCTCGATCCCGCGCTGGTCGCAAACGGATTCGAATGGACCGCCATCTACGGCATCGCCAACACGCTCACCGAAGTGGCGCCTGACGGCAAACTGGTGCCGAGCCTGGCGGAAAGCTGGGAATCGTCACCCGACGCCAAAACCTGGGTCTTCAATATCCGCAAGGGTGTCGAGTTTCACGATGGCCGGTCGCTGACAAGCAAGGACATTCTGGCAAACATCGCCTACCACACCAAGGAAGGGTCGAAGTCGGCCGTCAGCAGCATTCTTCAGCAGATCGAGGAAGCGAAGGCTGACGGTTCGCACACGGTCAGCTTCAAGCTGAAAGCCGGCAATGCCGATTTCCCGAGCATTCTGAGTTCCGCCAATACCTGTATTTTCCCGGCGGCGTCAGAAGACGATATCGACTGGCGGGGATATGTCGGAACCGGTGGCTACAGCATCAGGGATTTCGAACCCGGTGTCCGCGCCAACTTCGTTCGCCAGCCGAATTACTGGAAAGAAGGTCGCGCCCATGCTGACGAGGTCGAATTGCTGTCGATCGTCGATGCGAATGCGCGCACAAGCGCCTTGCTGAGCGGGCAGGTAGACGCCATCGACCAGGTTGATGCAAAGACGGCCAACCTGCTTGAAAAGAAGCCCGGCATTACGGTCGAGGAATATACCGGCCCGTTACATTACGCCTATTCCATGTTCACCCAGACCGCGCCTTTCAACAGCAATAACGTGCGCATGGCGCTGAAACTGGGGCTGGATCGAGAGGCCTTCCTGAAATACATCCTGCAAGGCCGGGGCACGATCGCGAACGATCATCCCATCGGCCCGTCGTATGAATTTCATGCCGCCGATCTGGAACAGACGCCATTCGATCCGGACAAGGCGAAGTGGCACCTGAAACAGGATGGACTTGATACTGTCGACGTCACCTTGTCCACCGCCGACGCGGCGTTCGCCGGTGCTGTCGATGCCGCCGTGCTGTATCAGGATTCCTGTGCCAAGAGCGGCGTCAACCTTTCCGTCGTCCGGGAATCGAGTGACGGTTACTGGTCGAATGTCTGGCTCAAAAAGCCGTTCGTCGCGCTGTACTGGGGCGGCTACCAGGTGGCGGACACGATGCTGACAACGGCCTACGACGTCAATGCACCGTGGAACGATACGCAGTGGGACCATCCCCGGTTCCAGTCTCTTCTGGTCGCTGCGAGAGCGGAACTGGACAAGAGCAAGCGCGGGGAAATGTATTACGAAATGCAGAAAATCCTGCGTGACGAAGGCGGCATCGTCGTACCGGCCTTCGCCAACGCTGTCACGGCCAAAACCGACAAGGTCGCTCACGGCGATCACGTTTCGGTGCTGAAAGCCTTCGACGGCCGTCGCATCATCGAACGGTGGTGGGCCGCCTGATACACGGCACCATCCCATGACACGATAAAGCCCGGTTTCTCGAACCGAGAAGTCGGGCTTTTTCGATCATCGACGCGGGTATGACAAAAAATCAGAAAAAGCGGCGGAGCACCGCCCGGCAGCAGCCCGCCTGGTAAAAGGCTATAGAAAGGCACGCGTCAGGCGCCCCCTCACGCTTGCTTGTAAAGGGAGGCAGCCATGGTGCGCGTTGCCATTGGCGGATTTCACCACGAAACGAATACATTTTCGTCGCAACCGGCGACCTATGATCGCTTTGTTCTCGCCGATGGCTGGCCCGGAATGCTGCACGGCGATGCAATGTTTTCTTCGCTGACCGGTTACAACATCGCCGCTGCCGGCATGATCGACGTCTGTCACGAACAGGGATGGGAAGTCGCACCATTAACCTGGTGCAATGCCACCCCGTGCGGCAGGGTAACATCGGACGCCTTCGAGAGAATAACGGACAGGCTGCTCGATGACCTGAAAAAGGCCGGGCCGATTGACGGTCTGTTGCTTGATTTGCACGGCGCAATGGTTACCGAATCTCATGATGACGGCGAAGGAGAGCTTTTGCGCAGGGTAAGGGAACTGACAGGCCCGGATCTTCCAATAGTTGTCAGCCTCGATTACCATGCAAACCTTTCCGACGCGATGGTGGCCTTCGCCGACCAGTTGCTGATCTATCGCACCTATCCGCATATCGACATGGCCGAAACCGGCCGCGCCGCCGCGCGGCATCTTTCCCGGCTGCTCGGCGGCGGCAACCGTTGCCACAAGGCCTTTCGCCGGCTGCCTTTTCTTCTTCCGAACACCGTCGGTTGCACAATGCACGGCCCGATGAAAGAGACGATGGACTTTCTGTCAACGCTCGAAAGGCTTCCCGATGTCGTGCATGTCGCCATGGCGGTTGGTTTCAACCCGTCTGACGTGCCGCATTGCGGTCCAGCGCTTGTTGGCTATGGCAGATCATCGGAAGCTGCAGAGAAGGCAGCAGACATACTTTATACGCATGTAGCGAACCGTGAAGACCAGTTCATCGCTGACCTGTGGACGGTGGACGACGCCGTGAAACATGCCATTTCAAGCTCGCCCGAGCTCGTTCGCCCCATCATCCTTGCCGATGTTCAGGACAATGCTGGCGGCGGCACCAGCAGTGACACGAACTGGATTCTCGAATCGCTGGATCGCCACAATGCCGCCGACGCCGTGATCGGTCTATACTGTGACCCCGCTGCGGCGGCCGCAGCTCATGAAGCCGGTGTCGAGGCGGAAATCGAGATCGGTCTCGGCGGAAAGTCAGGCCTGCCCGGCCACACCCCGTATCATGCCCGCTATCATGTTGAAGCGGTCAGCAACGGCAGCTTTCTGTGCAAGGGTGGGTATTTCAACGGCAGCCGAATGGAACTCGGGCCGATGGCGGTTCTGCGTCTTGGCGGCATCAGAATTGTCGTGTCCACAAATCCCGAACAGGCAGCCGACCTGGCGATGTTCACGCATCTCGGAATCGTTCCGGCGCGGCATGCAATCGTGGTTCTGAAAAGCAGCGTACACTACCGCTCGGAGTTTCAACCGATTGCCGCCCGGATTCTGGAGGTTCTCGCCCCCGCGCAGAACGCTGCCGACAACCGCCTGCTTGATTACAGAAATTTAAGAAAAGGGTTGCGCATCATGCCGGGCGGCCCGGAGTTTCTTCCGCAGTAGCCGCGCAGGGAACAGGTGCGATCAGGACATCGAATAAGGCATGAAGTGGTTCGGGCCTGAATGACTGTTGTCAATCGCCTCCAGGATAAACTGGGGCACGTCGCCCTTTTTTGCGTCCAGCAAACCGCATTGCCGAAAATTCTGCCGCCATGTGCTATACGGGCTGACACGCTCAAGATAGGTTCTGGCACAACACGGCGTCCTCTGCTGGTTCGCCGCTACGCCCAGGCTCATGCCCGTCATGACATTCACCTGCCCGGAAAAGTCGGGATACAGGATCGTCTGGGTCATATCGAGTGTCCGGTCCCGCTGATGGTCGTGCATGAAAATGCGATCGCCGAACATCGTGGCGATGCCGCTGTACCGATGAAGGGTCTGGCAGGATTTCCCCGGCGCACCGATCCTCGTCATTCTGGTGAATTCAACGATGCCTTCCCGTTCCTCGAACCTGATCAGCAGACGCAGCACCGACCCGGGTTTTGCAAAGGAGTAATAGTATTCGAAAAACATTCCCTGCAATTCCAGTATTCGTTTGTCGCTTGACCGGACAATGCGGGTAAAGCACTCGCTGATCCGCTGGTCACGGAAGCCGTCGGCGACACCGCGGACAGCGATCAGCGATTCGAAGTCGGCTTCGGGAAGAAGAATCTCGTGATGCTCGACACCGAAATAGTCACAGATTTTTCGCAACAGGGACGCCCGGGGAGAGGACGCACCGGAAAGGTACCGGTTGAACTGGCTACGGTTGATATCCAGATCACGGCAAACCTGCGATATCGATTCCTTGTAGCTGCACAGAAACCGCAGATTGTTCGGGAAAGGTGTCTCAGTCATCCTGATGGCGTGTTTTGGTGCATTTATCGCATCAATATGCACAGCATCCAATGTCGATACAATCAGCAAAATATCCTGTCGAACCACGCTTTCTGTTTTCGGGAACAGGTGAAACTGCCCTGTCGATGCTATTTTCCGCGACGGCGAATTGCTCTAGATTCGTCGCAACACCGAAATGCGGCACAGTCGCAATATTCGCAGAAACCGCATAAAAAGGCTTACACATGGAGCCATATCTCGGTATCGACTGGGGCATCGCGAACTACTACGGCTGGGGCGTGTTCGGCTACAATCTCTGCGATGAGCTTGCCAGCGACCGTAACCAGCCAACCCTGCCGGTGCCGCTTTCAACCGTCGCCGACACCACGATGACGCCGTCGCAACTCGACCGGTTGAAACCCCTTCTTGCCGAAGCGGAACGGTTCAGAGCGTTGCCGGAAGATGGATCGGGCATCACACACTGTCCTGACATGTGCCTGTTGAAAGCGCTTGGCAACGACCTGACCCCGCTGCATCTCGAACGACAGTATCGGGGGGACCGGACAATCGGCTTCGTGTTTCTGGAAAACACGAACCTCTCCGCAGCGGCCCTGGAACGGGCGCGAGTGTTTGATATGGTGATCGCCGGGTCGACCTGGAATGCCCGAATGCTGCAGGCGAAGGGGCTGCCCGATGCGCGATGCGCCTTGCAGGGGGTCAATACGGCCCTGTTCAGGCCCCGGTCCATGAAACGGCTTTTCGGCGACCGCTTCACGGTTTTCTCCGGTGGCAAGCTGGAGTTCCGCAAGGGTCAGGATATCGTGCTTGCCGCCTGGAAAAGCTTCCACGCCAGTCACCCGGACTCAATCCTGGTGACGGCATGGCATAATGTCTGGCCTGAAACAGCGCGCAGTATCATCGCTTCCCCCCTGATCGACCTTGCGCCTGAAACCGGACCGGACAACAGACTGAAAATTGAGGAATGGGCAGCGGCAAACGGCGCCGCACCGGAATCGCTGATCGATCTCGGGATTGTTGCAAACGAGGAAATGCCGGAATTGCTGCGGTCAGTCGATGTCGCTCTTTTCCCCAATCGTTGCGAAGGCGGCACCAATCTGGTCGCCATGGAAACCATGGCAAGCGGGGTG
This sequence comes from uncultured Flavobacteriaceae bacterium, assembly GCA_964352715.1. GTDB lineage: Bacteria > Pseudomonadota > Alphaproteobacteria > UBA8366 > Aestuariispiraceae > JAVKBW01. Next base: position 274 of record CAYGSU010000018.1, on the reverse strand, counting down.
CCGTGCATTCTGTCCGCCAATACAGGCCATCTCGATCTGATCGGCGATGGCGCGCATTGCCTTCCGCTGACGCATCAACAACAGGTCACGCCACCTGAACCGGATGTCGGCGTGGAAGGCTGGGGCGAAAGCAGCGTGGACGACGTTGTTGCGGCCCTTGAACACGCCTACGCAAACCGCAGCGAAATCAGGAAGACAGGGCTACATGGCGCGATGGCGATGAAGGACTGGACCTGGAAGAACAGGATACGGCAGTTGATGGCCATCCTGACCG
>CAYGSU010000017.1:53224-57743 GCA_964352715.1 uncultured Flavobacteriaceae bacterium | reverse complement strand
TCGCCGTAAAGCCAGCACCCGCCGGTATAGAGCAGTTTCGGCGATGTCGTGCGTTTCGCCGATTCCCGGATCAGGGCGTCCAGAATGTTCCGGTCGACTTCATTCTCGTCGTCCGTGAACGTGCCGGCCACCTGAACGATGACATCGGCCTGTACGGCATCGGCGCTCCATGCAGCGGGGTTCCGTATGTCACCGCGCAGCACCGACGAGCCTTTTTCTCTCAGGGACGCTTCAGACGCATCCGACCGCGCCAGCGAAATGACCTCGTGACCACGGTTCACAAAAGCCGGCACCAGCGGCGTGCCGATGGACCCCGTGCCCCCCAGAACAAAGACTTTCATTGTTGCTGCTCCCGCGCCGGTGTGCGGTTGACCGCCTTCCTGCCCTTGACCCGCACCCGATAGGCGCAGCGCCGCGCGCCGGCCAGAATATGATCGGTGCGTTCGACATCCGTATCCGGTCCGAGCGCGTGTTGGAATACCGCCAGTTCGGCGCTGCACAGGCCGGAACAGGCTTTCGCGGCGACACAGATCGGGCAGTGGTTTTCGACAAGCAGATAGCCGTCGCCGTCCCTTTCGACCGCCGCGACATAGCCTTCCTTCGTGCGTAGTGCCGCCAGGGCTTCAAGCCGGGCGCGCAGGCTTTTCCGTTTGCCGACTTCTTTCGCATAGTCCGTCTTCTGGGCTTTCGTGCGTTCCGCAAGAATAGCGTCCATGCCGACATCGCCGAACGCCGATTTCATCGCCATCAGCAGATCGGCGGTCAATTCGGCATGGGCGTCGGGGAAGTAGCGGTCGGACTTTTGCGTCAGCATCCATTTTTTTGCCGGCCGGCCACGCGGCCTTGCGACCGGACGGGCCTCGACATAGCCGTCTTCCTCCAGCGCATAGAGATGCTGGCGCACCGCCATATCGGTAACCTGCAGCATCGCCGCAAGATCGGGCGCTTCCACCGGTCCTTCCCGTTTCAGCAGGTCGAGGACAGCGCGGCGGGTGCGGGTTTCCTGTTTCTTCATCGCGTGTCCTCCTGCTGTGGCGGCCTTGTGGCGATAATCCAGGCGGAAGCGAATGCCAGCACCGCGAACGGTACGAAGGCAGCGAACAGCCAGAAGCCGCTTTTCTGTGCAGCCGTGATGCTGATGCCTTCGGCGAACCCGGCAACATTCGCAACAATGCCGCAAGCCGCCGCACCAACGGCGTAACCCATTTCCTGCACCGTCGCCATGGCGGCGGAGGCGCGTTCGCGGTCATCGGTTTTCACATCTTCGACAACCCGTCTCACGATGAAGGCGAAGGCCATGCCGAACCCGGCCCCTTCAAGAAACAGAAACGGCAGAATGGACCAGATGCCGCTGGACGGCACAACGAATGCCAGCGCGATTGTCGACACAAGTATTCCGGCCGCGCCGGTAACGATCACCTTGCCTTCATTGGCACGGCTGACACCGGAAAACCCGACAGCACCGATGGTCCAGGCGATTGATCCGATAGCCAGAATGTAACCCGCCTGCAACGGCCCGACATCGTACAGCACCTTCAATAGCAGTGGCCCGTAGACAGTAAAGGGGATGGTCGAGGTTGCAAGAAACAGCACCAGCGCAACCCCGGCCCCGGTGCGCGTTCGCAGATCGAATGCGCGGCGCGGCAGCAATCGGCTCTCGCCGGCCCGGCCGTCCTGCCGGAAGAACAGGACCAGCATGATCACACCGGCAACGGCCAGAACATAGACCATCGGGTCGGTTCTGCCGGCTTCCGAAATCGCCCCGGCGAAAGAAATGGCGAGCACGGCGAGGCTGAGCAAAACAAGCCGCCGCACCGGCAACTTGATGATGTCGGCATGCACCTTTTCGACATCGCGCAGGCAGAACCAGACGGCGATGATGAACACCACACCCTGCCCGCCGAAAGCCCAGAAACCGGCGCGCCACAGCCCGAATTCGGCAAATACGCCGCCGATCAGCGGGCCGATGAAGGCAGACGACCCCCAGACAATGGAGACGACGGCCAGAACCCGGGGCGCCATGCGGCTGGGGAAGATATCGTTCACACCAACCAGCACCAAAGCCACCAGAAAGCCGCCGCCCAGCCCCTGCAACACCCGGCCGGCCAGAATGATTTCCATGTTCGGTGCGACCGCGCTGAGCGCACAGCCCACGACATAAACGGCGGCGCCATAGATCAACGACCGAGCCAACCCGAAACGAATCGCCAGAATACCTGTCGAAACGCCGGCGACGATCGAGCCGAGCTGGTACAGCGCGACATTCCAGTTCAGCAGATAGGCGCCACCGATTTCAATCACTGCATCCGGCAGAAGCGTGGCCACCAGCGCGAAGTCGGCCGCATGCAGCCAGACCCCGAAACACAGCACCATGAACCGCGCGACATGGCCGCTACGCCAGATTTCCATCCAGCCGGCAGGTGCTGTATCATCCGTTGAACTGTCAGTGGCCATGACCTCTCCTTTTATAAAGAAAAATCTATAGAAATTTTTTCTTGCCGTCGACAGAAATTATTTATAGATTTTTCTTTATAAATTACCGGAGGCGATAATGACCCCTGTATGGCGCGATGCTCTGGCCCTGGACGATCTGAAATCGGCAGGCCGCAAGGTGGTGAAGCTGGACGGCAAGCAGATTGCGGTGTTCTGGCGCGACGGCGAAGTCTATGCCTGCAACAATCGCTGCCCGCATGAAGGCTTTCCGCTGGTTGAAGGCACGGTGACCGATACCTGCACGCTGACCTGCAACTGGCATAACTGGAAATTCGATCTCGCCAACGGGAACAATCTGCGCGACGGCGACAAGCTGCGCGTCTATCCGACCCGCATCGACGGCGACAGGTTGATGATCGACATTGCCGACCCGCCCGCTGAACAAATGATCGCGGCAGCGCTGGCGAACATCGTCGATGCCCTGCCGAAGCATGAATATGACCGCATCGGCCGCGAAGTCGCCCGGCTTGAAAAAGCCGGCGGCGATCCGCTGGACGCCGTGCGTGCTTCCATCGCCGACACGGCGGACCGGATGGAATACGGCTGGACCCACGCCTATGCCGCAACCGCCGACTGGCTGGCATTACGGGCAAAACTGGATGGATCGAACGCCGCCGCACTGGCCCCGATCATGGAAAGCATCGGCCATATGGCGTGGGACACGATGCGCGAACGGCATTTTCCGTTCTTGGAAGAGGCTACCTCATACGACGAAGACGCCTTCGTGGACGCCATCGAAAACGAAGACGAATCCCGCGCGATGGCGCTGATGAACGGCGCGCTAAGAGAAAATCTTGGTTACGACGCGGTTCGACACGGACTGATCCGCGCCGCGCTTTCCCATTATCAGGGATTTGGTCATGCGATGATCTATGTCTGCAAGGCGGGCGAGCTGATCGAGCGGCTGGGGCCGGATGCCGCCCCGCCTCTGCTGCGCTGCCTGACCCGGTATCTGGTCTATACGACGCGGGAAGATCTTATTCCCGAATTCAAGGCTTATCGCCCGGCGCGTGACGCCTGGGATGGCAAGGGAACCAAATCCATCGATGCCGAAACCCTGTCGTCGCTGCCGATGGCGAAGGCGATGGAAGCCTGCCTTTCCGGCTGCGCCGACCCCGTGCACCTATACGAAACCCTGCTCGACGCCGTGTCGCTGCAGTTTCTGCGCTTCGATACGAATATGGATCATCAGGCTGACAACCCGGTATCGCAGAATGTGTCCTGGCTGGATTTCACCCATGCTATTACTTTCGCCAATGCCGGGCGGTGGGCGGCGGAAACCGACCCCGCCTTCTGGCCGGATGTGCTGTTGCAGATGGCCTGTTTCCTTGGCCGCAATGCCGGCTTTCAGGACAAGACTGTTGCGGTCGGCGACTGGGCGGTCGGCGATACCGCCGGTTTCTTCGATGACGCCCTGATGGCGCAGCTTGACCACGACCACCCCGAATACATCGTTTCCTGCCACTACGTGAAACTGCTGACGGCGGCGCGGGCCGAAGTCGCAGCGCGGCCCGATGCGCCATTTGTGAAAACGCTGGGCGCGGCAATCAACCGGATGATCGCAACCCCGATCCGGCGCAAACACATTATGCGCACCGCGAACCAGTCTCTGGATTTCGTGGCGCGGGAAGGCTGACACCCACCCCGCTCTTCCCACTCGCCTTTGGCAACATTAGCTCTATATGGTTGACTTGAGGCAAGACAACGAAGGGAGGACAGGATGAACAAGACAATTCTATGCGCGGTGGCAGGCGTTTTTGCGGCATCGACCGCACTGGCCGATACGGTAAACGTGACACCGTTGGGCAGCCATGACGGCGAATTCTGCCCGCTGGACCGGGCGATGATTTTCGAAGATCCTGACGGAACCCGCATTCTCTACGATGCCGGTCGTACCGTCGCCGGACCGGACGATCCGCGCCTCGGCACCATCGATGCGGTGTTGCTCAGCCATGTGCATGGTGACCACCTCGGCGACAAGCATATTGCGGCAGTCAACGAGGGCGAATGCAATGCGCCGCAATTC
>CAYGSU010000017.1:51403-53124 GCA_964352715.1 uncultured Flavobacteriaceae bacterium | reverse complement strand
TCGGCCCGCCGACCGGGTATGTTTTGACCTTCAGCAACGGGTTGTCAGTCTATCTTTCCGGCGATACCGGCGTCACCGCCGAACAGGAAACCGTAGTGAACCGGCAATACGGCGCGAAACTGGCCGTCATCAATATCGGTGACACCTATACGACCGGGCCAACAGAAGCGGCCTTCGTGATCGATGAACTGGTGAAACCGGCCTCGGTCATTCCATCGCATGCGAACGAACCGGCGACCAGGGGCGGGGCGGCGCAGGATGGTACCCGCACAAAAGCCTTCATGGATGCGGTAAAGACACCGGCCTATCTGCCGCTCAGCGGCAAAACGATGGGGTTTGACGGCTCGGGCGCCTGCGTTTCCGGCTGCTGAACCGCGTTTTATTCATCACACCATTTCCAACGGTAACCGGCATTGGCGACACGCGCCAATGCCGATACTGTGTCTTGCGCCGGCCCCGATTACGGGCCGGATTTTCCATGACAACAGACCGGGGATTCGCAGCATGAACAGAGACCAGCAACCGGCCGACAGGCTGTATGCCATCGTCGAACAGTCGCTTTGCATCGGATGCGGCCTGTGCCAGTCCGTGGCCGGCCCGGATGTCGTCCGGATGGAAAGAACATCGACCGGATGGGACAGGCCCTATGTGGTCGGCGATCTGGATCATGAAACCGTCGACGCCATCTACGATACCTGTCCCGGCACGCGGATCGAAGGTCTGCCTGAACGACTGATCGAGGACGACACGAAATCAGACAATGTCTGGGGCGCCTGGCGGCGAATGGTGATGTCCTGGGCCGCCGACCCGGAAATCCGCCATGAGGGGTCGACCGGCGGTGTGCTGACGGCGCTTGGCATCTACCTCCTGGAAAGCGGCCGGGTCGATTTCATTCTGCATGCCAGGGCCGGAACCGAGGAACCCACGTTTGGCGAACGCCATCTGAGCTTCACCCGCGAGGACGTCATCGCCGGCGCGGGATCGCGCTACGGGCAGACCGCCCCGCTGACCGACATGCAGGACGCGCTGGATCGCAACCGGCCCTTCGCCTTCATCGGCAAACCCTGCGACATCAACGCGCTGCGCAACTATGCGCGGCACGACCCGAGAGTCGACAAGCTGGTGAAGTACTGGCTGACGATGGTCTGCGGTGGATTCATGACACCGGACGCTATGGGCGAGTTTATGGAGAACCGCGACATCGACCGGTCGGCGGTTACCAAATTCCGCTACCGAGGGCGCGGCTGCCCCGGCCCGACACGTGTCGAAACCGGCGACACGGTGAGAGAGCTTCACTATCTGGATATGTGGCTGAGCGAGGAAGGCCTGAAAGGTCTGCCCTTCCGCTGCAAGATCTGTCCCGACGGTATCGGCGAGGCCGCCGATATTGCGGTGTCCGATACCTGGCCCGGCGGTCTGCCGGACCGCGTGGACAGCGAAACCGATCTCGGAACCAATGCCATCATCGCGCGCACCAAAGCCGGGCAGGAGCTGATGGAAGCCGCCGGGCGGGATGGCGCTTTGACGCTGGATTTCGATGTCATTCCGGACGATATCAGCATTTTTCAGCCGCACCAGTTGCACAAGAAATACGCCGCCTGGCCGCGTCATCAGGGCATCGGCGATGCAGGTCGCATCGTGCCGAAAACCAATCGGCTACGGATCGCCGAACTGGCCGCCGAATTGCCGGAGGCGCAAAACGCCGCGCAACGCGACGGCAC
>CAYGSU010000017.1:45343-51303 GCA_964352715.1 uncultured Flavobacteriaceae bacterium | reverse complement strand
GTTGTTTCCGGCCCAGGCACGGAAGCGGAAACCGAAATGTTTTCCGGCCGGACGGCGACCACTCCCGGCAAAGGATCATTCCCTGACGGCGGCAGAAGCGTGCCGTCGATCAGCCGCAGGCCGCCGCCTTCCGGCACACCGCGAAACAGGTTCGCCTCGCCCAGAAAGACGGCGGTGAATTCATTGTCCGGCTTGTTGTAGATCACGCGCGGCGGGCCGTGCTGAACCAGTTTGCCGTCTTTCAGAATGCCGATACTGTCGCTGAGGGTCAGCGCCTCTTCCTGATCGTGGGTGACGAAAATCGTCGTGATGCCGACCTCGCGCTGGATGCGTTTCAGTTCGATCTGCATGTCCAGCCGCAATGCCTTGTCGAGCGCGCTGAGCGGTTCGTCCAGCAACAGCACGCGCGGCCGCGTCACGATGGCGCGGGCCAGCGCGATACGCTGCCGCTGCCCGCCGGAGAGTTGATGCGGCCGCCGGTCGCCGAGATCGCCGAGCTGCACCAGATCGAGCGCCTCGCCGACCCGTTTCTTTTCTTCCGCCGCCGAAACCTTCCGCACCCGAAGACCGAAGCCGATATTGTCGGCGACGCTCATGTTCGGAAACAGGGCGTAGTTCTGGAACACCATGCCGATTTCGCGCTTTTCCACCGGCACGTTCTCGACCGACCGGTCGCCGATCCGCACCGTGCCCTTGTCGGCGAAGATGAAACCGGCAATCGCCCGCAACAGGGTCGTCTTGCCGCTGCCCGACGGCCCCAGCAGCCCGAAGAACTGACCGTCCGGAAAGGTCAGCGTTACGTCGTCGAGCGCCGTCAGCGTGCCGAACCGTTTTGTCAGATTGTTTACCTGTACCTGCGCCATCAGCGTTCCCCGCCAAATTTCGAATACCGCGCCACCAGCAACATCAGCACCATCGACACGGTGATGATGATGGTGGAGATCGCGTTGATTTCCGGTGTGAAACCCTTGCGGATCGCCGAGTAGATTATCACCGGCAGTGTCTTGTCGCCCGGTTCGGACAGGAAGTAGGAGATCACGAACTGGTCGAACGACACCGCGAAGGCGAACAAGGCCCCGGCGATGATGCCGGAGGCGATCCACGGCAGGGTGACTTCGCGGGTTACCTGCCATGAACTTGCGCCGAGCGACCGCGCGGCTTCTTCCAGCGTCGGGTCGAAGGTCTTCAGTCGCGCCATTACCACCACGATCACATAGGGCAAGGCCAGCGCGACATGGCCGACGATCACCGATGGAGACCCGCGCCCGATCCCGACGGTGAAGAAAAAGATCAGCATCGCCGTGCCGGTAATCAGCCAGGGGATCGCAATCGGCGGAAACAGCAGGGCCAGCAGGATTTTCTTGCCGCGGAACTCGAACCGGAACATCGCAATTGCCGCCGCCGTGCCGAGGGCCGTGGCGATAACCGTTGTAACGCAGGCGATCCAGATGCTGCGCCAGGCGCCTTCAAGAATTTCCTGATTTTGCCACAGGTCGCTGTACCAGCGGGTCGAGAATTGAATCGGCAGTTGATAGAATTCCGATGCGTTGAATGACATCGCCGCCATCACGAAAATCGGGGCGTACAGGAAAAACAGCATCAGGCCGAGATAGACCCGGCCGGAAAATCGCAGGATTCCCATCTTGCTCATGTCTGCGCCCTCACCAGAACCGGACGGGCCAGCGCCAGAATCAGCAATACGACCGCCAGCAGCACGAAGGAAAGGGCAGCACCCAGCGGCCAGTTGAACACGGTGGTGAACTGGTCTTCGATGATGGTGCCATAAAACGTGCCGGCCCGGCCGCCGAGAATGCGCGGCTCCATGAACGACCCGACGACGGGTACGAAAATCAGCACCGCCCCGGCGAGCAGGCCGGGCAGCGCCAGCGGCAGGATGATACGCATCAGGATTGTGCGCACCGGCGCGCCCATCGACCGGGCGGCGTCGATCAAATTGTCGTCAATCGCCTGCAGCGCCAGATACGAGGTCAGAATGACATACGGAACATAGGAATGAACCAGGCCGATGACGATGGCCGGGTAGGAGAACATAAGGTTGACCGAGACATCGAAAGGCAGAATGGCGTTCAGGGTCTTGTCGATCACGCCGTTGCCCCGCAGCACGATGGCCCAGGAAAAGATCCGCACCAGCGAGTTGCTCCAGAACGGCAGGATGACCAGCAGGAACATCGCCTCGCGCCAGCGGCCCTTGACGGTTTTCGCCAGCACATAAGCGCAGGGAAAACCGACCAGGAGGCATAGGGCCGTAACGATCAGGCCCAGTTCGAGCGATTTCCACAGCAGCGAGTAGTACAGCTTCTTCTGAAAGAAATCGGCATAGTGCTGAAGGGTCACGACCCATTCGCGGTCGCCGAACGGCACGTCGCTCAGGAAGCTGAAAAAAAGCATGGCTGACAGCGGCAGGAATATCGCCACTGTCAGCCAAAGATAGGTCGGCGAAATCAACAGGACCGCTTCGGTCACGCCACGGCGTGTCTGGGTACCCATTGTCTTCGCCTTATCACCTTGCCGAAACGGATGCCGCTTACTGCAGCGCCTTCAGTTCCTGCCACATTTCCAGATAGACTTTCCGCTTTTCGTCGGAAACCGGCTTCATGAACTGAACCCGGGCAACGACTTCCGGATCACCCAGCACGCTGCGGTTCATATCGTCTTCAGGAAGTGCCGCAGCCGCCGCCGTGTTGGCCGAAGCAGGCGCACCGCCGCTTTTCGCCCATTCGACATAGAAGCCGGGATCGATCATCCAGTCGATAAACGCAGCCGCCGCTTCCTTGTGCTTCGACCCTGTCGGGATCGACAGACCATCCAGCCACCCGATAGCGCCTTCCTTCGGCACAACGAACTCGATCGGCAGGCCCTTGTTCTTCGACCGGCTGGCCGACCCGCTCCAATACGGCGCGATCACGAAATCGCCGGCTGCCATGAACTGGTTCCAGTCGTTTTCCGAACTCCAGAACGTGCTGATCTGCGGCATCAGGTCTTCAAGTTTCGCGCGGACAGCATCAAGGTCGTTGATGTTGTTGATGTTCTGGCCGGTCGCCATGGCCGCCATCTGCACGGATTCCAGTGGATCGTCGCGCCAGCCGACCTTGCCTTTAAGCGAGGCGTCCCAGAAAATGTCGATGCTTTCCGGCGCGTTGTCGAAAGCGTTCGTATTATAGGCGAACGAGGTCAGGCCCCAGACCCAGGGAACGCCGTAGACAACGCCACCCGGCACAAGTTCGTCATCCGTTGTCAAATTGGGCGCGATATTGGCGAAATTGGAGATCGACGATGTATCGACCGGGCCAATCAGCCCTTCTTCCTTGGCCTGCACCGTATAGGCCGAATTGATCAGCACCACGTCATACGCATCCGGGTTGGTGCGCAGCTTCGTGAGCATTTCCTGTTCGGAATTGAAATAGTCATGAGTGACCGTGTGGCCGGTCTTGGCGGTGAAAGCCTCGACGGCCCAGGCTTCGTCCGTGCCATAGCCGTTCCAGTTCAGAACCCGAATTTCATCCGCCTGCGCCGATGCCGCAAGGCCCAATCCGGCCAAGGCGGCTGCCGCCACGAGCAATTTGCACCCTGTATTCATAGTTACCCTCCATAGAAACTGAGAAACGATTTCATCAGTCATTTTCCAGTTGTTATAAAACTAGCCACGCTGCCGCGATGCAAGAAAAGCCTTTACTTCATCGCTGTCAGGCGATGTTGCCGGGCCATGTCTGGTTGTCGAAAGCGCCGCAGCGGCATTGGCTTTTCCGGCCGCCTCGACAGAAGACGCCCCTTCGAACAAAGCCGCGGCAAAGGCGCCCAGATGGGTATCGCCCGCCCCGTTGGTATCCACGGTTTCAACCGTAAACCCGGCAACATGAACGGCCGTTCCATCCCCGGTCGAGACAAAGCAACCGTCCCGGCCGGCGCGAACCACTGCACCGCCGCCCGGCCGGGCTTTTTTCGCCAGCGCGGCGCAAGCCACCGCCGGATCGTCGATGCCGCACAGAATTTCCGCTTCCGCCGTGTTGGCGCTGATCCAGGTCGAGGCTGTCATCGCCGCGTCCCGAATCGGTTCAGGAATCTGATCGACAATCGGCGACGGGTCGAAAATCAGCTTCGCTGTTTCCGGCAGAGCATGCAGCCAGTCGGCCAGCGCGTCACGGCTGTTTTCATAGGCGAGCGTATAGCCCGACAGCAGAATCCAGTCGAAACCGGTTGGATCGAGCGCGGCCAGGTCTTCCGGCTTGACGACGCCCTCCGCCCCTTCCCTTGCGATGAAGGTGCGCTCGCCAGCATCATCGATCAGCACGACACAGCAGCCCTGATCCACCGCGACCCTGCCTGAGCGGAGGATATCGAACCCTTCCGCTTCCATCGCCCTGGTAGCGATATCCGCGAAAACGCCCTGCCCCAGTGTGCCGCCATACGATACCGCCATTCCTGCCCGGCTGGCGGCAACCATCGCGTTGAATCCACCACCTGCCGCCATGTCGAACGATGAGACCTGGGCTTCCTGGCCCGGCAGCGGGACCCGCTGCACCCGGTATAGCAGATCGACGACGACGCCAGACAGTTGCAGGAACCGTCCCTTGCTCATACCGCCGCCCCCCGGTTCTGACGGATCGCCAGCAGGCCTTCAGCAAGGGCATCCGGCTGAAAATCATTAACGGCGGCGATAACCGCGAGTTTGGCCTGCGGTAGCGCGGCCGCCCCGGTACACGCGCCGACCATACCAGCCGCGATCGCCCCGATTGTATCGGTATCGTCGCCGATATTCGCCGCCAGTACCGCCGCCCGCCAGGCATCGCCCTTCGCCGCCATGGCGACCCCGAAAGCCGCCGCCACCGATTCCCGAGACAGCACCGAGTTGCCGATTTCCTTTTCCAGCCGGTCGATTACGGCGTCGGGTCTGTCCTCGCCGCCGATATCAATAGCGGTTTCGATCAAAGCTGCCATATCCACCTCGCCTCGCCGCGCGCCTCTGTTTGCCGCTTCCCGCGCAGCAGAAAGCGCCAACGGCACGGCATCTTCGAAAGACGCGCCATCGACGCCCGCACTGACGACAGCCGCCACCGCCGACGCCGCCGACAAGGCTTCCGCCGTGTTGTGGGTCACCCGGCAGGTCTGTTCGATCTGTCCGACAAACGGAGCTAGCGGCTGCGACGGCGTCGCAATCGCCACCGGCACGATCCGCATCGATGCGCCATTGGTATTCCCGGCAATGCCGGTTTCCGTTACAGGCGTTCCGGCGAGCAGGGCCTGCAGTGCCTTTTTGGTCGACGGCCCCAGAAGATCGTGCAGGCCGCGCTGTTTGATGCCGTCTTCCCAGTCCAGCAACAGGCGCGCCCAGCCGGCTTCGTCGAATTGGTCGGGTTGGGCAAGAAGATGGCGGGCCAGCAGCAGCGTCTGTTCCGTATCGTCGGTAATCGCCCCGGCCTTCAGACCATGGGAGACCGGGTGACCGTCAACCGGATCGACAAAATCGTCGATCCAGCCGTAGGATTCGGAAATCTGCGCGCGGGTCAGGGTTTGTGATGGCATGCCCAACGCATCGCCCAGGGCGACGCCCCACAGCGCACCTGTCGCCCGGTCCAACCGCTTTCGCTCGGTATTCATCGTTTCAGGGTCCGCCGGGATATTTTCGAGTGAAGAACGGTCATGAATCGATACTATGCAGACAGGAATGGACGTGCTGCAAGAACAGGCCAACCGGAACAGGATGAAAATTGCATGAATTCGAAGAAAACCATCGGACTGGTCGCCCACGACGCCTGCAAGGAACGGATTGTCGAATGGTCCGTCGCCCGCAAGTCCATACTTGAACAGCATAATCTGGTCGCTACCGGAACCACGGGATCGGAAATACGCAAAGCGACAGGGCTTCCCGTAAACTGTCTGAAAAGCGGCCCGTTGGGGGGCGATGCCCAGATCGGCGCAATGATCGCAGAAGAGAAACTGGA
>CAYGSU010000017.1:0-45243 GCA_964352715.1 uncultured Flavobacteriaceae bacterium | reverse complement strand
GCCCGTTGGGGGGCGATGCCCAGATCGGCGCAATGATCGCAGAAGAGAAACTGGATGTGCTGATATTCTTCATCGATGCCATGTCGGCCATGCCGCACGATGTCGATGTGAAGGCGTTGACGCGCCTGGCCACGCTGTATGACGTTGTCTTCGCCTGCAACCGGGCGACGGCGGATCATGTCATCGAAAGTCCTATGTTCGGCGGGGCGTCCGCATGAAGGCCCTGACCGTCGGATCCGCTACCGTCGATATCATCGCGACCATCGCCAGCGAGGATATTGAACGGATGACCTTGCAGAACAGCGATACGGCGTTTCTTCTGCTGCAACCGGGGCGCAAGGTCGATGCGAAGTCGATCATCACCCATACCGGCGGCGGCGCCATCAACGCTGCGGTGTCGCTGAAGCGGCTGGGGTTTGACGTCGCCGCGCTGGTCAAGGTCGGCGATGACCACAACGCGGAAAAGGTCATGGATTGTCTGGAAGACGAAGGCATAGACCCGTCCGCGGTTTCGGTCTGCCCGACCGAGGCGACCGCTGTGTCAGTGATGATCGCCGCCCACGACAAGAACGCCGCCATCTTCACCCATCGCGGCGCGAACGGGTTTCTGACCGACGCCGATATCGCGGAAGAAAAGTTTGCGGGCCGCGATCTGGTATACATCACCAATCTCAGCAACCGGTCGGCGGAACTGTTTCCAACCATCTGCGCCCGCGCCAAGGCCGCCGGCGCGTTCATTTCCGCCAATCCGGGGATCCTGCAACTGACCCGGCGCACCGGCCCGCTGTTCGACAGCCTGAAGCATGTCGATTTCTTTTCCTGCAATTTCGAGGAAGCCCGCGCCCTGGTGCCTGCCCTTGTCGACCGGACGGGGTGGGAACGCCACACCGCGCCACATGGTGACAGGGACACGAAGGTCCTGACCATTGAAGGGTTCCGGGTGACGCTGGATGACTACTTCCGCCGGATGCACAGCCTGGGGCCCTCGCATATCGGCGTCACCGACGGCGTCAACGGATCCTATCTTTCGGTCAACGGCAAAACCCATTTCACCCCCGCCGTCCCGGCCGACGTGGTGGCAACCGCCGGGGCCGGCGACGCCTTCGCATCGACATTGACGGCCTGTCTCGTTCTCGGCGAAGATATCGACCTTGCCATGAAACTTGCAGCACATAATGCTGCATCGGTGGTCGGTGAGGTCGATGCACAAAGCGGATTATTGAATATCGATAGCCTGAAGGCCCGTCTCGGCTGACCCGATCCCGCAAACCAGCGACAGGAAGCTTTCGGATATGTCTGAACAGCACTTTCACAATCTGAACGATCTCAGCCAGGGCATTCTGCGCGAACTGGCGCCCGGCATGGAAACCCGCATCTTTCCCGGCGAAAACGTGATGATCTCGGTTGTGCGGATCGAGGCCGGCAAGGCCGGCGACGTGCATCACCATCCGCAGGAACAATGGGGTGTGCTGCTGGAAGGGTCCGGCACGCGAATTCAGGACGGCAAACCGCACCCGGTGTCGAAAGGCGATTTCTGGCAGACACCCGGCGGCGTGCCGCATGGGTTCGAGGCCGGACCGGACGGCGCGGTCATTCTCGATATCTTCAGCCCGCCGCGCGATGAATACCGTACGACAGGCGTTGGCTTCAAATAGATCAAATGGAATTGCCAGTACGGCCATTCGCCATTACCATTATAGCCATTGACCGTTTTCTATCGGACTGAACCGTGACACCGTATTTCTATCATGACTTCAAGCGTGGACCCGTCTGTGCCCTGCAAATGCGTTTGCAGGGCTGATCAGGGACAATAGCTGCACGCGTTTCTCTTGGTCTGCCCTAACCGGCACCGCCGATTTCTGTATCGGCACACACTATCCAGACCAAGAGACTGTCATGACCCTCATCAACATCAAAGACACCGGCGTCACGCTCGGCGCATCGCTTTTCTCCAACCTTACCTTCACGATCGGCAAGGACGACCGGATCGGCCTTGTCGCCGCCAACGGCCACGGCAAATCGACTCTGCTGCGCTGCCTGGCCGGAACCATGGAGTGTACGGAAGGCGAAATCACCTTCGCCCGTGGGCTGCGGATCGGCCATATCGAACAGGACGTGCCGGAGACCCTGCTGCCGCTGTCTTTCTACGATGCCGTATTGCAGGCGCTGCCGGCGGAGCAACAGGATATCGAAAGCTGGCGCGTCGATATCGTGCTGGATGATCTGAAGGTGCCGTTCGATCTTCACGCGAGACCGCTCGGGCAACTAAGCGGTGGCTGGCAGCGTGTGGCGTTGCTGGCGCGGTCATGGATCACCGACCCCGACTTGCTGCTGATGGACGAACCGACCAACCATCTCGACCTGTCGCGTATCGGCGTTTTGCAAACCTGGCTTGCAACAATCGCCCGATCCGTTCCGTTCGTGGTCGCAAGCCATGACCGGGCCTTTCTGGACACCGTCACCAACCGGACGCTGTTTCTGCGGCCTGAACAGTCGCGGTTGTTCTCTCTGCCCTATTCAAAGGCTCGTATCGCGCTCGACGAAGCCGATGCAGCAGACGAACGGAAGTTCAGCAACGACATGAAACAGGCGAAGCAATTGCGGCGGCAGGCGGCGAAGCTGAAGAATGTCGGTATAAATTCAGGGTCGGATCTTCTGCTGACCAAGACGAAGCAATTGAAGGAACGGGCAGACAGGCTGGAAGATGCGGCGCGCCCGGCGCATCGGGACAAATCCGCCGGGGATATCCGGCTGGCCAACAGCGGCACCCACGCGAAAGCGCTGGTCAGTTTCGACAATGCGCCGGTCTGCACACCTGACGGGCGTCTGCTTTTCAGGACCGGAAAAAAGTGGATCACACCGGGTGACCGGGTCGTCATTCTCGGCAGGAACGGTACCGGCAAGACACAGCTCGTTTCCCTCGTCCGCAATGCCATCGGCAGCGATACCGGCCCGGTCCGGATCGCTCCGTCAGTCGTGACGGGGTACTCCGACCAGGGACTGACGCAACTGGACAGCGCTTCCAGCCCGCTTGATGAAATCACCCGCCGGTTCAGCGTCGGCGATCAGCGGGCGAAATCGCTGCTGGCAGCCGCCGGGTTTTCCATCGATTTGCAGACCGCCCCGATGCAGGCGCTGTCAGGCGGCCAACGGATGCGCCTTGCCATGCTGGTTCTGCGGTTGACCGACCCCAACTTCTATCTGCTGGACGAACCGACAAACCATCTCGACATCCAGGGGCAGGAAGCGCTTGAGGAAGAACTGAAGGTGCATGACGCCAGTTGCCTGCTGGTTTCACACGACCGGACCTTCATCCGCAATGTCGGCAACCGGTTCTGGCTGATCGAGGAAAAGAACCTGGTGGAAGTCGACGGGCCGGACACCTTTTTCGACGAGGCTCTGGCGGGCTAGCCATTGAGTGACAGGCAGTCGCGCATGCTGTTCGCCATGTCACGGATCAGATTGAAATACAAATCCGGGCCATCTTCCAGACCGGCACCGAGCGGGTCGAGAATACCGATTCTGGCGTCTGTTCCCTCGGTAACGGTTGCGATATGCCTTGTCTGAAACTGCGGTTCTGCAAAAACACAAACTGCACCGGTTTCCCGTAGCTCATCCCTGATTTCGGCGAGCCGGTCCGCACCGGGCGCGATTTCGGGGTTTATCGCAATCGACCCGACGGCCGCCAGACCGAACCGCCTTTCGAAATATCGGTAGGCGTCGTGAAACACGACGAATGCCCTGCCCTGCACCGGCTCCAACTGTCTTTCGATGTCGGCGGTGAGTGTTTCGAGGCGCGCCAGCGTTTTGATTGCATTGTCTGCGTAAAGCTTTTCATTCGCCGGGTCTGCTTCTGCCAGAACCGCGGCTATCTTCTTTACAAATATTTCTGCATTCTGCGGGTCGAGCCAAACATGCGGATCGGTACCGGAATGGGCGTGGCCTTCATGTTCGTCATGATCGGTATGTTCATCATGCTCGGCGTGGTCTTCATGTTCATCGTGATCTGCATGTTCATCGTGATCTGCATGTTCATCGTGATCTGCATGCTCATCGTGATCTTCATGTTTGGCGAATGCGCCGCCTTCCCTGAAGTCCAGTTTCTGCAAACCGGGTACATCCAGCAGACTGACGGAAAGCGCATTTTTGCCGATCGTTTCAACCGGCTTTTCAAAAAAGGTTTCGAGGTCATGGCCGACCCAGAAAATCACGTCGGCGGTTTCAAGTTTCTTCGCCTGTGACGGTTTCAGGGCGTAGCTGTGCGGCGACGATGCCCCTTCGACGATCAGGTCCGGCGCGCCCACCCCCTGCATCACCGATGCCACCAGCGAATGGATCGGCTTGATGGACGCGACCACATTCGTGTCCGCCATAGTCGACGCCGATGACAGACCAAGTACGGCGAGCGAGAGTGCCGCAACAGCACTGTTTCTGACTTTCATGAGAGCCTCATTATCGTTGTCACGTTATACTGTTACATTGTTGTGTAATGATATAACGTGTGTATATTTGGATCGCAAGAGATTATTATCCGGAACCCCGAACCGTGCTGCAAACCAACACCCCTCTGGTATCCCTGACGAATGCCGGCGTTGAACGCGCCGGTAACTGGCTGGTGCGCGGTGTCGATTTCGCCGTTCACCCGCGCGAGATCGTCACGCTGATCGGCCCCAACGGGTCCGGCAAATCGACAACCGCCAAAATGGCGCTTGGGGTATTGAAGCCCGATGAAGGCCGGTCCGAGCGTCGCGACGGTCTGGTTGTCGGCTATGTACCGCAACAGATCGCCATTGACTGGACGCTGCCGTTGACGGTCGCTCGGTTCATGCATCTGACCGGGCGCATCGACAAAGCCTATGCCGACCATGCGATGCAGGCGACCGGTATCAACCACCTGCGCCATGCCGAGGTGCGGACTCTGTCTGGCGGCGAATTCCAGCGGGTGCTGCTGGCCCGCGCCATGGCGCGCAAGCCTGATCTGCTGGTTCTCGACGAACCGGTGCAAGGCGTCGATTTTGCCGGCGAGATCGCACTGTACGACCTGATAAAATCCATCCGCGATGAAACCGGTTGCGGCGTATTGCTGATATCGCATGACCTGCATGTGGTGATGGCGGCGACCGACCGGGTCGTCTGCCTGAACGGCCATGTCTGCTGTCAGGGGACGCCGACGGCGGTGGCGTCGAGCGAGGAATACAAGACCCTGTTCGGCGCGCGGGCCGCCCCGACTCTTGCGGTCTACGAACACAATCACGACCACACCCATTTGCCGGACGGCACGGTTCGCCATGCCGACGGCACGATTACCGACCATTGCCACCCGGATGACGGCCATCACCACGATGACGATGCCGGTACAGATCATGACCACGACCATTCGGCAGGGCATCGCCATGTTGGATGATTTCTTTGTCCGTGCGCTGCTGGCCGGGATCGGCGTCGCCGTGGTCGCCGGCCCGCTGGGCTGTTTCATCGTCTGGCGACGGCTGGCCTATTTCGGAGATACCCTGTCGCATGCCGCGCTGCTGGGCGTGGCGCTGGCATTGCTGTTCGAAGTCAATTTTACCATCGCGGTCTTCATGGTGTCGGCGCTTGTTTCGCTGGCCCTGCTGATGTTGCAGCGGCGCGCAACCCTGTCGTCGGATTCGCTGCTTGGCCTGCTGTCGCATTCGGCGCTGGCGCTGGGACTGGTCGTGCTGGCCTTCATGACCTGGGTCCGTGTCGACCTGATGGGCATTCTGTTCGGCGATATTCTGGCTGTTTCCACAACCGATATCGCCATTATCTATGGTGGCGGCATCGCGGTGCTGACGGTCCTGTCGCTGATCTGGAACAGCCTGTTCGCCAGCACGGTCAACCGCGAGCTTGCCGAAGCCGAAGGCCTGCACCCGGAACGCGCCAACCTGATCTTCATGCTGCTGATGGCCAGCGTCATCGCCATCGCCATGAAGATTGTCGGCGTATTGCTGATCACCGCCATGCTCATCATCCCCGCCGCAACCGCGCGCCGATTTGCCTCGGGCCCGGAACAGATGGCCGTGCTGGCATCGGTCATCGGCGCGGCCGCGGTAATCGCCGGCCTGTTCGGGTCGCTGGAATGGGATACGCCATCCGGCCCGTCGATTGTCGTGGCTGCGGTGCTGATCTTCGCCGTCAGCCTGCTGCCTGCCACGCGCTGGCTTACAGCGAAAAGCCGATCCCGTGATGCGGTCTGAAAAGGAGAAACCTAGCCATGCACAGCCATGATGCATCTACCGCCGATCTGACGAAAAATCAGGCGCTGGTATTCGGGGCCCTGACAAAAGCGGACGGCCCGCTCAGCGCATACACAATTCTCGACCAATTGCGCGATGACGGGTTCCGCGCCCCGCTGCAGGTCTACCGGGCGCTCGACAAGCTGGTGGAATTCGGAATGGTGCATCGGCTGGAAAGCCTGAATGCCTTCGTCGCCTGCCGGCAGCCCGATTGCGAGTCACACAAGACCATCGCTTTCACGATCTGCGAACGCTGCGGACAGGTTGACGAAATCAATGACGACAAACTGGCCAGGCATCTGAAATCGCTGGCTGATCAATCCGCTTTCGCGCTGACAAAATCGACTGTTGAACTGCGTGGCAACTGTCAGGACTGCACCGGCGCGACCGGCCGATAACCCGAGGCGCGCCAAACGATCTTCCTGCCGTCGGCGGGATAAACACAAAAATTCTGCAATATTGGTGCAATAACAGGCGGTTATTTGCCAGTGCGCCGCACCCGAAATCCGCCTGACAAGTAATAAGTGTAATATTCTCGTTGTATATCACTATTACAAGCACCACATGTAGAACACCACATGTAAAAAGGGGAGAAATTCTTTTCCTCTAAAAGGAGGAGTTTTTCATGAATACACCAGAATCTACAAAACCCGTACTTTTGGGCGCCATTGCCGGCGCAGCCGTACTTGCTATCGTCGGTTTTTCCTGGGGCGGATGGGTTACCGGCAGCACGGCGGAAAAGATGGCCTCTGAACAGGCCGAAACTGAGGTCGTTGCCGCGCTCGTGCCGATCTGTGTCGAACAGTCGAACAACGATCCGATGAACGTGGCCATGCTTGAAAAACTGAAGGACGCCAGAGGATATCAGCGCCGCGAAATGCTGATGGAAACAGGCTGGGCGACGATGCCCGGTTCAAGCGACCCAGACCGCGATGTTGCAAGCGCCTGCATGGACAAGCTTTCCGAGACGTTCTGACCGCCGCATAAATCAAAATCCAGCTCATTAAAAGTCGCGCGTCATGCGGTGCGCGACCTTTTCTTTGTGTAAATTGCATGATCTGCAGTCACATCTGGCGCGGGCGCTCGACAAGCTGGCGAAATCCATCGTCGAACTGCGTGGCAATTGCCGGGACTGTTCCGGCATGGCGGGGGCCTGAACCCCGACGCCATGCCGAAAGACGTTCTTCGTAAGCGGCATTGACGAATGAACGCCTTGTGCCGCCTCAGCCCGGCACCGCCGAAACGGCCACCGCCCTGCGTCCGGGAAAGAACGCCTTGCAGACGAACCAGACGAAGGCGACCACGCCGACACTGAAGACAACATCGCCCGGCACCCGCGCCCAGACCAGCGCCTGTATGATCGGGCTCTGCATAAATTCGGCGGAACGGGCGAAGCTGTATCCCTGTTCGATACTGACATAGGTCTGTATGACGCCCTGCGGCAGAAGCGACAGGAACGTCATCATCGCCAGACCGATATTGAGCGACCAGAACGACACTTTGAGCAGTTTCTGGTTCCACAAGGCGATATCAGTCAGACCGCGCATGCAATACAGCATCAGGCCCAGCCCAAGCATGCCGTAGACACCGAACAAAGCGGCATGCCCGTGGTTGGCCGTCGTGTTGAGGCCCTGCATGTAATACAGCGCAATCGGCGGATTGATCATGAAACCGAAAATACCGGCCCCGACCAGATTCCAGAACAGCACGGCGGCAAAGAACATGAACGGCCAATGGTAATTGCGTTCCCATTCCGCTTCGCGTTCAACCTTGTGCCGGGTATAGGCTTCAAAGCCGACGACCAGCAGCGGAACCACCTCCAGCGCCGAAACCATCGCACCGACACTGATGGCCGATGTCGGCGTACCGCTGAAGTACAGATGGTGGAACGTGCCGAGCACACCGCCGAACAGGAAGATGATGGTCGCGAACAGCACCATTACGGTTGCGGTTGACGTCCGCAGCATTCCCATCCGTACAAGAAGCATTGATATGATGGCGGTTGCGAAGACTTCAAAAATGCCTTCGACCCACAGATGGACAACCCACCAGCGCCAGTATTCCATGATCGAGATATGCGTATGCTGCCCCCACATCAGACCGGCGGCGTAGAGAAGGCCGATTGCGATCGCCGATACCAGAACCAGATAAAGCAGGGATTTTCCGCCCTTCTCTTTCAGGATTGGCCACAACCCTCTCAGAACCAACCCAACCCACAGGAACAGGCCGATTGTCAGGTAGATCTGCCAGAACCGGCCCAGATCGACATATTCATACCCCTGATGGCCGAACCAGAAGTTCATTGTCAGATCGTTGAAGAAACGGTGCACCGCTGCCCACTGACCGGCAAAGGACCCGACAACGATGATCAGCAGGCTGAGAAACAGAAAGTTTACGCCGAACCGCTGGAATTTCGGATCCCGTCCGGCCAGCATCGGTGCGACATAGAGACCGGTCGCCAGCCAGGCTGTTGCAATCCACAATACTGCCAGTTGGGTATGCCATGTCCGGGTTACGGAATACGGCAGATATTCCGCAAACGGCAATCCGTACAATCCCTGACCCTCAACGGCATAGTGGGCGGTGACGATGCCCAGCAGAACCTGCCCCAGAAACAGGGCGCAGACGACCCAGAAATACTTTGCGGTCGCCCGCATCGACGGCGTTATCACGGCGTTGCTGAAGATATCGGTTTTCGCCATGCCGCCTTCCGGCAGAATGTCCTGACGCCAGACATCGAACTGCTTGGCATAGTAGGCGATCAGCGCGCCGGCCGCGGCAAGCAGCAGGATAACCGATGCGATGCTCCACATCAGTACTTCCGTTGTCGGTTTGTTGCCGACCAGCGGTTCATGCGGCCAGTTGCTGGTATAGGTGAACGTTTCGCCGGGCCGGTTTGTCGTCGCGCCCCAGGCTGTCCAGAAATAGAATGCCGACAATTGTTTCGCTTCTGCTTTCGACAGCAGACCGTGAACCGGGAACGCATAATCGCGGCGCAAGGTCAGCGATTCCGGATCGCTGCCTTCATAGAGCCTCAGATAGTGATCTTCCACCTGCCGGATCGCTTGCGCCCGCTGGTCGCTGACGGTGATCGTTCCGGTGCCGGGGTCATAAGTGTTAAGTCGCATTTCCTCCTGCAGGGCCGCCCGGTTCAGCGTCTGCTGCTCTGCTTCGGACAGGCCGGAAACCCGATTCAGAACCATAACTGACAAAAGGGCTTCCGCTTCCCGGTGCAGCCAGTCCGCGCTCCAGTCCGGGGCCAGATAACTGCCATGCCCCCAGATCGATCCCTGTTCCATACCCCCGATCGACTGCCAGACATTCTGACCCGTCTGGATATCATCGCGCGTATAAATGGTTTCGCCGGATACGGAGACGACACGGTCCGGTATCGGCGGCGCCTGCTGGTATATTTCCGATCCCAGCAGAAGCAGAATGCCGAACATGACGACCATTCCGGCGACGAGAATTATCCATAACCTGCGGATACTGAATGTTTCATGATAGGTATTCATCGCCTGTCCCCTTTTTGGCTAAAACAGTCCGTGGCTTCCGCCGACAGCGCCAACCACAACAATAATGCTCAATGTCAGTAAAACTCTGTGCGCCCGCACCATTCGGACGAAGTCTCGTGCCGGATCAACAGAATGCGACATCCGGCGATGCAGGTGGAGCGGTTCGATAACAAACAGCATCAGTGCAAATATTACCCAGACCACCAGCATTGCCTGCATCCACCAGGTACCTTCAAAGCGACCCCAGAGATCCGCTTTCCAGGTCATCCAGAATCCACTTGCGCCGGTAATGACGACCCAGAGGCGCGCCTGCCAGACGAAGCGGCTTTCAATCTGCTGGAACCGCTTCAGGCGCATTTCAGGCTGCTCTACCGCCGCCAGCATCGGCATTACAACCAGAGTCACGAAGCCAACGCCGCCGATCCAGAAAACGACCGCCACGACATGAAACATACGGGCTATCGTGAAATCATCCATTTGAAGGAGACCCTGCCGGAACGGGCATTTCCCTGTAGAACTCGACCTGCATTTTCATCGGCCCGTCGGTAACGACATAATGCGCGGCTTGCGGTGGTATCGGTGCAGGATTGCCCATTGTCACGATGCGTTCCGACGGCGGGTCGACGTAAACAAGCCGCACCGAGCCTTCCAGCACGCGCAGCAGACCCCATGTATCGGACTTGGTTCGATGTTCCCTTCGCAACGCATCAGGCAGACTGCTTTCATTGAAAACCAGCGACTTGCCATAAGGTTCAGCGATCATGGCGAACGCCTCCGCTTTCCCATTGGGGATGCCATCTCGCCACGCTGAACCTGAATGCCCATCAACAGGCTGTCGGCGATCCGCTGTGCGGCCGACCGGAAGGTTTCAGCGGCGTCCTCTGTCGGCACGACCTCTTCCACAACCCGGTTCCAGATCACGAGCCATCGTTCAAAATGCGCCGGCCCCAGCGAACCGAGGGCGATATGCTTGAGCATCGGATTGCCATGATAGCGGCCCGATTCCAGCGTCACCGAGGCCCAGAAATCCTTCATTCGCGCCAAATGGCCCGTCCAGTCCTTCACATGCCCGACAAAAACCGGTCCTAACAGATCGTCGTACCGAACGGTGTCGTAGAACTGTTCAACCAGCCGGGAAACAACGGCTTCATCAATGCCAATTGCCTGTGCCTGCTGCATTTTCCGGGCGCGCGCCTGCCTGGCATAGCTATGGGCTGTCATGGCTCTTTGCTCTTTATGATGTATTTAATATGCATCTTTTATCGTTATTGGCACCAAAAAGCAATATATGATATGCATCTTTAATGAGATTGTCGCTTCAGACCGATTATGCCCTGCGCATGCTGATGTATCTCGCTGCAAAGGATGGCCATCATTCGATAGCTGCGATTTCAACGTGCTATGGAATCTCGAAAAACCACATGATGAAGGTCGCGCAGAAACTTGTGTCTCTGGGTTTGGTCAAGAGTGTCAGGGGGCGCAATGGCGGCCTTCTGCTTGGCCGGCCGGCAAACCGGATCAATGTCGGATTTGTGGTGCGGACTCTTGAGGATACAAGCGGCTTTGTCGATTGCTTCGACCCGGCGGGAAAGGGCTGTATTGTCAGTCCGGCCTGCCAGTTGCAACACGTTCTGGCCGATGGCATTGAAGCCTTTATGAAGCATCTGGACGGTTTCAGCGTCGCCGACTTGATCGGCGACAGAAATGCATTTCGAGAATGCCTGAAAGCAGCGGAATAGGCACCCTGCCTCAGCCAATATACTGGTTGATATCTACCTCGTCGATCTGCTCCGGCTTCAGGAACATTTCAGCGTATTCCTTGTAAATGCCTGAGGTCAGGAACAAGTCGAACAGATCGCCGTCGATATGCTGGTCTTTCTTGAAGAAGCTGAGAATCTTGATCGCCTCGCTTAGCGTTTTTGATTTCTTGTATGGCCGGTCAGAGGCCGTCAGCGCCTCGAAAATATCGGCAATAGCCATGATGCGGGCCGGAATGGACAGTTCATCGGCCGTCAATTTGCGGGGATAGCCTGTTCCTATCATGGTTTCGTGATGCGTGCCGGCGTATTCAGGCACGCGCTGCAAATGCCTTGGCAGCGGCAACTGTTCCAGCATGATGATGCTTTGCACGATATGTTCGTTGATCTTGTAGCGTTCTTCCGCCGTCAGCGTGCCGCGGCGAATCGACAGATTGTAGACCTCGCCCTGATTGTAGAGATCGTCAGGGATATCGATCTTGAACCCGCGTTCAGCCATCTTAGTGTCGTCATGCCTTGTCCGGGGAATGATGTGATAAGGCTTGTCGTCCAGCAGTTTTTCGGGGCACGGGGCGTCAGGCGCATCCGAAAAGCGCAAGGCTTCTTCATGTGCAAGTCCAAGCTTAATGTCGAAATTCCGCTGCCAAACCGTTTCCGCAATCTGCTTCAGTCGGGCGATATCGTCATCGCCCATGAACTCGCCGCCGATATTGCATTCCGCAACAAAAGAAAAATCGTCGACCAGCGCCTGTTTGCGGGTTTCATACCGGGCTTCCGCGTCGTCACGATCATCCCCTTCGACAATGGCCTGCAGGCTGTCGATCCGGGCATCGCGCAGCAGGACCTCGAACCGTGTCCTGATTTCATGAATGCGGTTATAGATGGTTTCCAGTTTCGACGCCTTGTCGACAACATATTCCGGCGTAACGATCTTGCCGCAATCATGCAGCCATGCCCCGATTTCGAATTCCCGCCATTCGTCATGAGTTTTGAAACTGAAATCGGCGTAGGAGCCGGCGCTTTCCTTCGACGCCTTTTCAGCCAGCTTCATCGCCAGCACCGGCACGCGTTCGCAATGCCCGCCCGTATAGGGACTCTTCGAGTCAATCGCCTCGGCAATCAGCAGGATCAGGGCATCCATCAGATTTTCCTGAGCTTCCAGCAGATGCCGATTGTAGAGCGAGGTCGCAGCCTGCGCCGCCAGCGCTTCGACGAAAGGCTGCACTTCCGTGGAGAATGCAATGAACTGGCCGGTGTTCTTGTCGCGGGCATTAACAATCTGCAAAGCGCCGATTACCGAGCCGCCACGCGGCTTCAGCGGTACAGTAAGGATAGATTTCGTCTTGTAGTTGGCCGCTACATCGAAGGAACGCGGACCGGTAAAGTCGAACTGTTCGGACATTTCGACATCATCGACATTGATCGTCTTTTCCGCATGCACTGCATAGCTGACGACATTGGATTCATTCTGCGATCCGTCTTCCCGATACAGCGGTATATCCTGAAAGGCTTTCTTATCGCCCATCGTTCCGCCAAAACCGATGCCAAGGCTGTCATTTCGGAATATCTTGAATTCAAGTTTGTCATCCTTGTTGATGACATAGAGCGAACAGCCATCTGCGTTGGTCATGTCCTTCGCGCCCAGCAGCACCATTTCCATCAGCTTGTCGCTGCTTTGCTCGGCAGCCATTGAAATACCGAGATCAACCAGCCGTGAAAGCTTTGCCTGGGATTCGTTCAGCTGTTCTGTCTTGTCTCCGAGGCTATGGCTCATATCGGAAAAAGAATGGATAAGTTCATCGAATTCAACGATGTGGGAATTTTTCAGGTTCTTTACATCGAAGTTCATTTCCCGCATCTGGTTTGCCGCACCCGTAAGATCAGTGACCTTCTTCGACAAATTGGATGCAAAAACATAGGAAAATGGAATAAACAGAATCAGGCTCACGAGACTGATTAACAGCACTCTGTTTTGCAGCGTGACGAACTCCCCGTTAAAGTCCCGGACCGGTGCAATTGCCCCGATGTAAAAATCCATTCCGGCATAGGAGACTTCTTCCCGGCTCACGAAAAAGTCTTCACCCTCGTCCGTGGTTTTTTGCAGAAGACCGGAAATCGAACTGTCGCCAACCGACAAAAAGACCTTCATTGCAGGGATGTCGATATCATGAATATCCGCCATCGGATCCGCCTGCCCGAACCGTGTCGATAGCGCAATCAGCCGGTCATTCCGGTCATGCAGGATAAGACCCCCGTTTTCGGAAATCGGCAGCGCGGACACCTCGTTGGTCACGCCTTCAAGCGTCAGATCCACCCCATAGACACCGCCGGCCCCGTCCAGACTTCTCGATGCGGTGATGCCCGGCTTTTGCAGTGAATTGAACAGATACGGCTCGGAAAGTTGAACCTGCCGGTTGCCGGCCGCCGCGATATACCAGGGCCGTTTCGTCGGATTGTATTCCGGCGACGGTTCCTGCCTTTCCCCAAGCAGGTTTTTCTGCTCGTCCAGGAACGCCCATTTCTGCACACGCTCGCCGTCTTCAACGATTGCACGGACTATCCAGGCCGTTTCCGCCGGTGCCTGGTGCTGTTCAAGGATGGAGGCCAGGCCCCGTGTCGCAATGATCTGAAAGAAGGTTCCGTCGTCAAAACCATAATAGACCGAATAGAAGGCCTCTTGCTGGCGCAAGGCCTCAATGGCAACAGGCAGCACTTCGGCATCAAGAAACTGCGCGGGACTGACGTTGACATTCGGTTGCGCCGCGCCGACCGCCGCGTTCATACCGGCCTGAACCAGAAGCGACGTAAAGCTTTCTTCTGCGGAATTGGTCTGGTTTTCGAACTGTCCCTGCGCGATGTTTTCCGTGATCTCCGACGTGGTAAACCAGAACAGACCCGAAATGGATGCCCCGACAAGCACCACAAGCGATGTCAAGATCGCAACGATGCTGACCTTGAACTTGACCCGGATATTCATTCGTCTATCGATCCTCATGCGTTGATCAATATTAGCCATCCATTTGTCTACACGATACGCAGTCTGTATTGCCATCAGATTGTCAGTGAAAATGAAACGGCAATACACTGTCGCTGAATTTGGCTCAATTGATCCTATTCGAGTTTTTGCGGTGTCAGGATACCGATGCGCTCTTAACATTTTGTTAAGACAGATATCGGACAGCAAACCTGCGGCAATCCGAAAGCAGCAGGACTTTTACGAGGTTAGCGCCAGTCGAGCGAGACGACGGTTGCGCCGTCATGATGCCTGACGCGGACGCCTGTGCCATATACATCGGACAGGAAACCATCTGTCATGACGGTATGGGGTGCACCATCCGCAGCGACGCAGCCCTTCGACAGCACGATCATCCGGTCGGCCGTCAACGCAGCCAGATTCAGGTCGTGCAGCACAACCACAACACCGATGTTTTCCTGCAACAAGCGCCTGAGCACTTTCAGCACAAGCACCTGATAGGCAAGATCGAGGTTTGCGGTAGGCTCGTCCAGCAGCAGAAAGCGAGGGTCACCACCGGCACTAACCGAGAGGATCTGGGCTATGGAGCGGGCGAACGCCACCCGCTGCTGCTCACCGCCCGAAAGCCGGGTTACGGTGCGTGACCGAAAAGCGGTCATGCCCGCTTCTTTCAACGCGCGGGTAACGATGGATTGCGACAGGCCAGGCCCTGCGCCATCCAGCACGCCCATCTCGACCACTTCCTCGACGGAAAACGGGAAATTCATATCGAAGAACTGCCGCATCACACTGCGCGAACGCGCCTGTTCTGCATAGGTCATGTCAGCAATCGGCGACCCGTTCAGGCGCACCGCGCCACCGGTCGGAACCGTATCGCCAGCCAGAACCGACAGCATGGTCGACTTTCCGGCACCATTTGGGCCGACCAGCGCGGTGATCCGGCCCGGTTCGAAAGCAAGCGAGATGTCGCGCAGGATGCCGGTTCCTGCTTTTACGACGGAGACATTTTCAAGAACGAAACTCACTATATTCGCCGCCGTCTTTGAACAATCAGCCACAGGAAAAACGGACCGCCGACTGCACCAAGGATCAGCCCGACCGGCAGTTCTTCCGGTATGACGACGGTGCGGGCCACAATATCCGCCATAACGGTCACCGCAGCGCCCAGCAGAACCGAACCGGGAACGACGATCCGGTTATCGGGGCCGGCCACCAGCCGGATCAGGTGCGGCACGACAAGTCCGACAAAACCGATTGCGCCGGCAAAGGAAACCGCAATCCCGACCGACAGGGCGACGCACAGCACGATCATCCGTTTCAGCTTTCGGACATCGACACCCAGATGCGTTGCCTCGACTTCGCCCAGCAACAGCCGATTGAGCGACCGGGAATACCAGATCATCAGCAGCATCGGCGGCAGGATGGAAGCAGCGATGATCGGCATGCTGGACCAGCCGGCAATCGCCAGACTGCCCAGGGTCCAGAAACTGAGGCTGCGCAGTTGCTGGTCATCCGCGATCACGGTCAGAACGCCGACGCCGGCCTGCGCCGTCGCGTTGATCGCAATGCCGGCCAGCAGCATCATCGCGACATCGACCTGACCGGATCGATTGCCGATCCTGATCGCAAGGACGGTAGCAACGACCGCACCGAAGAACGCTGCTACCGGCATCGCATACACGCCGGCAACCTGGATGAAGGTGGGAAACAACCGTTCTCCCAGCACGATAACGGAAACCGCACCCAGGGCAGCACCCGAGGAAATCCCGATCAGACCGGGATCGGCAAGCGGGTTGCGGAACATTACCTGCAACGCGGCCCCGCTGCCACCAAGCGCCGCCCCGACCAGCATACCAAAAACCACACGCGGCAGCCGGATTTCAGTAAATACAAGATCTGTGCGCGCACCGGTGTCAGACCACAACGCAAGAAAAGCGGATTTCAAATCGATCGGATAAGCGCCGGAGGCTAAGCCGAACAAGCCCACAAGCAGTAATGCGCAAACCAACAGGCCCAGAAGAACAAGCCGTTCGCGATTCCTGTCGACAGGCATCTCACCCGAGGCGAGCCTCATGGAAGAGAGAGTGGCGGCAGGTCGGCAAGCACCAGACGGTCGCCATACAGGTGACGCGCCAGCGCAATGGTTGCATCCGGCGTCCGTGGCCCAAAACCCAGCAGCAACAGGCCGTCCATCGCCACGACCGCCTTGTTCTCAATGGCCCGAAGGCCCTGCAGTTGCGGCATGGCCATGAGATCCGCAACACCGCCCATCCGGTCATGAACATGCTGCATGATCAGAATGACATCCGGGTCCGCCTTGTGCATCGCTTCGGCGGAAAACGGCCTGAACCCTTCGAAATCGCTCACGGCAGGTTGCCCGCCTGCGAGCCGGATGATCGCTTCGGCTGACGTACCGCCGCCTGCGGCCAACAGGCTGTTGTCTCGGATATCAAGCAGGAAAAGAACCCGCTTCCGGCTTTCGATACCCGCAATTTCGCGGCCGACAACGGCGGCACGGCCTTCTATTTTCCTGACCAGTTTTTCACCTTCCTCGACCGCATCGACATGGCGGGCGATAACCCGGGTTTTGTCGACGACATCGGCAATCGACCGTGCTTCGGGAATGATCTCGACCGGCAGACCGACTGACTTCAGGCTCGCCATCGCGTTCGGCGGACCCGACCCTTCTTCAGCCAGCACCACGGTCGGGTTGAGCGACAGAACTCCTTCGACAGACAGGGCCCGCATATAACCGACTTTCGGCAGGTCATCCGCCGCCGCCGGATACCGCGAGGTGGTATCCGCCCCAATCAGAACCTCCGCCCTGTTCAGGAAGTATATCGTCTCGGTAATCGACCCGCCGACGGACACAACCCGCATCACTGCAGCGGCGCGTGATGCGCTGCCCAGAACGGCGAGCCCGGCAGACAGGCCCAATAGAAATTCCCTGCGTTTCGTATACATTCTCACTGTCTTCCTCCCGATCATTACAAAGCGGAGTCACCGCATTTCAAGAACGATATCCGCATCTGTTATTCCCTTCGTCTGGGAATACGCCATGACATCGACAAGTCTCTGCACCGGCACATTGGGGTCGACCAGCAGCGAAAATCCGGTGCGGCCCTGTTGTTCCACCAGTTCCTCCAGCATTGCGCGCGCCACTGTCCAGTCCGGCGCCTCACGGTCTTCGATGATGTAGGGAACGGCCCCCTGCTGGATCTGAAGTCGTATCTTCTGATCTGTCCCGGCAGAGTGCAGACCCGCCTCCTGTGTGCTTGGCACGGCGCCTTTCAGGGATACCTGGGCCGAATTTGCGGTCAGCACCATGAAGATCAGCAACATGAAAAGCACATCGATCAGCGGCGTCAGGTCGGCGGCAACAGACCAGACATGGCGCTTTCGGCGACGCTGCTGCGACAAGGCGATCATGGCTGGCTTCCTGCCCGATAACTTTTCGGATCAACCGATTCAAGGGCGTGGGAAAGCCGGGTCAGACACACCGCGATACGTGCAACCCGCGCTTCCGCAAGAGCCTGAAACGCCGAGCCCGCGATCAACGCCGGCAGGGCAATAACCAGCCCCAGAACGGTCGTCAGCATCGCCTGCCACAGCCCGTCGGCCAGCACAGCCGGTCCGATGGGACCGGTATGCCCTGCGATTTCCTTGAACGCGAATACCATACCGATCACCGTGCCCAGCAGCCCCAGCATCGGCGCGATTGTCGCTATAAGCGACAACAGGCCGAGACCGGATGTCAGCTTGTTACGATAGCTTTCCAGCCAGATCGCAGCTGCTTCCTCACGAATCTCCCGATTCCTGGAAAGGCTGTCTATCAGCACCTGTGCGCCGGCCCGGAACGGCTCCTGAGTTGGCAACATCGCCCGTTGAAGGCCTTCTGAATCGCCTTCCGACGCCTTCGAAATCACCTCTTTAACCGGCTTGCCGTCGATCATGCCGACCCGTGCCATGACGTAGATCCGCTCGCCAATGATAAGAAGAGACAGGCCAAAGCAAATCCCGAGCGGCAAAGCGAGCGGGCCGACAAGCGTAATCAGTTGCTCCATTGTAACCGGCCTATTCGCTTTCGCCGGATTGTTCGAGATCGGCAATCAGACTTCGCCAGGTCTCAAGCTCAGGGATGCCGGGTTTCCGCTCGCCGAAAACCGACAGGATCAACTGATGGTCAGCATCATAGACCTCAAGCGCCGTCACAATGCCGTCCTCCGTCGGCTTGCGAACGATAAAGGCGTCAAGGATGCCGTCTTCTTTCACATGAAGGTTGAATTCCGGGTCGAGAACGTTGAGCCAGGTTCCGCGCCGGACAACTTCAAAAACCTTGCCGCTGTGGATCTGGATACATCCCCGGTTTCCGACAAAAACCATCAGCGGAACGCCGCGCGCCGCCGCTTTCGTCAGCACAAAGTTCAGACTGCCCGCTCCCCGGTGCACGGTGAAACGCCCTGACGCCAGCCGCATCGCCTGATACCGGCCGACACCGTGGCTTTTGAGCATACCGTGAAAATCATGGACGTCCCTCAGACCCTGCCAGGCTTCAAGGAAGGCCGGCGTGTCAATTTGCTCGTCCGGGGCGTCCTGCCTGTGCGGTTCCGGTGGCACGGCTTCAAGAAACCACGGCTTCCGGTCACTCAGGTGACGTTCGATCAGCGCATCGAATTCCGCCTTGTTGCTTTCGGCTACCAGATAGATCTTGTGAACGGCCTCGCCGGACGTGTCGAAAAACTGCAGGCTGGTGCGCAGGCCGCTGCGGACATTTTCCTCGACAAGAAATCCGTAAGCCCAGTTGCGCAGGAACAGGCGCAGATCGATTGTCTCGTTGAGCACAACACCGCCTGTGGCACTGAGCCGGACATTGCCGAACACGCCATGGCGTTCGTGGACCGCGTATTCATTGCGGGTCAGCACCATGACCCTGCCGACCGAAGGCATGCCTTCCAGCAAACCCTTGTAATCCTGATCCAGAGCCGTAACACCGTTACCGATGCGCATGGCGACAAGAGCCGCCTCGCTGCTGCCCAGCGTTGACGCGGCATCTCGGGCGCGGGCCATCGGGTCCTGTTCCTTCAGCGATTCCCACCTCAGTTTGAGATCTTCGAGGGGGTTGGTCTCCCGAATTGCAACGTCACTCATGGTCGGTTCACTCCTGCGCTATGATTTAATTGAGTTGGAAATGGACGGGCACTTCGACCCATGCAGCCGTCGGAAGGCCAAGCCGCACAGCCGGCGCAAACTGCCAGTCCCGAACCGCTACTTCCGCAGCGCGGTCAAGCCGCCGGAAGCCTGACGACTGCCAGATCTTCACCTCACGCGCGGCGCCCGCACCGGAAACCAGCGCCCGAACGACGACCGTTCCCTGTTCATGGCGTTTCAACGACGTCGGCGGATAAACCGGTGGGTCCGGCGGCTCCAGAAACTCGGGATTAGTGATAACGATCGGTTCCGACGGCCCGGTTTCCGACACCAGCCGGTTTGCCGCATCGTCATCTGACGGTTCAGGCAGGGCTGCGATCTGGGATTTGGCGACCGCAGTTTCCTGCTGGGCAAGTGCTTCGGTGGCTATGGTGTCTGCCTTGACCCGTTCCGGCACAGACGCTTCAGTCGGCAGTGCTTCTGCAGACGACGCCTTTTCCGCCTCCGGCTCCTTCACCGGTTTGCGCGGCGGTCTCGGAGTGGCCAATTGTTCGGCTACCGCTTCGGCTGCGGCACCGGGCTCCCTATCGACTTCCGTGTATTCGGGTTCGAGCAACGGTGCGGTTTCGACCGGCTCCGCAAACTCGACAGTCTCGACTGTTTCGACAGGGTCCATTGTTTCGCCTGGTTCAATCGTCTCGGTAACCTCGACCGGTTGTTCCGCAACTTCCGCCAGCGCGACGGCCTCTGGCTCTACCGCAACGCCCTCCGGTTCCGCTGGCCGCGCTTCCTGCTGTTCCGCTTCGGTCAGCACAGGATCGGCTTCTGCGTCAAGCTGTTCGGCCGGTTCGGGACCGATACTTTCAGATGCGTCGATCCGGGAAAAGGCCATCACCAGGGCTTCCGGTGCCGGTTGCCTGCCACCAGATGCCGGCGTGTTGATCGACAGGAAGCCGGAACACATCAGCAGAACAAGGGGCACCGAAGACACGGCAAAGCGAGCCCCTCGGGTCGGGTTGTAGCCGGCGACAAAACAGCCGAGACTTTTCCCGGCCATTTTGTCTGTCAGCGAATAAGATTCGATCATCGTTGAAATCCGCCCTTTAACCCTGCCCTACTTTGTCAGGATCAGTTTGCCCTGGCGGGTATGGCGCAGCCGGTAAAGCACGCCTTCGTGCTCGATACCGACCTCGGAAAAGCCCTGCAGCAAGGCCCTGCTTTGGACGACGGGAACGGTTGTCCGGCCGGTTTTTCCGGACGCCGTTTTCCCTTCATTTTGCTTTTCGGTCTGCCAGTTCCCGGCCATCAAATACACCTTCAGAACTTGTAGCTTGCGCTGAACTTCACGTTTCTGCCGCTTTCCCGCAGCGACGACAGGAAGCGCTGGTAATCCTTGTCGAAAACGTTATCGATACCGAAATCCAGACGCAGACCTTCGATGTCCTCCTCGTCAGGAACCCACGAGACGAAAATGTCATGGATGGTCTTGCTGCCGGGAACCGCCTGTGTGCCGGTCGGCACGCGGTCCTGTCCGGCGTAATAGACACTGCGCCATCCGGCTTCGACACCAGCATCGGTCCAGCGATACCCTGCGGTCAGCGAGACCTTGTCTTCTGGTATGCTGGCGAGCGGCGTATTGGTGCTGATATCGTCACCGCGAATGTGCGCATAGCCCAGTGTGGCGAAGACGGTCGCCGAGTCGTAACCGGTTTCCATCTCAAAGCCTTCAATGCGCGCATTGGTAACGTTTTGATTGGTGCTGGTGCCAAAGGCGCCACCGACCACCTGCAATTCTATGAGATCATCGACATCGTTTCGGAAGACGGAAGCCTTTGCCCGCAGGGCATCATGGGCTGAAAATACGCCATCGGTTTTCAGCGCCAGGCCGATTTCCTTGTTCTCGGCGAATTCCGGCCGAAGATTCGGATTGGCGACGAACTGGTTGAAGGCAAAATGAGTGCCACCGACAAACAGCTCGGTCAGTGATGGCGCACGGAATGCTTCCGCATAGGAACCGAACGCGGACAACCAGGGCGTTACCTGATAGGACAGGGCTAGCTGCTTCGACAGCTTTTCCTCGTTCTTGTCCGGTTGGCCCGCGGCTGTCAGCTCGACACTGTCGTATCGGGCGCTTGGCGTTACGGTGAGGTCATCGAACAATGTGAATTCCGACTGCAGAAAGACACTCTCGTTCAGGCGATCGGCTGTCGGGAACTGTGCTCTGGGGGCGCCGTTAAGCGTTCCGACCTCCTCATCCTTGAAGACTTCAATGCCGCCGGTCAGCGCCAGATCCGCCCAGGACGCCAGCCCCATCCGGGCTGTATTCGACAGATCGAAACCGGTCGTATCCAGTTCGGTCGTCTGGTGGTTTCCGCCCGTCAGGACCAGCTCGCGAATATCCGTCCGCGAATAGTAGGCCGTTGCATTAAGATCGACGAGATCGTCCAGTCCGGCGAAATTATACGCAACCGAGGCGGATTTTTCGTTGGTGACGCGAAACGCAAAATTGGTTGAGTTCGTGTTCGCAGCCGCCGGTATCGTATGGTCGTTCTTGTAGGTCTGAACGTTGAATTTCAGATTATGGTCATCGGTCCCAAGACCTGCCTTGAAGAGACCTGCAAGAATGCTGTCTCCTGACCCCGGGATATCGGCGCCGGTTCCGTCTTCATAATTGCCGGCTGAGGTTCTGGTCAGACTTGCGAGAAGATCGACATTGTCCGTCGGCGTACCGTAGACAATCGTGCTTCCCACTTTCTGGGAATTGTTGGTGTGAAAGCTTGTTCGAACCTGCGCGCCGACGGTTTCACCGGGCTCGAGCATATCATCGGCATCAACCGTTTCCATGTTGATAACGCCGCCGATCGCCCCGGTACCGTACAGAACGGAACTCGGACCCCGCAGAACGTCGACCTGCTTCAGAAGGCTCGGCTCAAGGAAGGTTCGGCCCCTATGACCTGACTCGAAATTCTTCCGCACGCCGTCGGTCTTGATCACCACGCGTTCACCGCTGAAACCGCGAATGTTAGGCTGCTCCGCCGTATCGCGGGGTCCACCGCTCATTTCCAGACCGGGCACGGTCTTAACCGCGTCATCCAGGCTTTTCGGTTGAAAGCGTTCGATGGTTTCCCGGTCGATGACCGTAATGGCCGCCGGGGTTTCAATTGCCGACTTGTCGGTCTTTGTCGCCGTGGCCGTCACGGCGTCCAGCGTCGTAACAGATCCGGCGCCCGTATCCTGCGCATAAGCCGTCACCGGAGCGAGAATCATTGTTAGCACCGCAAGCCTGAAAGATACGCCGCGCTGCCGTTTGTGTCCGATATCCAGGGTATTAGTCATTTACTTCTCCAACCAAAATTCATCGAGCACCCGAAACCGGGATGCGATACTTGGCTGGCGGACCTGCTACAGGCAGCTGGCTAATCTATACGCAAATGATAATCATTCGCATATTCGGAAATTTACATTTCGACTCCCCCCTGTCAAGCAGCACAAATCAGGCACTGAAATATTTAATCAAGGTCAGACCAGGCGTTTCAATTCAGGCGAATGGAAAGCGGTGATACGACGACCGTCTTCGACAGTCCTGTCAGCCTTGCGGCGCGATCCTTCCCGCCAGGGCGGCAGGTGACTTGTTCGGCCGTTCGCCATGTTCGGCGGCCTCGGTCGTGGCGGGGTCCAGTGCGACGAGGGCGTCCCGCTGGCTGAGAAAAACCTGACCGGTCAGATGATCCAGAAATTCAGACCGGTGCAGACGGTCCATGACCGGTCCCTTGACTTCGGACAGATGAAACGCGATTCCGGCATCGTTAAGCCGTTCGACCAGCGCTTCCAGGCTTTCCAGCGCGCTGGCGTCGATTTCGTTGATCGCCGAGCAGATCAGAACGACATGGCGGATCGCATTATCGGCAACGGCCATGTCGTACAACTTGTCTTCAAGCCAGCGCGAATTCGCAAAGTACAGGCTTTCATCAACCCGAATGCTCAGTACAACCGGGCTGGTGATCACGGTATGGCGTTTGATGTTTCGGAAATGCTGGGTACCCGGTACCTGCCCGACAACTGCCATATGCGGCCTTGCCGACCGGGCCAGAAACAGAACGATCGACAGGCCGACCCCGGCGACGATACCGGCTTCCACGCCCATCGCCAGCGTCAAAACAATCGTCGTGGCCATCGCCGCGAAATCCGCTTTCGAATAAACCCAGGCGCGTTTCAACGCGCCGAGATCGACCAGCGACAGAACGGCGACGACAATTGTCGCGGCCAGCGTTGCCTTCGGCAGTTGGTGAAACACCGGCGTGAGAAACATCGCTGTCAGCGCAATCCCGCCTGCCGTCATGACGCCAGCCAATGGCGTTCGCGCACCGGCATCAAAATTCACGACAGACCGTGAAAACCCGCCGGTAACCGGATAGCCGCCGCCCAGTGACGCGGCTATGTTCGCGGCGCCGAGGCCAAGAAGTTCGCGGTTCGGGTTGATGCGTTCCCGCCGTTTCGCCGCCAGGGTCTGCGCCACAGACACGGATTCCACGAACCCGACAACCGAGATCAGGATTGCCGAGGGAATGAGGCTGCGCCAGAGGTCAAGGTCCATCGGTGGCAACGAGACCGGCGGAATGCCGGCCGGCACCGCACCGACAACCTTTACGCCCGCCCCATCGAGGGAAAACAGATCGACAATCAGGATGGTCGCCAGTACCGCCACAACCGGTCCGGTTTTAGCGACCGTATCGGCCAGGCGCGGGCCTGCGCCCAACCGCACGAGCAGTGGCTTCAATGATGATCGCACCCAGAACAGAAACACCGTCGCCAGAATGCCGATCGCCATTGTCGGCAGGTTTGCCTGTCCGATCCCCGTCGCAAGCGA
The DNA here is from genome assembly GCA_964352715.1 of uncultured Flavobacteriaceae bacterium. Lineage (GTDB taxonomy): Bacteria > Pseudomonadota > Alphaproteobacteria > UBA8366 > Aestuariispiraceae > JAVKBW01. Next base: position 20,728 of record CAYGSU010000017.1, on the reverse strand, counting down.
TTGCGCAAGGTCAACCAGCGTGTGACCGCCGGCATTGATGCCAAGAATATGTTTAAGCTGGCTGGCCGCAATCAGAAGTCCCGAGGCCGAGATAAAACCCGAAATGACGGGGTGGCTGAGCAGACTGGCCAGAAACCCCAGCCGCAACAGCCCCAGAACGACAAGGAACACACCGGATAACAGCGCCAGCGCGAGCGCTGCACCGAGATACTCAGGCGTTCCCGTTGCGGCAATATTGCCAATGGCGGCGGCTGTCATCAGTGACACCACCGCCACCGGGCCAACCGCCAGCGTGGTCGATGATCCGAACAGGGCATACCCGATCAGCGGCAGCATGCTGGCGTACAGGCCGACAACAGGCGGCAACCCCGCCAGCAGGGCGTATGCAAGGCTTTGCGGAATCAGCATGATCGTCACGATCACCGCAGCCATGGCGTCGCCTTGCAGGGCATCGACATTGTAGCGGCGAAGCCAGCCGGTGCAGGGCAACAGGCGATTCAGCATCATTCGGATCCGGTTAGCGTCAGTTCACGACTTCCGGCCGCGCCGGCTGCGGTCTGGCGAGCCACTCACGGCCGCGCAGCATGCCCTGCCAGTACAGCGGCGGCATGACCCTTTCCTTCAGCAACCAGGCCAGGCGGCTGGGCCGCTTGCCATTGAGAATCCATGACGGGAAGCTTGGCAGTAACTTGCCGCCATAGCCGAATTCCGCCAGCACGATCTTGCCCTTTTCAACTGTCAGCGGGCAGGACCCATAGCCGTCGTAATGGGCGATGGAATTGCGTATTCCCATATCTTCCAGCAGGTTTTGCGCCACGATCGGCGCCTGTTTTCGGGCCGCCGCGGCCGTCTTGGCGTTCGGCGCGTTCATCACATCACCCAAACTCCAGATGTTCTCGTAGGTCTTGTGACGCAAGGTGTTCTGATCCACATCGACCCACCCTGCCTGATCCGCCAATGGACCGACCCGAATGAAGTCAGGCGCGCATTGCGGCGGACAGACATGGATCATGTCGAATGCCTGCTCTTCCGTCGTCACCTTTCCGTCAGCATCGGTATTACTGAAGGTCGCCACCTTCTTCTCGCCATCAATGGCGACCAGATTGCTGTTGAACTTCAGCGCCGCCTTGTAGCGTTCGACATATTCCATCAGCGCCGGAACATAGTCCTTCACGCCGAACAGAACGCCGCCCGCATTGCGGAATTCGATGTCGATATCCTTCAGGACACCGTTGCGCAGCCAGTGATCGCCGGAAAGGTACATCGCTTTCTGTGGCGCACCGGCGCATTTGATGGGCATCGGCGGCTGGGTAAACAGAGCCTTGCCCGACCGCATTTCCGAGACGAGCTGCCAGGTATAAGGTGCGAGATCGAACCGATAGTTGGATGTCACGCCGTTCTTGCCCAGCGTATCGACAAGCCCGTCCACCTTGTGCCAGTCCAGCTTCAGGCCGGGACAGACAACAAGCCGGTCATATTCGATGATCCGGCAGCCTTCCAGCACGACGGCGCTTCTTTCCGGCTCGAAGGCGGCGACCGCAGCCTTGATCCAGTGCACGCCGGACGGCAGGACAGAAGAAAGTGTGCGAACGGTTTCGTCCGGCGAGAACACACCGCCGCCAACAAGCGTCCAGCCCGGCTGATAGTAATGGATATCGGCAGGATCGATGATCGCAATTTCAAGACCGGGTGACCGCGCCAGCAGCGACGAGGCAACCGCGATACCCGCCGAGCCGGCACCGACGATAACCACACTGAACTTCCGATCAACGGCATCACCCGGCGTGCGGCCGTGATTGGCGATCCGCCGCACCACACCGTGCATGTCATAACCGGCAGCTTTCGCCTTTTCCAGAATCTGTGGCAGCGGCGTCCGGTCGGCCTGGCTCATCGACCAAAGCGTCACCGACCGCGTGCCTGTGCGGCAATAGGCCAGAACCGGCTTTGGCGTCGTATCGAAGATCGTGCCGAAAGCTTCTGCATCGGTGTCCTGCACCTTGCCGCTTTCGACCGGCTGATAGGTGACCTGCAGGCCTTCCTTCGCGGCGGCTTCCTGTATTTCGTGAAACAGCGGCTGGTCGTTACCTTCGCCATCGGGACGGTTGCAGATGATCGACTTGAACCCCGCAGCCGCAATCGCCGGAATATCCGCCGGCGCAATCTGCGGCGATACACTGATAAAGTTGTCGACGCGTTTGATGTCCATGTGTCTTCTCCCGGTTTTCCAGCGTTACAGCGCGTCCAGAGGAATTTTCAGATAGCGATTCCCGTTGTCTTCCGGCGGCGGAAGATCGCCCGCCCGCATGTTCACCTGAACAGAGGGCAGGATCAGCACCGGCATATCGAGCTGTGCGTCGCGTTCAGTGCGCATCTTGACGAAATCGTCTTCCGAGATGCCGTCATGCACATGGATGTTTTCCGCACGTTCCTCGGCCACCGTGGTCACCCATTTGTAGTCACGGCCGCCCGGCGCGTAGTCGTGGCACATGTACAGTTTGGTTTCCGGCGGCAGCGACAGGATCTTGCGGATCGACTTGTAAAGCTGTCTTGCGTCGCCGCCGGGAAAATCGCAACGCGCGGTCCCGAAATCCGGCATGAACAGGGTATCGCCGACAAACGCGGCGTTGCCGATAACATAAGTCGCGCACGCCGGCGTATGACCCGGTGTATGAATGACCGTCGTTTCCAGCCCGCCGATATGAAACACCTCGCCATCGGCAAACAGATGATCGAACTGCCGGCCGTCTGTCGCGAAATCATCTTCGGCATTGAACACCTTCTTGAAGACGCCCTGCACCGTATCGACCTTGTTGCCGATGGCAATCTTGCCACCCAGCTTATCTTTCAGATACGGCGCGGCCGTCAGGTGATCGGCATGAACATGGGTTTCGAGAATCCATTCGACCGTAAGCCCCTCGGCCTTCACGAAGGTGATGACCTCATCGGCGGATGCGGTCGATGTACGACCGGATTTCGGATCGTAGTCCTTTACTGAATCGACAATCGCTGCGTGCTTCGTCGATGCATCCCAGACAACATGGGTCGCCGTGAAGGTGTCTTTGTCGAAGAACGTTCTGATGCTTGGATTCATGATGTTTCCTCCAGTTCTAATTCGTCACGAAGACCGGCATGTTTTCAGGCCCAGCAACCGGTAGGCCGGGCAGAAACCGATCAGCGCGGTCAGGATCGGGATGATGCCGATATAACCCCACGGGGTCTGTGGACCGACAAAGACGAGCGCTATCAGGCCCACGCCCACGATCAGTCTGAGTATCCGGTCAAGTGTGCCGATGTTTTTGCCCATTGGTTTTCTCCTGTTGCCGTAAGGACGGTGTTCGGGTTGGTATCTTTCAACCCTAGGCTTGTGTTGTGCCCCCCGTCTGTGACTTAGTCACATTCACCGACTGTTTGCAGAAAGCACATCTGGAACCCTTATGACGGCATCCTGGATCGATCGATTTCCCCAGCTTTCCGGTTTGTCTGCGGACGACCGGACATTCCTGCTGGAGCGTGCTGCAACGGTAACGATACCGGCCGGCACAACCGTCTTCGCCCCCGGGCTGGCGGCGGAAAGCTTTCTTCTGGTGCTCGAAGGAATCGTGCGGGTGCAGCAGGTTTCGGAGAATGGAAGGGAAATCGTTCTCTACCGGGTCGCTGGTGGCGAGACCTGCATCATGACGACAGCCTGCCTGCTGTCCGACGAATCCTATTCGGCGGAAGGCGTGACCGAAACCGATGTCGACGCCGTCGCCATTCCGAAAGCCGCCTTCGAGGAGGCGATTGCCCGGTCGCCGACATTCCGCCGGGTAATCTTTTCAGACTATTCGCACCGGATTTCCGACCTGATGCATGTCGTGGAGGAAGTCGCCTTTGGGCGGCTCGACAAGCGCCTCGCCCATCGCCTGCTGGACCGGGCCGACGGCAACGGCGTCGTCAATGCGACGCATCAGGAACTTGCCGCCGAGCTGGGCACCGCGCGCGAGGTTATCGGGCGACAGTTGAAGGAACTTGAACGCCGGGGCTGGGTATCGATTACCCGCGGCCATGTGACACTGCGCAATTCTGCGCAGTTATCGGCAATCGCCGAAGCGTAGCGCGCCGCGACCGCCGTAAGTTTACCGTAAGCAGCAACACCGATAGTCCGCGCCGGAAGTCGCCGCCAACAGCCCGGCGCGCGGCCGGAATCATCGGAAAGTCAGCGTTCATGAAAACCGTAATCGGAAAACGGATAGGTCTCGCCTTCGCGCTGATCGGCGTTTTTTGCACAATCCTGTCTATCGGCGTCCAGCCTGGTCGCGCGGCAAGCGACCCGGGCGTGCCCGACACCAACATACTCAGCTTCACCGTTTTTCGTGACGGCAGCGAGATCGGCACCCACACGATCCGGTTCTCCGGCGATGAATCGACCATGAGCGTGGAAATCGCCACCAATGTCCGTGTCGCCCTGCCGCTGGTCGATATCACCCTGTACCGGTTCACCCATGAAGGCCACGAAACCTGGCGCGACGGCAAACTGGTATCGCTGACGAGTTCCACCGACGACGACGGCACCGCAAAGGCTGTGACTGTGCAGCGCGACGGTGACCGGCTGAACGTCAACGGCAGCGCCGGCACGCATGAAAGCCCCGCCACCATCGTTCCGGCCAGTCTTTGGAACCCGTCGTTGCAGTCCTCCAGCATTCTGCTGAACACGCTCGATGGAACGGAAATGGCGGTCACGGTTTCGTCGCTCGGGATGGAATCGATCGACGCACATGACGAAAAGATCAGCGCCCAGCATTTTCGGGTCAGCGGCGATCTTGAACGGGATCTCTGGTATACACCGGACGGCGTTCTTGCCGGCATCCGGTTTTTGGGCGACGACGGCTCCGAGATCACCTACATTCTGCATTAAGGTGTCTTGGCGTACCGTCGCCGCTGATCGGTAAGCAATTGAGAATGGCATGAGAATCCTGCTGATCGAAGACAACAGGCAGCTTGCCGAACATATCGCGGCGGGCCTCACCGGCGATGGCATGACGGTCGACCGCTTCATGACGGCACGGGACGGCGCATCGGCAATTGAAAACCTGAACTATGACGCGGTAGTTCTCGATCTCGGGCTGCCGGACGGCGATGGACTGGACGTTCTGCGCGATTGCCGAAGCCATGGAACCGCAACGCCTATTCTTATCCTGACAGCGCGCGACGGATTGAAGGACCGGGTCGAAGGGCTTAACAGCGGGGCCGACGATTATCTTCTGAAACCGTTCGACATGGAAGAACTCAGCGCCCGCCTCAAGGCACTGATGCGACGACCCGGCGCGGTTCTGGGCGTTCGCCTGCAAGCGGGAAACCTTGAGCTGGACACGGTCGCCCGCGATCTGACGGTCGATGGAAAACCGCTGACACTGACCCGGCGCGAACTTGAAATCCTCGAACATCTGATGCGCCGGGCGGGCCGCGTGGTCAGCAAGGACTGGCTGGAAGAAGCCCTTTACGGTTTCGAAGATGAAGGCAGCCGAAACAGTCTCGAAGTCGGCCTGCACCGCCTTCGCAAGAGCCTGGAAACCGCCGGCGCGACTGTCACTATTCACACGCTGCGAGGCATCGGGTATCTGCTTCAGTCATGAGGTGGATCAGCAAAACGGAAGATTCTCTGTTTGCCGCCGTTTTCTGGCGGATGGGCTGCACGATGCTGCTGGGCATCGCCGCCGCATCGGCGCTTCTGTTCTACGAGTTTTCCAGCCATATCGACGTCATGCGCGACCGGTCATTGAGTGGCCAGGCGAAAGACATTATCAGTCATCTGGAAATTGCCGCAGACGGTAGCGTGACCGTAAATCTTCCGGAGTCTCTGGAAGCCGCTTATGACCCGGTGATCGACAAGGCGCCCCGGTTCACCGTGCTTGACGCAAACGGCAAGTTGCTTGCTGCCTCGCCCGGGCTGGATACGCCGCTCGAAGCCGGCCGCTTTTCTGTTTCCGATACCGCACGATTTTTTTCACTCAACGACCCGGTTTCCGGCGCGGCGATATACGGGGCGAGTTTCACGCCAAGCCAGTTCAACGGCGACATCACGATCCAGGTTTCGCAAAGCGCGGAACACTACGACGTTCTGGCCGATACGCTGCTCGATGAACTGCTGGACGAATATCTGTGGGTCGTTGTTCTGGTATTTGCCGCCATTCTGGTGGTCACCTTCGTCACCTTGCGGTCGGCACTGTCACCGCTGACGAAAGTTTCCGAACAGGCCGGCGAGATCGGGCCGAGTACACTTGACCGCCGGCTGGATCCGCTGCCGCTTCCTTCCGAAGTCCGCCCGCTGGTCGAGGCAATCAACATCGCGCTGGACCGGGTGGAAGACGGGTTCAGAATCCAGCGGCGATTCACCGCCGATGCGGCACATGAAATGCGGACGCCGATTGCCCTGTTGCGCGCCCATCTCGAGCTGCTCGATACAGAAAAAGCGGTGGACCTGCGGTTCGACCTCGACAATCTGGAACGGGTGGTTTCCCAGTTGCTGAAGCTGGCGCAGGTCGATTCCCTGAGGCTCGACCACAATGAACGGGCCGATCTGGTGCAGGTTTGCCGGCATGTCGCTGAATTTCTGGCGCCAAAAGCCTTAAGACAAGGACGCTCGATCGCCCTTGAGGAAACCGGGAGCGTCGTGGTGAAGGGCGACCCGGATGCGCTTGAAGTCGCCATTCGCAACCTTGTCGAAAACGCCTTGCGGTTTACACCGAAGGGGGAAGACGTGCTGATTGAGGTAACGGCGAACCCGCCTTCTGTCAGCATCATGGACCGCGGCCCCGGCATCGCGCCGGAGGACCGGGAGCATCTGTTTTCACGGTTCTGGCGAAAGGACCGGTCGAACACGGTAGGCGCGGGCCTTGGCCTTTCAATTGTCGCCCGCATTGCTACCGCCCACAACGCCGACATTTCGGTTCTCGCCCGCCCGGGCGGCGGAACGATCTTCCGGCTGGCCTTCGCCAATAACGGCTGAAAACCGGCCGTTTCCGAGAAATTTCATCAGGTAAGGTACGCGTAAGCCCCGGCTGCGATGGTCCAGCGTGCACCACAGCAGCAAGGCCACGACATGCAGACAAGAATCATCACACGCGATGAACCCGACCGGTCCGCCGTCGAAGACATGGTCCGTACGGTCTATTTCGACCGGTACGGCGCCTGGATAGAATTTTTTCCTGACCGCATGGCGGCCGTTTTTGACTCGGACCAGCTACCGGTCTGCGCCGCCGGTCTGCGCGATGCGGTTACCGGGTTCTTCTCGGAAGCCTATATCGATGACCCCGTCGAACATGCGATAGCGGTTGCTTCCGGCCTGCTGCCTGACCGGAACACGGTGCTTGAGGTGACCACGCTTGCTGCGGTCAGAAGCGGTTATGTTCTGCAACTGCTCAATTTCATCATGGCGGAAGCTACCCTGCGCCAGATGACCTGGGGGCTGTTCACGGCGACACGGCAGCTTCGTCTGGCGCTACAACGGATCAAGGCGCCGGTTTTCGATCTGGCCGCTGCAGACAGCGCACGGATCGCCAATGCCACACTCTGGGGTAGCTACTATTCGACCGATCCAAGGGTCTGCGCCATCGCCGGCCCGGCATCCGGCCTGCGGCCAATAACCGCCGATACCTGCTTTCCGGCACCGGTAACGAGACCTCAGCATGTATAGTGTTTTCAATTCACTGACGGCACACGCGATGAAATCACCTGACAGGGCCGCCATCCGAACCCTCAACGGCCGAACTGTCAGTTACCGCGAGGTTTTGGCCGCTGTCGATTTTCTTACCGATATCATTCCGGAAAGCGCGCGGACCATCGCATTGACGGGGCAACCCAGCGCGACATGGATCGCCACCGACCTAGCGGTCACGTTGCTCGGCAGACGCCTCGTACCGGTGCCGTTTTTCTTTTCTCCCGAACAAATACAGCATGTTGTGAAAGACGCCGGCGCAGACATGATCATAAATGTCTGCGCATCTGATGCCGATCTGCGCGTTGATGGGATCAGGAATGTCGTACATATCTGTGATGACATCGCCTTTTCCGCCTTTGGCCGCCATCCGCTGTTGCCATCGTATAAAGGCGGTGCAGAGCGGATCATCTATACGTCCGGTACGACAGGCCGGCCCAAGGGTGTGCGCCATGGTGACCGGCAACTGAGCCACGCAATAAGCGGCATTGCCGAGGTCGCGCAGGCTCGTCCCAGTGATCGCCATCTTTGCCTCTTGCCGCCGGCGCTGCTGCTGGAACAGATCGCCGGACAGTTCGTGCCGATTGTTACAGGCGCGGAAATCGATTTTGCGGGTGACGCCATCATGGCGTCCCTGACCGGTGATGGCCGTGTTCTGGCAGAGGCCCTGGATGCCTCGAACCCGACAACCACCATTCTGGTGCCGCGACAGCTTGAAGCCCTGCTGACCTATGCAGAAAGCCGGAACTGGCGTCCACCGGTCTCGCTGCGGCTTGTTGCCGTCGGCGGCGCACCGGTATCCGCACCGGTTCTTGATACAGCGCGTCGTATCGGCCTGCCGGTACGTTTCGGATACGGGCTTTCAGAGTGCTGTTCGGTGGTGTCGCTTGAAGTCGGACCTTCGGCGCTGACAGCGCCAGGTGAGGTGCCGCCATCCGGGCGGCCCTTGCCGAATACGGAGGTCTGGATCGAGGACGGGCAAATTATGGTCCGCAGCCCCGGCGTGATGACCGGCTATCTGGGCCGTGACGACATACCAGACCGGGTATGGCGCACCGGCGACGTCGGCCGGATCGACCCGGATGGCCGGATTACCGTCTTCGGTCGGCTCGACCGTCTCATGATCCTGCCGAATGGCCGTAATGTTTCGCCGGAATGGATTGAAAGCCTGACGCTGTCGGCAGACTGGATCGTCAATGCGCGAGCATCCTTGAATGAGAAGCGCGCGATTTGCATCACCCTGCAGGTCGCGACCGACATGGTGAATGTGGTCTCCGATAAAACCGACATCATGCTCGCCGACGACCTGCATGCCCTGTTCGACGGTCTGCCCGACTATGCGCTGCCGGAACAGGCTTGTCTGAACATCGCCGGACAGAGCCTGCGGACCATACCTTTATCACGCGAAACCGATAGCGTGCCGGAAAAAGCCACAACCTGACACAACAAGGTAAATTCACCCATGACATCGCCATTTCTCTACGACAGGCTGGTCGCAGAAACCGCACCAGACCGGGCTGCGTTCCAGCAGATTCCGGTGATCCGGGACGCAATCCAGGGCCGCGTCGACCTTTCGCTTTACCTGCGTTATCTGGAACAGGCGTATCACCATGTGCGCCACACCTGCCCGCTGATGGGTGCAGCCCTTTCCCGATGCGGCAGCAGCGACGACCGGTACAGCAAGGCGTTGCTGGACTACCTGGAGGAAGAGCGAGGCCACGAACAATGGATTCTCGACGACATCGCAGCGCTCGGCGGTGACCCTGATCGCGTGGCGGCAGGTGACGGCAACGCCGCAACCCGCATTATGGTCGGATATGCCTACTACGCCATCGACCGGATCAGCCCTTATGCCCTGCTTGGCATGGTGCATGTGCTGGAAGGAATGTCAGTCGCCCTGGCCGACAGCGCAGCGAAAGGAATCGCGGTTTCAATCGGCAAGGCCACCCTGGTCGAGGAAGCGGACACCATGACACCCGGTTTTTCCTATCTGCGGTCCCATGGCGGGCTTGATAGGGACCATGTCCGGTTCTTTGAACAACTGGTCAACGGTTTGCCGCACGAAGCGGAACCCTTCGTGATCGATACGGCGCGCCTGATGTACCGCCTGTTCGGCGATGTATTCCGCAGCCTGACAAATGCGTGAGACAAGCGCCATGCAGCATGATGTGAAAGTGGCGTTGATTACCGGCGCCGGCAGCGGCATCGGCCGGGCTCTTGCAATTGAGGCGTCTTCGCGCGGGCTTGCCGTCGTGCTGGTCGGCCGTCGCGGCGACAAGTTGAACGAAACGGCCTTGATGATCGATCCGCAGAATACGGTTCTGACGCTTCCGGCTGACCTGACGGACCGGTCCGACCGCGCGAATATTCTGGCGCAGATCGAAGACCGGTTCGGGCGCCTGGATTTTCTCGTCAACAATGCCGGCCGCGTTGCAGTCGGCCCGTTTCAGGCGCTGGACGATCAGGCGATGACCGACCTTTTCGCGGTCAACGTGCTGGCCCCGGCCTGCCTGATCCGCGAGGCGATTCCGTTGCTGCGCCGGGCCGGTGCGGGACGGATTGTCAATATCGGATCCATGTTCGGTGATATCGCATTTCCGCAATTCGCCCTGTATTCTGCCAGCAAGTACGCCCTGCGCGGCCTGTCGAACGGTCTGCGACGTGAATTGAAGGCAGACGGGATCGGCGTGACGTATGCTGCACCGCGCGCCACCAGAACCCCGGCGGCAAAGTCATTCGAAAAGCTGGCCGGTCCGATGGGCATGACATTCGACACACCGGAAACGGTTGCGCACTGGATATGGAAGGGTGCACTCGCCGGCCGCAGCACGCTGTATCCCGGATGGGTCGAACGGATCGCCTTACTGGTACAGACGTTCCTGCCGGGACTGCTGGACAGGCATTTCAGCCGGATCGAACAAACCGTCCGGAACAGCGAAAACCCGTCGACCGGCCGACCGGCTAAATCGTCAGCCTAACGTGTTTCGGTATCACGCGACCTTCTTTTGCGCTTTATCCTGTAATCCAAGGGCTGGTTCCGCAATTGCCGCGCGCAGATCGTCCGCCCAGTCCGCGATCGTGTGGTTGCGAACCACTTCGCGCATTGCACTCATCCGCTGTCGGCGTTCATCTTCCGGCATGTCGAGCGCCTGATCGATTGCGTGATCCATGGCCCGGGTGGAAAACGGATTGCACAGAACCGCATGCGGCAGTTCGACGGACACCCCGGCGAATTCCGACAGGACAAGCGCACCACCGCCATCCGTGCGGGCAGCGACGAATTCCTTGGCGACAAGGTTAAGGCCATCGGCCAAAGGCGTGATCCAGCAGACATCCGCCTGTCCGTAAAATGCCGCAAGTTCCTGAAACGGGACCGGCGTCGACATCAGATGCACGGGCTGCCAGTTGAATGTTGCGAAGGTTGCATTGATGCGCCCTGCCAGACCTTCGATTTCCTGCTGCACCTGTTCGTATACAGCCATGCCCGAATTCGATGACACCGAAACAAGCATCAACCGCACCTCGCCGTGCAGTTCCGGGCGGCGTTCGAGCAGTCGTTCATAGGCGTTGAGCAGTTCGGCACCGCCTTTGGTATAGTCTGTCCGCGAAACCGACAGCAGCAGGCGTTTCCCCGCCAGTTCGGCCGCGATACGCTTTTCCAGATCATTTGTTTCGCTGGAATTGACACGGTCCTCGACGAAATCGACATCGATACCCACTGGCGTTGCGACAATGCGGACGCGGCGGCCCTCGTAGGTCAGCGCGACCGGCGTCTTCAATTCGGACAGAGCTGGACGAATTTGAGCATCGGCAGACTCGACTTTGATGCGCTCGACGGCATCGATGTCGAACATGCTTTCGCAAACTGCAGCAAAGTTTTGCGCATACCTGGGAATATGGAATCCGACAACATCGCACTGCAACAGCGAACTGACGATTTCTCTGCGCCAGGGCAAAGCATTGAAGATATCAGGGCCGGGGAACGGGGTGTGATGGAAGAAACCGATTTTTGCGTCGGGCTTCATCTGACGGAGATATTCCGGCACGAGCCACAGATTATAGTCATGCACCCAGATCGTTGCACCGTCGCTCGCTTCCTGCGCGGCCGCCTGGGCAAAGGCATAGTTGACTTCTCGGAAAGTTGGCCAGTCAACGGGATCGTAATTGTAGCGTTCACGGAACGCATGCAGGACAGGCCAGAGCGCTTCCTTGGACGTCACATGATAAAAGCTGCGGACCTGTTCCGGCGACAGCGTCAGGCGGGAAACCCTGTAGTCGCCATAGTCATCGGAGATTTCAACAATGCGCTCGAAATCAGGCGCGCTGGGGTCTTCCGCCTGCTTCCAGGCAATCCAGGACCCCTGGTCGACATGACCGAAGAAACTTTTCAGGGTCGGCACGATTCCGTTAGGGCTCTTGTTCTCTCGCCGCACCAGCACGCCGTTTTCCATGACTTCTTCGTAGGGTTCACGATGATAGACAATCACCAGATCGGATTTTTCGTTACTCACGACTGAAACTCCTTTTCGGATTCAACGGCTTGCAAAACAGTATCGACAAAACCCAGCGAGCGGATGGCATCCAGCACGCCCGCCGCGCCATGTCGGTCCGAGACATAAACATTGTTCCGGGATATGACCTGCGTGATCAGCGCCGGTTCACCATTGCCGACAACAACGCCGGACAGGCCCGTTTCAAACAGGGAAAGATCGTTCAGCGTGTCGCCTGCCACCAGCACGCGGTCGACCGGCATATCCAGATGGGCAAGCAGCCGCATCAATGAAGGCCCCTTGCTGACGCCTTTTGGCAACACGTCCAGAAAGCGATTGTCGGAAACAAGACAATCGAAGCCCGCCGCCTCGATGGTTTGTCGGATTGCCGGATCGTAATGGGACGGATCGTAGTGATAGCTCATCCGGTACCGGAACGGGCCATCCTGCGGCACAAGGCCCGGCGCTGCATCGAGTGCTTCACGGATCGGGTCGATACCATCGCCCCACAAAGCAGCAATCGGGGTCTCAAGCTCCGGATCAGGATGCAGGCGGTTGGTCTTCGGGTCGCGCACGGCGATGGTTGTGCCGACATCGCCTATTACATAATCCGGCCACGGCATTATGCCATCGACACAGGACGACTCGACAAACGGAAGATCGCGCCCGGTCACGAAAATCAGGTCGACCGCCGCACGGTGTTCTTCTATCCAGGCGTAGAGCGCCCGGCGACCGGAAGCCGACCCGCCAAGAAACGTGCCGTCGAGATCGGTGGCAAGCGTGAATGACGGAGCCAGGTTTGAGCTGCGGCGCGTCATCCGATCAACTCCTCGATCTTTTCGCGGGCGCCGATCGCATTGGGATGCCTGAAGGTAAAGTCCATGTCATGCGGTTCCGCCTCGATCGGCTGAGCCCACAGCGCGCCGAGCGTGGAGACCATGTCGGCTCCGTCATGCACGATGGCGCGAACCGCCTCGCAAATCGGCAGGACAAGTCCTTGCCCGCGGGCTAGATCGGTTACGGAAACAGCGTTCTGCACCCCCTCGACAACAACCTTTTCACCATTGAACGTCTGCTCGCGTTTTGCACCAGCGCCAAGCTGCTGGCCAAATCGCAAGTTGCGTGACTGTTCGCTGGAACATGTCAGCGTCAGGTCGCCAAGCCCGGAAAGCCCAGAGACCGTATCGGCACGGCCACCCAGCTCGGTAGCCAGACGGGTCATCTCCACAAGGCCGCGCGTGATAAGCGTCGCCGTCATATTGGCGCGAAACCCCGCCCCCCGTGAAATGCCACAGGCGATGGCGATAACATTTTTCATAGCACCGCCGATTTCGACTCCTGTCAGGTCATCGGATACATAGGCGCGAAACGAACCTGCACTGATCGAACAGGCCAGCCGGGCAGCGACACCGGATTCAAACGGCTCACCGGGAACGGGTTCCGACGCAATGGTGACCGTGGTCGGCAGGTCAGCCGCCACTTCATCTGCGAAGGTTGGGCCGGACAGGGCGGCGACCGGCTGGCCCGGTATCTCTTCACGCACGACATCGCTCAGCAGCAGGCCGGTTTGCGCCTCGACCCCTTTCGCGCACAAGACGACCGGCGTTGAGGCATCGATGACAGTCGCCATGGCATGTGCCATTTCTCGAACGCTACCGGACGGTACGACAAGCAGCGCCGCCTCGACGCCAGACAGCACAGTTCTCAGGTTCGTGCTGGCGCGAATGCCGACCGGCAATTCCTGGTCGCCGAGATAGGCGCTATTGCGGCAGTCGATGGTAATATCATCCGCCGTTTCCTGGCGTCGGCTGTACAGGTGAACATCGCAGCCAGCGCGGGTGGACGCAGCGGCGAGGGCTGTTCCCCAGGAACCCGCCCCCAGGACAGCAATCGAATGGTATCTGCGCGGATGCGAAGCCCACGGCGTCGGAACGTTCACTGTTTTTCCCCTGATATGGTCGATGACTTCGGCTCATTTCGGCCGGTCGCGGCGAGCGGCTCCATCGGCGCATCATCGCCGACACCTTCGAAAGCGGCCTGGTTCGGGGCAAGAATGCCGCCGGAAAGGCCTGCCGTCGCCGGCGCGAAATCAAGCGCACCTGGCGCGTTCGCCGTGTCACGACGAGACATCCGCCAAACCGCATACAGCGTGCTCAGCAAGGCGCAGGCGGTGACCAGCCAGAACAGGGCTTTCGGCCCGAACAGCGTCATGAAGACAGACCCGACAATCGGACCGATTGCCGCGCAGGACCCGAACACGAGCAGCAGCGCACTGGCCAGTTGCACGAATCCGCCATCGGCGACGAAATCGTTCGCATGGGCGATACACAAAGCGTACTGCGTCAGCAGCATGCCGCCAAACAGGAAGGCAAGCACCAGCAGTACCGTTTCGTTTGCATACAGGCCGAGCGCAATGGCGGCAGCCAGAACAGCCAGAACCACATTGGCGGCGCTCATGACGATACGCCTGTCGATCATGTCCGACAGACGGCCAAGCGGTAGCTGCAGCGCCGCACCGCCCAGGATCGTGACAGTCATCGCAACGGCAATGGCGTCAGAAGCTGCGCCGATCTGTACGCCGTACAGGGGCGCCAACCCCCAGAACGCACCATTCGCGATGCCCGCCATGGCCGTGCCTACCAGGGCGTAGGGTGAAATGCGCGTCAGCGTCGAAAAACTGAACCTGGCCGTTCGCGTGGCGGCCGGTGCTTCTGTGCGCGTCAGACCAACCGGCAGGATTGCCAGCGATACTAGAACGGAGGCAAAGACGAACAATTCAAAACTTTTCGGGTCGTCGGTTTGAAGCAACAACTGACCGAACGCGACGGCGCCGAGATTGACGAAGAAGTAAGCGGACAGCAGGACCCCGCGAAAGTCCTTGTCGGCACGCCCGTTGAGCCAGCTTTCGACCACAAGATACAGGCCGGCGATGCAGAAACCGGTGATGAACCGGAAGAAACTCCAGGAATACGGGTCGATCATCACGAGGTGAAACAGGGCGGCGCAGGACGCAAGGGAGGCAAGGCCGGAGAAGGTTCTGATATGGCCGACGCGGGAAACATAGAGTGGCGCCAGCAGCGACCCCGCCAGAAATCCGACGAAATAGGCCGCCATCAGGCACCCCACTTCAATGCTCGAGAAGCTTTCGAGACCGGCCCTGACGCCCAGAAGGGTGTTCTGAAGACCGATGCCCAGCATGAGTAAAGCGACGCTGAGCAGAAGCATCGTAAAGGGCGCTATGCGCAGCAATGTCGCTACCATGACAGGGGCATTCCTTGGTCTATACGCAGCGTGATTCGGACTTCTCCCTTGTTACAGTCGTACGGATTTAATTCCTAATATTAGGTCGACTCGTTCATTTCGCAACTGCAGCATTTTTATTTCGCAGACGCAGTATGGTTTAAGTGTTCAATATCAAAGACTTAAGAAAAAATAAAAAGACCCGTTCCTTTCGGACCGGGCCTTTGCATGAATCCATAGCGGAGAGAGTGACAGGCGAAGCGCCTGTAATCTCGAACCATGGATTAGAAAATATAATGCGGTGGTACTGCCGACTGTATCTTGTAGCAAGCATTCCTCTCTATCATCTGAGTGTTCTGTGCAACAATTCCTCTGGAAAATCATGGCTGGGAAGCTCTCAAGCGCCCTCACCGCGGCCTGTGCTGCCGTGTATGTCGGCTCAACTGTTTTCGGCATCGTCGCAGCTTTGGCCTGGGCGATGACGCGTAAGTTCGGGTATGGGGATGAAGCGGTGCTGATCGGCGAGCTTACCGCGCTTCCATTTGGCGTTCTTGTCGGCGTGTGGATCTTCAGACTCGCATACCCGGTGGAACGCACGATGGGCGAGGCGCCCTTGTTGCTGTAGCGGGCCCCGATCCCAACGCTGCCGGGCCAAGACTATTCCATACAATGAGCTTTACCGGACACTGCCGAACGGCATGCGTGCGATATCTGGGTCTTAGCGACGTTCTGTTACCCGTGTGTCCGGTATAATCTGTAAACCAAGTGACACGAATGTACCCGCATCCGAGCAACTTACGCTGCTGTGCCAAGCACCCGGCGCACGAGGTCGGCTGTGTTCCTGGCGCCGAGCTTGCGCATCACGTTGGCCCTGTGGAACTCGACAGTACGTGGGCTAATGCCGAGTGTGCGCGCTGCTTCCTTGCTGGAGGCGCCGCGCACGATCTGCGCCAGCGCAACCCGCTCGCGCGGCGTCAGGAGATCATGTCCCTCGAACGGATTGGACAAAACGTCGAGCGCGCCGTGTAGCCGTTCGATTTCCAGTTTGGCCTGCTTCAACTCCGGCGTCGAAAGGAATTCCCAATCGCCGTTGCGGCGGGCGGTGCAGCAATTGTGCGCGCGCGCCACGTCAAGCATGTCGACCGCCCGACTGACCTGCAGCGAGTAAGTGCAAAGCACCACCATCCGTTGTCCGGAAAGTGAACGGTCGAGTTCGTGCTCATACTCGCAGAAGGCCTGCCAGTGATTGGACTCAATCCAGAATGCGTTGCCGCTAACCCGCATGCCATCGAAGCCCCGGGCCAGCGCGCCGCGCAGCTTCTCGCTCCACCCGCCGGTGATACGTTGCAGATCAAATTCGTTCCCACGCAGATACCAGTCGGTTCCGTGGATGATTTCGATCCGGCCGGCTGCCAGATGCGCCTTCAGTTCGCGGATGGCGCGGCTTAGCGCGGCCTTGGCATCGGCCTCGGTAATCGGCTCCGAGATCGCCCAGACACAGAATTCGTTGCTCGCCAAGCCGGCCTTGAAATAGGCCACCGCGGTATCCAGCAGATCGTCCTTGGTCTCGTAGAAGATGCAGATATGGGAACCCCACGGCACTTCGCCCACCACACGAATTCCGCTCTGCCGTAACGGCTGATCAGCCTCGCAGGACGCGCCGGTATCGAGCCTGTCCGGTAGCCGCTCTGTAGCTTCACTCTTGTTGTTCGCTGTCGTCACGGTACGGGACATCTTGTCCTCCCGGCATCAGGGTCTGCCGCCTCTGCAGTAGCAAACGCCAATGCTTCTCGACGCGTCTAGCGACCGCAGGACCCTCTTCCGACACAAGAAAATCTAGCCCAGTAGATAAGCACAAGCATAGGCGTTTCCTCGTATTCTTACAAGGTTGTTTCACGGCACCGCCATACCAATTCCTCAAGCATTGGCGGAGATTATTTATGCAGCGTTATTTCTTTCATACCTACGATAAACACGGCACGGACGAAGACCAAGAGGGCGTTGTCCTGACCGGTCGCTGCGCCGCAATGCTGCAAGCGGTGGCAATGTGCGCAAAGATCGGATGCAACGACGGGTTCCGTCGCGGATTTGCCATCTGTGTCCGGGACGACCATGGCGCTGTGGTCGGACGGGTGTTGACCGTTGTCGCCAATGCCTCTTTGGAGCGCAGCGATGCCTAGGCTGACGCGCGCGACAATCATCCTTACTGCAGTCACCGCAGCCCTAGCGGTGCTCGCTGCCGCACTGGTCGATCCGGCCAGCGGCGGCTTGCAGGCGCTCGCGCCGCATCGACTGGTCTCGGTGGGTGTCATGCTTCTAGACGTGACCTCGGCTGTGGCCCTCGGGATATCGATCGGTCGGGGTGCATCTGATGGTGCCGAGCCGCCAATAGATGCCGCGACTGAGTTGCCGCCGGTCATACCGGTCCCAGTCCAAGTCCAGGCGAAAGACATGAGCCGGATCGAGACCGAGTTCCTGGCCAACATGAGCCACGAGCTGCGCACGCCGCTCAATGCCGTGATCGGCTTCGCCGATTTGATCCTGTGCGAGGCGCACGGGCCAGTGGGCGATCGGCGGTACGCCGACTATATAGACCATGTCCGCACCGGCGGCGAGCAACTGCGGGCGATCGTCGATGCCACCCTGGACATGTCCCAGCTTGCCGCCGGACAGCTCGACCTCCAGCCGTGCTGTGTCGAGCCGCGGGCCATCGTCGAAGAATGTGCCCATTCAGTCGCTGAGCAGGCCGAATCCGCCAAGATTGAACTGGTGGTGCGGCCTTCGGACACCTCGCTTATCCAGGCAGACCCGGCAAGGCTCAAGCAGGCGCTGTCCAACCTGTTATCGAACGCAATCAAGTTTACCGGGCAGGGCGGCCGGGTCAGCATCGGCGCCATCGGCTACGATGGCACTGTCGCCTTCGAGGTGACCGATACCGGTATCGGCATGACGACTGACCAGATCGCAGTCGCAATGCAACCGTTCCGAATGATCGATGGATCAATGACGCGTCGGCACAGCGGCATCGGCCTGGGTCTGCCGCTGGCGGAGCGTCTGGTGCGGCTGCATGGAGGTTACTTGCGTATCGACAGCAGTCCCGGATGTGGGACCGTGGTAACAGCGGTCTTTCCAACGCATTTTTCCGGCCAGGCCGACAAGAAGTAACGTGCCATGTTTTTCACTCACATCGGCTTGGAAAGATTGGGTAAATGCCACGCGCAGAGGCTGCCGGAGCTTCACCGCCGTCAGTGGCTGGCAGCATTGAAGGTTCGGCATGCGCGATTGGACGTATCGGCCGCGATCATCAACAGCAGTGAACATACACATAGGCAACTGAGCAGACGAAAGGACACGTAAATGTCCAACGCATCCGTGCGAACGAAGCAACAGCTTCACGAGATTGTTTCTACGATCGAGGCGCCGCTGGTCATCGTCGACGCATCGGGAACAATCGAGGTTGCAAACCAGAAACTATGTGAACTACTCGGCAACTCCGCCGGATCCATAGAAGGCGGGAAGTTTACAGGCAGGTTCCACATCGGCTTGCCGGAAGGCCAACTGGTAGAAAAGTTTAAAAATGCAATCGAGACGACCGCCGCGCCATGGTGCGCCTGCCTTCTCGCTCGGGACGCAGCAGGCCGGAACATCCATTTCAACGCGAAATTCTCGGTTATCCAACCGTCTTCCGACTACGTAAGCGTTCTCGTGCTGCTATCGCGCATCGAGAACAGAGAATCGGCAAAGGCACCGCCCGAACAATCGACTATGGCGGAAGTTCGTTCTATGGTCGCTGGCGCGAACGGTAAGTTCACCGCCGGGCATTTGGAGATGATTGGTCTTGAAGATGTCCGGTTGTCGCTCGGCGACCGATGGGAGAGACTAGCATCAAGAGCTTACAGCATCGCTGACTCGATACTGAAGCTTCGCCTGTCCGAAGAGGACGTGTTTCGCCGTGACGCCGAAGGTAACTACATTGTCTGCTTCGCCAAGCTGAGCAACGAACCGGCCTGGTTCAAGGCCAAGGCACTCGGCCAGGAAATTCGCGAAGCACTGCTTGGCGAGGACGCGACCGACCAACTGGCCGAGTTCGAGCTCGATGCTGAAATTCGTGCGAGCATGTCCGACGTCAGATCGACGACGTACGAGATCGAAATTCAGGCCGAGGATATCGACGGGATTCCTGATGTTGTCGATCTGATCAAAGGCAAGATCATTAATGCGTCGGCTCAACTCAGAAATAAAGCAGCATCCCTACTCAGGTCACTCGCCGAGAGGCCTACTCTCCAATTCACTGACGTGCGATCGGTCGACGGTAAACGCGTACCGATTAAGCTTGCTACATTTAACGCCAATTGCGAGGCGGACGCCCAACGTCTTCGGCAAGTTTACGGAAATGCGCCAAAGCTGTTGGGACAGCTCGACGCGATGCTGCTGGGCGCTGTTCTCGAGCATATGTATCGGATAGACCCAGCGACGATGCCTGCAACGGTCATCGACGTGAACTTTCAGACGCTGGCCAACCCACAATCCGCGCGCACCTATTACAATATCTTAGGCAGTGCGATCGGCAAGGCAGCTCAGTCGTTGATCATAGACGTAAGGGAAATTCCGGAAGACTTGCACCACGGGCGCATCGCGGAAGTATTGCGGTTTCTGCGCAACTATAGCCGGTACACAGCACTCCGTCTTACCAAACCGAGCCTTGGAAACATCAACTTAACTGATTCCCGGGTATCGCTTGCCATCTTTGACTTTCCGGAACTGCAGTCGATGCTTCGGCGGGACCCGAACGCCGGCACTGTGCTTTTCAAGCAATTACGCCGGCACAATGTGCGCATCGCCATAGACCGCATACCGGGCGTCCGAAGTCTGCAGTCGCTGCAAGAGATAAAGCCGGACTTTTATACGATTAGCCCGCACGTCAATGATGGTTGGCGGTCTGAATTGCCCCTGGTGTCGCAGACTCCTCCTTCCCAAAATCTGTGACGATTGGAGGCCATGAGAAAAGACACCGTCACTGAAGATAGTGAAGGGGATGCGATAAAACAGATTTACAAACGATGATTTCTCCTGCGCAACGATATCGGCAGAGTGGCGAGGCAAAACACTGACGCGGCACCCACGACTGGATTTGATGAGGATCGTTGGCTGTCGTTGGGAGCAATTGCTCCTAAAATGCCCCTGAACGCAAAAACGCCCCGACTTGCAGGCCGAGGCGTTTTTGTAAGTAGCTGATATTTCGTCGTATTTTTGGTTGCGGGGACACGCAAGCACCTTTATCGAACGCAGAACAATGCCAAGCTTT
>CAYGSU010000016.1:0-59029 GCA_964352715.1 uncultured Flavobacteriaceae bacterium | reverse complement strand
TTCAGGGGAGAGAGAAAATGGCACGTATTCACTGGCTTGGCGCAGGCCTGTCTTCGGTTCCGGGTATCCGCCGGCTGATCGAAAACGGCCGGACTGTGACGGTCTGGAACCGCACCGTTGAAAAGGCACAGGAAGCAACGAAAGGGCTTTCCGGCGACTTCGACATCAAGGCCTTCTCGATGGAAGCCTTTGAAGGAGCGCTGGAACCGGGCGACCTTGCCGTTTCCATGCTGCCAGGTGATTTTCACGTTGCCGTTGCAAAAGTCTGCCTTGCGGCGGGCGCGAATTTCGTTTCCAGCTCATATATCTCGCCGGAAATGCGCGCGCTGGACGCCGAGGCAACATCGAAAGGTCTGATCCTGGTCAATGAAGTCGGGCTGGACCCGGGCATCGACCATCTGATGGCGCATATCCTGATGGATGACTACCGGCAGTCCGATGCTTTTTCGCCGCAGAACGCCCACACCTTCCGATCCTATTGCGGCGGCCTTTCAGCGGAACCGAACGACTTCTGTTACAAGTTCAGCTGGTCACCGCTGGGTGTGCTGAAGGCATTGCGCTCGCCCTCCAAGAGCCTGCGCGACGGCAAGGAATACAATGTCAGTCGACCCTGGGATGCCATCGAATCCTACGACGTCACGCTCGAAAAGGGCACGGAAACGTTCGAGGTTTATCCGAACCGGGATTCCCTGCCCTATCTTGCCGAATACGGGTTCGGCGATGACTGGGATACCCGCCAGTTCGTTCGCGGCACGCTGCGCTACGGCGGCTGGTCAACGGCCTGGGCCGACATTTTCAGGGAAGTCGAAACCCTGCAGGGTGAAGCCGGAGATCAGCGTCTGAAAGAAATAAGCGCCGAGCTGTGGAACAAATATTCAATGTCTGAGGGTGAATTCGACCGGGTGCTTCTGTGCGTCGACCTGAAGGCAGAGCGGGATGGCAAGGCCGTTTTCGACAAGTCTTTCGTAATGGATGCCTATGGCAACGAAAAGAACACGGCGATGGCGCGGCTGGTTTCA
Source organism: uncultured Flavobacteriaceae bacterium (assembly GCA_964352715.1). GTDB lineage: Bacteria > Pseudomonadota > Alphaproteobacteria > UBA8366 > Aestuariispiraceae > JAVKBW01. The sequence goes on along the minus strand of CAYGSU010000016.1, from coordinate 58,010 downwards.
ACCACCGTCAGCATCGCCGTCGAGGCAGTCCTTTCCGGAGAGATCGAACCGGGCGTTCACGCCGCACCGGACGATATCGACACGGCGAAGCGGTGGCTTTCGATTCTACAGGCCGGTGGCGACGAGATGAATATCGTCGATCATCTTGGTGCCGGTTGACGGTATCCCTGCAGTCATCCGTAGCAGCCATTGATGCAAAGTTGTGGATAACTTTGTAAATCCCTGGATACTGTAACATTTTTGTAATATTTTCGTAATATTGGAAGGGTCGGCGTGCCTGCCGGCTCTACCTGATCGTGACCCTATGCAAGCCGAGGATAGGCAGGCGGACAAGCAGGACTTGTGCGCAGCCGCTATACGTATCTCATGGAAATTCTTGTTAATTTGATTGGCGGCATAGCGCTGCTCCTGTGGGGCATCCGGATGGTAAGAACCGGCGTGACCCGTGCTTTCGGCGCGCCGATCCGTAAGGCGCTGGCGCGATCCGCCGGGAACCCGGTATCCGCGCTTGCTGTCGGGTTCGGATTTACCACCGTCCTTCAAAGCAGTACGGCGACAGCCCTGATCACATCCTCGCTGGCCGGACGCGGCTATATACCGCTTGCAGCCGCCCTGGCCATCATGCTGGGAGCCGACATCGGCACGACGATGGTCGTTCAGTTCTTTTCCCTCGATATCCGCTGGCTGTCTCCGATGGTGATCGCCGTCGGCGTCTTCATGTTTCTTTCCAGCGACGAATCCAAACGGCGGGCGCTGGGGCGTATCTTGATCGGCCTCGGCCTGATGTTGCTGTCACTGAAACTGATTGTCGCCACGTCACTGCCATTGCGGGAATCGGAAGCCGTATCCGTACTGATGCAGCCGTTGACAAGCGAACCGGTTCTGGCCGTTCTGATCGCCGCCGGCATTACCTGGCTGGCGCATTCAAGCGTTGCGATTGTGCTGCTGGTGATGTCGATGGCCACGCTGCAGGTCATCAACATGCAACTCGCGCTGGCCCTTGTGGTCGGCGCAAATCTGGGTGGCGCATTGACCCCGGTCATAATCAGTCTGGGCAGTCCGGCCGCAGCGCGTCGGGTTTCAGTCGGTAACCTGTTGGTGCGAGGCCTAGGCTGTGTCATCGCGGTAGCGGTCCTGCCCTGGCTGCAGCCGTATCTGGCGATGATCCACGACAGCACCAACCATATGATCGCCAATTTCCACACCGCCTTCAATCTGGCGATCGCCATTCTGTTCCTGCCCTTTATCGGTCCGATCAGCAAGGTGGTGACGAAGCTGGTCCCGGACCGCGTTGCAGAGGGCGAAAACGGAACGCCGAGATACCTGGAAGAAAGTACGCTGAGCATGCCAGCGGAAGCCCTCGCCTCGGCCACGCGTGAAACGCTGCGCATGGGCGATGAGGTCGAGAAAATGCTGGAGGGCACCATCGACGTCTTTAAAGTCGATGACGCCAAACTGATGAAGGAAATCGAACAGCAGGACGATATCGTCGATAGCCTGCACGAGGCCATCAAGCTGTTCGTCACGCGGATTACGGAATCGGAACTCGATACGCTGGAAAGCAAACGGGCGATCGAAATCCTGACCTTCACCACCAATCTCGAGCATATCGGCGATATCATCGACAAGAACCTGATGGATCTGGCCTCGAAGAAGATCAAGGGAAGAATGAGCTTTTCGGACGAAGGGTTGATGGAACTGACAACCTTCCATGAGCGGGTCATGAGCAATTTCAAACTGTCGCTGAACATCTTCGTTTCCGGCGATATCAGCCTTGCCCGGCAACTGCTTCGCGACAAGGTCAAGATACGCGAACTCGAGCGCGAGTATGTTGACAACCACTACCAGAGGGTCGGCGCGGGCCGTCCGGAATCCATTGAATCCAGCTCGCTGCATCTGGATGTTTTGCGTGATCTGAAACGCATCAACAGCCACCTGACCGCCGTCGTCTACCCGATCCTTGAACGGGCCGGCGAACTGAAACCGGCATCCCGTCTTGCCCCTGTTGAATAGCCGGTTCCGCCGTTTGTTTTTCAGCGCAGCACTGACCAATGTTTCGCGTGACAATCGGTTCAGGCTTTCCCATTCTCACCGGAAATCAGATCGGAAGATCGTCTAGCATCCGGGGGACAGGGTTATGAAATCGCATGTGCGTGTAGCCGTTATTGGCGGTGGGGTGGTCGGCTGTTCCGTCCTGTATCATCTGACAAAACTGGGCTGGAAAGACGTTCTGCTGATCGAACGGTCGGAACTGACATCCGGATCGACCTGGCACGCCGCCGGCGGGTTTCACACCCTGAACGCCGATACCAATATGGCGGCCCTGCAGGGCTATACGATCCAGCTATACCGCGAACTTGAAAAAATTTCCGGCCAGTCCTGCGGCCTGCATCATGTCGGCGGGGTAACGCTGGCGACGACGCCGGAGCGGATGGACTATCTCAAGGCGGAACGGGCGAAACACCGCTATATGGGGCTCGATACGGAAATCGTCGGGCCGGAAGAAATCGCCAAACTCTCGCCAATCACAAACACAGACGGCGTTATCGGCGCGTTGTACGATCCGCTGGACGGCCATCTGGACCCCTCCGGCACGACACACGCCTACGCCAAGGCCGCCCGGCAGCAAGGGGCGGAAATCCAGCTTCGCACGATGGTTAACGCCCTCACCCCGAAACCCGACAGAAGCTGGGATCTCGATACTTCGGAAGGCGTCGTGAACGCCGAACATGTGGTCAATGCCGCCGGCCTGTGGGCGCGCGAGGTCGGCGCAATGGCGGGCGTTTTCCTGCCGTTGCATCCGATGGAACACCAGTATCTGGTTACCGACGACATTCCGGAAGTCTACGAACGCGAAACCGAACTGCCACATGTGATGGACCCGACCGGCGAAAGCTATCTGCGCCAGGAAGGCAAAGGCCTTGTCATCGGCATCTACGAACAGGCCTGCGACCCCTGGGCAGTCGATGGCACACCGTGGGATTTTGGCCACGAATTGCTGCCGGACAAACTGGAACGGCTCGCCGAACCACTGGAATACGCCTACAAGCGCTACCCGGTGCTGGGCAAGGCCGGTATCAAGCGGGTCATCAACGGGCCCTTCACCTTCGCGCCCGACGGCAACCCGCTGGTCGGCCCGGTTCAGGGCCTGCGAAACTACTGGTCAGCCTGTGGCGTGATGGCCGGGTTCAGCCAGGGCGGCGGTGTTGGCCTTACCCTCGCTGAATGGATGGTGGAAGGCGAACCCTCACGCGATGTCTTCGCAATGGATGTTGCCCGGTTCGGCAGCTATTGCAGCCGCGCCTATACCCGCATCAAGGTGACGGAAAACTATCAGCGGCGGTTCGCCGTTTCCTATCCGAACGAGGAACTGCCAGCCGGCCGACCGCTCGACACGACACCGGCCTATGAATTGTGGAAGAAGCACAATGCCGTGTTCGGCCAGGGTTACGGCCTGGAGCATGTGAACTACTTCGCGGCGGAAGGCGAAGAACCGTTCGAGATACCGAGTTTTCGACGGTCGAACGCCTTCAAGACCGTGGCGGAGGAATGCAATGCCGTCCGCACCGCCGTCGGCATCAACGAGGTGCACAACTTCGAGAAATTCATTGTATCAGGCCCCGGTGCGGAAGCGTGGCTCGACCGGATCATGGCAGGGCGGATACCGAAGGTCGGCCGGTTGTCGCTGTCACCGATGCTGAGCCGCAACGGCAAGATCATCGGCGACTGGACCATCGCCCGCACCGACGAACAGACCTTCCGCCTTACCGGTTCCTACAGCGCGCAGGCGTTCCACATGCGCTGGCTGGAACAGCATCTGCCGGAAGACGGCTCGGTTTCCATCGAGAATGTCTCGCTGGATATCGTCGGCTTCCAGATCGCTGGCCCGAAGGCGAGAGACCTGCTGTCGCGCGTCGCGCGTGGCGATGTTTCCAGGGAAGCGTTTCCTTTCATGACCGGTCGCTTCATGGAAGTCGGCCTGTGCGACGCCTATATTCAGCGTGTCACCTATACCGGCGATCTGGGCTACGAGATCTACGTGCCGATCCGCCAGCAGGCCAGCCTGTATAAAACGCTGATGGAGGTCGGCAAGGATCTCGGCCTGCGTCCGTTCGGTATGCGGGCAATGATGAGTCTGCGGCTGGAAAAATCCTTCGGGTCGTGGCTGCGGGAATTCAAGCCGGACTACATGCCCGTCGAAACCGGGCTGGACCGCTTCGTTTCCTACAACAAGCCGGTGGGTTTCATTGGCAAGGAAGCCGCCGCCAAAGAGAAAGCAGAAGGGCCGGCGCGCCGGCTTTGCACCTTCGTGGTCGATGCCAAAGACGCGGATGTCTGGGGTGACGAGCCGATCTGGGTCGATGACGAGGTTGTCGGCTTCGTGACGTCGGGTGGCTATGCGCATTATGTGCAGAAATCGGTCGCCATCGGCTTTCTGCCGGTCGGGCTGATCGAAGATGGCCGCAAGGTGCAGATCGAAATTCTGGGTGAGATGCGCAACGCAACGATGATATCGGAAGCGTTATTCGATCCGAAAGCGGAGCGCATGCGGGGTTAGCGCGGCAAACCGGTCAGGGTTCGACCTGCACCGGATCACCGACAGTGATCTCACCGTCTTCCACCACGGCCGCATAAATGCCGCCATGACCGCGCATTGCGTTCCAGCCGCCCGGTCCGAGTGTCGCTTCCATCTTCGAACACGGGGCACAGGGCGCCGTGCCTTCCAGCAACACCGAACCGATGCGGAACCGGCGGCGGCGCAACGCCAGCAGATTGATTCCGGAGACGACCAGATTGCGCCGCAGCAGCTGCGGATGGATCGGGTGGTTCTTGCCAAGCAAAGCCGCGATCACCGACAGATGTTCCGCCTGAATCAACGTCACCGCCCGTTTGACGCTGACGCCCCGATCGCCGACAAGGCCGTCGGCAACCGTCAAGTTCGCGGTTTCGGCAATCGTCATGTCAGCGTTCCGTGCCGGGCGCAGACCGATCCAGTCTAGCCGCCCTGTCTGGGGCAGGCTTTTCTCAAGTCTGGCTATTGTCGAGTCGGGGTCCATCAAGCCTCCCGGTAACACTACAATATAATCCTAGCTGCGGATTTTTTCGTTAGCAGGGTCGTACAAAGCTTTCATGTGCAGTTTGGCTGGTACTCGCTGCATCGCAATGTCCAGTTCATAAGTCCCGCTTGTCAGATAATCGTCATCGACACCATCAGGATTGCGCACATAGCCGTAGCCGATGGGTTTGCCTTCCGTATGTCCGAAGCCGCCGCTGGTCAGCCAGCCGACGCGTTTACCGTTCCGATAGATGGTTTCACGGCCAAGCAAGGTCTGGTTCGCATCATCGACCGTGAAACAGGCGAGGCGCTTCTTAACACCGCCGGAAAGCTGTGCTTCGATCGCCGCCCTTCCCTTGAAGTCGATGTTCGATTTGGTTTTGACTGCCCAGGCCATGCCCGCTTCGACCGGCGTATGGTCCGGCCCGATATCAGACCCCCAGGCGCGATATCCTTTTTCGAGCCGCAGGGTTTCGATAGACCGGTAACCCGCCAGATGCAGACCGTGCGGTTCGCCCGCTTTCATCAACGCGTCGTAGACCGAAATGGCGTATTCGGTCGGGATATGCAGTTCCCAGCCAAGTTCGCCGACATAGGTGACACGCAAGGCCAGCGCCGGACACCCGACAATGCCGATTTCCTTCGCTGTCGCGAACCGGAAGCCTTCGTTGGAAACATCATCGCGGGTAACAGATTCCAGGATGGTCCGGGCGTTCGGCCCGAACAACGACAGAACGGCATTGGCTGAAGTGACATCGACAATCTCAGCCCGCGCGCCTTCCGGCATCTGCCGTTTGATCCAGTCCATGTCATGCGTCGCAAAGCCGGTGCCGGTTACGATGTAAAACCGGTCATGGCCGGTTCTCACCACGGTCAAATCGCATTCGATGCCACCGTGATCGTTCAGCATCTGGGTATAGGTCAGGCTGCCAATCGGTTTGTCGATACGATTGGCGCAGATCCATTCCAGCGCAGACAGTGCATCCGGTCCCTGCACCACATATTTTGCAAAGCTCGACTGGTCGAACAGGCCGGCTGCCTCCCGAACCGCCTTGTGCTCGCGCCCGACCGGGCCGAACCAGTTTGGTCGTTCGAAGCTGTATTCGTCCTTCGGTTTTTCACCGGCATCGAGATCGGCGAACCAGTTCGGCCGTTCCCAGCCCAGTTTTTCGCCGAAACACGCGCCAACTGTCGCCAGCCGATCATACAGCGGTGAGCGACGGCAGGGCCGCCCGCTGGAATGTTCTTCCGATGGCCAGGCAATCGTGTAGTGCTTGCCATAGGCTTCCAGCGTGCGGGTGCGCACCCAGTCGGTATCGAAATGCGGCCGGCCGAAACGCCTGATATCGACGGACCAGAGGTCGTAAGGCTGTTCACCCTTTGCGACCCATTCCGCCAGCGCCTGCCCCGCCCCGCCACCGGACGCGATGCCGAACGCATTGAAACCGGCGCCGACATAGTAGTTTTTCAGTTCAGGCGCCTGACCCAGAATGAAGTTACCATCTGGTGTGAAGCTTTCCGGCCCGTTGATCATCTGCTTGATGCCGGCGGTTTCCAGCGCCGGGCAGCGGCCGAGCGCCAGTTCCATAAGCTGCTCGAAATGATCGAAATCGTTATCCAGAAGCGAGAAGTTGAACCCGTCAGGAATACCATCGACCGCCCAGGGGATCGGGTTCGGCTCGTACCCGCCCATCACCAGACCGCCGACTTCCTCTTTGAAATAGATCAATCGGTCGGGATCGCGCAATGTCGGCAGATTGGGTTTAACGCCGTCTATCTTCTCCGTCACCATGTACTGATGCTGAACGGAAACCAGTGGTACATTAACCCCGACAGTCGCGGACAGGGCGCGCGACCACTGGCCGGCGCAACAAATGACGATTTCGCATTCTATAAAACCTTTATCGGTCTGCACGCCATGTATGCGCCCGTCGCGAACATCGATGGACTGTACAATCGTCTCTTCCCTGATCTTGACGCCGGCCGTTCGTGCGCCACGAGCCAGCGCTTGTGTAATATCGGATGGATTGGCCTGACCGTCAGTCGGCAGGAAAGCCGCACCGACAACATCGTCGACCTGCATCAACGGCCATAGGTCGCATGCTTCGGACGGTGTCAGCAGTTCCATTTCAAGGCCGAAGGAATGCGCCGTCGTCGCCTGCCGCTTTACCTCGGTCCAGCGCTCTTCATTGCAGGCCAGGCGAAGACCGCCATTCATTTTCCAGCCGGTGGCAAGACCGGTTTCACTTTCAAGGTCGCGGTACAGCGCCACCGAGTTGCCGAGCAACTGTGTGATGTTCGCGCTGGTGCGCAACTGGCCGACCAGACCGGCAGCATGGAAGGTGCTGCCCGATGTCAGCTTGTGCTTTTCCAGCAGAACCGTATCGGTCCAGCCCAGCTTGCCCAGATGATAGGCCGTCGAACACCCGACGATACCGCCGCCGATGATCACAGCTTTTGCAGTTGTTGGTAAATCGCTCATGATCGACTAAAAATCCTCTTTGAAGGTGCGGTAGGCCGTTTCAAACCGTGACAGGTTTTCGGCGGTGTAGGCGCTGTAGTCAAAATCCAGGTCGGAATAGATTTCCGACACCATGCTCCACATCGTTTCGCGTAGCAGCGACGCGCATTTCATCGCCGCGTAGGAACGGCGGAGCGTATCATCCGGCGCCTTTTCAAAATAGGATTCCAGCATCCATTCTTCCTGCTGCGGGTCGAGGCCGTTGTTGGATGCCAGACCGCCGAGATCAAACAGGGGTGAGTTGAAACCCGCATAGTCCCAGTCGATCAGCCAGATGCGCTCGCCGTCATCGATGAAGTTCGCCGGCAGCAGATCGTTGTGCCCGAAGACAAGATCGATCTTGCCCACGGCCTGTTCCAGATCGCTTGCTGCCTGCTTCAAGTCCGAAAGTTTGGAAAGGTGATGGCTGCCGCCCTCTTCCAGCGTCCAGCCGTAATCCCTGATCACATGAAACACCCAGAAAATCAGCACCGGACCGCGCAGGCGCTGCGGAATGCTGGTGTGGCACTGTTTCAGAAGCGGCAAGATGCGCGGCAGCATATCGGGATGGCGCACATCCTCTTCCCCCAGGGTCTTGCCGTCGATGAAATCGATGACCAGCGCGCCGGGTTCATGATGCCGGACGGCCGGGGATATCAGGCTGGCTTCCGCGGCCCGGCTGGCATTCAGCTCGTTGAACCGCATCACCTGATGAACCGGGATGTCGTTGCCCACGCGGACGACGAATTTACGCCCGGCATCCTCGACCACGAAATTGACATTGGTAATGCCACCACCAAGCGGTTGCGGATCAACCTTGCCGGTCCAGCAGGACAGGCCTGCAGCCTTGGTTCTTGCATCGGTCATATTACCGTCTCCTCACTTTTATCATCCGATCAGGCCGAGCCGTCTTTTCGCGCGAATGGTCCCCGCTGCAATCAGCCGGTCAGCAATGATCGCGATAAACGCCACCGAAAGTCCTGCAACGATTCCCCGTCCGGTATCTGCCTTGGTCAACGCGATGTAGACCTCCTGCCCCAGATCTCTCGTTCCGACCAACGCGGTGATGACCAGCATCGACAACGCCAGCATGATTGTCTGGTTGATCCCGAGCATGATTTCAGGCAGCGCCAGCGGAAGCTTGATGCGGGTCAGCAACTGCCGTTTCGTGCAGCCGGAGACAATGCCGGCCTCGATCAATTGCGGATCAATCGACCGAACGCCATGCGCGGCATACCTTACCGCAGGGGCAAGCGCGTAGAGAACAACGGCGATCATCGCCGAAAAATCACCGACCCGGAAAAGCATTACAACAGGGATCAGGTAAACAAAGCTGGGCAGTGTCTGCAACGTATCGATAAAGCCCTGCACCACGCGGTTCGCACGCTCGTTCTGCGCTGACAGAACACCGAGGGGAATGCCGATCAGACTGGCGATAATGACCGATACGCCACACAGATAAACCGTTACCATTGCCTTTTCCCAAAGGCCGCTTGCCAGAATGAAAAACGTCAGGCTGAAACACAGCAGGGCAAGCCGGGTACGGCCCAGTTGCCAGCCTGCCAGCGTGACCAGAAACAGTACCCAGGGCCAGGGCAGCGCGATCAGAAAGCGTTTTACCGGGATCATGAAATTGATCAGCAGCACACTTTTCACCGCCTCAAGCTGATCGAAGAAATTGATATTGATCCACTTCACCGCCTCTTCCCAGAACAGGCCGGTCGTGAGCTGTGCGGATTCAGGATAAGTCTGCACCGCCGGTACCAGCAGGCCGACAAGGGAGGTTCCCAGCACCACCGCCAGACAGGTAAGCAACCACGGATGCCGCTTCAGCCCTGATTTCGACGGCGCACCGGAGGCGGCTGGACTGCGCCTGGAAAATGCCTGGCTCAAACGGTCCAGCGCAATGGCCAACACCACGATGGCCACACCGGATTCCAGACCGCCACCGATATCGAGCCGGCGCAGGGCTGTCAGCACGTCGTAGCCAAGGCCACCCGCCCCGATCATCGATGCAATAATGACCATGTTCAGCGACAGCATGATCACCTGGTTCACACCAACCATCAGACTGGAGACCGAAGAGGGCACCAGCACGCGCCACGTCATCTGGCGACGCGTGCAGCCGACCATGCGGCCGAATTCCTTTATTTCATCCGGTACGCTCTGCAGCGCCAGTGTTGTTACCCGCACCATCGGCGGCATTGCATAGATAACCGTCGCCACAAGGGCTGCTACCGGCCCGAACCCGAACAGGAACAGGATCGGCACAAGATAGGCAAAGACCGGCACGGTCTGCATCAGATCAAGCACCGGCGTAAGAATCCGGTTAAAAGTCGGCCATCGGTAACCGGCAATACCCAGAAGCAGGCCGCCTACGATTCCGAACGGGACAGCTATCGCAATCGACGCCAGCGTGATCATGGCGCTTTCCCACTGGCCGAAAGCTGCCAGATAGAAGAAACACAGGCCGACAAAAACCGCGAGCTTCCAGCTTCTGGCGTAGTGCCCCATCGCTACGACGATGGCGATAACAGCGATCCAGCTCAGCGAGGGCAGAATTTCAACCGCTTCATCACCCTGACCACGCAGGAACCCTTCTGTCAGCAGCGCGCGCATGAAATCGTACGGCTGTTCCACAATCCAGGCGATGCCACGGGTCAATTGCGTAAAGGTAAACAGGCCGAAGCTTGCATCTTCCACAAGCCAGTCCATCGCGGCGCTGATATCGTCCTTGATGATGAAATGCAGGCTGCGCGGCAGTTTCACCATCCACTTCGCATCGAGTGCGGCAGCAAGCTCCTTGCTGAAAGAGGCGAGGACAAACGTCGCCACCAGCAGCACCAGCCACAGGCCGGTCTGCCGGGACAGCGAAAATTGCCCGATCCGAATCATCGATTGACCGTCCGGCCGATCAGCACATCGACAATCGCCTGTCGGCCGATGGCGCCTATTCTGTTACCGTCGGCGTCGACGACGGCAAAAGCGTGGTCTGAGGATTCAACCCTGTCGGCAATATCCTCGATACGGGCATTTTCCGGCACGGTTTCCGTAAGCCCTTCGGTCGATGCCGTGCTGTCCATTACCGAGCGCGCGGTCAGCACCTTCGCCCTTGGCACATGTTTCGTGAATTCAGCCACATAGTCCGATGCCGGCGCCATCACCAGGTCTTCCGGCGAGGCGATCTGAATGACCTCGCCGTCCTTCATGATGGCGATGCGGTCGGCCAGCCGGATGGCTTCGTCGAAATCGTGCGTGATGAACACGATGGTCTTGTGCAGCATGCTTTGCAGTCGCAGAAACTCGTCCTGCATTTCCCTGCGGATCAACGGATCGAGCGCGGAAAACGGTTCGTCGAGAAACCACAGTTCAGGTTCGACAGCCAGCGACCGCGCAATGCCGACCCGTTGCTGCTGGCCACCGGACAGTTCCCTTGGGAAATAATCTTCCCGGCCGGTCAGCCCGACAAGATCGATAACCTTGCGGGCGGCCGCTTCCCGTTCGGCGCGGGAAACGCCTTGCACGTCGAGCGGAAAGGCGACGTTCTGCAATACGGTCAGATGCGGCAGCAGTGCGAAATGCTGAAACACCATGCCCATCTTGTGGCGCCGGATATCGATGAGCTCCGCTTCATCGGCCTGCAGAAGGTCGCGCCCGTCGAGCACGATTTCACCTGCAGTCGGCTCAATCAGCCTGGACATGCAGCGCACCAGGGTCGACTTGCCCGATCCGGACAATCCCATGATGACGAAAATCTCGCCCTGCCGCACGTCAACGGACGCGGCGCGAACCGCACCGATCAGTCCGGCGTCGGCAATCTGTTCGGGACTGGGGTTACCGCCGGTTTCCGCGATCAGGCGTTCGCCGTTTTCGCCGAAAAGTTTCCAGACGTTACGGCAAGTAAGTTTGACCGGCCTTTCCTGCATCATGCCCCCATAGACATACCATTGGCGGAAAACGCCACGATATCCGTTTTAGTGCCTAAACTGTATGAAGAAGGTTTGTGAAAACCGCCGGAAGGCACTGGCCGGGCCGTGATATTAAGGCCCGACCAGCGAACTGCCTGTTGTTACTGGCCGACCCAGGCCTTCCAGACGCTTTCGTTTTTCGAGACCCAGTCAGCGACAACCCCATCCAGGTCCTTGCCGTCGAGATCGACCGCCGCAACCATGGCGCCCATCTCGTCATTGGTGATGTTGAATGCCTTGATGGCCGAATGGGCACCTGGCCACTTGTCTTTCACACCGGCCCAGGAGACCTTCCAGATCGGGCCGCGCGGCTTGCCGCAGTCATAGGCCATATCGGGATTGATGCCCCAGGACGGGTCGTCGTAGCACTCGGCGGTATAGGCCGGGAATTTGACCCATTCACCGTCGAACTTGATCGGTGCCCAATGTGGCGCGTAGACCCACAGTAAAACCGGTGCCTTGCGCTGATAAGCGGATTCAAGCTCTGCGAACAACGCGGCGTCCGTACCGGCGTGAACCACTTCAAAGTCCAGATCCAGCGCTTCCGCCCGTTCGTCATCGAAGCCGCCCCAGGTAACCGGGCCGCCAAGATACCGACCCTTCGGTGCGGTTTCGGGTGTCGAAAAGGCTTCCGCGCAATCGTTCAGGGCTTCCCAGTCCGGCAGGCCCGGGCAAACTTCCTTCATGTAGGACGGATACCACCATTCCTCGATTGCCTGCATGCCGGTTTCGCCTAGGTTCTCAACCTTGCCGGTCGCCGTTGCCTCATCCATGGCTTCACGGCCCGTGGTTTCCCACATCTCCATCGCAACGTGCAGATCACCGGTCTTCAGGCCGGCAAACTGGGCGATGTAATCCGCCTGCACATATTCGACATTGTAACCGGCTTTCTTGAGAACGCTGCCCATGATCTTCGTGGTAATAAGCTGTCCGGTCCAATCGTGCAGCGTCAGTTTGATCGGATCCTTGGATTCAACGTCTGCGACCGCAGTTCCGGCAACGCCGAGACCGACAGCCATACCAAGCAAAGCCCCTAGAAATTTCGGGTTTCGCATATCAAGCCCCCTTCTGTTCAAGACTATCCTGTTTTGTGTGTTTCTTTACCGGCGCATTCAGGCACCGCAATCGACTTTCACGTTCAAATCGAATGCAAACAGCTTCCAAAAGAAAAGCCACATCTGTCAACATGATTCAGAATATTTGTGGTTTTTTCGGGAGAATATGTGGATTAATGTGTTTATCGTCAGGAATAACGACCAATATCCAAAAAAAGCGATCAGGTGGGGAATCATGCACGCGACACACCGTGAAATGGAAATCATGGACGAGCTTCGGTTGCTCGGTTCCTGCCGGATTCAGGACCTCGCCCGGCGTCTGGACGTTTCCGAGGAAACCATCCGCCGCAACATCAAGAAGCTGTCCGAAAACGGGTTGGTGCGGAAGGTCCATGGCGGGGTCTATCTTCCCGACGCCGCACAGGAAGCCACCTTCACGCAGCGGATGAACCTCAACACCGACGCAAAACGCCGGGTCGCCGCCCATCTGGCCGAACGAATCGATCATGGCGATTCCCTGATTCTGGATATCGGATCGACAACCGCGTATGTGGCACAGGCCCTGCGTGGCCATCACGACCTTTTCATCGTCACCAACTCGGTCGCGGTCGCCCAGACCCTGGCGACCCGAAACAAGAACCGCGTATTTCTGGCCGGCGGCGAGCTTCGATCACATGACGCGGGCGCGTTCGGCAAGGAAGCCATTGCCTATGTGCGGCAGTTTCATGTGAAATACGCTGTGTTGTCCGCTGCGGCGATAGACGCGGCCAACGGGTTCATGCTGCATGATATGGAGGAAGCGGAGTTTTCGCGGGAAATCCTGACCCGCGCAGACCAGTCCATCGTCGCGGCAGACGGCAGCAAGTTCGGCCGCCGCGCGCCGATCCGCATCGGCCCGCCGGACAACATCACTACTTTGGTAACGGATGTTCCACCGCCGACCGACATTCAAACCATGCTGATCGAGCACGGGGTCGAAATCGATGCCGCGTCCAATGAGCCAAACAAGCAGGATCAGGCAACGGCGGCCGATTAGCGTTGCGGCCGACGCTACCCCTGTTCCACCGCGTTCAGGATGAGTTCCTGAAACGCCCGTTCACTGGCCTCCCAGACCGGCGAGAACACGCCCCCGTTGTTTGTCATTGCCGGTGAGCTTCGCCCGGCCTGAAGATTTTCCAGCATGTCCCAGTCCTCCCGAACCACATCGGCGTTCAACTGCCGCCACGCTTCTCTTTCGACGTCCGTGATCGGCGCGCCCTTCGGCTGATAGATCACCCGACGCTGATGGTTCCTGTCCGGCGCCAGCGGTGTATTCAGCATGGCGATAACCTGTGTGGTCGCGCCGTAATACAGAAAAAACAGGAAATTGGGGAAACACAGAAGGTACTGTGCATTGAAATCAAGGAAGACGCTGCGGTCGGTCTTGGCTTTGTCAGCCGCCGATTCCTGCACATCGATGGCACAGCCGACCATATGCCCGTCCATGACCATGTAATGGTCGCGCAGCGGCTGGCCCGCCGCCGTTTCCGGATGCGCGACCGGCACGTGATACGGTTCAATATAGTTTTCACATACGAACTTCCAGTTTGCGTTCACATAACCGCTGTCCATGCTGATGATCGGCGTCATGTCATCAAGATCGATATGGGCGACCTGCCTGGCGATCGGTTCGATGAAGCTGTCGAAATCCTGCGCGTGTCCGTCGACATTGACGAATACCCAGTCATGCCACACGGCGGTTCGCACCGGCAGCAGCCCAAAATCGCCCGGATCAAACCCTTCTGCTGTATGGATCTGATCGCCGCCGAAATTGGAGGCCCGACGCAGACTGCCGTCCAGATCGTAGCTCCACGCATGATACGGACACACGATTGCCTTTTTCTTCTTCGCCGGCCCGGTGACCAGCTGGCAGCCGCGATGCCGGCAAATATTGTGAAACGCCTGAAGCGCGCCCATCTTGTCGCGCACCAGAATCAACGGCGCGGCGCCGGCGCGGGTCGGCATGATGTCGCCCGGCCCGGCAACTTCGTGCGCAAAGCCGACAAACGTCCATCCCTTCGCGAACACGGTCCGCATCTCAAGATCGAAAAATTCCTGGCTGGTATAGGCAGCAGCGGGCAAACCGGCTTTCACCTGACCGCCCCCGACAAAGGCATCGTATCCCTGATGGCCCAGGATATCTCGTACGACCGCGTTCATTTTCGGATCTCCATGAACTAATCACTGACGGTGCGCGCCGCACCGAAAAAGCGGCCTCGCATTGCCACCTCTAAAACTGTGATCACAGTTTGTCAATTGGCTGCCGGCCCGCGAAGAAATTTTTCTATGTTTTGCACACCCAGCTCATACAAGCGCTGTTGCGCCTGCTGGCTTGACCACGCCATGTGCGGAGTCAGCAGCAGCCGATGATCGTCAACCATCGACAGCAAAGGGTTATCGGCTGAAATCGGTTCGCTGCTCGCGACATCCAGACCAGCCGCCTGTATCTGTCCCGACCGGATTGCTTCGACGAGCGCCACTTCGTCCGTGAGCGCGCCTCGAGCGGTGTTGATCAGGACCGGTCGACGTTCCATCGCGGCGAATTCCTCTGCGCCCAGCATGCCCCGGTTTTCCGCCGTGAGCGGGCAATGCAAGCTGATGACATCGCAAGTTCTCAGCACGGTATCGAAATCGGTATACCCGTCGCGTACTGTTTCAGCTCCCCTGCGCTCGGCCCTTACGATCTTCATCCCGAAGGCCTCTGCCATTTTCGCAAAAGCGTTGCCGATTTCACCGGCGCCGATCAGGCCAAGACGCAACCCGTGGAGATCTTCAACCGGATAGGTTGTCAGGCAGTAATCGTCAGAGTTCTGCCATTTCCCGGCCCGGACATCCGCCTGATACGCCGGCAGGTTACGCTTCAGCGACAGCAGCAACGCCATCGCATGTTCGGCAACCGCACGGGTACCGTAGGACCGTACGCCCAGCACCTCAATGCCACGGGAAGAGCAATGGTCGACGTCGATATGGTCAATGCCTGTCGAACAGACGGACAGCAGTTTCAGATCTTCAACACCATCGAGCATGGCCGGGCCGACCGGCAACCCCACAACCAGCGCCGCTGTTGCGCCGGATAGTCTTTCCGCAACCTGATCCGGTGACGTGACATCATACTCGGTCCAGTCGCAGATCGAACTCATGTTCACCGGGTCGATCTCGACACTGAAGGCGGACCGTTCAAGAAACACGACCTTTGGCTTTTTTGGCATTTTGATATTCCACTTTCATTGACTCATTTTGCAAAACGACCGATAGTATAACTGTGATCACAGTTTAAAAAACATGTTCTTTACGGGGTACCTATGGATAAAAGCGTGACTTCCGGGATTCTCGCCCGGCCCGGCCTTGATGACATTGGCTTTTACATGGTGGGCATCTCCCGCCTGCCCGGCTTCGACCGCATCATCAAGCTATCGTCAAACGAGTCGCCGCTTGGCCCAAGCCCGGCCGCGCTTGAAGCAGCAAAAGACGCCCTGGCGGATTCCCATCGGTATCCTGAACTGGGCCTTGAAGTCCTGCCGAATGCTCTGGCCGATCTGTTTAACCTCGACCCGAAGAAAATCACTTTCAGCCCCGGCTCCGACGAAATCCTGCTGCGCCTGATCAACAGCTATTCCGGTCCCGGCGACGAGGTCATTCATTCGGAACACGCCTATATGCAGTTTCCGATCTATGCCATTCGTGCAGGTTCCAAACCGGTCGCCGCCGCTGACGACGATTTCAAACACAGCGTCGACAACATCCTCGCCTGCGTTACCAAACGAACGAAGATCGTCATCGTCGCCAACCCCGACAACCCGAGCGGCACTTATCTGCCGGGGTCAGAAATCCGCCGGCTGCGGAACGGTCTGCGGAACGACATTCTGCTGATCATCGACGCCGCCTATGACGAATACGCCAACGCATCCGACTACGAAAGCGCCACAAAAATGGTTGGCGAATATGACAATGTGGTGGTGACCCGCACTTTCTCGAAACTTTTCGGGCTGGCAGGTCTGCGGCTCGGCTGGTGCTATGCCCCGCATGAAATCGTCGATCTGATGGAACGTATCGGCCCCTCCTTCCCGGTCAACGTTGCAGCCCAGGCGGCCGGAATCGCCGCCGCACAGGATCGCGATCATTCGAAAAAGGTTCTCGAACATAACAGAAAATGGATCGACCGGTTTTCGGCAGCCTGTTCAGAGGTCGGCATCAAGGCCTATCCCAGCCAGACGAATTTCGTTCTGACGCAATTTCCCGAAACGGCCGGAAAAACAGCCGCCGAAGCTGATGCGTTTCTGCATACAAAGGGGATTGTCGGCCGGAAGTTTGCTCTGGATGATTTCAAGAACAAGCTTCGGTTTACCATGGGGCTGGACGATGAAATGGAAAAACTCATCGCCGCCTTGAAAACCTTCATGAGTGGCTAGACTATCCTCTCCGGGACAAACCATTTGCTCGGAGTTTCCAATGTCGGTCACCCGCATCAACCCGCCTGAACTTTTTGACAGCGTTCCCGCCGGTTTCAGCCAGATGGTTGTTGTCGGCGGAGAAAAGCCGGCCATCCACCTTTCCGGTCAGGTCGCGTGGAATGCGGATCGAGAAATTGTCGGTGAGGGCGATCTTTACCGGCAGGTCGTTCAGAGCCTGCGCAATATCGAAACCGCTCTGGGATATGCCGATGCCGGACTGCACCATGTTGTCGCGCTTCGGATTTACATTCGTCAGGACAGTATCCACGACACCAAGGCCGTTACACGGGGGTTAACGGAAGTCTTCGGTGACAACCTGCCCTGTGCGACATGGATCGGCGTTCCATGCCTTGCGCGCAAAGAATTTCTCGTTGAAATCGAACCAACCATCGATATGGCCGCCGGCGCCTGACAGCGGGCGTCAGATACCGATTTCGCGGCAGGTTTCGAACGCCTTTGCAGGACAATTGTATTTATCAAGAAGGGCCTGACATTCAGGCCGCTGCAAAAACTTGAAATCGCCGTCCTTCCAGAACGGAACGCCATCAAACTCGATGTGTGTATCGAAAAGGGACAGGGCGACATGGCCCGGGTCTGCACCGCACATATGGATATGCGTATAGCGCGGGTTGCCGAAAACGATATCGGCCCAGCTTTCGATATTTTCCGCCGGGTCGCCACGATAGAAGGTTCGCGGATATATGCCGGTATGCCAGGAATTGAGCTTGAAGGCGGCATCGGCGTCATTGCCGGCAAGATTCAGCAGATGGCGTTCTACCCGTTGTACCTCGTCACGGTCACCGTCGATCCTGACAATCCGGCCTGATTCGACCGTTGCGATTAACGGTGATGTCAGGGTCATCAGACTGTCGTCATAAAGCGTTGTCGATGTCGACATCAGCCAGTCGCCAAGCGCGATACGTCCTGTCATCCCCGAACATGTAATCGGCGGATAAATAAGAATTGGAAACAGTTTGACCGTGAAGTCGGTCGCCGGTCCCTTCCCGTCATCGAAATCGGGCCGGATGCCCTGCATGTCGATTGTCAGGTCCGTCCCCTTCGGACACCGAAGGGTGATGGTCTCGACAACGTCGAATTCCGCCATCAGCAACGGCAGAACTTCCGCAAACACCCCATAGGGAACACGCGAATAGGCATCGCCGAGGTAATCTGCGTCGCGCAAATAGCACATCGTCTTGCTTCCGCCGCCGCTCATATCCGAAAAGCGCACCTGATCACCGATCCGCGAAAGAAAGATCGTATGATCCTTCTGTGCTATCAGATCGGACAGGTCAGCGGGGAAATCATCGGGTCCATCGATTTCCGGCGCGATGAAAATTTCCGCCTCTGCATCCATCGCCCAAACACTGTCGGCGATCAGGTCGCAGATCGCCGGATCGAAGAAAGCCTTCGGTCCGTTTTCACCGACCAGCAGAACGGAGTCGCCCGGCTTTACGCCGATACAGGTCTGCAGCAGGTTTCGCGCACCGGCATCGGTATCAACCCCGTCCAAAGAAACTTCATTGCCAGCCTGTTTCATCGGTTGCGTCGCACTTTCAATCCAAGCAATATTTACCCTAGATAACCAGCCAAGCATTTACTGTGATCACAGATTTGACAAGCTGGTTTTCTATACTGAATATCATCATCCTAGATTGCAAAGCTGCTGGCCAGAGAGTCTTCCACCCATGAAAACCGACTATCTGCGCGGCAAACGGTATTCGCTGGCAAACCTGCTGACAAAGGCGGTATCGCCTGCGCCTGCATGGCCCCCCGCCTGGCGGAAAGGCGCAACGCGCAAGTCATATGACGTGGTGATTGTCGGCGGTGGCGGTCACGGCCTTGCCACGGCCTACTATCTTGCGAAGAACCACAACATCAAGAACGTTCTGGTGATCGAAAAAGGCTGGATCGGCGGCGGCAATACCGGCCGCAACACAACGATTGTCCGGTCCGACTATTTTCTGGAAGCAAGCGGACGGTTCAAGGAGTTTTCCCTGAAACTATGGGAAGGCCTGAGCCAGGATCTGAACTACAATCTGATGGTTTCACAACGCGGCTATGTCGATCTGGCACATAGCGACGGTGATCTGGAAATGTATACCGCTCGGGCGAATGCGATGCGCCTGCGCGGCGTCGATGCAAAAGTCCTCAATCGGGAGGAGCTGCAGAAGCGGGTGCCGCAGATAAACCTTGAAAACGACATGCGCTACCCCATCGCCGGGGCGCTGGTTCAGGAACGCGGTGGTACGGTTCGCCATGATGCGGTTGCCTGGGGTTTCGCCCGCGCTGCCAGTGCGCTGGGTGTTGATATTCTTGAACAGACGGAAGTCACCGGGTTTCGCCGCGACGGCAACAAAATATCAAGTGTGATCACACCCGATGGAGAGTTTACGGCGGGCTCGGTGGCGATAGCCACGGCCGGCCATTCCAGCGTGGTCGCACGGTTGGCCGGTATCGAGCTTCCGCTGGAATCAATTGCAATCCAGGCCTTTTTGACAGAGCCACTGAAACCGGTTCTCGATACGGTCGTGTCCTTCAATGTGTTTCCATTCTGCTATCTCAGCCAGACGGACAAGGGCGAAATCGTCATCGGCGGCACAACAGAAGCCTATAATTCCTATGCCAGCCGAGGCAGTTTTTCGCGCATTGAAGAAGCAACGGCCCGATGCATCGCGATGTTTCCGTTTCTGTCCAAGCTTCGCCTGATGCGGCAATGGGGCGGCATTGTCGACACACCCATCGACGGCAATGCGATCATGGGCAAGACAGAGACAGACAACCTGTTTCTCGATGTCGGCTGGAGCTATTCGGGCTTCAAGGCGACCCCTGCAGCAGGCTGGACCCTGGCCGATACAATTGCCAAGAATACGCCGCACCCGCTGCTGGCTCCGTTCACGCTGGACCGGTTTGAAACGGGCGCCCTGCTCGATGATGCAGGCGCCGGTCCGTATCCCCACGCCCACTAAACGACAGGTATTTTGTAATGTTGTTGATTCCCTGCCCCTGGTGCGGTCCTCGCGATGAAAGCGAATTCAGCTATGGTGGCGATGCACAAAGGTCTATGCCGCCGCTTGATGGCACTGCCACGCAGGCCGACTGGCAGACTTATGTGCACTCCCGCGCCAACCGGAAGGGAAAGCATCGGGAATTCTGGTATCATCAGTTCGGTTGCGAGCGGTGGTTGCGGGTGGATCGCGATACCGTGACGCACGCAATTAGTGGCGCTACCGATGCCGGCATTCAGGCAGGCCCAGACCATGAATAAAGCACACCAGCCAAACCGGCTGCCGGAGTCGGGATCGAATGACCGGTCGACACCGTTGCGATTCACCTTCAACGGAAAAGCCTATACCGGATACGAAGGCGATACCCTGGCTGCCGCGCTGATCGCTAACGGCGTGGATCTGATTGGCCGCAGCTTCAAGTACCATCGGCCGCGCGGCGTTTATTCGGCCGGCACGGAAGAACCGAATGCGTTGGTTACGGTCGGCAAAAGCATCGAGGCCAGACCGAACCTGCGCGCCACCGAGGTTTACCTGACAAATGGCATGACCGCCAAATCACAGAACTGCTGGCCCAGTGTGGAACATGATATCGGTGCGGCCACCGGGCTTGTATCGCGCGTTATTGGCGCCGGCTTTTACTACAAGACCTTCATGTGGCCGGCCAAAGCCTGGAAAACCTACGAATACTTCATCCGTCATGCCGCCGGTCTGGGGTCACCGCCAGAGGGACCGGATGAAGCGACCTACGATCACCGTCATGCTCATTGCGATGTTCTGGTGATCGGCGGCGGTCCGGCCGGTCTCGCCGCAGCTTCCAGTGCAGCGCAGGCCGGTGCGCGGGTCATGTTGTGTGACGACCGCGCGAAACCGGGTGGCACACTGGCCTGGCTGGATGCACGGATAGAAGACAGCGCCGCCACAGATTGGGTGATCACCGCTGCCGGCGCACTGGACAACCTGACCAATGTCGACCGGCTTTCCGATACAACGGCTTTCGCCATCGGGGACGATAACCATGTACTGCTGGAACAACGGTTCGGCTGGAAAGATCGCCGGCTCTGGAAGGTTCGGCCGAAACGGATCGTGTTGGCAGGCGGCGCCATCGAACGCCCCATCGTGTTTCCCGGCAATGACGTGCCGGGCGTGATGTTGGCCTCTGCGGTCCGCCGGTATGTGCGTGAATTCGGTGTTCGGCCCGGCAACCGCGCTGTGATCGTTACCAATAACGATTCCGGTTATGACGCCGTTGCAGATCTGGAACGTGCCGGCGTGAAGGTCGCCGGCATAATCGATATTCGCAGCCAGCACAGCGAAGCCATCAAGGCTAAGGCCGGGTCGGTTTCTGTTCATGCAGGTGCATTCGTCACCGGCACGAATGGCAGCAAGCGGGTTACCGGTATCGATATCGAAACCGCTTCCGGCGCCCGGCACATCGACTGCGATACAATCTGCGTCGCCGGCGGCTGGACGCCCGGGCTGCAACTGTATTCACAGCGGCAGGGTAACCTGCGCTTCGACGAGACCATCGGCGCGCACCTTCCCGTCGATGCGTCAGAGCCGATGGCCGTCATCGGAGCGGCAGCCGGCACATTCAGCCTGCAGCAATGCCTGGCGGATGGCTGGCGCGCCGGCAGGGATGCCGTGTTGCGCCTCGGATTCAAAGATCCCGGAAATCATGCGTTTTCCGTCAATTGCAGCGAGTCCGTCGATACCGACGGGTCTGCGGCCCTGCCGGTCAAAAAGATTCTCAGCGCAAAACAGAAGGCGTTCGTCGATCTGCAGAATGACGTTACCTGCGCCGATCTGTCGCTCGCGCTCGGCGAAGGCTACATCTCCATCGAACACGTCAAGCGCTACACAACGACAGGTATGGGGACGGACCAGGGCAAGACCAGTAACGTCAACGCCATCAGAACGGTTGCGGCGATTACCGGCGTTTCGCCGTCGGAGATAGGCCACACCACCTTCAGGCCGCCTTTTTCTCCGGTGAGCATGGGCGCGGTGGCCGGCGACAACCGCGGCAAGCTTGTCGGCCCGACAAGACGCACGCCATTCCATGCAAGCTGTACGAGAGCAGGCGTCGTTTTTCTCGAATCCGGCGCCTGGCTTTATCCACGCTATTACCCGAAGGCCGGCGAAAGCATGGCTGCGGCAATTGACCGCGAGGTACGGAACACACGAAAAAATGTCGGCATGGTCGACATGTCGTCACTCGGCAAGATCGACGTTCAGGGGCCGGACGCCCTTACCTTCCTCGAACGGGTGTATTGCAACAATCTGGCGACACTGAAGACCGGCCGCGTGCGCTACAGCCTGATGCTGCGCGAAGACGGCATTCTGTTCGATGACGGCACGGTGACGCGGCTGGGCGATAACCACTACCTGATCACCACCACTACCGCCCGGGCCGGCGAGGCCTGGATGCATCTGGAAAACCTGCGGCAGGCGCATTGGTCGGACCTGAGGGTATCACTGACATCGGTGACCGACGCCTGGGCCAGCATCGCCATCGCCGGACCGAAAGCGCGCGGTCTCGTGCAGGCGCTGACCGACGATATCGATTGCAGTCCGGATGCGTTTCCACCGTCTTCGATGCAGGAAGGCACAATCGACGGCATGCCGGTGCGGATTTTCCGGGTCAGTTTCAGCGGCGAGCTGGGTTTTGAAATCAACATACCGGCCGAATACGCGCCCGCTCTCTGGAATCTGCTCGAACAGCAGGGCGCGTCATACAGCCTGATGCCGTACGGCCTGGAAGCGCTGGATATTTTGCGGATCGAAAAAGGGCACATTTCAGTCGGAACGGAAATTGATGGCCGTACGACGGCGGCGGATGTTGGCCTGGGCCGCATGGTTTCGGCGAAAAAGGACTTCATCGGCAAAGCACTGTTGCAGCGCCCGGCCTTCACTGCGCCGGGCCGGCGGCAGCTTGTCGGCCTGAAAGCGAAAGACGGAAAGTCCGAAATTCCTTACGGCGCACAGATTACTGCGAAGAAATGGACCGGCACGCCTCAGGACACACAAGGCCACAGCACCGCATGCATCAAAAGCCCGACCCTGGGCGAATCAATTGCGCTGGCGCTTGTTACAGACGGGCACAGCCGGATTGGCGAAACAGTCTGGGCGGTATCGCCGGTCGCAGATGCAAGCGTTCAAGTAGAAATCACGTCGCCGCATTTCTTCGACCCGGACGGATCGCGAGTGAAAAGCTAGACCCGGTGTCGGGCAACAAGGGCAGCCCTAGTTGATTTCAGACCCGAAGACTTTGGTGCCCCAGTTGATATCAAGCTCGATCAGCTCACGGGCAAGACCTGTGTCCCGCGCACGCAGGGCATCGGCGATCTGCCGGTGCTTCTGCCGCCAGTCCATGCTCATGCCGGTGCGGCTGACGCCGGCCCGCAGATAAGGCCCTGTCTGCATCCAGAGGCTTTCGATTATCGCCACCAGCTCTGCATTCATCGACGCCGTATAAATCGTGAAATGAAAGCTGTAGTTGCGGCAGATATAGGATCGCATATCGCCGCGGTCGACATCCTCGTCCATCTGATCGGCGAGTTCTTCCAGCCTGTTCACCTGCGCCGCCGTCAGCAGGGGCGCGGCAAGCAGGGTTGCTGTGCTTTCAAGGCTGGACCGCACGAAGAACAAATCGGATATGCGCTTCGGTGCAAGCGTATCGACCCGGAAGGACCGGTTGGCGGATGAAACAAGCGCACGTTCGGAAACCAGCCGCTTTAGCGCTTCTCGCACCGGCATCATGCTGATGTTCAGTTCAGCGGCGATCTTCCTGATGGAAAGAGTGGCGCCCGGCGCATAGTCGCCGACGGTCAGCGCCCATTTCAGCCGCTGGTACACCTGCTCGTTTAGCGGTTCTTCCTTTTGAAGCGTTGGCGGTTTTCGCTCTATCGCCGGTATGGCTTTCGCCATGTCTTCCCCCGATTTTCCCGCGCCGAATCCTGACCAGAAGCCAGTTTATAACAGTGCGTGTGAATTGTGATCACATTTTTCTTTTAAGGTGCATGATGGAAAACACAACCCTCTTGAAAACTAGACTCGATCTTTGATGCAAATCAACATGTTAGAAGTACGGAAAACACAACCATATTTCGTGATCACAGTTTGTTGACACGATTCGCCAAGTCTCTGACTATGCTATGCCAAGTCATAGCAGGAAGCTGAATGTACACGCTCTACACCTACCCCAATTCCTACGCGATGACCGTTCATTGCCTGATGGAAGAACTGCAACTGGATTATGATTGTCGCTGGGTCGGCATCTTTACCGATACGCCGGATGCCGACTTTCTGAAGGTATCGCCGCATGCGCGGGTACCGGCGTTAATGACACCGGAGGGGCCGGTTTTCGAGACCGGCGCGATCGCCCTCTACCTTGCCGAGAAGCACGGCGACGGCGCTTACCAGATTCCGGTCGGCGACCCCCGGCGCGGCCGCTTTCTGCAATGGTACTACTATCTGGGAACGACGTTGCAGCCGGATGTCATGGTGCAATTCCACCCGGAAGTCTACTTCGCCGATGACGAAACGCAGGAACGGTTCAAGGCGGCATCCAGGGTGAGGCTCGCCAAGATTCTGTCGACAGTGTCAGACGCAATCGGCGACGGGCCATTCTTCTTTGGCGAGCAAATCACGGTGCTGGATTTTCTGCTGGCTCTGCAGGCCATCTGGCCTGAAATATACCCCGGCCCGATGGAGGATTACCCGGTCATCAAACAGCATGTTGACAGAATGATGGCCCGGCCGGCTGTCGAAAAGATTTACGCCCTGCACATGAGCAAACGGAATGCGCCAATTAAAGGTCCGTCACCCGATGTGGCGGCCGAATAGTCCGAGAGTAAAGACCAGACTGGAGGAAAACTATGACTGAATATCGCCTTGCCCATACGATGATGCGGGTTACCGACCTCGACAAGTCGATTGACTTTTATTGCCGCATCCTGGGGATGAAGGTTCTTCGATCAGCCGAATACCCGGAAGGCCGGTTCACCAATACCTTTGTCGGCTACGGCCCGGAGGAGACTCACCCGGCGATCGAGCTGACCTGCAACTGGGACCAGAAGGAGTCGTACGACAAGGGCAACGGCTGGGGCCATGTCGCGCTGGAAGTGCCGGACGTCTACAAGGCTTGCGAAGACCTTGCCGCTGCGGGCGCCAATATCACGCGGCCGGCCGGCCCGATGAAAAACGGCACGCGGGTCATCGCCTTCGTGGAAGACCCGGACGGCTATAAAGTGGAACTGCTGCAACCGCTCGGGACCTGACACCCGGCACAGGAAAACCGCCCATGACTGCTGGCGACGCCTTTTCCGATTTCAAGGCAGTAACCGCGATCCCGCGCGGCCTGCCGGCGGCAGCCTATATCGATGATGCCTTTTATGGCCGCGAATGCGAGAGCCTGCTCAAGAACAGCTGGGTTTTCGCCGGCTTTCTGCACGCCATACCCGAGGCCGGCTGGGTTCTCCCGACCGACGTCGCCGGTCAGCCGGTCATCCTGGTTCGCCAGATCAACGGATCGGTCAAAGGCTTCCTGAATGTCTGTCGCCACCGCTGCCTGAAACTTGTCGACCGCCCGCAAAAGGCCGGCAAGGTATTGACCTGCCCGTACCACGCCTGGGCTTACGGGCTGGACGGCGGCTTGCGGTCGACACCACATTTCGGCGGTCCGAACGATCACGATCCGCCGGCGCTCGACAAATCCGCCCACAGTCTTCACCCGGTCAGGACGGCAGTCTGGCATGACTGGATTTTCGTCAATCTCAGCGGCGATGCGCCCCCGATCGACGATCATGTGCAGCCGCTTGCCCGAAGATTGGTCGATATCGACCTCGACGGGTTGATCCCGCTCGCGACGCTGGATTTCGGCGTGGTGCCGACCAATTGGAAGGCGCTGATGGAAAACTTCATTGAGCCGTATCATGTCCAGTACGTGCATCGCACCACAACCGACCAGCCGCTGACGGACCATCACACGGTCTGCGACGGGATTTGCCTCGGCAGCGCGGTTGATGTTGCCGAGACGGGTGGTAAAGCCGAAGGCCGCAACACGCTGGCAGTCAGCTCACAGTATCTGACCCTGTTTCCGAACTTCGTGCTGGGCCGGTATTTCCCTGATCAACTCGGCGTGCATCTGAACATACCGGCCGGCGCAGGCCAGACGAAGCAGCAGAGGGTGATCTATTCAACGACCGGCACAAATCCCGGACCGGACGCCGTCGCACGATTGCAGTCTTTGTGGTGGGACGTTCACAAGGAAGATCATGATATCTGCGAGCGTCTGCAGCAGGGCCGCATGGCGTCCTGCGCAGCAGACGGCGGTGTGCTCTCACCGCACTGGGAGGATTCCGTTCGCCGGTTCCAGGAACTGGTGCTGGACGGCGTCGGCGGCTGATCACGCCAGAAGTTCTGCTATTGCCCGGTCGAGTGCCGCCGTGAACCCGGCGTCGTTGCCAGGGCTGGGCGCGCAGTGGCCGAACGGAGAATCGTAGACACGTAATTCCGCATTCGGCATATGCCCAACTTCGATTTCATTGTCTTCTGGCGGGAAATACAGATCCTGCTTGCAGGGCATGACAATTGCTTTCGCCCTGATCGCACCGAGCGCTCTCTTGATATCTCCACCGTAAATCTCGTTCGCGCTGATGTCGCCGCGCTGCCAGGTCCACAATTTCGCCAGCAGATTGTTGGCATCCCAGTTCTGATAGTGATCGTCTTCCCAGTCTTTCAGCAGCGCGTCGACCGTTTCGAATCCGGCCTTTTTGTACAGGCCTTCTCGATAGAATGTCTGCGAAAACGCCCATCCGGCATAGACCACGCCAAACGCCTTCAGACCTTTTTCCGGCTGTTCCTTATAGTCGCCGTTCTTGAAAGCAGCATCTGCCATCAGCGCAGCCTTCACGCCTTCCAGAAAAACAAAATTGTGCGGTGAGGTCTTTGCCGATCCGCAGAACGGCAGGATCGCCTTTACCATGTCAGGATATTGCGCACCCCACTGAAACGATTGCGCTGCCGCCATTGACCAGCCGACCACCAGCGCCAGCGACGAAACGCCGAGATGTTCGGTCAGCAACCTGTGCTGACAGGCCACGTTGTCGAAATAGGTGATAGTCGGAAAGCGCGGACCATCGTGCGGCGGCGGTGTGTTGCTGGGCGACGAAGAGCGGCCGTTACCGAACAGATTCACCGAAACAATGAAATGCCGCGCAGGATCGAGCGCCCGGCCCGGCCCGAAAAATCCTTCATTCCGCGTATTGGTACCAGTGTAGAATGTCGGCATCAGAACGGCGTTGTCGCCCGCCGCATTCAACGTTCCGTGCGTAGTGTAAGCCAGTTTCGCGTCACGCAACACCGTGCCGGATTGCAGGGTCACATCGCCAAGCGAAAAGATTTCATAATCCATAACATCCATCCGAAACCACCGTGTGATCACAGTTTTTATTGCACCGCAGGACCGGACAATCCAGAATAATCGGCAGTCAAATTGACCGAATCAACCGGAATCAGCGGAGGCGACGCCATGGCCGTACTCGCACGAACCGACACTGAAACAGAGGCTGCGCGGGGCGCACGCAATCTGCTGGAAAACTGTGTCGGTCTGAAGCCGGGCGACCGGGTACTGATGGTCACAGAAGATCCTTCGTTCGGATATTTCGATGCCGCCGGCCCGAAGCTGACGATGGCGCTTGCACGAGACATGGGCGCAGATGTTTTGCATATGGAAACCCAGCGCATCGCCGGGCCCGATGATGTTCCCCCTGCCCTCGCCGCCGCCATGGAGCATGTCGACCACACGATATTTTTCAATCGTATTGGCGACCAGATGCGGTTTCGGCCGTTACCGGGCAACGGCAGCAAAACCATTGCCTATGCTTTCGATATCGAGGCCCTGGGGTCAGATTTCGCAACCACCCCGCATGCCCTGTTCATGGATATGCTGGGCATGGTGCAGCAGCGGCTGGATGCCACGTCGGAATATCACATCACCTGCCCGGCCGGAACCGACCTGCGCGGGCCAAGCACCCCGATGGACGCGCCGAAAACCGATAGCCTCAACTTCACGCTGAACCTGTTTCCGGTTACTGTGCATCGCCCGATCCTGTGCGACGAAATGTCGGGGAAAATTGTTTTGCAGCGCTGGGTTACCGGCACCAACACCCATGTCTATGATCCGGAGGTCTGCCGGTTGGCCACTCCGGTCACAGCCATCGTCAAGGATGGGCGCCTGATCGATTTTGAGGGCGACGGCGAGACTGTCGGCAAGCTTTGGCGACACTACGAAATGGTGGAAAAAGCACTCGGCGTCGATATCCGCAACATTCATTCGTGGCATGCCGGCGTTAATCCCAGAACCTTCTACGCCGCTGACCCGTCCGACGATCCGGTGCGCTGGCACGGCGTTGTGTTCGCCAGCCCGCGCGATGTGCATTTCCACAGCGGAGCGGACTATGCACCGGGCGAGATTTCCTGGCATGTCATGGATCACACGACCAGCTTCGATGGGAACCCGTTCTGGAAAGACGGTGCGCTGACGCTGCTGCGGGAACCGGACTTTCAGGCGCTGCTTTCCAGATATGGCGCAACACCGGAAACCTTCGAGACCAGACGCGACATCGGCGTCTAGCCGGCCATTGCGAGCACAGTTTTACGGCCCACTTCCGGCGTTACGCTGAACAGGTAGTCGCCGGCGCGAACAGCGGCATAGCGCCGCATCACTGCGACCGTGCCATCATGCGGGAAGGTTACGGTCTCGAATTTCCCGGGACGCCATGTCAGATGCACCCGCGCCGCCGGCTGCCCGGCCGAAACACGGTCGCCGAAAGAAACAAGCGGTTCGAAAAGCCCGTCCGTCGGACTGGGGATGTTGGCGTCGAGCCCCCAGAATTTCAGCCATTTCGTTTCCGGAGTCGGTTCGGCTGGCGCCTCGTCCGGATAGACCTCCAGCCAGTGCAATACCCGGCGCAGACCGCGGCGGCCGGTTTCCACCGAAACGGCGGTCACGCCGCCACCCCCGCCCAACTCTGTAGAGATCAATGGAACACCCTGATTGTGGGCCTGTGGGTCGTATCCAATCTGCCAGCCCGTTCCGTCCACGACAAAGGTATAGGGGGCAGCAAACACCGACGCGAATTCCACATTCCTTTCATGCATCGCGATATCGGCGCAGGAACATAGAAAACCGCTCAGGAGAAACTGGCTGGAGCGGTCGCCGGAATGAAAATCCATCGCCCAGTCCGCCATCGGCAGCAGATGGTTTGTAACAACTCCGGCAATGGCCTTCGTCGGTCCTTGATCCGGCGCACCCGGAAAAGCCCGGTTGAGATTGCCGCCATCCAGCGGCGAAACCCTCTGGTTCGCCCGCACCGCCGGTGCGTTGAAGGCCGGCAGGACGATCAGACGCCCATTGAGCTTTTCAAGCACGATCGACGCCAGAAGATTGCGAAGAATCATCTGCCCTTCATATTCATTGCCGTGATTGCCCGCGGTCAGTAGCACAGTCGGCCCATCGCCGTTCTTCAGGACCGATACAGGTATCTGCATCTCGGCATAGGCATTCGCATCGTCCGAATGCAGCAGCTTCAGCCGGTCATGCCGAATGCCGGGTGAATCGAAATCGATATCCCACGATATAGGTCCATAAACCGGCATGAGCTTTCTCCTAATCGCCTAGTATCTCGAACAGTTTTTCGCGGATGCGCGCCGTGAGATCATTGGCGCCGTCATTCTGCCACGCTTTCAGGTCGTTGCGCTGGAAAAGCGTCGGCAACCAGACTTCGCCCATGTACCGGCTGCGCGTGTGTTCATCCGTCAGATAGGCGTTGTCGACCGCCGCCCGTTTCACCACCTCGACCCCGATATCCTCGATTGAGGCACCGGCTCCAGTTGAGAAACGGCCGATCCAGCCGGCAACTTCATCGCAATGCACCAGCATTTCCAGCGACCCGGTTCGGCCACCACTTAGGAAACCGAGATTATGGATGAAGGCCGACGGCCCAAGGGATGCCGCCGTCAAAGTCGCTGCGGCTTCTGCCGCCGCCTGACCGTCAAAGACGTGGCTGTCAGAACAGCCGCCGCCAAGCCAGCTTGGCACACCGAGATGTCGCAGCAATTCCGACATGCCAAGACCCGACAAGGCGTATTCAGGGCTGCCATAGGCCAGATTCGCCTGTCGCAGATCCATCGGTAGCACAGATGTGCCGGACATGATCGGCGCGCCCGGCCTGACAAGCTGGTTCAGCACCAGCCCACCCAAAGTTTCGACAACCGACTGAACCACCGCGCCGGAAACCGTGATGGGGCCCGACATGCCGGGAAACAGGGCTGGATAGCAGACGGTAGGTAAGTGCCGCTCGGCCTCGAACATCACCCGGCGGCAGGTTTCCTCGCCAAGCTTGAGCGGCGACAGCGGTCCGGTCAGATCAAGCCCATAGGGCTTTTCCGCCAGATTATCCCAGCCGCCAACCTGTTCCGCCAGAAAGGTCCAAATCTCTTCGACAAGCACCTCATCCTGACCGGTAAATACAATCGGTTTCACAGTGTTGGCGGCAAGGGTTCTGACGGTGCCGACCGCTTCTTCTTCCGGCTTCACATCGCGCGGAAAACCCATTGATGCCGCCGCATGTATGTTCGGCAGGGCTTCAATCACCTTGCCGGTATTGGCGATATCGGCAAGGTGGCAATCCCGGTGCTCGCCTGTTCTGTGGTCATAGATGTTGACGCAGTTATGCCCCGGCACGAAGGCATGGGAATTGGCGTCTGTCGAAACCGACAGTTTTCCTTCGCGCGTGTAAAGTTCGACCTTGCCCGGCACGGTTTCCAGCGCCCGCTTAACAAGATCCGGTTCGTAGTGAATGAAATCTTCGATGCCTTCTTTCGCCTGCCCGGTCGAAAGCAGCAGCTTGCGGGCGGCCAGATCGACGACCCGCAGACCGACATCGTTCATGATGGTGAAACAGGCCTCTGCCAGACGCTCCAACTCTTCGCCGGAGTACAACGTCAGTCTCAGCGAACGGTTGAACTCAATATTCTGTTCCGGTGTCTGCCTGTCTCTGCGCCTGCTTGTACGGCGTGCCATTTTTCATCTCCTGCGACAAATACGTATCAGATTCCTTCTCTTCCGATCTGCTCGTCAGCCAACTTGATGCCGAGCCCGTTTATGTACCGGCTCCAATACGCAAACCCGGCCATGGCCTGGGTCGCCTCAAGAATTTCAACATCCTTGAGGCCAGCGTTACGAAGCCGGACAATATCGTCCTCTCTCATCAAGTCGGGTCGCAGGGCGAGTTTTTCGCCATGTTTCAACAAGGCCTGTTCACGCTCGTCGAACAGACTGTTCTCCCAGTCATGCCGAAGCATGGCCTGAAATCTTTCCTTGGCGACTTCGTCGTCACCGCACAGCCGGATGAAATTCCGGCCGTGATTCTGGGTCGCATAGTGGCACTCTGCTAGAATTGCAGCCTGAGTCGATGCCATTTCCAGCACAGACTGGGGTAGAGAGTTCCGTTCATCATGCAGAGAGGTGCGGTAATGCGCGTCCGCCGCGACGATCGGATCAGGCCGCAGAGAACTTGCCCGATAGAGATTGTAGTCTCTGCCGTTATGCCGGCGCAGTTCGTCATAGGCATCCTTGATCGCAGGATCGTCCGGGTCTTTGGTTTCGATCCAGCAGGGCGCGATCCCCGGCTTGTCTTCTTCCTTTTCCGGTCTGGTCGATACCGCAAGCAGGGTTTTCACCGCCGTAGCCAGATCCGGCAGCGTGCCGTCTTTCGGCCGAACATCGGCATCGACCGTACGGCGAAAAAACCGGTAGGTGGCATCAGTCATGATGCCGTCGATATTCTCACCGGCCAGAACCGATTGCACCCGCTGCACTTCCTTCATCCGGCGTTCGCCGTGAACCAGATGGGTGCGGGTCAATACCTTCATCTTGTCGATGAATGGCTGCTCCAGATCCTTGAACACTTCAAAGATCGTATCGCCAACCCCTTTCGCCTCGGCAGCGACAAGACATTCCACCGCCAGCGTCTCCAATCCCTTCAGCATGACGCTGCGCAGCATTTTCAGGGTCGAAGCATCACCCGGCTTGCCGGGCACGATATCTGTCAGAAACCGGTCATCCGGCAGTAGCGCTTTGATATCTTCCGCCTTGTCGCCGCACAGCACGATCGGCATCCGGCCACCGCCTTCAAAATTGCCGAGCACCGCGCCATCAACCAGATCGACCCCGGCCTTTTCCAAGGCCGGGGCCATTTCAGCCACCATTTCACCGGTGATGGAGTTCATATCGACAAAGATAGAACCTGGCCGCATCGCCGCGGCACAGTGTGCAGCGGTCGAAATGGCAACCGTGCCCGGCACGAGGGATATGACGATATCCGCCCGTGCAACGGCATCGGCCAGCGATGCGTTCAGCTCCAGCGACTGCTCGCTCGCAAGCCGCTCAAGCCGGGGCCGCTGGGATGCATCGGCCAGCGCCGGATCGAACCCGACCAGACCAAGGCTTTCCGGGGAATGATGGCCGCGAAGCGCATCCGCCAGATGCGAACCGGCCACCCCCAGTCCCAGAATTGCGCATACTTGCCTTTGAGACATCCCGGTTGATCCTTCCGATCAATAAAGCCGCAGGTATTCCGTGACTTCCCAGTCTGTCGTGGTCTGGTGATAGCGTTCCCATTCATCGACCTTGTACTGGATGAAGGAATTGTGCATCTGCGGCCCCATCGCCGCCTTCACCACTTCATCGTCGCGAAGCAGTTCGACAGCTTCGATGAGGTTGCGCGGCAGACGCTGCGCGCCCGACTTGGCGATTTCTTCTTCGCTGAGCGAGTAAAAGTCGAGGTTCAGGGCCTCGCCGGGGTCGAGGTTTTCTTCAATTCCCTTGACGCAAACCGCCGCTGTGATGGCCAGCGACAGATACGGGTTCATGCACATATCCGCCGCCCGGTTTTCGATGCAGAACCGGCTTTGCGGCAGCCGAAGCATGGCCGACCGGTTGTTGTACCCGTAGGTCATGTGGGTTGGCGCCCAGGTCACCGTACCACCTTCGAAACCGCCGACACGCGGCACAAGGCCGTTGTAGGAGTTGACTGTCGAGCAGGCCACCGCCGTCAGCGCGCCGCCATGCCGCAACAATCCTGCGACCGCGTTGAAGATTTCCGGCGACCAGTCATTGTTCTTGTCGAAAATGTTCTCGCCCGGTGCGTCGGTCTTTTGCAGCGAGAAATTGATATGCGCACCGGATCGCCAGTCGCCTGTCGTCGGTTTCGGCATGAAGGTCACGAACATGCCGTGCTTCTTCGCGACTTCCTTGACCATAATCCGCAGGAACACCAGTCGATCGGCCATGTGCAGGATATTCGTGTAGCCGAAATCCAGCTCGAACTGCGAATAGGCGCCTTCGGCGACAACATCGTGCAGGTCCCAGTCCAGCTCGGTCAGGTAATCCATCAGTTCGCCAAGAAACGCCATGGAATCGAGTGAGTATTCGGCATCGTATCCGAAGGCCTGGCGGCGCGGGCGAATGCCCTCACCCGGCATTGGATCGTTGTCGATGGCTTTGACCGGCTTTCCGTCCTTCCAGCGCATGGCAATGAATTCAGGTTCGATACCGGCGAAGCCCATATAGCCCTTGTCGCCGATTTCGCGCATGATCCGCTTCAGGTTACCGCGCGGGCAAAGCGCATACGGCTTATCTTCCCACCACAGGTCAGAAATCATCCAGGCGATTGTGCGGTCCCAGGGGCACACAATCAGGCTGTCGAGGTCGGGCACCGGAATCTGATCCGGGTCCTGCGGACCTAGCTCCGGAACAAAGGAAACGGAATGCACCGCGAACTGCGGGCCTTTGCCCATGCAGAGTTTTTCAAAATCGTGAATAGGCACCGGCTTGGTTTTTGGCAGGCCGAACAGATCAATCCAGTTCGACATGATGTATTTCACACCCTGCTTTTCGAGATCGGCCTTGACCTTTTTTACGCGTTCGATGTCGGGAAGCGCTTCAGCCAGCGACTGCGGATTATCCAAAATCATCTCTTTATCTCCCAAATTCATGATTCGTGTTCGTGAAATGCCAAACGGATTATTCGAGATCCCGCTTCAGCAAAAACTGGTTCTTGAACATGGACAGGCAGGTCATCACCTCGACACTGTCCACATCCTTCTGATCAAAAAACTGGTGCTCAAGGAACGCCAGAAACTCTTCCTCCGTGTCGGTGACGATCTCCACCAGCAGATCAAAACGGCCGGATACCCAGATCGAGTAAACAACCTCGTTGAGATCGGCCAACCGTGCCGCAACCTTTTTGGGCGAGGAACCGGACGCCACCTTGACCCCCAGCATGGCATCGGACCGGTAGTGAAACGCAGACGGGTCGGCAATCGCGACAATCTTCAGCATGCCGGATTGCTTCATCCAGTTAACCCGGTTTCGAACCGTGCCTTCGGATACATCCAATGCATCCGCCATTTCCTTGAAAGGTATACGGCCGTCGCGCTGCAGCATCTTTACGATGTTCTTGTTCAATTCGTCCAAAGGCGACGAAAGCGATCGTGCGCGATGCGCGCCGGACAGCTCGGCGTCTCCGCCAAGTCCGGTCGAAACGACCTTCTTCTTTGTCCGGCTAACGATTTCTCCGTCCCCATTTTGATGTTTTGCACCATCACTTTGCGCGATCCGCATTTCTTTGTCTATATTTTTCGGAATACGTAAGGAGATTATCGATCCACCTGAAATACACCCACAATTCAGATGGGTTTTTACGTTTTGTGTAATTTTTTGTTCATATTGAATTTCAATGTGTTATTATCAAAATTGTGATCGCACACTGGGTGGGTTAACACATTGTTTTTTCTGTTTATTCGCAGTTTTGCTTCTGTTTCGGTGCAAAAAATAGTGTGATCACAGAATAGAAAGTCAACACTGAAACGGTTGAAGCAGGGACGTGAAGAACAGAGATTCCCGCCCGACTGGCGGCTAATGACATGAACACGGGAGAGCTTAATGTCATCATTTGAAAAACTTCAGAAACAGTTTGCGGAAGGCCGCATCGGTCGCCGCACCTTTATCCAGAGAGCCGCCGCAATTGGCGCTCTGGCTGCCGTTCCAGCCGGCCTGTTATCGGAAGAAGCGAAAGCGGAAGCCCCTCAGAAAGGTGGCCATATGCGCGTCGGTTCCGTTCAGGGCTCCACAACAGACAGTACCGATCCGGCAACGCTCAGCAGCGGTTTCGTAAACCTGATGTGGTATACTGCATACACGCAGCTCACCGAAGTGAACGCGAACGGGCAGCTTGAACCCCTGCTGGCGGAAAGCTTCGAGGCAGACGGCACACCCGACAAATGGATATTCAAGCTTCGCAAGGGCGTCGAATTCCACAATGGCAAAACCGTCGATTCGACCGACGTCATTCATTCGCTTCGTCGTCACCAGGGTGAAAACTCGAAGTCTGCGATGAAATCCTTTGCGGACACGATCACGGATATGAAGGCCGACGGCAAAGACACCGTTGTCTTCACCCTTAGCGAAGGCAATGCGGATTTTCCGTTCGGTCTCAGCGCCTCGTCGCTGTCGATCATGCCGGCCAAGGGCGATGACGTTGACCTCAGCGGCGTTGGCGCCGGCGCCTATTCGATCGAAAGCTTCGAACCGGGCGTAAGCGCAAAGTACAAGCGCAACCCGAACTACTTCATCGATGGCAAGGCGCATGTCGACAGTGCAGAAGTTCTGGTGATTGCCGATGCAACAGCGCGAACCAATGCGCTGGTTACGGATGCGCTCGATATTTCCGGCGACATCGAAGCCAAGACAGCGGATCTGTTGGCCAAGAAGCCGGGGATCACGGTCGAAGACACAGTATCGACACAGCACTACACCTTCCCGATGAGGGGTGACCTGGCACCGTACACAAACAAAGATGTTCGGATGGCGCTGAAACTCTCCCTGGATCGTGAAGAAGTGCTGCGCAAGGTTCTGCGCGGTCGTGGGTCGCTCGGCAACGATCACCCGATCAGCCCGGCCAACCGCTTCTACAATGCCGATCTGCCACAACGCGCCTACGATCCGGAAAAAGCGAAGTGGCATTTGAAGCAGGCCGGTATGGAAGGGTTGGAAGTCGAGTTGATTGCATCTGACGGCCTCTATGCCGGTGCGGTCGATACAACGGTGCTGTATGCCGAACACGCGGCAAAAGCCGGTATCAAGATCAAGCCGAAACGCGCGCCGGATGACGGCTACTGGTCGGATGTCTGGCTGAAAGCGCCGTGGTCGGCCAGCTACTGGTCGGGTCGGCCGACGGAAGACTGGATGTTCACCCAGGGGTACTCCGCCGAATCCAACTGGAACGAATCGTATTGGCAGAACGACCGGTTCAACACGTTGCTGAAGCAGGCGCGCGGCGAACTGGACATCGGAACACGGCGCGACATGTACTACGAAATGCAGGCGATCTGCCGTGACGATTGTCCGTCGATCATTCATCTGTTCGCCAATCACATTCTGGCGTTCCGAGACAATGTCCGGCATCCGGCCAAGATTGCCGGCAACTGGGAATTTGATGGCTACAAGATGATCGAGCGCTGGTGGCTTACCTGAACCCTCTGACCTGATGACAAAACTGGGACCGGCCTCTTGGCCGGTTCTTTTTTTGCCTGATCCGGCTGCGGATCACGCAAATCAGACCTTACCCGTCCCGGACCATAAATCAGCGTGCGGTCCAGCCCCCGTCGACAGGTAAGGAAGCCCCCGTGATCTGCGAGGCGGAATCGGTCGAGAGAAATACGGCCAGAGCACCAAGTTGTTCGACGGTTACGAACTGTTTCGTCGCCTGACCGGCAAGCATTACATCGCGTATGACTTCTTCTTCCGTAATGCCGCGGGTTCTGGCGGTATCGGGAATCTGCTTTTCAACCAGCGGCGTGCGAACATACCCCGGGCAGATCGCATTGCAGGTTATGCCCTCTTCCGCGACTTCCAGCGCGACCGTCTTGGTCAGTCCGATCACCCCGTGCTTCGCCATGACATAGGCTGTCTTGTAGGGCGATGCGACGAGACCATGCGCCGACGAGATGTTGATGATACGGCCCCATTTTCTGGCCTTCATGCCGGGTATGGCCGCCTTGATCGCATGCCAGTTCGACGACATGTTGATAGCAATGATCGAATTGTAGGTTTCATCCGGAAAATCCTCGATCGGCGAGACAAACTGGATACCGGCATTGTTGACGAGAATATCGACCGAACCGAAATCGGCTTCCGCCTTTCTGACCATGGCGGTGACACTTTCGGGTTTGGACATATCGGCATCATTGTAGTGAACTTTGACGCCGGTTTTCGATTCAAGACCGGCGCGTATGTTCTCAATCTCCTGCGCATCGCCGAAACCATTTAACATCACGTTGCAGCCCGCGCCCGCCAACGCTTCCGCTATTCCCAAACCGATTCCGCTTGTGGACCCGGTAACAATGGCTGCTTTTCCATTTAACATATTGGTATTCCTTGATTCATAGGCGTCCTTAGCCCGCAAAGGCAGATTGGCCAGCCCGTAAGTCCGATAATGCTGCGCTGCAGTATGGCATTTCAGGCATCGCAAAACATGTAAAAATTTGGCGTGGTTCCCGTCCTGGCAGAAAGTGCGAATGAGCCTGCTCGTGCCGAGCCTGCCGCCGGAAATGAAACGGCCGGCTGCGTGAAACAGCCGGCCGGGACAGTGGAAGGCAAGATCGGGCGATCAGGCCGCTACAAACTGTTCTTTCCGTTTTGCCATATAGGCTTGAAGTTCCTCTTCGATGCCTTCGTCAATCGGTGGTTTTTCATAGGATTTCAGCAATTCCTTCCAGACACCGTTCGCCCGCTGCGTCGCTGTCTTCGAACCGGCTTCCTCCCAGGTTTCGAAATTCCGCCAGTCAGAAATCATCGGCGCATAAAATGCGTTCTGATAGCGATCCATCGTATGCTGGGTGCCGAAGAAATGTCCGCCGGCCCCAACATCGGCAATGGCCTCAAGCGCAAGGTCAGCCTTTGTGAATCCAATAGGTTTCAGGGTTTCCGCCAGCATCTGCACCAGTTCGGCATCCAGGATCATTTTCTCGAACGAGCAGGTCAGCCCGCCTTCCAGCCAGCCAAATCCGTGCAGCACGATATTGGTATGGGACAGCACATTGCCCCACAATGACATCATGCTTTCATAGGTTGCCTGGGCGTCAACCGACTGAGCAGCCGTCGTGTTGCTCGACCGGAACGGCCAGCCGTAGAAGCGAGCCATCTGCGCAGAAGCAAGCGTGGTCTTCACATATTCCGGTGTTCCGAACGCGGGAGAACCGGTCTTCATATCGACATTGCTGGCGAAGTGACCGTAGATCATCGGCGTGCCGCGCCTCGCTGCCTGAACGATACAGGCCGACAGCAGCACTTCCGCATTCTGCTGCGCCAGCGTTCCGGCCAGGGTAATCGGGCTCATCGCGCCGGCCAGCGTGAACGGCGTAACGCAGATCGGCTGTCCGGCCCGGGCAAGTTCCAGCATGCCGGCGGCGAGATCATCATCCAGCAGAAGCGGCGAATTCGTGTTGACGCCGCTTTGAATGGTCGGGGTGTCGATCAGTTCCTCTTCCGACATGCCAAGCGCGATCTTGGTCATTTCGATAACATCCCGTGCGCGCGCCTTGCTGTTCAGCCAGCACGGATACCAGCCTTTGTCCGTCAGCGTTATCTGCGCGTACATCATGTCCATGTGCCGGCTGTCGACCGGCAGGTCGAGCGGCTCGAATCCGGCGCCCCCCTCATGCTGAACGATATTGAGCATATGGGCGATCTTGATGAAGTCGCACATCTTGTCGTAGGTGCCGCGCCGGCGCCCGTTATCAAGATCGCTGACGAAGGATGGGCCGCAGACCGTCGCAAAGCACAGGTTGTTGCCGCCAACAGTCAGGGTTTTATCAGGGTTCCTTGCAATTACATCGAATTCCGATGCCAGGCCGGTAATCATCTGCTCGACAAAATGTCGGTCGAGTTTGATGTCTTCAGACCCGGTATCGATATCGGCACCGGCCTGTTTCAGCAGAATTCGCGAATCCAGGTTCTGTACCCGCATCCCGATATCCTGCAGAATATCCAGCGAGGTTTCATGAATGGTCTGAACCTGATCGTCGCTGAGAATATTGAAAGGCGGGTACGGATTCTTGATTGCGCCGAAGGGAAGCTGCGGTGGCCCCGTGGCGCCACGGGTTGCCGACATGGTTTTTCTGCCGCCACCCCGGCGAGTCCGTTCCCTGTTTCCTGCCGTCATGTCATGATCCTCCTATGTTACGGTTATACTGTGATCACACTTTACAAATTCGGAGGCATTGAGGAAAGAAATATTCATTCAGTTTTTGTTATCTTATATGAGTAAAATGGATTGTCCGACGGCAATTTCCCCTGATAGTCTCGCTCGTGATCACACTAGGTCAGAACGGGTGCGCTTAGCCCTCATACGAACAGTAACACTTTTCAGACGACGGAGAGACTATGATCAACCAGGCGCGTGTTGTTGTAATCGGCGGCGGCATTGTTGGCTGCAGCATTCTGTATCATCTCGCAAAAAAGGGATGGACCGATATCGCGCTGATTGAACGCAGCGAGTTGACCTCCGGTTCGTCCTGGCACGCCGCCGGCGGCCTGTTTACGGTCACCGGGCCGAGCGCCGTTGCAGCGCTTCACAAGTATACTTATGACATCTATCCGGAAATCGAAGCCGAAAGCGGCCAGTCGCTCGGTCTGCACAGAACCGGCGGTATCAACCTGTGCCGCAACCAGGATGAATATGACAGCAATGTCATGCTGATGAGCGCCGTTCGCCGGCTTGGCATCGAGTGTGATTTCATATCGTTGAAGGAAGCAAAGGAACGCTGCCCGGTACTGGATACCAAACCCCTGCATTCGGTTCTGTGGGAAGAAGAAGGCGGCCATGTCGACCCTGCCAGCGCCACCCAGGCCTTCGCGGCAGCGGCGCGGAAACTTGGCGCAACCATCGTCCGCCACTGCCCGGTCATCGAGACAAATCCGCGCGCGGACGGCAGCTGGGATGTCGTTACCGAACAGGGTTCCATTCACGCGGAATACATCGTAAATGCCGCGGGTCTGTGGGGCCGGGAAGTCGCCGCCCTCGCCGGCATCACCCTGCCGCTGTTGCCGGTCGAACATCATTATCTTGTTACCGAATCAATTCCTGAAATTGAGGCGATGGACTTTGAACTGCCGCAAATCAACGACAACGAATACAATGTCTACGCCCGCCAGGAAGGCAAAGGCATGCTGCTCGGCGCGTATGAAGGCAAATGCGTGCACTGGTCTGAAAACGGCACGCCGCTGGATTTCGCGCATGAACTGCTGCCCAACGAACTGGAGCGAATGGAGTACAATTTCGAGAAAGCGATCGAATGCCTGCCCGTGGTCGGCACCGCCGGGGTGAAACGGGTGATCAACGGGCCGATGATCTTCTCGCCCGATCTTGGGCCCCTGATCGGACCGCATCCGGCGCTGACTAACTACTTCTGCGCCAATGGCGTAATGACCGGGTTCAATCAGGGCGCCGGCATCGGTATGGTAATGGCGGAATGGATGGTCGAAGGTGAACCGCCGTTCGATATCTTCTGCTGGGATGTCGCCCGCTACGGCGACTGGGCGACGCCGGCCTACACAAAGGCGACAACGGCGTTCTTCTACGAAAACCGATCAATGCGCATCTATCCGTATCAGGAATTTGATGTCGGCCGACCGATCGAAAAGCCGCCGGTCTATGACCGACTGAAGGATGCGAATGCCGGGTTCGGCCTGAGTTTCGGTATGGAATACCCGACATGGTTTGCGCCTGAAGGGACGGAACCCGTCGATACGCTTACCTTCGGCAAACCCAACTGGTTCGATACCGTCGTCGAGGAATGCAAGACCATCCGCAACGCTGTCGGCTTGCTTGAATTCTCGGCACTTGCCAAGATCGCCGTTGAAGGCTCGGGCGCCGCCGACTGGCTCGACTCGATACTGGCGAACAGATTGCCCAGAAAGCACGGGCGTGTCGTGCTGTCGCCGATGCTCAGCCCGAAAGGCAAGCTGATCGGCGATCTTTCCGTCGCCTGCCTTGACGATGACACGTACATGCTGTTCGGCTCGGACGTAATGCAGCTTTCCTATCTGCGGCATTTCAGGGCTAACCCACCTCCGGACAGCGTCACCATCACCAACCGTTCCGGCGAACTCTGCACCCTGCATATCGCCGGGCCGAATGCGTCGGCATTG
This sequence comes from uncultured Flavobacteriaceae bacterium, assembly GCA_964352715.1. Taxonomy (GTDB): domain Bacteria; phylum Pseudomonadota; class Alphaproteobacteria; order UBA8366; family Aestuariispiraceae; genus JAVKBW01. The sequence continues at coordinate 16,659 of CAYGSU010000016.1, read as the reverse complement.
CTGCAAAAAGTGGCAAAGGACGATGTAAGCACGACTGCTTTCCCGTTCATGACCGCGAAGATTCTTGATATCGGTGACGCCAGGGACGTTCTGGCAATCCGGGTCTCGTTCACCGGTGAGGCCGGGTACGAGCTTTATTGCAAGCCGGAACATCAGGTCGCCCTGTACGACTGTCTTGTCGAAGCCGGACAGGAATTTGGCCTAAAACCGGTCGGCACGCGCGCCCTGATGTGGACCCGCCTTGAAAAGTCTTTCCCGGCCTGGGGTCTCGAACTTGCCAGCGACTACACCGCAGATGAAGCCGGACTTGGGCGCTTCGTGCGGCCGGACAAGGAGCACTTCATTGGTAAAGAGGCTGTTATTGAAGAACGCCAGAAGAACCTTGCGGGTGAAACACGCGTGACCCTGACTGTGGATGCGGGTGATCGCTGCGTCTGGGGTGACGAAGCGATCTTCAAGGGCGATGATTACATCGGCTATGTGACATCCGGCGGTTACGGTGCAGCCGTGGGAAAGACAATTGCATTGGGATATATCCAGTCGAACTCCAATATTCCCGGCGAAGGGTATTCCGTGGAAATTCTCGGCAAGCGGTATCCTGCGGTCCTGCATAGCGAAATGCTGTACGATCCGTCCGGTTCCCGAATGAGAGCGTGATCATGGGCACAGCCGGGACAGACGGACCACAGTCACCGGGCCAGACATGGCTGCAGAAGGCCGCACAGACCCGCCGTCATGATAACGGTTTTGCCAGGGGCCTGCCCCGCCAGGCCTTTCTGGAACCGGCGATGGCAGTGCAGGAATACGATGCCTGGCTTGCCGGCACCTGGCTGCTTGCCAGCACGGCGCACGAAATTGCGAAATCCGGTGATATGCTGCCGGTGCCGTATCTGCGGCTGTTTCTGGCACGCGGGCGGGATGGTGCGATCCGGGCCTTCCACAACATCTGCCGGCATCGTGGACATGAACTGGTCGCCGACTGCAAGAATGCCGCCTCTATTGTCTGCCCGTATCATGGATGGAGCTACGATCTGAAAGGGTCGCTTCGCACCACCAGCGAGTTTTCAGGAAAAGCCGGTGAACTGGCCGAAGGATTCGACCCCTCGGCCTTTTCACTCAAGGAAGTCCGCTGCGACCAATGGCATGACCTTGTTTTCATCAATCTTGACGGAAAAGCGCCGCCGCTTGCCGATCATCTCGCGAGCCTTGATGCCCGGGTCGGTGGCTACCCGCTTTCGACCGCAAAGCCGTTCCACACGTTTGAACACGGTGAAGTGAAAGCGAACTGGAAGCTGGTGATGGAGAATTCGCTTGAGCCCTATCATACGCCGTATGTGCACAGCCAAACCGGCGCCGGCATTCCCCTGAACGAGCATTACACAATCATCGAAGACGGGCTGATCGGTTGCGGCGTCGACCGCCCGGACCCGGATGGCAAGGCAGTCGCGAATGGCAGCATTGTCGGCGAATCGCATTTCCTCTGTGTGCCGCCGCTTCTGATTTTCGTTATCTATGCGAACAGCGTGGTTATCGTGCATCGCAATCTGCCAAGTCTGGAACGGCCGGACCGCACCTGGCGTACGGTCTATCTGTATGACATCGGCGAAACGCCACTGACTGACGACGAGAAACAGGAATGGCGGGACCTGACCCGGATCATTCATCTCGAAGAAGACGGTCCGGTTTACGAAAACATCCAGCGTGGCAAACTGTCTCCCGTTACCGATGACGGCGGTATCCTTTCGCCTGTCTGGGAAAAGCCGGTTCGCGCTTTCTACGATCTCTGGTTTGAGAAGATGACGTCGAAGGAGGAAACTCCATGACGGTTCGCGCCGGCATCATCGGGCTTGGTCGATGGGGCAGGATCCTGGTCGATTCCGTCGCCGAAGACCCTGCCCTGGCCTTCGTTGCGGCAGCAACGCGGAACCCGTCCGGCATTGCCGACTATTGCGAGAAAAGGAACATTGCCGTCTTCGGTTCGCTCGACAATATGCTGAAGAACGGCAATATCGACGCCCTTGTCATCGCAACGCCGCATGGACAGCATTTCGAACAGATCATGAAGGCCGCTGCGGCCGGAAAGCACGTTTTCTGCGAGAAACCGTTCACCCTGACAGCGCGGGAAGCAGAGACTGCTCTTCACGCGCTTTCGTCGTCCGGCCTTAAGGTTGCCATCGGCCATAACAGAAGGTTCGCGCCGAACACGATCGCCCTGAAGAACGATGTCGCCGGCGGCCGTCTTGGCAAACCCATCCATATCGATGGCCAGTTCAATGTCGATCTATCGGGCGCTGCTGACAACTGGCGCAACAGCCGGGCGGAGAGCCCTGCCGGCGGCATGACTTCGCTGGGAATTCATGTCCTCGACGCCTTCATTCATCTTCTGGGGCGGATCGCCAGCGTGCGGACGACCAGCCTGCATTCAAACCTGCCCTTCGATATCGACGACAATACCCATGTCGCCATCCGTTTTGAAAACGGCTGCACAGGTAACCTCACGACGATAGCGGCCACAGCCATGCTTTGGCGACTGACGGTCTTTGGCAACAACGGCTGGGCAGAAGCGGAAGGGCTGGATTCCTACCGGCGCATGCCTGTTTCAGGAACGCCGGAACACCAAAGCTTTGAGGGATACGACTATCCCGCGCCACAAACCATCGCCGCCGGTCTGACCGCCTTTGCAACGGCTATAGAAGGCGGTGCGCCCTTCCCCATTCCGCCGGACGAGATTGGCCATGCAACGGCGGTCCTGGAGGCCATAATCGAATCAGCGACCAGCGGTGAAACCGTAAAAGTAAGGTAGGCATCATGGCTGATACACGAACCGGAACAGGCAAAACCACCCCCTTCGGCGGCTACACGAACCGGGCAACACGGCTGGAAAACGAAAAACTGACCCATACCGGCCCGGATACGCCGGGTGGTGAGTATCTGCGCCGGTTCTGGCATCCGGTCGCATTATCTTCGGAACTCACCGATATCCCAAAACTGATCCGCATTCTCGGCGAAGACCTGATCCTGTTCCGGGATGGCGACAACCGCATCGGCCTTTTTCATAAACACTGCCCGCATCGTGGCCTGTCGCTTGAATTCGGGGTGTGCGAGAAATCCGGCCTGCGCTGCGCCTATCACGGCTGGCTGTTCGATATCGACGGCACCGTGCTGGAAACGCCCGGCGAGCCGGCCGGCAGCAAAGCGGCGGCGCGGGTTTGCAACAATCTGCACCATGGCGCTTACCCGGCCTTTGAACGCGAAGGGATTGTCTTCGCCTATCTTGGCCCACCGGAAAAGAAGCCCGGTTTTCCGGTCTTCGATACCTATGATATTCCCGATACCGATCGCGTGCCCTATACGCGCGACTATCCATGCAACTGGGTGCAGATTACGGAAAACGCGATGGACCCGGTGCATGCCGTATTCCTGCACGCCAGGGTCAGCGGCGCGCAATTCGCCGAAAACTGGGACCAGCTTGGCGTGCGTGATTTCCACCAGCGCGAAACCGGGTTCTTCTATACCAACGCGCGGCGGGTCGGCGACAATATCTGGGTGCGGCTGCACGAAGTCGTCCTGCCGAACCTGACTCATGCCGGCGCGGTCATGTCGATGGACGGCAGAAGCCCGAAGTATTTCGGACGTAACACCTTCACGCGCTGGGTCGTGCCTGTCGACGACGAGAACACGCGAATAATCGGCTGGTTGAACTACGGCGACCGGACGGACCCGCCGCGCCCTGAATGGCAGACAGAAGAGGGTATTGATGTGATCGAAGGCGGCATGATCCGCAACCGGCCGCCAGATGACTGCCAGCGCGCGCCCGGCGATTATGAGGCGTTCGTCGGGCAGGGTCCGATCACCAGCCATGCCGATGAACACCTGATGCCGACTGACCGGGGCGTTGTCATGTTTCGCACGCGCCTGCTGAATGATATCGATACCGTTGCCGGTGGCGGTGAACCATTCCAGCCATCAGAGCTGACTTCCGCACCTGTGCCCACCTATTGCAGCGATACGGTCATGGCCGTGCCGCGTGACGAGCGCGACCCGGAAGAGCAAATCCTCGATCATTCCAGAAAAGTAGTGGAAATCATTCGTTCAGCAGACGGCCTTTCGGAAGACCAGCGCTACGAGACAATCGAAAAACAGCTTCGAGATCTGGAAGCGGCTTACAACGCCAGTGCCTGATCCAGACTCATCGGGGCCTCCCCTGCCTTTCGACGCGCCATATAGTCTTTCAGTGCGTCGTCAACGGCCGGATCGATAGGCGGCTGTTCGTATTCGGCCAGAAGCTGTTTCCATATACGATTGGCGTTCTGTTCCGCAGTGACCGAACCGCGTTCCTTCCAGTTGTCGTAATTGTCCCAGTTGGACACCATCGGCGAATAGAAGGCCGATTCATACCGTTCCAGCGTATGGCTGGTGCCGAAGAAATGCCCCGCCGGCCCGACCTCGTTGATCGATTCCAGCGCCAGCGTCATTTCGTCGACCGGCAGCGGTTTGAAATAGGCCGCCATCATTTGCAGCATTTCGGCATCGAGGATCAGTTTCTCGAACGAGGCGATCAGGCCGCCACCAAGCCACCCTGCCGCGTGATTGATCATATGCGCATGCCCGGTCATGGCGCCCCACAGCGACATCATGCTTTCATACGCCGCCTGGGCGTCCGCAGTATTTGCCGCGGTAACGTTGGACGACCGGAACGGCACGTTCAGCCGCCGCGCCAACTGACCCGACACCTGGGCGGCCTGGGCGTATTCCGGCGTTCCGAAAGCCGGCGAGCCGGTTTTCATATCGACATTCGATGTAAACCCGCCATACATCACCGGCGCGCCGGGACGGATGATCTGGGTCAGCGCGATCGTCGCCATCGCTTCGGCATGCTGCTGGGCCAGTGCGCCCGCCAGTGTAACCGGGCTCATTGCGCCCGACAGTGTAAACGGCGTGACAATCGCCGCCTGCCCGAAGGTCGCCATCGCGGTCAGGCCTTCAGCCATCGGGATATCGAGTTGCAATGGCGAATTGGTATTGATGACGCAGGAAAAGACCGGGCGTTCGATCAAATCCGCCGGTTTCATCCCCATCGAGATTGACGCCATGCGCAGGCCATCCATCGCCATATCCGCACCAAGACCCCACGGCTGCCAGTTCTTGTCGAGCAGGGTACACTGGGCGTAGTACAGGTCGAGCACACGGGTTTCGGCCGGCAGGTCCAGCGGTTCGAAACTGCCGCCGCCATCCTGATGCAGAATGTTCAGGCTCTGCACCAGCTTCATGTAATTGCACATTTCCTCGTAGGTGCCGCGACATCGGCCCCGGTCCATATCCATGAAATAGGCCGGACCGCTGACCCCGGTGAAGATCGCATTGCTGCCACCGACTTTGACGTTCCGTTGGGGGTTACGTGCATGCAGGGTGAATTCACTGGGGGCAAGAGCAACCAGGTCCTCAATGCCAGACGGGTCGAAATGCACCATCTGTGTATCATTGTTTACGTCGAACCCGGCCTTGGCATAAAGTGCGCGTGCATCCGGCGACAGCACTTTCATGCCGGTTTGCTTCAGAATCGAAAGCCCGGCCTGATGAATGCGCTCCAGGGCGTCAGCCGAAATGATTTCCATCGGCGGTGTATGATAGGTGACCTGTTGCCAGTCGCTTTGGGTGATCCCACCGGTCGCGCGAACCGGCCGTTCCTGGCCGCGCCGACGACGGCTCGTGGTTTTCTCAGTCACACGCATATTCCTTCACTGAAAAGGCATTTTCGATCAGCCGGCCAAACCGTTTATCGATTCACGCCTGACGTCGTGGCGACGCCGGCCGGGCTGCGCCAGCCTATGTCATTGCAGGGGCGTTTCAAAGTCGGATTTTACGGTACAGGCCGCGCTCTTCTGCACCGGTATGCTGAATCAGATTCGCGGGAAGAAATCGCCGATGACTTCCTTTTTGGTATCCAGCGAAACATCGGAACATGATGTAACCGCGCCCAGGCGCCGCCACGCAATCTTCCAGTACAACTCGTCCTCGTAGCGAAGAACCCCGATGAAGGCATCATAAAAGGTGATATCGAAATACGCAGTCGCCGTTTCTTCCTCAGCCTTGCCGACAGGCTTTTCCGCCGGTTTTCCAGGACCGTAATCCTTGAACACGGCAGTGCCTACGATCTTGCCGGCGGCGTCATACAGACGGATCGTCACGCAGGGCCGGGGCATCTCGCCGTGTTCCTTGGCGAGAATCTGCACCTTGTAGCTTTCGATCTTGTGGATCGTTGTCGGCATATCAGTTTGCTCCGGTCATGCGGCGATGGCGTCGGGCGAGTTCGGCAACCGCTTCATTTTGGCTGCCGCCTTGGACCGTTCGGCCGCGTTTTCCTCACGCCGCTTGCGGATTTCGTAAACAACCGCGCCGAACAACGTGACACCCAGAATGACCACCGCCAGCGCACTGATTTCCGGCGATATACCGAAGCGCGCCAGACCAGCGAGCTCTGTCGTCAGGGTTCCGCGCGACACCATTGTGAACACGGTCGTATTGTAGTTTTCGAAGGAGGTCAGGAACGCCAGCACGACGGATGACAGGATGGCGGGCCGCAGAAACGGAATCAGCACTTTCCAGAAAACCTGCACATGGGATGCGCCGAGGTCCAGCGCTGCTTCTTCGAGGTTCTTGTCGAACCGTTGCAGGCGGGCAATGAAGACCAGCATGCAATAAGCGGATATGAACGTCGACTGACCGACGATCGTCAGGAAGAACGGGTTGCTTGTGGTTTCGTAGTCCAGCCCGAGAAGAGCGCCGAACCGGTCCCAGAAAATCACCGTCGATATGCCGAGAATAACCCCCGGCACCAGAACCGGAGACACCACGATCATATAGTAGAGCGGCCTGACGCGGGCATTCACCTGCATCAGCATGATCGCCGCTGCCAGCGCGGTCGGCACAGACAGCGCAACGACGCCCGCTCCAATCCACAGACTGTTGACCAGCCCGTCGATGATCTTGTTGTTGCCGGCCAGCGAAACAAACCACTGCGTCGTGAACCCTTCCCAGGGAGAAATCGTCGGATAGCTTGAATTGTTGAACGCCGACGCCGACATCAGGATCAACGGCCCGAACAGATAGGTGAAGAACAGCAGGATATATCCGCGAACCACCCACTTCCTGATCTGATTGGAGCTCATCGTTTTGCCAGATCCCCAAGGCTAACCTTGAACAGTTTCATCATTGCCATCACGAAGACGATACAGGCGATCAGCAGCACGAAAGAATACGCCGATCCCTGCGGCCAATTCCCGCCGGTGTTGTACCACTGGTAAATGATCTGCGTGAACCACAGGCTGGACGGGCCACCCAGAATGTTCGGGGCGGCCAGCGCGCCGGCGGTCAGCATGAAGACCATCGTACAGCCCGATGCAATGCCCGGCTTGGCGTAGGGCATCACGATGCGCAGATGGATTTTCAGCCAGCTTGCACCCATATCCCGGGCCGCTTCGATCTGATTGTGATCGAGGCTCTCGATCGCATTGTAAAGCGGGAAGATCATCAACAGCAGATAGGCATAGGTAAGCCCTGTATAGAGGGCGACATCCGCCCGCAGGAAATCGAACGGCGTATCGAGAACACCCAGCCCGACCAGTGCCGAGTTGATCAGCCCCAGTTCCGCGAAAATCAGCTTGAAGGCGAAAGCCCGCAGGATTTCGTTGATCCAGAACGGCAGCAGGAGACACAGGAACACCAGCCGCTGGCTGCGCCCGGCCACGGACTGCGCCATGTAGTAGGCCAGCGGATAACACAGCAGGAAATTGATTACCGTAACGATGACGCTGGCGACGACCGTTTTGACAAATACACCCAGATGCAGCCAGTTCAACATCTCGTCGCTGCCTTCGCGGCCGAAGATCAGGTAGCGATAGTTTTTCAGCGTATAAACATCACTCGGCCCACCGACTTCCGGCGGCGGCAGGTTGAAGCGGAACGAAAAATCGAACATGTACAATTGCGGCAGGATAATCATCAGCACGATCCAGCCGCCGGTGAAAACAAGCAGATAGGTGGACACTGCCAAACCGTTCTTGCGCACAAAATCCAGCGCGTTCAGGTTCTGGAACCATTTACTGCTTTCGCGCTGCAGATAAGGCGCAATAATCAGCGCCAGCACCAGCGCAGACAAAATTTCCAGAAAACCCAGACCGCCGTTATCAACCCGCTGCGGCGCATCAATCGCCTTGCTGTCGCGCAGGATAAGCTCGATCTGGTTTGCATCCGCCGGAAACTGCACATTATCGGGATTGCTGATGATGACATTCAAACCATTTGCTGAAGACGCCGCCTGGCCATCGTTATTCGGTTCCGGCGGTGTTGCTGCACCGGGCAGGCTCGGCGACACGGAAAAGGTTGAACCTGAATCCGCTCCTGGCAGTGAGGGAGTTACCGACAGCGCACCACCTTCTGAGGCTGAAGAGGATGCATCCTCATCGTCGCCGGATTCTCTGGTACCCGCACTTGGCAGCGATGGCGTCACCGATTGCGCCAGAACAATCGGCAGGTCCGATTCGGTCTCGCCGTTGTCGAGCCGTCCGATCGCTCCCGATCTATTCATCGGCCACCTCCCCGAACGGCAGGGCGACGCCTCTTGCCGCAGGATATCCGACCCTGACCATACTGCCGGTTGGCGCTGCCTGATAATCGCCGGTATTCGGCATGGCGAGGCGGATCGGTTTTTCGTCGGTCTCGCTGCGCAGGAACAGATGTACGAAACTGCCTTCGAACTCGTGCCGTACGATTTCAGTTTCGAATATATTGTCGGCGGTTTCGCCGTCTTTAAGAAGACGCAGCGTTTCCGGGCGAACGAACAGGATCGACCGGTCGCCTTCCTTCAGACCCCGGTTGTTGACGCCGCGCAGCGCGCCCATGCCGGTTTCGACGACGGCAAAACCGTCCTCCACCCGGGTGACCTTACCGTGGAACTGGTTGTTTTCACCGACAAACGAGGCGACGAACGCCGTCGCCGGATCGTTGTAGATGCTTGCCCCGTCGCCGACCTGCTGGACAACGCCGGCCGACATGACTGCAATCCGGTCGGACATCGTCAGCGCTTCGCCCTGGTCATGCGTGATGTAGATGAAGGTGACGCCGACGCGTTGCTGGATCGTTCGAAGTTCCGTGCGCATATGCTGGCGTAGTTTCAGATCAAGCGCCGACAACGGTTCGTCAAGCAGAAGAACCTGCGGTTCAACCGCCAGCGCCCGCGCAATGGCGACGCGTTGCATCTGACCGCCTGAAAGTTCGGAAGGCAGTTTATCGCCCTGACCGGGCAGCGCGATAAGGTTGAGCAGTTCATCCGCACGACGCCGGCGTTCCTTGTAACCGATACCCTGCACTTCCAGCCCGAAGGCAATGTTGTCGGCAACGGACATAAGCGGAAAAAGCGCCAGATTCTGGAAGATAAGCGCTGTTGGCCGCTTGTTCGGCCCCTGCCCGCGCATGTCCTTGCCACCGATCCGGACCACACCTTCCGTCGGTTCGGAAAACCCGGAAACGGCCCTTAGAATGGTTGTCTTGCCGCAACCGGACGGCCCCAGAAAACTGAAAAACTCGCCGGTCTCGATTGTCAGATTACAGTTATCGACGGCCGTAAAATCACCGAACCGTATCGTTACATGATCCAGCTCTACACTGCTCATGGATCAGTCCCCCAATATAGCCGATGCGCATCGGCACTCCCGTAAAACCTCCGCTACAACAATACAGTTATCATGTATTATTTGTCTGCTGTCATAGCATGCACCGGTCACGACCACCTGTTTGCGACCGGTTACTCGATCATGACGTTACGAACCTCCCCGATCCGCAAGGCCTGATCCGCACCGGGATACGCAAGGCGCATCCCGGCGCTGGTATCAGTCTGCCGTTTACGCGGCGACGAACTTGTCGCGGTATTCGGCGCGGATTTCGGCGAACCATTGCGGCTCGTCCGGCCACCACCACAACTTCGCCAGGGCGTCACCCGGATAGGCCGTGTTGAATGCGTTCTTCGAGGCTTCGTCCAGCAATTCCGCAGCGCCTTTCACAACGCCGTTGTAGCCGGTAACGATGGCCGCATCCGCCGCCGCTTCCTTGGTGTAAACATGGTTCAGCAGTTCGTAGGCCTGTTCCTTGTTCTTTGCACCTGTCGGCATGCAGAGACCGTCGAGCCAGGCGAACGCGCCTTCCTTCGGCGCCATGTACTGAACCGGCTTGCCTTCCTTCATGAGTTCGATGGCCGGGCCATCCCAGGTCTGACCGAGAACAACACCGTTCTGCATGAAGTTGGTCTTCTGGGTGTTGTGGTCGTTCCAGAAGGACTTGACCCAAGGCTTGTGCTCAACCGCGAAAGCCGTGATGCCTTCCCAGATGTTCCGCATCTTTTCTTCGCTCTGATAGGCTTCCTCGAACGGCGGCAGTTTGCCGATATCAGCCAGATACCGGCCGATGCCCGCCATCATCGAATGCGGACGGCCCTGAACCTTGCCCTTCATTTCCGGAATCCAGAGATCACCGAAGGAAAGCTTGCCGTATTCCGTATCGAACAAGTCAGTCCGCCACGCCATGGCTTCCGTGCCCCAGATATGCGGCACATGATGCTGGCCGCCGCCCCAGGTCCACGCGGCTGAAGCGTTAACAAACGCCGGATCCACGTTGCTGAGATTCGGGATCTTGCTGAGATCCCACGGCTGTGTCAGTTGCAGCGGCTGCCACTGGCCCTTGCGGTTGAGGGTCGGCGAAATTACGTCAAAACCGCGACCATTGGAGGCCTTCAGTTTGTTCAGCAACTCTTCATTGGAACCCAGCGGAGTGTAGTTGACCTTGATGCCCGTATCAGTCGTGAACTTTTCAATGAAGCTTTCAGTCAGATAGTTGGTCCAGACGATAACGTCCAGTTCACCCGAAGAAGAGAAAGCGTCTTTCACGATGGCCGGCATCGCGAACGCCACAGCGCCCGTGGCCGCCGCCGATTTCATCAGTGTCCGGCGTGTAAAAGCCTTGGCAGCGCGTTGGGTCGCAATGGAACCCATTGTCTTATATGTAGATTTCGTCATTTCAAATCCCTCTGTTGCCGTCTCGAATGATGAGTTTATTACCCAGAAATTCGACCTTGTTATGCCGGTGCATGTGCCCCGGTTGCTTTGCGATGCAGCATACCCCTACTGCGAATGATGGTCTACACGAACCAACATCACCTTCGGGATATTGCATCTTTTGGGTATCATTCCCCAAAAAGCCTGCTGGCCACTGTGGACTTTCATGACACTCTTAATTGACATCAATCACTAGGTCCAGTTTCATCAACTTAATGGACCCAGATGACAGGACTGTGGCAGTCATGTCGATAAAACCGTTAAATCTGTCGAGTTTTTGTGGAACGGTCCGATAAACCGTTTCTAGTCTCCTGTAGTCATCACATCGCTCATCAACCGCCAACTCTCGCTGACCAACGGAGCCTGTCCATGAAACCCGAAATCCGGAAAATCGTTTCCTTTGAAGAAGAGACCCTGATCGAGGGGTTCAAAGCCGCTGACCGCCCGTGGCGCATGTTCGCTGTCGCAGCAGTTGTGAAAAATCCATGGGCCGGAAGATTCGTCGAAGACCTGAAACCGGAAATCCAGGCCTACGGCCCTGTTCTCGGCGCATTGCTGACCGAGCGGATTGTCGCTCTCGCCGGCGGTGGCGATGCAATTGAGGCCTACGGCAAAGCCGCCGTTGCCGGCCTCGACGGTGAAATAGAACATGCTTCCGGCCTGATACACACGCTTCGGTTCGGTAACTATTTCAGGGAAGCGGTGGGCGCGAAATCATACCTTTCGTTCACCAACACCCGCGGACCGGCGAATGCACCGATCATGGTGCCTTTGATGGACAAGAATGATGTCGGCCGGCGGTCGCACTATCTGACCGTTCAGTTTTCGATTCCCGATGCGCCGCGCGCCGATGAAATCGTCGTTGTGCTGGGCGGGGCGACTAGTGGGCGGCCGCATCACCGGATTGGAGATCGGTACCAGGATCTGAAGGATCTTGGACACGACCCTGAAAATCCGGCAGCGGTGTGATTTGCCGATCGGCGGTTACGCCGCCGATCATCGCCGTCACCCTGTTCGCCGCGTCGTTGACCAGAGGCCCGTGGTTGCGAACCGTGTTCAGCGGCATTCGCGCCACCGGGCCTGACAGCGAAATGCCGGCAACAGCCTCGCCATAGGCATTGAATATCGGCGCGGCGACGCATCGCATACCGAGATTGCGTTCTTCATTGTCAAACGACCAGCCGCGAGTGCGTGTTTCGCGCAGGTCCTCCATCAACCGATCCATGTCCGTAAGAGTATTCGCGGTAAATTCCGGCAGGCCCGGCTTTTTAAGCAGGCGTTCGATGCGGTTGCGGTCGAATGTGCTCAAGATCGCCTTGCCGATACCCGAAACATGCATCGGGCTTTTCGTTCCCGGATTGAAGTAGGCGCGGATCGGATTGCTCGTCTCGACCTGGGAAACAAAGACGACATCAGCACCGTCGCGAACTGCAAGATTGGCGGTTTCACCGGTCAGGTCGACAAGGTCGTGCATGATCTCCCGCGCCGCATCGACCACATTCACCTGCCAGGCGAAGGCATTACCGGTCCGGAACGCTTCAACGCCGATCCGCCACTGGTTCGTCGTCTGTTTGAAATCGACATAACCGAAGGCCTGAAACGTCATCAACAGACGATGCGCGGTCGATGCGGGTATGCCGGTAACGCGCGACAGATCGGTCAGCGAGGCCTGCCTTTCGCTTGCCAGCGCATTCAGCAGAACCAGCCCCCGCTCCAGGGCGGCAACCGTTCCGGCCGGTTTTTCGGCGGTGTCTGACCGGGGTCGCCCCCGCAGTCTTCGGGTCTGTTGTACCGTTTCACCCATGTTTGATTACAATCCGCATCCGCCTGCACAAACTTTATTTTCCATACTAGAATATTTGTGAAAAACGGGAAATGTATTTTCCTTCTAAATCAGCGACATAGTATTTTTTGTTTAAAAATGGAATATTTTTTCAGAATAATTGACGTTATCAGGCGCGGTGTTGATTATACCATTACCCCCTGACCCATGGAGCAACCGTTATGAGCGCTGAAAATCCGGTCTTTATTCCGGGACCCACGAACATTCCCGACCGGCTACGCCAGGCGATGAACATCCAGACCCGGGATCATCGCGCACCGGACGTCGCCAAAACCATCCTGCCCCTGTTTTCCCGCCTGAAACAGGTGTTCAGGACCGATGCCGGGTCCGTCGCGGTTTTCCCGGCCAGCGGCACCGGCGGATGGGAAGCGGCCATCACCAATACACTGTCGCCCGGCGATACGGTTCTGGCCGCAAGTCTGGGTATGTTTTCCGACAAATGGATCGCCATGTGCCAACAGCACGGTCTAAATGTTCAGGTTGTTGAATGCGACTGGGGCGACGGCGTACCGGCAGACCGGTTTGCGGAGATTCTGGCCGCCGATACCGACCACGATATCAAGGCTGTTCTGGCCACCCACAATGAAACCGCAACCGGCGTCTGCAGCGATATTCTTGCGGTGAGAACGGCGCTGGATGCCGCCAATCATCCGGCGATGCTGTTCGTCGATGGCGTCAGTTCCGTCGCGTCCATCGATTTCAGGATGGATGAATGGGGTGTCGATGTCGCCGTGGCCGGGTCGCAGAAAGGGTTCATGCTTGCCACTGGCGCCGCCGTCATTGCGATCAGCCCCAAAGCGCTGCAGGCGGCAGAGACAGCCGAATTGCCACGCAGCTATTTTGACTTCACGCAGATGCTCGGCGCCAACAAAACCGGCGGTTTCCCCTACACCCCGCCGATGCCGCTTATCAGCGGTCTTGCCGAAAGTCTTGTCATGCTGCTGGACGAGGAAGGGCTGGATGCAGTCTATGCACGGCATACCCGCATCGCCGAGGGCGTTCGCCGCGCCGTCGCTGCCTGGGGCCTGAACCTGGTGGCGAAAAGTCCTGACCTGTATTCCGATACGGTCAGCGCCATTCGCGTGCCTGACGGATTCGACAGTAACGTGCTGGTCGATCATGCATACAAACGCTATGGCGTATCCTTTGGTATCGGGTTGGGTGAGCTGAACGGCAAGGTGTTCAGAATCGGCCATCTCGGCATGCTGTCGGAAACGATTGCCCTGTCGGGCCTCGCCACCATCGAAATGGCCATGAAGGACCTTGCCTTCCCGATCGACCTCGGATCGGGCGTCGCTGCGGCGCAGGACTTCTACAGAACGGAATCGGAAAACCCGATCCATCAGGCAGCGTAACGTCTTCCCAAAGCCATCTGTTGCTGTCATCGCCAACCTGCTAGAACGGCCTCCGCTGAATACTGAAGGCGGAGGCCGCGAACGTGACAGACAAAACGACAGAAACACCCCTGGAAGTCGGCTACGATATTCCCGCAGAAATCGGCATGGACGAATCCGATGTCCAGACGCCCTGTCTGGTGATCGATCTGGATGCCTTCGAGCGCAATATCGCCAGAATGCGCGATCAGGCTGCCGCGATGGGCGTACGGCATCGCGCTCATGGCAAGATGCACAAATCGGCCGACATCGCCCGGTACCAGATCGACCACGGCAACGCGACAGGCATCTGCTGCCAGAAAGTGTCGGAAGCGGAAGCCTTCGCCCGTGCCGGCATCACGGATATATTGATATCGAACCAGGTGCGCGACCCTGTGAAGATCGATCGGCTGGTCCGACTGCCGAAACTGGGTTCGCGGATCCTCTGCTGCATCGACGATATCGACAATGTCGCGGACCTGTCGGAGGCAGCATTGCGCCACGGCACGGAAATCGAAGGGCTGGTCGAAATCGATTGCGGCGCAGACCGGTGTGGCGTCACCTCCACTGAAGCCACCGTCGCCATTGCAAAGGCAATCGACACGGCGCCAGGGCTTAGATTCAGCGGTCTTCAGGCCTATCAGGGCAACATGCAGCACCTGAAGACCCATGCCGAACGAAAAGCCAAATTCGAGATCGTTATCGCCTTTGTTACCGACGTTCTCGCCGGTCTGAAAGAGGCCGGTCTGGCCTGTGAAACCGTCACCGGCGGTGGAACCGGGTCCTATCTGCTGGAAGGGGAATCCGGCATCTTTACCGAGTTACAATGCGGGTCCTACGCGTTCATGGATGCTGACTACGGCCGCGTGCTGGGCCGGAATGGCGAGCGCCTTGACCAGAGTGAATGGGAAAACGCCCTGTTCGTCCTGACCTCCATCATGAGCCACGCGAAACCCGATCAGGCCGTCTGCGACGCCGGCCTGAAAGTATTGTCCTTCGACAGCGGTCTGCCGGTCATCTTCGGGCGCGATGACGTTAAATACACCGTCTGTTCAGACGAACACGGCGTTATCGAAGATCCGAACGGCGTCCTGCGGATAAATGACAGGCTGAAGCTGGTGCCGGGCCATTGCGACCCGACCTGCAATCTGCATGACTGGTATGTCGGCGTCCGGAACGGTCGGGTCGAAACCCTATGGCCGGTCACAGCCCGCGGCCGCGCACTGTGATGAAGCGCACAGATATGGCGTAACTGCATGACTTCAATGCAAAAACAGCGCTTCTCTCCCATGCTTCGGTGACCTAGATAAGGTTCACTTAGAAACGTAACCCTAAAGCAAGGAGACGACCAATGACGAATTCCGGAATCAATGCCGTTCTTGGTTCTTATGTTTGCGCGATCAGCATCCTCGCCCTGGTTGTTTTCTCGCTGTAAGAACTCCCCTCGACCGTTAGAAAAGCCCCGACCGACTGGCCGGGGCTTTTTGTTGCCTGCAAGGCTGGTTCGTCAGGTCTAAAGGACGCGGAAGACGCCGACAAAGGCGTCGTGCGAGCCTTCCAGAAGATGCGGCTGCCGGCCCAGTTCCAGCACCTCTATCTTTCCTTCAACAACCAGCCGATCGAACAGAGCCGAGAAACCCTTGGTTTCATAAAACATGTCGTGAACCGAAATACACAACAGACCACCCGGCTTGACGACGCGAAGGCATTGCGGAAAAGCCTTGGGACCGACGGGTCCGAACGTGCCGACGGCAATCGCGATATCGTATGACTCCGCTGCATGGCTCAGCCCGGACAGAAGGTCATCGATGCTCGTCTTGTCGTAGACGCCTTTTTTGGTGGCCAGGGTCAGCATTTCCGGCGACAGGTCAGATCCGTCGATATTACTGAATCCCAGTTCTCGCAACGCCAGACCGGTAAGACCCGTGCCGCAGCCGATATCGAGAATTCGTCCCGCTGATTTCGGATCCAGATGTCGCGCCAGCGCTTGCGCCGCCGACCGCGGCCCGACATAGCCATAGCTTTCCGTATCCCTGTCGTATTGCTCCGCCCAGCGCGCATAATGCGACGCCACCTGTTTGGCATCGTCGTAGCTGATTTCACTTGCGTCCGCGTTGTCACGTGCCGTTTCGCCCATGGCGGTATCTCCCCCGGTGTATATCTTTGCCCTAGTTATCAGATACGCAGCGGGCAGACGCAAGAATTCGTGAGGGTTTCGTGTTTCCGACCAACCGGATCAGACGACGTGGAACCAGGTCGCCATGCCGCCGGCCTGGTGCTCGAGCATATGGCAGTGAATCATCCATTTACCGGGATTGTCGGCGACGAAGGCGATGCG
>CAYGSU010000015.1:8868-60000 GCA_964352715.1 uncultured Flavobacteriaceae bacterium | reverse complement strand
TTGCATTGGACCTCTCTGCCGCTCTGACCGACGCCAGCGAAACCCTGTCGATCACCATCAGCGATATCCCAACCGGCGCAACACTGTCCGCCGGTACGGTCAACCCGGATGGCTCGGTCACGTTGACAGCCGATCAACTCGACGGCCTGACGATCACCCCGGCAACCAATGACAGTTCAGACTTCACCCTGTCGGTTGCCGCGACCTCGACCGATGGCGACGACACGGCAACAACGACGGGATCGATTGCGGTTTCCGTTGCCGCCGATGCCGATGCGCCGAGCCTGACCGTTACCATTGGCACGCCATCACTGCATACAACCGAAGGCTCCACGACAGCCATTGCGATCGATTCTTCCAATGCAACAGACACCGGCGGTGGGTTTACCATCAGCACACGGACACTCGATGCAAACGGGAACCTTAACGATGCATCGTCCGCCAACATCTCCCTTAACTCCGATCCTCCCGGATTCGGCGTAAGCGGACAGGCTTCCGGGAACGAGACGGAAATCGGCTTCAACAATGCAACTGGCGTATCCGAGCAGTTGATTGTCGATTTCGCGAATGACACGACATCCGTCGACGTCGCATTCTCCTGGCTGGCTTCCTCCGAGACAGCAAAGTACGAGCTTTACAACAACGGCGCAAAAGTTGGCGAAGGCACCTATACCGGCGTAACAGACGCAGTTGACGATGCCGTAACGCTGACCGCAACCAACGGCGCTGCCTTTGATCAAATCGTCTTCCAGGGCGCCGGTACGGAAGGCGATTTCCTGATCAATTCGATTGAAGCAACCATCGGTGAGCCGGGACAGACAACGGTGGACATACCCTTGTCTATCTCCACCACACTGACGGATTCCTCCGAGAGCCTGACATCGATTGAAATCGCCAGTCTTCCTGAAGGTGCGGTTCTTACCAATACGGCGGGCGACACGATCACGATTACCGGTGGCACAGCATCACTTGATGCCAGCCAGCTTGCCGGATTGACACTAACCGTTCCGCAAGGCAGCGAAGACTTCGATCTGCGTGTCATGGCCGGTTCCATCGATGGCGCCGATACAGCGACGACGACATCGACGATCAGCATCGACATGCCCGAAGCATCGGCACCGACACTGACGGTCGAACTCGGCGAAGGCACCGTTAACCATGTTGATTCCGGTGGCCCACTGGGCGACATCGCGATCACCAATGCAAATTTTGAATCCGATTCACTGGATGACGGCAATTATAATTACGATGTCGGTGGCTGGACTGAATCCGGAAACGGTGTCGCAGGATCGTGGGATACGACCGGCTACAGCGGTTCCTACAGTCAGGAAGAAGGCGCCCATGAAGGCGAACAGGCAGCCTGGCTTCAGGATGCGGCAATAAGCCAGACCCTGGACGCGACGTTCGAAGCTGACCGCACCTATATCCTGAACGTCGATGTCGGCGATTCAAAAATGCAGGACAATGTCCAATACTCAATCAAGGTCTATGCCGGCAGTCAGTTGATAGGCACAGTAACACAGGCAGACTTTCCCACTGTTAACGACGCCTTTACGACAGCGACGCTGGAAATAGATGGGTCGGCATTTGCGAGTGATTTCAGTGGCTTCGGAGAAAGCCTGAGGATCGAGCTTGCTGCCACCGGCGATGCACAGGCGCATTTCGACTCCGTCTCGATGTCTGCCACAGCTATTCCCGATGCCGGTCCGGTAGCAAGCACCACATACCCCGTCAACATTTCGGCAGCGGTTGCCGCATCAGGTGCGGACGATACGCTTTCCATCTCCATCGGCAACATTCCCGACGGCACGACCTTTACCAATGCAGCAGGCGATACGCTGACAGTGACAAATGGCTCGCTGGCCCTTACGACCAATCAGCTAGACGGTTTGAGTATGACGGTTCTGAATACTCAAGAAGCGGATATAGACCTGACTGTTACCGCAACCGCGACCGACCCTACCGGCCTGACGGCACAAACGACCAGTGTCGTGTCGCTCGATATCGATCCGACTTCGGAAGCCGGTGTCGATATCGCTGGCTCTTCCGGTGACGATGTCATTACCGGGTCTGCCGGTGACGATTCACTTTCCGGCGGCGACGGCGACGATACGCTGGTTGGCAGCGACGGTTCCGACCGGATTTCCGGCGGCAGCGGTAACGATACAATTTACGGAGACCGCACGGATGGCACCGGCAGCGGTACAACGCAGGTAACGCTGCTGGACGCAAGTATCAGTTCCGGTTCAGGTAACTTCAGCGAAGGCTTTACCTATTCCGACAATACCTTCGGAACAAGTGACAGCGGCTCGGCAAGCGGCAGGTACGATTCAAGCGACGGCGCCGACGGCGGCGGCGCGCTTGAAATCAAACTTGGCAGCCTTAGCGGTGGCGATACGACTTCAGGCGCATCCGGCGGCTGGACAACATCGATCAATGTAGAGAATGCAACGACAAATGCAGTTTTAACGTTCAGCTACCGGCTAAACTTCAGCAGTGAATTCGAAAGCGACGAATTCGCGGCAGTTCTTGTTTCAGTCGATGGGTCGCTGCAGGGTTCCGATGGCAACGACTATGTCGCCACAGTGTCTGGCGACGGTAACGGCGGTAGCAACTTCGACAGCGGCTGGCAAACAGTAACCCTCAATCTCGGTACTCTTGAGCCGGGAACACATGAGATCACGCTTGGCGGCTATCTCAACAGGGCAACAGAAGATTCAGAAGACCTCAAACTCAATTTCGATAACATATCGTTGGTCGGAACAACGCTTGGCAGCGACGATACGATCGATGCCGGAAGCGGCGACGATGTCATCTTTGCCGATGACGGCGATGATGTAATCGACGGCGGCGATGGCAATGACACCATCGATTTCTCGAATGCCGATGACGGAGTCACGCTGAATTTCGCCGCCGGCACCGTTACGGGCGGTACAGATAACGATACGATCAGCAATGTCGAAAACGCCACCGGCTCGGACCATGCCGATACATTGACAGGCGACGAAAACGACAACGTTCTGCAGGGCGGTGGCGGCGACGATACGCTTGATGGCGGCGCAGGTACGGACACAGTGTCCTACGAGGATGCCTCCGGGGGCGTCACCGTCGATCTTGCAAACGGCGTGGTAACGGGCGCCGATGGCCAGGATATTGTCAGCAACTTCGAAAACGTCACCGGGTCGGCCCATGCCGATACGATTTTCGGCGATGCAGGCGACAATATCATCAACGGCGGCGGCGGGGCGGATAACCTAACCGGCGGCGGCGGAGCCGACACGTTCAAATTCAGTCTGCTTGACGGTTCTGCCGATACGATTACCGATTTCAGCATCGCCGATGGCGACAAGCTGGATGTATCGGACCTCGTCAATATCGAAGACACCGATGCAATTTCCAACTTCGTGCGCATCACCGAAGACGACAGCGGTAATTCCGTCGTCCAGGTCGATACCACCGGGTCGGGCGATGACGCAAATTTCCAGGACGTTGCGGTTCTCGAAGGGGTCACCGGCCTGGATATCAGCGATGTGATCGATACCGGCGCACCGAACCCAGACGCCGTCTGAAGCAGTTACGCCGGCGGTCGGTTAATCGAGTCTACCAGTACCGCGATGTCGGCAACGGCTGATGCGTAGTCATGCGGCAGGCCTGCCCCGCTGTCGATCAACACGATCAGTTCCTCGGTGCGGTCGCGCGCCTGATTAACCCGGTCGACGAACCACAAGGTTGGCACCTCGTCCAGATCGCGCGGCGGACCAAGTTCTGTTGACTGGACCGGCACCGGGATTTCCGTTTCATCGCCCTGGATCACCTGCAAGCCACCAATCGGGGGCAGCGCCTTTTCATCCCGCTCGGACGCTTCGTTGAAGGCAAAATCCTGTAGTGCTGCGCTCAACGTTACGGCCAGATCGCGTAACTGCGATGACGAAGGGTCCGTCGCGGAAAGGGTCTTCACCAGTGTCTGCACCCGGTCGAAATAGGCCTGCCGGCTGCCGTACTTTCCCCGGGACAGGATTTCCGGGAAGGCCGGCGACGCGGCCATGGCAACGCTTGCGCAGACGGTCAGAAAAAGTCGTCGGTTCATTCCGTATCCTCTTCGCATACCGGCATGGCCCTATTCGCGTGCCGGTGCAATATCGGACTGAATCCAGGATGCAATATAGCGGTCATGCCAGGGCGCAAGTTTACCGGATTCGTGAAAGCCGACATGACCGCCGCCACTGACGATAACCGGCCTTGCGCAAGGCGCGGATGTCCAATCCGCCGCCAGATACGGTTCAACCGGAACCCATGGATCGTTTGTCGCGTGAACAAGCAGGGCCGGACGATCAATCCCCGAAAGCCGGTTGTTTGCGCTGCAGGCGCGATAATAGGCCGGGGCATCGCCGAAACCGAAATACGGACCGACGAAAGCGTCATCGAAGTCGAACACATTGCGCGCATTTCGAACCGCCTGTTGTTCTATCGCCGTCAGATGTCCGCCGAGCACTTCCTGTTTCATGCGATCAAGCAGCCATTTCTGATAGACGCGGTTGCGCGGTTGCCGGAAAGTCTCGCTTGTTTTGGCGAGATCGATTGGCGTGGAAACAGTAGCCGCCGCGATTACCGGCGTTTCCCTGCCTGCCTTGCCGATCAGATAGTTCAGAACGATGCTGCCGCCCAGCGAATAGCCGATCAGCACACAGCCCATCTGAAACAGACTATCATCATGTCGCATCAGACCGGTTAGCATCGCGTCAATATCGTCTGCGCGTCCGGCATGATAAAAACCCCCGCAGGTCTGCCGAGACGGCCCGGCCCCGCGAAGGTTGACGCGCACCACGTTATAGCCGAGTGACAGAAAGTGCCCGGCAGTTCTCACAACATAGGATGACCCCGCGCACCCGGTCAGCCCGTGTACCACAACGATCAGCGGCCTGTCGGTAGCGCGCCCAGTGTTTGACCGGGACAGTTCGACTATCAGCCGGTCTTCCGATCCATCACCCGGATCCAGCAGAATGCGTTCGGAATCCGGCTCTCTCTTACCAACCCTCGCCGTTTCCATGACGATAAAATTGCGCAACGTTTGCAGATCTGGCCCAAGCCAGGGAAATCGGGACCGGAACGGAATCGGCGTCAGAAAATCGTCAGTCGTCTGCAAGGAATTTCTGGATCGTGTCTATCTGGTTGTCTGCCATGAAGGGCGGCGCGTGGCCGCACCCGTCGAAGGTAACAAGGCGGACATCCCTGCCCCGCTTTACCATCGCATCCGCAATCGGCGCGGTCAGCAGATCGGAATCAGCGCCGCGCACAACCAGAACAGGACAGTCGATTGCCTCGAACAACGGCCAGAGGTCGATATCCTTCTCCGTCAGGCTTTTGAAGGCCTCGCCGAGTCGGCGATCATGGTTCGGAACGAACTTTCCGTCATCGCGCTCGCGAAAACCATATCGTGCCAGATGCCGCCACTGATCATCGGTCAGGTCGCCGAAGGGGGCATGCACTGTCATGGTATGCTCCACCGCTTCGTCGAATTTGTCATAGACAAAGTCAAGGCCCAGATAGGCGCCGATCCGGTCCAGCGCCGCTTGCGGCACCACAGGGCCAATATCGTTGATTACCAGCCGGCGGATCGGGCTGCCCGGCATCGCCGCCAGAACCATACCGATAAGTCCCCCCATCGAGGTACCGACCCAGTCGACCAATGTCGTATCCAGCCTGGCGATCAGTGCCGTCATGTCCGTCGCATATTGCGGCACCGTGTAAAGCGATGGATCGCGCAGCCATTCACTTTCGCCGCGTCCGACCGTGTCGGGGCAAACAACCATCCGGGTCTGCGACAGGGTTCGGGCGAGATAATCGAAATCGCGCCCATTCCGGGTCAGTCCGTGGGCACAGATCACCGGTGTTGTCCCGTCTTCGCCCGGAACGGCGTCGTTGTGCCATAGCCAGTAAGCCATGCCGTGGAAACCGGCTGTGCTGAGACATTGAACCTGGGCTTGCGAGGGCGTGTCGGTCATACCAGTTCCACTGCGGCGCCGCTTTTCTTCTGTTCGAATACAGGGGTCAGCGGCGGCGTTTCGACCGTCACATAGGTTTCGGCAAAAAAACCGTTGAACCGCGTGGTCATCGAGTTTGTATAGGCCCCCATCTGACCGATTTCTATCCAGTCGCCTTCCTCGATATCTTCAGGAAGGTCTACCGTATACGGCAGCACATCCGTTGAATCGCAGGTCGGCCCGAACATTCTGAACGGTAACGTTTTTCCGCTGAAGCTGCCGTTCATCCGAATGCCCCGCATCGGATATTGCAGCCCGACCTGTAACGCTTCGCCGAGGCTGTGATAAATGCCGTCGTTGAGATACAGGGCATTGTCCTTGCGCAGATGCACCTGTGCGACCACGGAAACGCCGCTGGCAACCATGGCGCGGCCCGGTTCGCACATCAAGGTGCAGTCGCCGCGCAGCTTGACCTTGTCCCGGGCAGCGCGGATGGCATGCACGAAAGTTTCCAGCCCATCCGCATTTTCCCCGACATAGGACGCCGGAAACCCGCCGCCAACATCGAGATAATGCAGATTTACCTTCGCCTTCTCGGCGATACCTTTGACCACCTGCAAGGCTTCGACAAACGCCTGCGGGGTTCTGATCTGCGACCCGACATGAAAGGCCAGACCGGTCTGAAAGCCGGCGCGGGAAACCTTCGTCAGCAGATCGACCGCGCCTTCGGGTTCAATGCCGAACTTTTCGGACAGCTTGAAGGCGGCATCGTGCTGAGGCGTCTTGATGCGAACGATCACCACCCGGCCGTCGCCGCCGCCGGTGACGTCGATCAGCTTGTTCAATTCCTTCTCATGGTCGATCACGTAGTGGTCGACACGGTAAACGTCATGCGCGGTTCGGATAGCCCGGCGGGATTTCACCGGATGCATGAAATAGCAATCCGCATCGGCAAACAGTTCGCGAATGGTCGCGATTTCGGTCAGCGACGCGGTATCGAAATGCCGAATGCCGGCATTATAAAAGGCTTTCAGGATTTCCGGATGCGGGTTGCATTTGACCGCATACAGCACCCTGCCCGGAAACAGATCCAGAAAATGCGCCGCACTGCGCGCCAGTTCCTTCGGCCTGAGACAGTATACGGGGTTGTCCGGCTGCAGTTCGGCAACCATGTCGTCAACGCTGGCGAAGTGTCGTAACTTCATGAAGTGATAACTACCTTTCCGGCCCGGGCCGGTTTCAAGAAAGTGGAAGAGTTTAGAATGGTGCGGACAATACGCCTTGTCATCTGGTTCGTCATGGCTCTTCTCATTCTTTCGGTCGGCATCGCCGGCTATTTCACCCTGCAATTCTATCGCGGCGTGCCGGACTGGTCCGGTTCGGCCGCACTGTCCGGTCTGTCCGCGCCGGTAACGGTCAAGCGCAACAAGAACGGCGTTCCGACCATCAGAGCAGAGTCGGAAGCCGATGCCTACCGCGTGCTTGGTTATCTGCATGCGCAAGACAGGCTGTGGCAGATGGAAATGACCCGCCGGATCGGCGCGGGCCGGCTATCCGAAGTGATCGGCAGCAGCGGGCTGGGTTTTGACCGTTACATAAGAACCCTGGGTCTTTATCCGCTGGCGCAGGCGCAGGTCGATACCTTGTCCGACGACGCCGGCGCAGCCTTGCAAGCCTATGTCGACGGCATAAACGCATACCTGGAAAACCGGCCTGACCCACTGCCACCTGAATTTCAGCTCCTGTTTCACCAGCCGGAACCCTGGACCGCCGCCGATTCACTGATCTGGGGCCGGCTGATGGCATTTCAGCTTTCAACCAACCAGGGTGACGAACGCCTGCGGGCCAGGCTTGCCGGCGTTCTGTCCGACGAACAGCTGGCCGACATCCTGCCAGATGCGCCGGCGTTTCCTGTCACCATCCCAAAAGATGTGACCTCTGCGGCGCTTCGGATTCCCGATGTGCCCGAACTTCTGCAGTCGCGTGGAGCGTCGAATGCCTGGATTTTGAGCGGCGAACGATCGATGCAGGGCAAGCCTATCCTGGCAAATGACCCTCACCTCGCCTTCAGTGCCCCCAGTCTCTGGTATCTGGCGCGGATCGAAACGCCGACCCTGACACTGGCCGGAGCAACCGTACCAGGCGTTCCGTTCCATATACTCGGCCATAATGACCGCATCGCCTGGGGCATGACGACCACCTATGCCGATACTCAGGATCTGTTCATCGAGACACTCAGCGAAGACGGCAGGCAATATCGAACACCGGAAGGCTGGAAAGACATCACGGTCATTCCCGAAACCATCAAGGTCCGGTTTGGCGACGATGTGACCCAACTTGTCCGGATCACCCATCATGGCCCGATACTCTCCGATCTTTCCGACAATGCATCGCCGGCGAACACCGCGACCGCCCTCGCCTTTACCGGCCTTCGGGGCGATGACACCACGGCAGACGCGCTGTACCGGCTGAACCGGGCAACCGACCGACAATCGTTCATTGATGCATTGCGCCTCTATGTCGCACCGGTTCAGAACATTCACTATGCGGATGTGGACGGCACAATCGGGTTGATTGCCGCTGGCGCCATTCCTGTCCGCCTGAACGGAAACGGGCTTGCGCCTGTCGATGGCGCATCGGGCGCCTATGACTGGACGGGCCTGCTCGATTTCGACGACCTGCCGCAAAGCTTCGCCCCGCCAAGCGGGCTGCTGTTCAGCGCCAATCACCGTCTTGTGGATGAACCCTACCCGCATCTGATTGCCGCCCACTGGCCGCCGGGCTTTCGGTCCCTGCGGCTCGACCAGTTGCTTGGCGAAACACCGGCATCGCCGGCGGCGCAATCGGTTGACTGGCAACAGGATATCGTGTCGCCGGCCGCCGCCACCCTGACACCGTTTCTGACGCGTCTTGAACCGGACTCAGCCTTGTCGCAGGCCGCGCTGGCAACCGTCCGCGGATGGGACCATTCGATGGACCGCACACTGGCCGCGCCGCTGGTTTATGCTGCATGGCTGGACCGGCTGATCCCGATTCTGGCGGGCGACGAAATGGGCGACGCCCTGCCTCGCTACTGGCGCGAACGGGAAGTTTTCGCGCGGAATGTTTTTGAGACCCGGAATATCTGGTGCGATAACATCAATACACCGGCACGGGAAGATTGCGACATGCAGGCGCTAGAGGCGCTGGATGAAGCCGTCGCCTGGCTCGCCGACCGATATGGGGATGACCCCACCGCCTGGAAATGGGGAGATGCGCATATCGCCCAGTTCAATCATCGTTTTCTGGGCCGGTTGCCGGTTCTCGGTGGCCTAGCAAATCTGCAAATCGCAACCGATGGCGGCGACCATACCGTGAACCGGGGCCAGACCGGGGCCGATGGCGACAACCCGTTCCGCCACGTGCATGGCGCCGGATACCGGGCGGTCTACGACCTGTCCGACCTCGATCAAAGCCTGTTTTCCATGGCCGGCGGACAATCAGGACATTTCCTGTCGCCACATTACGGCGATATGCTGACCGACTGGCGGGATGGCGTTTACTTTCGGCTACCCGCCCGTGAGGATGGCGCCGATCCGCCCGACGGCGACCAGTTCGTGTTTTCACCGGGCTAGGTCCGATCGGCACCCGCAGAATTTGAGAGACTGCCCACATCATGCTGCACCGCCCCGTTTTTCGCGCATTGCTGGCGCATCTGGCGGCCCTGCTGATCACCCTCGCCGTGGCGCAGATCGCGGGGCGTGTCTATATCACCCATGTGCCGCCCTGGATGCTGGGCGGCATTCACGGTCTGTCGGCGGCAATCATCGGGTATCTGCTGGGTCTCGACCGTTGGTGGATCGCGATCAACTTTGCCATCCCCTTCGCCGTGCTGGCCGCGCTGTGGTTCGATGTTCCTGCCTGGATCTACCTTGTTGCCTTTATCGCCACCTTGCTGGTTTTCTGGAACGCCGGGAGCGACCGGGTGCCGCTGTATCTGTCCAACGCCGACACGTGGGCGGCTTTGATCGGCCTGGTGCCGGAAGACAGGAACTTTCGCTTCATAGATCTTGGCTGCGGGCTCGGCGGAACTCTGATCGCAATACGAAAAGCCCGGCCGCACTGCCAGTGTTTCGGTGTCGAGACCGCACCGATTCCCTTTTTTCTTTCGAAATTGCGCGTCGGAAGCGCCGGAATGGTCGAATTCAGATCGTTGTGGGAGGTCGATTTGTCCGCCTATGATATCGTCTACTGCTTTCTGTCACCCGAACCGATGACAGACCTGTTCGCCAAGGCCAAAATAGAGATGCGGCCCGGGACATTGTTTGTTAGCAACAGTTTCGGCGTGCCCGGAAATCAGCCCGATCAGGTAATGGAATTACCGGATACCCGTGAAACGCGGTTGCTTTTGTGGCGCATGTAGCCGCGTCGACGCCACACAATTCCGTCAAAATTCGTATTGGGCATGGACGAAACGGGTTTGTTGTCAGTATCTTGTCACCCGTACGACTTCGTTGAGGGGTTTGGGGAACTCGAATGTTTGCAATCATCGGCATGATCGCCGTCGTGGCGTGTGTGATCGGCAGTTATGTCGCCATGGGCGGGAAGCTCGCGGTGCTTAACCAGCCGTTCGAAGTCGTCATTATTTTCGGCTCCGGCATATCCGCCTTTATCGTCGGCAACCCGATGAAAGTCGTCAAAGGCGCCTTCGGCAAAATGGCCGGTGTCTTCAAGGGATCGAAGTACAAGAAAGCGGATTATCTGGAACTGCTGACGATGCAGTATCAGGTCTTCAAGCTGATGAAACAGAAAGGCGCGCTGGCGCTGGAGCAGCATGTCGAAAATCCGCATGACAGCTCGCTTTTCAAGGAATTTCCAAAATTTCACAGCGACCATCACGCAACCGATTTCTTCTGCGACTATGTTCGCCTGATGACCCTGGGATCGGACAACCCGCATGAAATTGAAAACCTGATGGAACAGGAACTGGATGTTCATCATCAGGAAGACCACGCCTACGGCCATGCGCTTACCAACCTCGCCGAAAGCTTCCCGGCGCTGGGGATCGTCGCCGCCGTGCTGGGCGTTATCAAAACCATGGGCTCGATCAGCGAGCCGCCGGAAGTTCTGGGTGGTCTGATCGCCGGCGCGCTGGTCGGGACGTTTCTAGGTATTCTGCTGTGTTACGGCTGGTTTGCTCCGCTGGCGAGTGCTGCAAAGCTGATCATGGAAGAGGAATCCACTTATTTCAGTTGCATGAAAGCAGGTCTTGTGGCGCACCTGCAGGGGTATGCCCCCGCCGTATCCGTCGAATTTGCCCGCAAGACGCTGATGTCCCACGTACGACCAAGCTTCAAGGACGTTGAAGACGCGGTCTCCAATCTGCCACCGGCTCAATAGAGTCCAGGGGCGGAGTCTGCGCGCGCGTCAGGAACCTGAATGGCCGATAGTCTCGACGAACCGCTCATACTGAAGAAGAAAAAGAAGATCCCGCCGGAAGCACATGGCGGGGCGTGGAAGATCGCCTATGCTGATTTCGTGACCGCCATGATGGCGTTCTTCCTGCTGCTGTGGCTGCTGAATGCAACCACCGAAGAGCAGATGGAAGGCATCTCGGACTTTTTCGCACCGCCCAGCGTTTCCGAGGAATCGACAGGTATCGGCGAGGCCCTGAAAGGTCTGGAAGTCATGGCCGAAGGCGCAATGCGGTCGGCGACGGCTAGACCGCAGATCACCGCGCAGATTCCGACATTCGGCGATGAGCAGGAAGGTGACCAGACCGGCGAGGACCGTGGCAGCCCGATTGAGGTAAATCCGGAATCCGGGGCGACGAAATTCGCGATCGAGGAAGACGAGGCGCTGGAAATCGCCATGTCGCGGCTGCGCCAGTCCGTACAGGACACGCCTGAAGTCGCAGAACTGCAGGACAGTCTGTTACTTGAAGACACCCCGGAAGGCCTGCTGATTCAGATACTCGATCAGAAAGAACGGTCGATGTTTGACGGCAGCACCGCCAACCTGACACGCTATGCCGAACGGCTGCTTGCCCTGATCGGCGTCATCGTTTCCGAACTGCCGAACAAGATTGAGATTTCCGGTCATACGGATGCCGGGCCCTACAAATCCATCACGCCCGCCTACGGCAAATGGGAACTGACGGCCGACCGGGCGACATCCGCGCAGAAATGGCTGCTGGAAAACGGTTTGCCGGCGGATCGCTTTGTCAGCATTATCGGTCGGGCCGATACCGACCTTCTGGATCAACAGGAACCGGAAGCCCCAAGAAACCGGCGGGTTGGCATCCTGCTGCTTCGATCCACTTCTTCAGGCGGCAGCGAATAGCGGAAGGCCCTGATGGCAGACGAACGCGAAATTCTGATCAAGAAGGTCAAGATCCAGGAGCCGGGTCACAGCGGTGGCGCGTGGAAAATTGCCTATGCGGATTTCGTGACCGCCATGATGGCGTTCTTCCTGCTGTTGTGGCTGTTGAATGCGACCTCGGAAGAAGTGCGCGAAGGTCTGTCCAACTATTTTCAGCCGACAATCCGCACAACGCCCTCGACCAGTGGCGCCGGCGGCATTTTTGGCGGTGTTACCGTGAATGACCCCGGCCCCGTCGATCTCGCATCACCCATGGCGCTGCTTGATTCCGACAGCCAGTCCCAGACCAACCTCGATACGGGCAACGAGGCATCGGGCCGCGATCAGGATCGCAGCTCGGGCAATGTCGGACGGGTCGACGCCAAGGCGGAAGAACAGAGTTTTGCGCGCGTGAAACAGATTGTCGAGAATTCAGTCGACGTGCTGCCACCGGAGCTGACCTACCTGAAGGAAAGCATCAAGGTCGACATTACCGAGGAAGGCCTGCGCATTCAGATCGTCGACAACTCGGACAAGTCGATTTTTCAGGTTCATGAAGACACGCTAACCCGCGAAGGTCGCACCGCCCTGCAGTTCATCGCACAATTCGTCGGCAGTCTGCCGAATGACATCGCCATTACGGGCCATACCGGTGAAGAAGGCAGTTTTACCGCCAACTGGAAACTCTCGCTCGACAGGGCGAATGCCGCCCGTCGCACGCTGAACGGGTTTGGCATCGGTGACCAACGTTTCGAGACCGTCATCGGACGCGGTGCAACGGAACTGGCTGATGAAGGTAACCCGACTGCGGCTGAAAACAGGCGAATCGGCGTCGTGCTGGAGCGCATGGCACGCGAACCCGGGCCTCTGACGTCAGAACGCGAAGACACACCGTCTATCTTTGACGGCGGCAACTAGGCCGGACCATATGCAGCATATTCTGGTTATCGGCGCGGGTGTTATCGGTGCCTCTATCGCCTACAATCTGACCCTGAGAGGGTACCACGTCACTCTTCTGGAACAGAACTTTCCGGCGAGTGGCGCAACCAGCAAGACCTTCGCCTGGATCAACGCCAATTTCGCCGAGACACCGGAATACTTCCGGCTCCGCAGGGAAGGAATTGCCGAATACAAAACCTTGCCGGAAAGGCTGGGTGCGGAAATCGGCCTGCGCTGGGGCGGTAGTCTCTGGTGGGAAGAAGAAGGCGATGCGCTTGCCCTTCATGCCGCCGAACACGAACGATTCGGTTACAACGCTTCCCTTATCGATGCGCAGGCCTTTTCGGCGCTGGAACCGCATGTCGCCGACCCGCCAGCCTCCTGTATCCATGCGCACGAGGAAGCCGCCGTCGACCCCCTTCTGCTGACCCAGGCGCTGCTGAACGCTGCCGCGCGTCAGGGCGCGGAAATTCTTGTCGGATGCGCGGTTACGGGTCTGGTTCGGGAAAACAACCGGTTCACCGGCGTCGAGACATCAGTCGGCCGGAAACAGGCCGATATGGTAGTTGTTGCCTGCGGCGCCTGGACCGAAACCCTGCTTGCCACTGCCGGGTTGAAGCTGCCGATGGATAACCGGACAGGCCTGATCATCCATACCGGCCCGGTGGGGCCGGTTCTCAACCATCTGGTGCTGTCGCCTGAAATCCACTTCCGCCAGGAAAAAGATGGCCGCATCATCGTCGGCGAAATATTCAGCGGCGGTTCGCTGCATGATAACGCTGTGGCCGCTGACCCGACGGAACTGGCGGGATTGATTATCGGCAAGCTGAAAAAGCGTCTGCCCGGGGTGCGGGATCTTTCCGTCGCCCGCATCATGGTCGGCCGCCGCCCTGTCCCGGCAGACGGATTTCCTGCAATCGGCCCTCCAACGGATGCTGACGGTCTGTATGTCGCCACAATGCATAGCGGCATGACGCTGGGGCCTGCCGTCGGCCGGTTGGTTGCTGACGAAATTTCAGGGACAGACCGGTCTGATTTGCTGGCGCCCTATCGGCCGGCGCGGTTCGACTGATCGGTTTTCAACGGATTCTCGGACTAGTCTCTCTATTTCACCGGAACAAACGCTTCAATTGTATGCGTAGCCCGTTCGCCGGTGTCCGAAAGCGGCAATTCCATAAATTCGACCATTTTGTAGTCGTGTTCCTTAACATTCAGCGGGCCAATTGTTGTGGTGATCAACAGCCTGGTGCAGGCCATCTGGCATAGCTCGAGCGTGTCATCGAAATGAATCGCCTCTTCCTGCCGCTCCTGCAGTGTCTGGCCTTTCATCGGGCGGTTGAAAAATTCGTCAACCAGAGTGCCCGATAACCGAACTTTGTAATCGAACGGGTCGTAAGTCACTTCATAGACGGAAAGTTTTCCGTGCCACCCAACAAAGTCGTAAAAATCAAAATCCCGCCATGCCGGCACACGACGACCGTTTCTCTTTGATTGCCAAATTTCAAGCAGGCTCTTGAATCCGGGGATTTTCTCCGGGTCGACATCAGGTTCAAAATAATTGTAACGCCATCGGTCGACTGCTTTCCATAACGTCATCGGGCCTCTCTTGTCGAATCGGCGTCCAATCACCACGTCTAAAGCAATATAGAGAGAATGTGGAGAAATACGTGTCTGCTGACAAGACGATATCAGACGATAACCCTGATCGCGCCCGGTTTGTGCTAGGGGCGAATAAAGAGGCGCCTGCAATATCCGATGCCGCGCATGGCGGCGCTATTGGCAGGCGGGTCGCGGCATTCCTGATCGATCTCGCGATCATGGGCATGCTCTGGGTCGTCGGTTGGGTGCTGATCATCGGCTCTTTGGGGCTGCTGTTCCCTCTTGTCATGCTGTTTTTCGCCGCCATGCCGCTGTTATATTCGACCGTGATGATCGCCAGCGAAGGCTCGGCGACCCTCGGTATGCGCGCGCTCGGCATTCGGGTCGTCAATCTGGCGGATAACGGCGGACAGCCCGGCTGGCCGCAGGCCTTCATTCAGGCGGCCCTGTTTTATCTGACCTTGTACGGAACCAGCGGCCTGTTGTTGATCTGGTGCCTGTTCGACGATCGCCAGCGATGCCTCCACGATATTCTCAGCAATACCGAAATCAGGCGCAACTAGACCCGTCACATACAACAAATCGTTCAAAATTCGTTCAGAACGCGGTTCACCATCGACATACGCGACGGTTACGGTATCCTATCGACCAACTCATAATTGCGCCGACCGTGCCGGGAATGTTGAATGAGCCATAGCAGATCTCCCGAGCTGTTGACCTTTCATCGGTCTGCGCCGATGGCGTGCCCGTATCTTGCGGACCGTACCGAGCAGCAACTTTTCGCAGAACTCTCCGGACCGGCAGCCGACGACGTTTTCAACCGGCTCAGCAAGGCCGGTTTCCGGCGCAGCCACCACATCGTCTATCGACCGGTCTGCCAGAACTGCAATGCCTGCCAGCCGGTTCGCATCAATGCCCGAAACTTCAACTGGACAAAGGGCTGGCGGCGAATCCGCAACAAGAACAGGGACCTGACAGCAGTCAATGTCGGGCTCGATGTCACGCAGGAACAATTCGGCCTTTTCAGCCGGTATCTCGACGCCCGCCATGATGATGGCGACATGGCGCAGATGTCCGCGCGTGACTACCTGCATCTGGTGATCGCCAGCCCTGTCAAAACATCGGTGATAGAATTCCGGGATGCCGATCAGAAGCTGGTCGCTGCCTGCCTGATTGATCGTCTGGATGACGGCATGTCGGCTGTCTACAGCTTCTTCGACCCGCAGGAAAGCGGCCGAAGCCTTGGCAGTTACATGATCCTTTGGATGATCGAGGCGGCTCTGGCCGATAGTCTCGACTATGTCTATCTTGGCTTCTGGATCGATGGCAGCCGGAAAATGGAATACAAGAGCCGGTTTTCGCCGCTTGAATCCTTCGGTCAGGACGGGTGGCACCCGCTGACCTTCTCGACCCCGCCAAAACAATGAAAAAGACGAAACACGTTTAGGGAGGAACTCATGAAAAGACGGACATTTTTGAAAACCAGCGGTCTGGCCGCCGGCGTGGCTGCCGCATCGGCACTTTCAGCGCCCGCCATCGCACAGGACAAACGCGAACTGAAACTGGTGACGACCTGGCCGAAGAATTTCCCCGGTCTCGGCACCGCGCCGGAACTGTTCGCGAAAATGGTGAACACCGCTACCGAAGGCCGCATCGACGTCAAAGTGTACGCCGCCGGCGAACTGGTACCCGCCTTCGAAAGTTTCGATGCGGTTTCGAGCGGCGCGGCGGATATGTATCACGGGGCGGACTACTACTGGGTCGGCAAGCACAAGGCATTCGCCTTCTTTACCGCCGTCCCCTTCGGCATGACCGCTAACGAGAACGATAGCTGGCTGAACTTCGGCGGTGGCCAGGAATTGTGGGACGAGCTGGCCGGCGGATTCAATCTGAAATGCCTGCCCTGCGGCAATACAGGCGTACAGATGGGCGGTTGGTTCAAAAACCCGATCACGTCGCTGGATGACCTGAAAGGTCTGAAAATGCGTATTCCGGGTTTGGGCGGCGAAGTGCTGCGCCGGCTGGGCGTTTCCACCGTCACCCTGCCGGGCGGCGAAATCTTTGCGGCCCTGCAATCAGGCGCCATTGATGCGACCGAATGGGTGGGCCCGTGGAACGACCTTGCCTTCGGGTTCCATAAAATCGTCAAGAACTACATGTGGCCAGGCTTCCACGAGCCGGGCCCGACCCTGAGCCTCGGTTTCAACAAAGGTATCTGGGAAAGCTTCTCCGCCGCCGACCAGGAACTGCTGCGGGCCTGTTCGCTGACCGTCAACCACCTGAACCTGGCGGAGTTCAATGCGCGCAACAACGATGCCCTGAAGACGCTTATTGAAGAGCATGGCGTTAAATTGCACAAAGTGCCTGATGACGTGCTCAACGCCATCGGCGAAAAATCCGGGGAAGTCGCCGCCGAAGTCGCCGAAATCGACGATATCGGCAAGCGGACCTACGAGAGCTTTATCAAGTTCCGCACCCAGTCTGTCGCCTGGTCCAAACTGTCGGATCAGGGCTTCTGGAATGCGCGGCTTCTGCCGTTCAACTACGGCAGCATCTAGGCCCAGACAGGTAGCGTGCGCATGCAGGCGCTGACAAAGGTCGCTCAGCGGCTGGATGATATCAACCGGGCGATCGGTATGTCGGTCGCCTGGTTTGCTCTGTTCATGGTGCTGATCCAGTTTCTGGTGGTCGTCCTTCGCTATGTATTCGGCTATGGATCGATCTTCCTTCAGGAAAGCACAATCTATCTGCACGGCCTTCTGTTCATGCTTGGTGCCGGCTATACGCTGTTGCGCGGCGGACATGTCAGGGTCGATGTCTTCTACAGCGTCGCCAAGCCGAAGACCAAGGCGGCGGTCGATCTGTTCGGCGTCTGCTGTTTTCTGATACCTGTCTGCCTGACCATCGCATGGTTTGCCTTTCCCTACACTGTTAACTCATGGAAAATACTAGAATCATCCAATGAATCCAGTGGCATACCGGCTATTTTTATACTAAAATCTTCAATTCTGATTTTCTGTGTACTGATGATCCTGCAGGGCCTGGCGCTCGCCATACGCTCTGCCGCCATCCTGGCCGGCATCCCTATCGAAGAATTGGTTGACGAGCCGGACGACGAAGGGGAAGGCAATGGAGTCGGCAATGGCTGATTTCCTGATCGTCGCCATGTTCGTCGGCACCTGCGCCTTCCTGATGCTGGGATTTCCGGTGGCCTTCACCCTGTCCGGTTCAGCACTGATCTTCGCCGCCCTCGGCATGATCTTCGATGTCTTTTCCTTCGGCGATATCGGCTTTATCCAGAACCGCATATTCGGCGGGGCGATCTGGAATGAAATTCTGATGGCGGTACCGTTGTTCGTCTTCATGGGCGTCATGCTGGAACGGTCGAAAGTGGCAGAAGAACTGCTGGTAACGATGGGCCAGCTTTTCGGCGCCCTGCCCGGCGGGCTGGGCCTGTCTGTAACGATTGTCGGCGCGCTGCTGGCGGCGTCCACCGGCATTGTCGGCGCGACGGTGGTGACCATGGGATTGCTGGCGCTGCCGACCATGCTGCGGTCCAACTATGACCCGAAACTGGCCTGCGGCACGATCTGCGCCTCCGGCACGCTGGGGCAGATCATTCCGCCTTCCATCGTGCTGGTGATTCTGGGCGATCAGATTTCCAGCGTCTATTCGGAAGCCCAGCGCAGCATCGGCAACTGGTCGCCCGAACCGGTTTCGGTTGGCGATCTTTTCGTCGGTTCGCTGCTGCCCGGCCTGATGCTGGTCGGCATGTACCTCTTGTATCAGATATTCATCGCAAAAATCCGGCCGCAGGATTGCCCGCCCATTCCCCGAGACCCGCAGCAGACCGACAGGCTGCTGCAACGGGTGCTGCACGCCCTGGTGCCGCCGATTGTGCTTATCGTCTGTGTCCTGGGATCGATCTTCGCCGGTATCGCCACACCGACCGAAGCCGCCGCCGTGGGCGCAATTGGCGCTTTGCTGCTGGCTGGCCTGCGGGTTCGCGAACTGGACATGCCCTATGTCATGAAAACGGAGAAACCGGCTCGATTCAGCCGGTTCAGCCAGTTGATGGGCGCGCGCCTTGCCGGCTTCCTCACCGGTGTGCTGCTGGTCAACGAATTAAGCGCCTCTCCACTGGCCCCCTGGATCGGCGGTATCGCCGGGGCCGTACTGTTCGATCTGGGCATTCGGTCGCGCCTGATAAGCCGGGGCTTCGCCCGTCTTGATACAACCAGTAACCACGCGATCTATTTCGGTGCGGTCGGGCTGGTTCTCGTTCTCGCCATGACCGCGAGCTTCGATCTGCGCATTCGTCGTGACGATATTTCCGGCGCGGACTGGTTCACCATCGCCATCGCCGTCGTCGCCTGCCTGCTGATCCTGTGGGGCATCATGGTTGCTGCCTGGCGGGTCTGGGCGACCGGCATCCTTCGCCTCGTCAACCGGGGAACCATGGAGATTTCAGCGATGGTTTTCACCATCCTGATCGGTGCGGCGATGTTCAACCTCGTGTTCCGGGGCCTCGGCGGCGACGATATGGTGCATGAAATTCTGACCGGCCTTCCCGGCGGTGAATTCGGCGCAATTCTCGTGGTCATGCTGGTGATGTTCGTGCTCGGCTTCTTTCTCGACTTTATCGAGATCACCTTCGTTGTGGTGCCGATCGTCGCGCCTGTACTTCTGGCCAACGATTTCATTTCACCGGTCTGGCTGGGCGTGATGATGGCGGTAAACCTGCAAACCTCGTTCCTGACCCCGCCCTTCGGATTCGCCCTGTTCTATCTGCGCGGCGTCGCCCCGCCGGAAGTCTCCACGATGCAGATCTACAAGGGGATCATCCCCTTTGTCGGCATTCAGATTCTGGCGCTGTGCATCCTGGCGGCCTTCCCAGACCTCGCAAACTGGCTGCCGCGGGTGATCTTCAATTCCAATTTCGAGATGGCCTCACCGATTTTCGGCTAGAACGGTTCACGTTCACGGCATCAGGATCTCACCGGCACCACATCGAACGCGATGCTCAGCCGTTCCCTCTCGCTGTCGAAGGGGATAGTGCGGTGATACAGGCTGGACGGGAACAGCACCAGATCGCCAATGCGGGGCGCATGCTGTTTCTTGGGGCCCTCGCCGCTTTCCAGCAGCGGATAGGATTCGCAATACAAACCGAATTCGATGCCACCCGCCGGCGGCCGTTCGTCTCCCGGTACGTCAAGATAGGTAACGCCGCTGAGCCAGCCATCCGGATGGATATGGGATGCCTGATGACCGCCCTTGACCAGTCGAACGAACCAGCCCCGCAAACGGTACTTTGCTGGCCATTGAGCGATCAGCAGGCAGTCCGACCCTGCGTGATTTGCAAGATAATCGTCGATCCTCGACCGGATCACCCGCTCAAGCCTCTCCAATGGACCATCCGGTCTGTCAAACAGGGTATCCGCCGTTTGATACCCACCCTTGGTTGATGAGGTGCGAGGCTCCCAGATAGTTTCCCTGCGCAGGATTTCCTGTTTCACCGACGCAATCAGATCGCCAGCCCCTGACTCCTCCCCGAGATCGGGATAGACCGAAACAAAGTCGAATGGCTGCGGGCAGAACGTAAACGGATCGGCACTGCCACGCGCTTTGGCAAGATAGGCGCTGGTCGCTGCAACCAGCAGATTGCGCGGTTCCTTGCGGGCGATCCGGGCAATAAACGATTCACAGTCCTGCCACTGCCCGAGATGCGCCAGGCATTCGACGACCTTGCCACGCGCATAGCCCGTATCCACAGCCTGAAAATTGCTCAGCGCGTCCGCATATCGCGCCTGCTCGAACAACATGACACCGAGATTGCTGCGCGCCTGAGCAAAACCCGGGTCCAGTTCCGCAGCCTTCTGGTAAGCGGCTTCCGCTCCCTGCGTATCTCCCTTATCGGCCAGAAGATTGCCGAGATTGTTGTGCATGCCCGGATGATCAGGATGGGATGCAAGGGTCTCCTTGCAGAGATCAATCGCCTCGTCGACGCGACCCAGTTGCTTCAACACGGCGCTGAGGTTCAAGATCGCTGACAGATATCCCGGCCTGATATCCAGCGAGGCTTCCAGGGCCACCCTGGCGTCTTCGAGCCGCCCGACTTTTTCGAGGATGCGGCCCTTGTTGAAACAGGCTTCCGGATAGGCCGGTTTCAGTTTCAGCGCCCGATCGAACAGGGTCAGCGCCCTTGTGTATTGCCGCCGCTCGGCTATGGCATTGCCCAGTTGCAGATGAATATCCGGCGCATCGGGAAGGGAAACCAGTGCGGCTTCCAGGTGTTTGGCAGCGCCGGCATAATCCTTCTGCTCGAACCGGGCGAGTCCAAGGATCTGCAGCACGTTCGGTTGACCCGGAACATGGGTCAGGATTTTCCGGCAATACGATTCAGCCTCGGATGGCTTTCCCGCCTGCAAGGCTGATATTGCTTTGCGGAACAGCTCATTAGCATCAATGCGCTGTTGCATCGTGTCGCCATCTTCCAAACCGGCGACCGACCAATAGCCTGCCGCCTGTCGAATTTGATATAGCTATCTTTTGACAGCTTTCCAAAGCAGGGGAAGCATCACAGCCGCCAGGACAACCTTGGTCAGATCGCCGAGGATGAAAGGATACAGGCCCCATTCCAGAATCGGCTTGTCCCAGCCAAACAACCCGCCGAGATAGATCAGGCCCGGCACATAGATCAGGGCGCTGCCGATCAGCATTGCTGCCGCTGTGGTTACGATATTGCGGTCCCAGCCGCGCTCCGCAAGAAAGCCCACAACAACCGCCGCGATATAATAACCGAGCAGATAACCACCTGTTGGCCCCATCATATAGGCAATACCCATGCCTTTTTCCGGGGTTCCGGCGAAGACCGGCAGGCCTGCTGCGCCCTGGACCAGATAAAACAGCACGATCGAGCCACCGAGACGCCACCCGCAGGCCATGCCAAGGAACAGGACCGCAAAGGTCGTCATGGTCATCGGCACCGGATAGAACGGAACCTGAAGCTTGGCGGCAGCGGTCAACAGCAGGCTGCCCCCCAGCGTGATCAAGAGGGAGCGCATCCAACGGCTGCTGCGGGACGAATCCCAGACAGTATCGAGGAGTGTCGGAAAGTATGCGGTCGATTGCGCCATTATAGCCCCCTGTTAATCGAAATCCTGCTGGCCGAAACTATATTCAGCGTCGCCCAAGACGAAAAGCCCCTTGTTGGTCACGCGTCCTTTTACCCGAATTTGTTGGATCTCGGAAAGCCGGGGGGCGGCATACGCCCGGCCTGCGCCCGTTTGCCTTCCCAATCCAGCAGATCGGTTACCGTTCGGGTTCGATCCCCCGATGCCCAGGTCAACCCATCCGCCTTGTTGAACACCTTGACATCGGCCATGCCGCCATCGCGGTACTTCTGCAAGATAACGCCCTTGCCGCGCGTCATTTCCGGTATCTCATCTATCCCGAACAGCAGGAGCTTACGGTTCTCTCCGACCACCGCGACCGTATCGCCGGCCACCGGCGTACAGACCGCCGCTTCGACATCGCCGGAAACGTTCAGAACCTGTTTACCGGTCCGGGTCTGAGCGACCACATCCGCCTCCGGCGCGATGAAGCCACGGCCGTCGGAACTGGCGACAAGAAGCTTCCTGTCGGAATCGTGGATCAGCAGGGTGACGATATCGTGGTCGTTCGACAGATCGACCTGTAGCCTCAGCGGCTCGCCATGCCCGCGCCCGCCCGGCAGCTTGTCGCAACCGATCGTATAGAACCGGCCATTGGTGGCGAAAACCAAAAGCTTGTCCGTCGTTTGCGCGTGCAGCAGGAAGCGCGGCCCGTCACCTTCCTTGTACTTGATTTCAGAATCCGCCGCCATGTGCCCCTTCATCGCCCGCACCCAGCCTTTTTTCGAGCAGACCACCGTTACCGGCTCGCGCTCGATCATCGCTTCCAGCGGCACCACAACAGCGGTCGGCGCATCGCCGATATCGGTGCGCCTGCGGCCGAGCGCTGTATCCTTGCCGACCTGTTTCCTGATCTCCGAAATCTCACCACTGATATGTTTCCATTGCAGTTTTTCGTCGGCGACTAGCTCCGTCAGGTTCTTGCGCTCGTCCGACAGGGCATCGTGTTCCTTGCGGATTTCCATTTCTTCCAGTTTGCGCAGGGCGCGCAACCGCATGTTCAGGATTGATTCCGCCTGCAAATCCGTCAGTTTGAAGGCCTTGATCAGTTCCACCTTCGGTTCATCCTCCTCGCGCACGATGCGAATCACCTCGTCGAGATTGAGGTAGCAGATGATATAGCCTTCTAGGATTTCCAGCCGGCGCTCGATATCCTTCAGCCGGTTGTTCGACCGGCGAAGCAGCACATCCTGCCGGTGATCGAGAAAGGCGCGCAGCACTTCCCGCAGGTTCATCACCCGCGGCACCCGTCCGCCGTCGGCCAGCACGTTCATGTTCAGCGAAAACCGGCTTTCAAGTTCGGTCTGCCGGAACAGCGATTCCATCAGCACATCCGGATCGACATTGCGTGACCTCGGCACCAGGACGACACGCACGTCTTCGGCGGATTCATCGCGGATATCCTCCAGCGTCGCTATCTTGCGGTTCTGGATCAGCTCGGCGATGCGTTCGATCAGCTTGGCTTTCTGGACCTGGTAGGGAATTTCGGTGATGGCGATCTGCCAGACACCGCCCTTCAACGGCTCAACTTCCCACCGGGCGCGAATGCGGAAACCGCCCTTGCCGGTCCTGTAAGCTTCCAGAACGGTTTCCCGGTCTTCGCAGAGAATGCCGCCGGTCGGGAAATCAGGGCCGGGCACCAGGTCAACCAGCTTGTCGAACCCGGCATTCGGCGCCTTGATCAGGTGCAACAGGGCGTCGCACAGCTCGGCGGCATTGTGCGGCGGGATGCTGGTCGCCATGCCGACGGCAATCCCCGCCGCACCATTCGCCAGCAGGTTCGGGAAATTCGCCGGCAGAACGACCGGTTCCTCACCCTCACCGTCATAGGTCGCCCTGAAATCGACGGCGTCCTCGTCGATGCCTTCCAGCAGCAGCTTGGCGATGGCGGTCAGGCGCGCTTCTGTATAGCGCATGGCCGCCGGGTTATCGCCGTCGATATTGCCGAAATTGCCCTGACCATCGACCAGCGGGTAGCGCACCGCAAATGCCTGGGCCAGCCGCACCATGGCGTCGTAAATCGCCTGATCGCCATGCGGATGGTACTTACCCATGACATCACCGACGATGCGGGCGCATTTCTTGAAACCGGCATCCGGATTCAGCTTCAGTTCACGCATTGCATGCAACAGACGGCGATGCACCGGCTTCAACCCGTCGCGCACATCCGGCAACGAGCGCGAGGTGATGGTCGACATCGCATAGGCCAGATAGCGTTCCGACAGCGCCTCGGCAAAGGCGATCGGGCGAATTTCAGCGGTCGATGGTTCTGATGGGGGCATGAACTTTCTCCTACCAGATAATGTATTTAGCAGCGCCTAAAACGCAAC
Source organism: uncultured Flavobacteriaceae bacterium (assembly GCA_964352715.1). Taxonomy (GTDB): domain Bacteria; phylum Pseudomonadota; class Alphaproteobacteria; order UBA8366; family Aestuariispiraceae; genus JAVKBW01. Next base: position 35,640 of record CAYGSU010000015.1, on the reverse strand, counting down.
AGATTGCGCCTTCTTATCCACAGAAAACCGAAGCGAAATCGTGCAATCTATTGCCGCAATCGGTATTGCGCGGTATCCGGTTCAGACAGACAACCGCCACCATCCTGGATGAGGCACGGCCTTTGGAAAACATCAGACCGGAAGCATGGTATCGCGTGCGCCATATCGACGACGGCGTCACCCTCATCGACGAACCTTTCATCAAGCCGTTTTACCGCTGCAACATCTGGCACGTGCGGGGTAGCGACAGGGACATGCTGGTCGACAGCGGCATGGGGGTTGTGAGTCTCCGGCAGCACGTGCCGTTGGTAACTGAAAAGCCCTGTATCGCCGTCGCCAGCCATACCCATTTCGACCATATCGGTAGCCACCATGAATTCGATGAAAAATGGGTACATCCGGCTGAAGCGGGCATCATCGCCGATCCGACTCGCGAGAACACGTCGGCGGCTGAGTATGTTTCCGATGATATCTTTACAGGCATGCCACCGGCTCCCTACTCGTCCGCTCTTTACAGCGTAAAGGACGCACCGGCCTCGCGATTGATAAATGACGGTGATATCGTCGATCTCGGTAACCGGATATTTGAAGTCATTCATACACCGGGCCATTCCGCAGGCCAGATCATGCTCTGGGAGGCCGAAACACGCATTCTGTTCTCCGGTGACATGATTTACGACGGCCCGTTGATTGAAGACGATGTCGCGGCCTATGTCGCCTCCATGAAGCGCATCTACAATCTGCCGGTTCGGACCGTCCACGGCGGCCATTTTCCCAGCTTCAGCGGTGACCGGTATCGCGATCTGATCCGGACGTTCCTGAAAGCGAAAGACGCCTGAACACAGGCCTAAAGTCGGGAACACAGCCTCAGGGCGTCAAACATCGCCGAAGCGACATTCCGGCTGCCCGCTGCATCGCCGATCCGGAAGACGGTGTAGCCGTCCTCTTCAAGGCCGGGCTGCGGATTGCCTCCGGCAAGAGCATTCACATCCATGACGCCTCTGTTTGCCGCGCCTGTCGCCAGGTCATGGTACACGTCGTCCGCCGGCATCGTGCCGGTTTCGACCACCACGGAGCCGGCTTCGAGCCGAAATTCCTCGTCGGTCAGTTCGCTGATAAAGGTTGCGGCCAACTTATTGCCCGAGCGTTCGACCGAAACCAGCCGGCTGTCGCCACGCGGCGTAATTCCCTCTTCCAGCAGCCTCTTCTTCCAGATTACCCGCTCGCCATAAGCGAGTTCCTTGGCCGGCAAATCGTCAATCATGACATAACTGACGGACTTGCCCTGCCGCGCCAGCATCTCGGCCACAGTGGGCGCCGGGTGACGCCCCGTATCGTCATAGACGATAACCGTATCAGCAGACTGCGCTGCACCGCCAAGGATATCCCAGCCGCTGAGGCAAAGATCGCTGCCCGGCACGGTTTCCATATTCGGCACGCCGCCGGTCGCAACGATCACCACATCCGGCTGTTCGGCCAGAATATCGCTCGCTTCGGCATAGGTGTTGAGCCGCACATCGACGCCCAAATGTTCAAATTCAGCAATCCGCCACGCGATTATGCTCGTAATATCGCGCCGCCACGTTGCTTTGTCTGCCAATCGTAACTGACCGCCCAATTCGTTCGCAGCCTCGAAAAGTACGACATTATGGCCTCGTTCCGCCGCGACCCGCGCCGCTTCGCAGCCAGCCGGCCCACCGCCGACAATCACAACCTTGCGGAGCTGACCATCGGTGCGGGGTACTTGCTGCGGCCAGAAACGTTCACGCCCGGTTGCCGGGTTGTGCAGACAGGTCGGTCTGTGCTCGCCCATGCAATGTGTGGCGCCGACACAGGGACGGATCCGATTTTCCTCGCCACGCATCAGCTTGGCGACAATGTGCGGATCGGCGATATGCGCCCGCGTCATCGCGACCATATCCAGTAACCCGTCGCGAATCGCATGCCTGGCTGTTGCGATATCGTTGATCTTCGCGGCATGAAAAACCGGTAAGCCGATTTCCTTCTTGAACGCCCCGGCGCGTTCCAGCCAGGGCGCGGTGCGCGACTGCATGCCCGGCATGCAATCTTTGACCAGCACATATTCGGTATCCAGCCGGCCGTAATTAGCATTCACGAAATCGATCAGCCCGGCATCCTTGAACAACCGGACCAGTGCAAGGCAATCTTCGAAGTCCGACCCGTCCTTCATGCCTTCGTCGATCGCGACACGCATACCGACGATAAAATCGTCACCGGTGCGCCGTCGGATTTCCTCATGCACCATCAGGCCGAATCGGGCGCGGTTTTCGACGCTGCCGCCAAACCCGTCCGTGCGGCGATTTGTGGCCGGTGACATGAACTGACCGATCAAATGTCCGTGAACCATCGTCTCCAGACCGTCGAGTCCGCCTTCCTTGCAGCGACGGGCTGCCTCGCCAAACTCTCTCACCACGCGGTCGATTTCGCCGCGGTCCATTTCTCGCGGAATTGACCGGTGACCAGCCTCGCGAATGGGCGACGGCGCAATAGTCGGCAGCCACGCCTGGGTATTGGTTTCCGCGCGCCTGCCCAGATGGGTGATCTGGATCATCGTCGCCGCCCCTTGCGCGTGAATCCGGTCGGACATCTGCTGCAGATAAGGGATTACCTTGTCCGTCGCCACGCTCAACTGGCCGGTCGACCACTTCGAATCCTCGGAAACGTAGGACGATCCGCCGAACATGCTCAGGGCCAGCCCGCCTCGCGCTTTTTCTTCGTGATAGGCTTGGTAGGCATCCGCAGGCATGTGATTGTGATCGCCAAGACCACACGCGTGGCTGGTCGACATTACGCGGTTTCGTAGTACAAGATGCTTGAGCCGGAAAGGGTCGAGCAGCGGGTCTGTATTTTGTGAGGTCATTTAGAAAACGATAGTAAAAGGTTTAGGCAATGGGAAGCTCTTTCCTTATTTCATTCCGCTATTATGGTAACTACGCACCTTCAGAAAACACAAAACGCCATAGAATGGACTGCTGATGGCCGATAACTGCCTGAAAGACGAGATTGCCGAATTGCGGGCTGAATGCGACAGCCTGCGGCGGCAGTTGGCGCAGGCTAAAAAAGGCGCAATTTTCGAAGAAGCGCTGGAAAACAGCTCGGAAGCCATCGTCATATACGATGCAGATGGGCGGCTGGTCGCCTGCAACAAAAGCTTCCGCGATTTATATGACTATTCCGACGATGAAGTCACACCCGGCGTGCACTTTGCCGAGCTTGGCCGTATCGATATCGAACGCGGGAATGTCGTGGTCGGCGATCAATACGGCGACGGCGGCGCGTATCTGGAACGCAAGGCCGAATACCGCAAAACCCTGGATGGATCGTTCATCGTCCATCTCAAGGACGGCCGCTGGATCAAGACCAACGACAGGCGCATGGCCGATGGCGGTTTTGTTAGTCTCCAAACCGATATAACGGAGATAAAGAACAACGAAACCGCCCTGTTCAGGGCAAAGATCGAGGCCGAGCGGGCAAGCAAGGCAAAGTCTGAATTTCTCGCCAATATCAGCCATGACCTCCGCACCCCGCTGAACGCCATTCTCGGGTTTTCCGACATGATCATCAATGAGATGAACGGTCCCGTCGAAAATGAAAGCTATGCAGCCTATTCAAGGCACATTCATGAAAGCGGCAAGCTGCTTCTGTCTATCGTCAACGACATTCTCGATACCGCAAAGCTGGAGAATGACCGCTTTACGATTTATACGGAAGTCTTCGACCCTCTGGAGTGGACCAACAAGATCGTGGCTTCGTTGCGTCCGATCGCCGTGAAGGACGGGGTGCAGATCGACGTTTCGGCTTCGAGTGACTTTGTCGGATCAATCGAGAGCGATCGCAAGGCAATCAATCAGATTCTGAACAACCTGATCGCCAATGCCTGCCGGCACACCGATTCCGGCGGCAGCATCACCATATCATGGCACAAGCACGACAACGACCAGACCGCCCTGAAAGTCACCGATACGGGGTCCGGCATGCCGCCGGACGTTCTCAAGAAAGTCGGCCAGCCCTTCATCAGTAACGGTTCGCTGCTCGCACCGAAGGCGGAACGTGGCACGGGCCTTGGCCTCTACATTTGTTCAAGACTGGCCAATCTGCTTGGCGGCGAGCTTAGCGTGGAAAGCGTTGAAGGCAAAGGTACCAGCGTTACGGTTACAATGCTGTCGCGCCTCGTCATCTAGGCAGCTATTTAACCTTCAAACCTTTTTCTGTCTGCCAAGAGCGGTCCGCAAGCGCTCTCTTGCATCAGGCAGGGTCCGTTCCTGCGGTCCAAGGACATGGCGGTTGAGGAAAAAACCCGTCAGGTCCAGTCCTTCGACGATATCCGAAAGCGCCGGTTCAAGGTCTTGCCGATGCAGGAAATCGGGAAGCCTCAACAAACGGTCGCGATAAGGCTGGCCGGCGTCGCGCGAGACCGCCCGGCCCGACTTCGGCGATACATACACAAGATCATCAACCACACCTGTCGCCGCGCAGGCCTTCAGGTCCAGACCGAAACCCAGCGCCGTCAGAAAGCCGAGCTCCCACCGCACATAGTCAGACGCCCAATGATCGCCGGCAAGCGCCTGCATCAGACCTTCCAGAAGCGCGTGGACATTCGGGTCTGGTTGCCGCTCCGGCAGGCTGAATTCGACAAGCGCACAGGCCGAGGTCAGGGCGCAGAGACGGTTGCCGTCTGTCAGTATTTCAGCGGCATGGGCGGTCTGCGCTTCCAGCGCGTAATTTCCCAGATGATCGGCAAGCCGCGCCCGCCAGGTTGCATGCACCGAATTGCCGGCCTGCAACACACCGCGCAGCTTCGGGCCGCGTGCGCCACGGACAAGACCGGCCGCCCGTCCGTGCTGTTTTGTCATCAGGGTCACGATAGCGGAGGATTCGCCATGCCGCCTTACACTGATCACTATTCCGTCGTCAGACCATTCCATACCTGTAGAGGACCTCGTCCGAACCTGCGCCACACAGGAAACGACAGTTAGAAGGGAGACTCACCCTTGTAGGCAATAGCGCTTTTCACAAGGTCGCTGACCACCGGGTCTTCTTCGTCCTGCTTCGGTTCGGATTTCTTCTGCGCCTTGCTTCTGGCCTTCTCCTCTTCCGCTTCACGGGCTTTCATGACCCTTGCATGCAGGGCTTCATCGAGGGAATCGTCAGCCCAGGAATGCATCACCCGCACGACACGGCCGCGCATCGCACTGAGATCCGTATTGGCGTAGAGCGAGGTCGCCACTTCATCTTCAAGGTTCTTGGTCGGGTTGGGCATTTCCTTCAGGATAAAGAAAATCATCGCGTCGCGGGCTTCAACGTCATCTTCCTCAAGCGCCAGCCATCGACTGGCATGGGCAGCCCAACCGTCGAGCGCGTAGGAAATCTTGATCCGCTCCTCCGCGACCATGTCCAGCAATTTGTTGTAGTCGTCGTTGAAGGTGTAATAGCCCTCCGTCAGCAACGCGTCCTTTATCATCAACGACCGGGACCGCGCGTATTCAAGAAATACCTGAATGTTCATGTCGATGACCCGCGCCGCTTCCTGAATCTCGACCGTGCGGGTTTCGGCATGGACGCGTACCTGCTTGTTCAGCAGTTCCATGACACCCTGCTGGCGGCTGAGGAAACCGACTTCACGGGTCGGGTCTTCCGTTACCAGCGAACAGATCGGCGCTGCAAAGGTGCTGAGAACATCCAGCCGTTCCTGCAGCAGTTCACGGGTCATGCTGGCGCGTTTGGCGACCGCATTCGCAACAAGCCGTACCAGACGGCGCAAACTGTCCTGGCTTTCCGCTGCAAGCGCAACCAGCACCATGCGATTGACATTGGTCAGCTCAAAAGCGCCGACATCATCGGCATAGGTCCGGCCAAACATCGCAAGAATTTCAAGGTAGGAATTCTGGACATCTAGTTTTGAAACCTCGAGTTCCCGTTCTGCCGAAACCTTGTCGATTTCCCTACCGGCCTCCGCATCGGCTTTCAGGCGGATTTCACGCATCATGATCGGGTCGAGATGTCCGCCCATCGCCGTGCGGCGCTTTTCCAGTTCGTCGTGAAGATAGCTGTCGCGGTCGCTGAGCGTCGCCCAGGCGCCGACATCTGCAAACGGCATCACCAGATCATTGCTGGAAAAATGCTCGTTACCCGTCCAGTTCGGGATCAGGGCTTCGTAGTCGTCCAGGTCAAGATCGCGCGGCGCACGGACACGGCAAAGCTCCACCATGCGGGTGTGAAAGCCCACATAGACGCCGCGGTCCTCGAAACTCTTGTAGCGCGCCATGTCGTCCCCTCATGCCGTGCGACTTAATCTGTAGGCTTCAAACATAACACAATTCGCATATGCGTCAGTGCCAGGCGTCACACCCGATAGATGTAGACGGGAGTTTTGTGAATATCCCGTGCATCGCGCCGATCAACCGGAGTAAGACCCGGCAACGCGAAAAAGCACGAAACGATCAGGCTGCCCGGACAGGCAGACGCCTTCACCGTCTCGACCACCTTTGCCGACAGGTCCGGCCCCAGATAACAGACGATCACGGCCGGGGTGCCGGACTGCCACTTTCTGAAATCCCCCCGAACGAAACGCAGAGTCTCCGGCCCCGAAACCCGCAGGGCAAGCGCCGATACAAGCCAAGGGAAAACCGCTGCTTCGATACCCGTTACCCGGCATTCGGAAAACCGCCTTGCCAGAAGCCGCCCCATGCCGCCCCAACCGCTGCCGAAATCGAAGATCGGCAGCGGCGTCTGCATGTGCTGCGCCAGCGCATCGACAACGGCGGCGCGAACGGCCGGGCTGGATGGCATTGGCGGTACGCCGGTGCGCACGGTCGGCACAACGACGAGCAGCATGAGCATACCGGTAATGAGCATGGTTGCCCAAAGGGTGAAGTCTTCCATCATCACTGTGATTCTTTGGTTGCCATAATAAACCCAAGACATTCTGAAATGCTTTTAAGTAAAACGCACGAAATTATATTTGATTTTTATTTGACGATGTTTGCGAAGCACTGTCTATTTTCAATCATTGCAAGGGGATGGCGATGCAGACAAATCCGAGACAGATGGTTGCCGAAATGGAAGAAATGATCGCGGCGGAACTGACCCGCCTTGGTCGAAGCGCTGACATTCACGTCTTTGCGCTATACGACCCGGATGACCCTGATGGCGACCCGATTGACTTCTACTGCATCGACCGCGCGAAAGGCGATACATCGGCGCCGGTTGTCGAGCTTCGGTTCGAAGGTATCGGCGTCTGGTATTTCGCCAACAGATATGGCGATACATTCAAAGTCCGCAAGGTATTACTGCAAGTGACGAATGGGCGTTTCGCCCACGGTCAGGTTGGTGATTTCGAAGGCTACTGGGAAGACTTTCCTCAATATGTCGCGGAAGACCGCTGGGTGCAGTCGCTGTTGCGGCGAAACCCGGTCGCCAACGATACGAGCGGTCAACGAATGCGCGCCTACGGATCCTGATCAGCTTTCAGGGATTGCCAGAACATCGGTATGACCGACTGTCAGAATAGTCTTCTTGCGTTCAATCAGCACCGAACGCTTGTTCGCCCAGCCCAGCAGGCTGGCAGCCTGATCCGGGTGGTTACGCCGCGCAGCGCCCAGATAACGCTGAAGGAATGCCCGTTGCAGCGCCCTGCCTTTGCTGTGCCAGAATGAATCGTTTTCGCCATACACGACCCAGTCACTTTCGCCCTGAAGAATCCGAAAGCCGGTCTGCTCCATCATTCGTATCAATGCGGCTGCACCCTCGTGTTCCGGTGGCGACGCCATCTGGTGCACCCTCGGATCGTCCGAGGTTTCGGGCTCGAATTTAACAAAGCCGGTCGGCAGCAGCACAGCCCAGATCGGTATGCGATCAGCCTTCGCTTTATCCAGAAGACGCTGCAGGATCGTCGGCGGCAAAGCCAGCGTCCGTCGGGAAAGAATAATCATATCCGCTTCATCCAGCAGATGCGTCACCGTCGCATGCTCACTTTCCTGAAGCAGCAGCACGTCGGTAGTCGGATCGGTATCCGTCCGGAAGCGTTTACGGAACGCTGCCACAACCTCGGCATCGAAGTCCACCATCCGCCAATGCTGCGGAGCGGCGAGAACGGCGGACAGACGCCGTCGATTTGCCCCCAGACCGCACCCGAAGTCGGTTATCCGGATTGGGTCGCCCGCGCGCCGCACTAGCGCGCCAAGCCGGCGATGTACTTCGCCCAGCACCATTTCGTTGAAGCTCTGGGAATCAACCTGTTCGGTCTCCTCCAGCCAGCCGGTTTCCGTTAATCGACGATGCATCGAGATTTTTACCCTGTTTCGCTAAATGGCCCGACTCAACCGCTAACAGAATGCTGTGCTGTGCGGTTTCGTCAATGTCGGGTGAAGGAAACGGGGAAGTGGACCGGATCAGAATCCGGGGTCAATCTTTGCGCGGTCGCCGGCTTCGGAAAAATGCCCGCCCTTTTCGATCTTCGCGCGAAGATACCGGCTGTTGAACCGGTTCAGACCACCGGTGAGCGGCACCCGACCGCTGACGGTGACGCCTTCGCGTTCCAGCGCATCGATCTTGCCGGGATTGTTTGTCAGCAGAAGGATATTGTCGATCTCCATCGATTTCAGCATCGCCGCAGCAATATCGAACCGCCGTTGGTCAGCGCCGAACCCGAGATGATCGTTTGCCTCGTATGTATCGAGACCGCGATCCTGCAGTTCATAGGCGCGTAGCTTGTTGGCAAGACCGATGCCGCGGCCTTCCTGCGACAGGTACAGAATGATGCCTGAACCGCGTTCGGCAATCGTCTCAATCGCCGCGATCAATTGCGGGCCGCAGTCACACCGCAGACTGCCGAACAGGTCGCCGGTCAGGCAGGATGAATGCATCCGCACCGGTACCGGTTTCGTGTGGTCGATCTGCCCGATTTCGACAGCGATATGCTCGTCCAGCGGCCTACCGCCCCGGAACAGGGTAAACCGACTGTAAACACCTTCGATCAACGGCACATCAGCGCGAGCGACCGGCACCACAGCACAGTCTTCCGTACGGCTGTTGAGCCATGCGCCGAGACCGGGATCGAGCCCGATCGTGACGATATCTCCAGCCGAAACGGCAGCGTCGATACTGGACAGCGCGGATTCGGAAACCCCGGCGGAGACCAGAACCGGCAAAAGCTGCGATTCCATGGCCAGGGTCAGCAATACGTCTTCGCTGCTGATATCCGAAGCTTCCGATTCGATCATGGAAAACAGCGGCGTCTCGGTCGTTTCACCGATGATCAGATGCCGACGCAAGACATCCAGCGAGGTTTCACGGGCAAAGCCGGCGGCAACCCCCAGTGACCCGCTTTCAACTTCAGCCGTCTCAATAAGCCGGAGCGCGGCAGCGCGACGGCGTGACAGAACCACGACAGGGCCCTTCGCATCGGCGACACCGCGTACGGCTTCGTATGTTGCCGGCAAAACGTTTTCAAGGGCGACAACAAGACGAGCACCGGTGTCGGAGCGCACCAGAATTGCGCGCCCCTGGCTGAGTTCGAGGCGCGCCCGGTCAAGCATCAGCTCCCGGTGATCGCCATTAATTGCTGTCGGCAGGATTGTCATGGAAGCTGAATATCCGATTGAACACGTCCGCGCAAACCCAACTTCGACGCCTTTTTGCTGTATTTGTATGATGTTACACCAGAAATATGGGGCGTCAGAGCGAAAGACCAAGGATTTCTGACAGTCCTGGCGCGCTTCCGTCCTACCCTGCGGCATAAGGCCCTGTTTGTTTCGTGGATGATATCACGACATCGTGCGCCGCCGAACGGGTATTCAACCGGTCTGACGGCCGGGACGACTAGCCGCTTGCGCGACGGGTCCGGAATCGCCATTGATCGTGGCCTGAAAGCGGCCCTTTTACTGTTTTGGAACGGAGACTTGAATTGGGGTTGAACAGCAGTACTGATACTTCCGTTCCCGCACGGACCACTATCCTGTTTTCGATCATTCTGGCGGTTTTCTTCTGCATCTTGAATGTTTCCTTCAACATTCACAGCCAGAAGTGGGAATTCAATCCGGGTGTTCCGGTTGAATTGGCTGTCGGGTTCGGCCTTGTCGCCCTGTCCGTTCTTTTCAGTCGGTTCGGCATGATCATGAGATGTCTCGCCACCGGTGTTGTGACCCTGGCCGTTGGCTTTCATCTGATCGATACCGCCGGTCGCGCCATCCATGGCAGACGACTAGATCTCGTATTCGATACCGCGCAGTTTCCCCATATCATCGATCTTCTCGCGGCCTCGCTTCCGGTCTGGCTGGTCTGGTTTGGCGTGGCGCTGATACTGCTGATCCTGATCGGGGTGTTGGCGGGCACCGCCGCCGCCACCGCATATCTTTACCGGCGGTTCGCAACCGTCCTGGTGAAATCAACGGTGCCAACGATTGCAGCAGTGCTGTTCATAGCTGTCAGCCTTGCCAGTATGGCCGACGCCACCCGGCTGCTTGCGAACGATCCCGTCTTCACCACCGCCCAGGGAACCGATGCCGCGCGCTATCATGCCGAAACCATCTATCTGTGGGTCGACGACGGTAAAAGCGCCCTTGCCGACGTTACCGGCGACCGGGGTGGTATCCGCGACGGCATCACCACCCTGCCCGGCCTGCGCGATACCGACGTGATCCTGATTTTCATCGAATCATATGCCGTCAGCCTTTACGAACGGCCATCCCACCTTGCAACGATGACAGAGCTGTACGACCGGTATGGTGCGAAATTCTCCGGTCTTTCAATTCAGTCAGCCTCGGCGCTGATGGATTCGCCGACCTATGGAGGCCTGTCCTGGCTGGCGCATCTGACCCTGACAAGCGGTGCGCGGCTTGATCGCAACCTGACCTATCGCGCCTATCTGAACAGCGATCTGGATACATTGCAGAGCATTCTGCATCGCACCGGGCATCGCACGATCCTTATGAAACCCGGCATCCAGCGGTTCTGGCCTGAAGGCGCACGCTTGCGGTTCGACCGGTTGGATACCGCCGCAGACGTGCCGTATGCCGGTCCGGATTTCGGATATTTCGCGATTCCGGATCAGGTCTCTATGGCGCATCTGGCCCGCGTTCTCGAAACGGAACGGCCGAAGCCGGTATTGGCGCAGATTGCCCTGATTTCCAGCCACTATCCGTTCAGGCCCCTGCCACCCTTCATCAGCGACCCGGCACGGCTGGACGACCCGACAGCCTGGGATGCTGCAATCGCCGCACAGAAGGAGGCCGACGACTGGCAGGACCCGGTCGAGGGATACCGGCTCGCCATCGCCTACTCACTTGAATCCGTGCTGGACTTCGTTGCGCGGGATACAGATGACAACGATCTGGTCATCGTCCTCGGCGATCACCAGCCGTGGCGTGTCGTCAGTGGCAATCTCGGCGGGCGCGCCACACCGATGCACATTTTCAGCCGAAACCCGGCGCTGATCGAAGCCTTTTTGGCGACCGGGTACAAGCCCGGCCTGATGCCGGACACAACGGCGCCGCCGATCCCGATGGAAGCGTTCCTGCCCCGTCTGGTCCGCCTGTTCGGCGAGCCTGCGCCCTGACCCGATCGTCTATCGTCTAGTCGTTCAAGCCGAGCTGGGCTTTTCGCTTCTTGGCCCAGGCGCCGATCAACCGGTCGGCAATGATGCCAAGCGCGGCGATGAACAGACCGGCCAGGATACCGCGACCGAAATTCTGGGTTGAAATGGACCGCACGACAGCCTGCCCCAGATCGGTCGAGCCGATTAACGCGGTAATCGCCGTCATTGCCAGCGCCATCATGATCGTCTGGTTGATGCCCAGCATGATTTCCGGCAGCGCAATCGGCAGTTCCACCTTCCAGAGTCGCTGACGGCGCGTCGCACCATTCGCGATGGCGGCGTCTATCGTTACCGGCGCTATGCGTTTCAGGCCAAGATAGGTGAAGCGGATTGCCGGAACCGTAGCGTAGGGAATAATCGCGATCACGTTGGCAAAATCTCCCACACGGAACAGCATGATGGCCGGGATCAGATAGATAAACGAGGGGAAGGTCTGCAAAGTATCGCAAACCGTCATCGTCACTTTCGCAACGCGCTCGGACCGCGAGCACCATATCCCCATCGGAATGCCGATCAGCAGGCAAAGGATGGTCGAAACGACAACCAGATAGGTCGTCTTCATCGACTCGACCCAGAAGCCGGTTATGATGATGCTGAGGATCAGGGCGACGCAGAGAAGAAAAACCGGTCTGCCGCCGAGACGCCAGGCGCTGATGCCTATAATGGCGACAAGCACCGGCCACGGAAGCCATAGGCAGAAATCGCGGATCGGCAGCAAAATATAGATCGTAACGAAATCGCGGATCGGGTTGAGGTAGGGAAACGCCATCACGTTGAAAGCACGGATCGCGGAGTCCATGTCGGGTCCGAATGATGTCGTCAGCGCGCGCGGCAGGATTTTAACCTCGCGGAAGAAGATCGCCGCAATATAGGCCGCAACGGTAATCGCGATGAAAATCAGCAAATGCTTGTGCCGCACTGTCCAGTGCTTGTCGCGGATCTCGTAATCCGCCGCCTTGTTGGCGTAGGTCTGGGTGATGCGGTCAAGCACAATGGCGATCAGCGTGATCGCAAGCCCCTGTTCAATCGCAGCGCCGATCTTCAACTGCTGCAGCGAATACAGCAGTTTCTGGCCAAGCCCTTTCGCACCGACGATGGAACAGATGACCACCATGGCGAAGGTCTGCATCACAACCTGGTTCAGGCCGAGCATCAGTGTTTTCTTGGCCGATGGCAGCGCCACTTTCCACAACAACTGACGCTGTGTGCAGCCTGACATCCGGCCGCTCTCGACGATCTCGCTGGGAACAGACTGCAAGCCCAGAATCGTGCATCGCGCCATCGGCGGCATGGCGTAGATGACCGTGGCGATCAGCGCCGAAACCGGACCGAAACTGAACAGGGCTGCAACGGGGGGCAAATAGGCAAGATGCGGCGTAGCCTGCATCAGGTCGAACATCGGCGTGAAAAACGCCGCCGCCCGTCTCGACCGTGTGACCCAGACGCCAAGCCCCAGGCCGATCAACGCAGCCATTGGAACGGCGACCAGAACGATGGTCATGGTCTGCATGGAATCTTTCCACAGACCGAAAAACGCCAGATAAAGCGTGGTCAGCCCGGCCAGCACCGCCAGCCTGTTGCCGCCGATCTTGTGCGCCAGAAGCGTCAACCCGGCGGCGACCGCAACCCAGGGCATCTGCGGAAAATCGATCGCGCGAATGCCGCGCACCAGAATGTAGTCCACCAGGTTCATCGGTTCTTTCAGCGCAAAACCGAATCCGCGGGTGATGTCCTTGAAGGGAACGCCGAGAATTGACGCGTCGTTTTTCAGCCAGGACACGAAGGTGGTGACCCATTCTTCCATCGGAAGAATCCATTCGGTCGGCCAGCGGGTTGCACCGTTCCAGAAGAACGAAAGCGTGACACCCAGGACGATCGCAATCACGATCTTTCCCGGTGTCGACGTCAGAAAGCGACCTGCGGAAAAGCCGTTTTCTTCCGTCTGGTTTCCCGTAACGTCCGTCATCCGGTTGGCCCGAAGATGGATTTGCTGATCGCCTCGCGGGTAATCGAGCCGACAACCTTGCCGTCCTTGTCGACCACGGCTGTCGGCAGATCCGACGCGATGACCTGTTCAGCCACCTCACCGATTTTTCTGTCGCCGGGAACCGGGTTTTCCGCAACCTTGTCGGCGGGTGGTAGCATGATTTTCTGCACCGATATGATCTTGTCGTGCGGCGCCTTGCTGGCGAATTCGGCGACATAATCATCGGCCGGATGCAGCACGATTTCTTCCGGCGTGGCCAACTGGACCATGTGGCCGTCTTTCATGATGCCGATCCGGTCGGCCAGCTTTGTGGCCTCGTCGAAATCGTGCGTGATGAAAACAATCGTCTTCTTCAGCAATGTCTGAAGCCGAATGAACTCGTCCTGCATTTCCGCACGGATCAGCGGATCGAGTGCCGAAAACGGCTCGTCCAGAAACCAGATATCAGGTTCGACCGCAAGCGACCGGGCAATACCGACGCGCTGCTGCTGGCCGCCTGATAGTTCGCGGGGGAAATACGCCTCTCGTCCTTCCAGACCGACGAGGCTGATCATTTCGCGCGCCCGGGCTTCCCGGTCGGCGCGGGGTATATTCTGTACTTCGAGAGGAAAAGCCACATTCGACAATACATCGCGATGCGGCAGAAGACCGAAATTCTGGAACACCATGCCCATCTTGTGGCGTCGGATGTCGATCAGTTCGTCTTCGGAAACCTTGAGAAGGTCACGGCCTTCATAATCGATCTCGCCCGATGTCGGATCGTTCAGGCGCGTTATACAGCGGATAAGCGTTGACTTACCGGAACCGGAAAGCCCCATGATGATCAGGATTTCACCTTCGGCGACATCGAAGGAAACATCGCGTACCGCGCCGATATATCCTTCCTCTGCAAGCGCTGCATCGTCCGGGTGGCCATTGTGCCTGGCCAGAAACCCTTCGGGATCCTTACCGAAAATTTTCCAAATATTGCGACATTTGATTTTCGGTTCAGCAGTCATGCGCATGTCCATCCCTGTACGTCAAAAAGGAACAGGGACCGGGCGCTCGCTAGAGCACCCGGCCAACACTGTTTCGATCAGTCCCGAATTATCAGGAGCCGATATTCTTCCAGCTCGCAACAACGTCGGCGTTTTCAGCCATCCACTTGTCGGCTGCTTCTTCCGGCGTCATTCCGTCCACGTCCACCATAAGGGCGGCGCGGGCGATCTGGGCATTGGTGAAGTTGATCTTCTGAAGAACCTTCCACGCGTTCGGGAAATCTTCGGAAAGGCCTGACCAGGCGGCCTTTTTCAGCCAACCACCGTGCGGTGCACCGCAGTCACCTGTCGCATTGGGGTTCGGGCCCCAGGACGGGTCTTCAAAGCAGGCCGGTTCAGGCAACGGAAAGTCGACGAACTTGCCTTCAAACTTGGATTCGATGAAGTTCGGCGTCCAGTTGAACAGCACGATCGGCTCTTTTCTGTCATACGCGGACTGCAATTCGGCCCACAGCGTCGCTGCCTGACCGACGTTGATCGCCACGAAGTCCATCTCAAGCGCTTTCACGCGGTCGGCGTAGTTCTTGCCCCAGTCAGCCGGCGGACCGACAAAACGGCCTTTCGGTGCGGTTTCGGCGGTCGCGAACTGGCTGGCGCAGGCGTTAAGGCCTTTCCAGTCTGTTGCATCCGGGCAGGTTTCCAGAACGTAGCTGGGCACCCACCACTCTTCCCGCGTCACGGCATCATGCGTACCGGCATCGATCATGCCTTCCGCCAGCGCTGCTTCGAAAGCGGGTTTCATGGAACCTTCCCAGGCTTCAACCTGGAAGTGCAGGTCGCCGGCGGCGATTGCAGCAAACTGTAGCTGCGTATCGGAAGGCGCGTATTCAACGGTATAGCCAAGGCTTTCAAGAACCTTGCCGGTAACCGTCGACAGGACCAGCTGGCTGGTCCAGTTGTTTTGAACGATGATAATCGGATCGTCAGATTCTGCGATCCCATCGGCCAGCGCCACAGTCGGCAACATTGCCACAACTGCCGCACTCACCAAGTTGCGAAAGGTATTCATTCTCCGTCTCCCTGTTTTTAGGTTTGTCCGGACATGTTATGGTTTGCATTACGCCATGCCAAGGACTCTTGATCACCGACCGAGGTCAGTCGACCACACGCACAATTGCCGATAGATGGAAGATGAAAAGGCGAAAGTTCGCCGCGATCTATCGATATTTCGACATATTGACACCGTAGATTGGATACCTGTCCTACTTTGCGCTAATGTTATGGTTCTGCGCGTGGGGACGTGTATCGACATCTTAGGGGTGGGATAAACCGTTGTCTTGAAAGGAAAACACATGAAAAAATATATTTCGGGATTCGCTGCCATCAGTGCGCTCTGCCTGACGCTCACCAACAGTCCCGCTATGGCCGAACCGGAAAAGTATGAACTCGATCCGGACCACACATCCATCGCCTTCATGACGATGCATATCGGTTATGCGAAGGTAATCGGTCTGTTCCGGGAAGCCAGCGGCTCGTTCACTTTCGATGAAGACGCCCTCACCCTGTCCGATGTCAAAGTCACCATCGAAACAGACAGCGTGTATACGAATCACGAGAAACGCGACCAGCATCTCCGCAGCCCGGATTTTCTGAACAGCGCCGAATTTCCGGAAATGACCTTTGTTGGCACATCAACAGAAAAGCTGTCGGACAGTGAAGGCATCGTTCACGGCGAACTGACGATGCTGGGTCAGACCCATCCACTCTCGCTTAAAGTTACCTTTAACAAGGTGGGCGCGTATCCCTTCGGCGACAACTATTCGGTCGGCGTGTCCGCCCGCGGCACGGTAGTACGAAGCCAGTACGGCATGACCTATGCCGTCGAAAACGGCTGGGTTGGCGATGAAATCGACCTGATGCTTGAATTCGAGGCAATCCGGCAGTAAGGCCGGGCTCGCGCCTCAGCCGTAAGGCGATCCGCCGCCGGTGTAGTAGCTGGCGGCGACCGCGGCCGCTGCAATCAGGGCCGGTGGGATCGCCAGTTTGATGGTCGCGAAAAGCACCACACCGCGTGCATCCGCCCGCCAGCCGGCCAGTTCGGTTACCCGGCCAATCGGTGCGATCAGCGCAATCAGCACCAGCGGCAGCGGGTCGATCCGCCCGAACAGGGTCGTTTGAGCGGCCAGCAGGGTGAAAACGATGAAACCGGCACCGGCCAGCGCAGCCGCTAACAGGCCGCCTGATCGTCGGCCTTCAGCCAGCAGGCTGACCGCGAAACCGACCGCAAGCGCCACGGCCGAAAACCCAAGGATGGTATTGCCCGACAGCAGGCAGACGCCAGCCATGCCGGCACTGGCAACACCCAGCCTCGCCCGAACGGCGGCAGCGGATCCTTCACCGAAGTTCACCGACCAGTAGGCCGCGATCATGGCGACGGCGTAAGCGCCCAGCGTTATCCAGTCAGCCATATCCGCCCTCGCGATATAGCGGTCGGCGATCCAGTAGACGCCCGCTGCCGCGCCGAACAGCGAGACTGTCGAAACCACACTGCCGAGGCCGGTCGCCAGCGCGCAGACCGCAACCGCCAAGCCACCCAGAACGGCACAGACAAATATTTTCTGGCCGGCCGCGACAGGCGGCAGCGGCGGCATGCCCTTCAGCATCAGGAAAGCCGCAACAACACTGAGTGCCAGCGCCAGGCCTGACAGCCCGGCAGCGATGCGGTCGTTGCCCAGCCTTCCGGCAAACAGACACAGAAGGCCGGTTACGGCGGCCGGTGCGATAACCGGTCCGAGTAGCAAATCTAGCATGGTTCCTCCTTGTCAGATGCTGGCCTTCGGGACCGCAACAGCCACAGCGTATCCACCGTAAACGAGAGCGTCAGAACGCCAACTGTCAGCACGGCAAGAACAGTTGAAACCGGTGGCGTCACAACCGGCGCCAGGCACAGGATAAGACCGACAACCGTGACGACACAGATGGTCTGCCGTCGTTTGCTGGGCGGCAAAGGGTCGGCGAGCTTCGGAAACACCAATGCGCCGACGATAAACATATACCGCAGCAACCCGGCCAGCAGAATCCATATCCCGGCCTTTCCTGTCTGAACCGTGAGGATCGCCAGGATGAGGATCAGCAGGGCGTCGATTTCCTGATCGAATCTTGCACCGAAGTCTGTGGCGCAACGATATTTCCGCGCCAGCCAACCATCGACTCCGTCGAGCAGAAGCGCCGTCGTACCGATGATTACGATAAACCACGCTGCCCAGTCGGTTGCCGCCTGCCCTATCGACCCCGCAATCCAGCACACCAGGACAGCGCGGAGAAAGGTAACCGAGTTTGCCGGGCCGAACCGGCCGGCCTGCCCGGTCTGGCGTTTCCAAGACCACGCCACCAGCGCACATACCGAAAGGAACATTGCGATTGCTGTTATCATGAACCGGTTATCGAATCCGGCGAAAGTCGAGATCGGCACAACACCGGCCACCAGCACCGACAAGGATGCCACCAGGGGCAACAGGATGGGTCGGCTATTCTGCACGATCTGCTTCCTCGCTTGCCACGACCTTTGGCATTAGACTTGTCTGGTCAGATACGATTCTACGATCCCTTGGCAATAGTGCCATGGACCGGCAAAAAAGACGCTCAGGAAAATCACGCCTTTTCGACAAATCCGAAAGACACGCTGTTGCCGACAAACCCCGATCATACCGCACAGGCGCTCTGGTACCAACGACCGGGCAAGACCGAGATCAAACCCTGCCCTGCGCCGGTTGCAGCGGACGGCTTCGTTCGGGTCCGGTCGACCTATGGCGCGATCAGCCGGGGGACGGAATCGCTGGTGTTTCACGGCAAGGTGCCGAAAAGCGAATACGGCCGGATGCGCGCGCCCTTTCAGGAAGGCGACTTTCCGTTTCCGGTAAAATACGGTTACGCGACGGTCGGCGTTGTTATTGAAGGTCCGCCCGATCTGACAGCGTGCTCCATCTTCTGTCTGCACCCGCATCAGACCGAATTCGTTGTCCCGCTGGAATCCGTTGCCCCGATACCGGAAACCATCCCGCCGGCCAGAGCCGTTCTAGCCGCAAATATGGAAACCGCCGTCAATGCGGTCTGGGATGCTGGCCTGCAGCCCGGCCAGACGGTCAGCGTTGTCGGGGCCGGTGTCGTGGGTCTGCTGATCGCCTATGCGGCGCGCAGGCTTTCAGACTGCGCTGTCGAAATAATCGATACCGATCCCGGCAAGAAATCGGCTGCCATCGCGTTGGGGCTATCCTTCGCATCGCCGGAAGCCGCGCTGGCCGATCGCGACACGGTCTTTCATTCCTCCGCCACATCGCCCGGTCTGGCGGCCGCGTTACGTCTGTGCCGGTTTGAGGGCACGGTGATCGAGGCGAGCTGGTACGGAAGCACGCCGGTATCCGTGCCGCTGGGCGAGGATTTTCATTCCAGGCGCCTGACAATCAGGTCAACCCAGGTTGGCGCTGTTGCGCCGGCCAAGCGCCCAACCATGCGGCATGCCGATCGTCTGGCTTTCGCGTTAACACTGCTGGACAACCCGGCTCTGGATGTGCTTTTCAACCGGGATATCGACTTCCCTTCCCTGCCAACCGCCCTGCCCGACCTGTTTGCCGAGGGTTCAGGCGTTCTTTGCCCCAGGGTAATCTACTGACCCAATAGCTGGAGACGGAAATGTATTCACTTTCGGTTCGCGACCATTTCATGATTGCCCATAGTTTTGTCGGTGAGGTTTTCGGTCCGGCCCAGGCCCTGCACGGTGCAACATATGTGGTGGATGCGGAATTCAAGCGCAGCGAGCTGGACGATGACGGACTGGTTGTCGATATCGGCCTCGCCTCGGAATCGCTGAAACGCTGCCTCGGGCCGATGAACTATTCCAATCTGGACGACAAACCCGAATTCAAGGGCAAGAACACCACGACCGAGTTTCTCGCCAGGGCAATCTTCGACCGTCTGGTCGATGAAGTATCGAAAGGCAAACTGGGACCGGGCGCGCATGGTCTGGACGCCATCAAGGTTACCCTGCACGAGTCGCATATCGCCTGGGCGGCCTACGAGGGAGCTTTGCCGAAGGCATGACCACCGGCGCGCCCGCTTTCACTTTCGTTTTTCCCGGCAATCCGGAAACCCTGACCGGCGGTTACACCTACGGACGGCGGATTATCGAAGCCTGCCGGTCGCTGGGTGCCGCTGTTACCGTTGTTTCCCTGCCGAACGGTTTCCCCGCGCCGGATGAAACGACGTTGAAGGAAACCGCCGCGATCATCGCCGGCATTCCGGACGATACAGTGGTCGTGATTGACGGGCTGGCCTATGGCGCGCTTCCGGAACTGGCACAGGCCCATGGCCAACGCCTCAGGATCGTCGCGCTGGTTCACCATCCGCTGGCAGACGAAACCGGGCTTTCCCCGGCCCAGCAGCAGCGCCTTTTCGAAAACGAAAGCTCCAGTCTGGCCGAAGCCCGGTGCGTCATTGTCAGCAGTCCCTTCACCAAAACACGATTGCAGGATTTCGGTGTCAATCCGGCTGTCTGCTTCGTGGTCGAGCCGGGTATCGATAGCGCGCCGTTCAATGACGTCCGGCCCGGTCCGACCCCTCTCCGGCTGTTGTATGTCGCATCCCTGACCGAGCGGAAAGGCCACCTGGATTTTTTCGAGGCCTTGCAAATGTTGAACATCAACAACTGGGCGCTCGATCTTGTCGGGCCGGCGGAACTTGCCCCTGAATACGGCAGAAGGGTTCTCGCGGCAGCGAAGCCGCTCGGTGACGCCATCCAATTCCACGGTGCGTTGCCGGAAAGCGAACTGGTGCAGCTGTACCGTACTGCCGATCTGTACGTTTCGCCCGCCAAATACGAAGGATATGGCATGGCGCTTGCCACCGCCGTTGTTCACGGTCTGCCGATCATTGCGGTCGATGGCGGGGCCGTCGCATCGACCCCGGCCGGCAAGGCCGCCAGACTGGTTTCCGTTGACGACATACCCGGCTTGGCGCAAGCATTGCGTGAGGCGATTGAAAGCCCGACGGCACGAGAAAGTCTGGCGCAGCGGTCACGAGCCGCCCGCAATGAACTGACAGACTGGTCGGATGCCGGACAGCGTTTTCTCGCCGCTCTTCGCACGCTGGATGCGGGTTCGCGACATGGGTGACTTCGATACGGCCTGGCTTGATCTGCGGGAATCCTATGATCGCCGCGCCCTCAATGCAGATGTGATGGGAGCGATTGCGCACTGGGGGGCGTCTCTTGGCAGACCCCTCCGCGTCGTTGATCTCGGTTGCGGCACCGGAGCCGCTTACAGGCATCTGCAGGACCGTCTGCCGGCAACAACACGCTGGACGGCGGTCGATGGCGACACCACCCTTCTCGACCACGCTGTCGCCCGCACCCAGGCGACGCCGTTACGATGCAATCTGGCAATCGGCCTTTCCTTCATTCCGTTCAATGCGTTCGATCTGGTCACGGCCAGCGCGTTCATCGATCTCGTTTCAGGTGACTGGCTGGATAGACTGATCGGCCTGTTGACCAAGAACCAGTGCGCGGTCTGGCTGCCGATGACGGCGACCGACCGACGGCAATGGATGCCGCCCCTGGATGAAGACGCCAGAATCATTGGCCTGTTCAACAGCCACATGAAGTCGGACAAGGGATTTGGGCCGGCGCTTGGATGCGACGCCGCCGGCTATGCCGAAAAGAAACTGGCGGACGCCGGCTACAAGGTTGTCGCCGGCAACAGCGACTGGGTTCTCGAACAGCGCAGCGCCGACCTGCAACTGGCGCTTTTGCACGGGTATCGCGAAGCGCTGATTGAGATCGCGCCTGAGGACCTACGCCTGATCGATCAATGGACCGATCAGCGGCGCGAGGCAATCGACGCCCACCAATCGACCCATATTGTCGGCCATCGCGATCTGTTCGCGATGCCGGCTTGACGTTTCATCATCGCCGTTTTCGTCTTACAGTAATGGCATGAGTGATCAGGAAACCCCACCGGACTTCATGACGACAAAAGAGGTCGCAACTCTGCTGCGGGTGCGGGAACGCCGGGTTTACGAGCTGGCTTCCGCGGGAGAAATCCCGTGCCGACGGGCAATCGGCAAGCTGCTGTTTCCGCGCGATGAAATTGAAGCCTGGCTGAACGGCGGCGAGACATCGAAGCCGGAGACGCCGGATCTGCCCAGGATTGTCGCCGGCAGTCATGACCCGCTGCTGGATTGGGCCATCCGTGAATCCCGCTCAGGACTTGCCACCAGTTTCGACGGCAGCCTCGATGGAATCAGACAGCTGAAAGCCGGTACGGCGCAGGCCGCCGGCAGCCATGTCTATGTGCCGCAACAGGAAGACTGGAATGTCGGTCCCGCCGTTGCAGACCTGAAAGGCAAGCCAATCGTCGTTGTCGAATGGGCGCGACGCCAGCAGGGTCTTATTATCGCGCGCGATCAGCAGGACGCGATCAAGAAAGTTGCCGATCTGAAAGGCAAGAGGGTGACGCGTCGGCAGGATACTGCCGGCGCAGCGATCCTGTTCAACCACCTTCTGGCCGAAGCCAACCTGTCGGCTGCGGATATTGAAACATCCGGCGACGTTGCGCGTACGGAAACCGAGGCTGCCTCCGCTGTCGCCGCCGGCAAGGCCGATGCGGCCCCCGGTCTTGAATCCGTCGCCCGGCAGTTCGGTCTCGGCTTTCTGCCAACCAAACTGGAGATTTTCGACCTTCTTGTTTACCATCGCGTCTGGTTCGACCCGCCGATCCAGGACCTGATGAAATTCACCACAACATCTGCATTTCGTGACCGGGCCAGTGAACTGGGCGGTTACGATATCAGTCGGCTCGGCACAGTTCGCCGCAACGGCGTTTGACCGCTAACAAGGTAAAGCACGTGGATCAGTATCTTCCTCCCGATCTTGACGCCCTCGCCCGGATTGCTGATGGAATCGTCGACGCCGACGCACTTTCCGGACGCGATCCGGGCATCGACAAAGCCAATTTCCGCGCAGGTCTGGCCGTGCGTCCGAAAACGACCCGCGAGATAGCCGACATCCTCACCTGGTGCCGTGACAACGGCTACAGCATCGTGCCGCAGGGCGGTCGGACCGGACTGGCCGGCGGTGCTGCTACTCATGACCGGCAGTTGATCCTGATGATGGATCGCATGGACCGGATCATCGAAATCGACCCGGCCGGCTCGCTCGCAATCGTTGAAGCCGGCGTTACGCTCGAAACGCTCGACGCCGCTGTTGCGGCCCACGGACTGTCGGCCGGAATCGATCTTGCCGCACGTGGCTCCTGCACCATCGGCGGCATGGTTTCGACAAATGCCGGCGGGCTGGAAGCGTTCCGCAACGGAGTCATGCGCAACAGGGTACTGGGTCTGGAAGCCGTGATGGCCGACGGCTCCCTAATGTCCGACCTGAAGCGGGTGACGAAGGCCAACGAAGGCTACGACATCAAGCAATTGCTGATCGGCGCCGAAGGCACGCTCGGCGTTGTCACCAAGATTGTACTGAAACTCGAACCGGCAGCGCCGGCGAAATCCACCGCGCTTGTTTCAATCGATTCCGCCGCGAACGGCGTTGCCCTGTTCCATCGCTTGCGCAGGCAGGTCGGCGGTCGTCTTCGGGCGACGGAAATCATGTGGCGACGCTATTTCGATACAACAGCGCGGCAGCTCGGCCTGGACCGCATCGTCGATTCGCTCGATGCACCGGTCTACCTCATCGTCGAGATAGACGGCGACAACCCGGATGATCTCCTGGCCTTGCTGTCGGAAGCAGCCGAAGACGGCGAGATACTCGACGCGCTGGTCGCAAAGAACGATACCGAGCGAAAGGATATCTGGCAGATCCGCGAGGATAGCTGGGTCGTCGAACGCGTTTTTCCACACGGACACTGGTTCGACGTGTCTGTCCCGCAGGCAGAACTGGACGCTTACGTTTCCAATTGCACCCGCAAGCTGGCCGGGATCGACCCCGACCTGAAGTTTTTCTGCTTCGGGCATCTGGGTGACGGCAATCTGCATATCACCATTTCGAAGGGTAAACCGACAAAACAACTTTACGACCGTCTTGCGGAGGTATTGTTTACCAATCTGACAAAGATCGGCGGATCGTTCTCGGCCGAACACGGTATTGGTACGGAAAAGAAACATGCGCTGGAGACATACGGCGACCCAGGCAAGCTTGCCGTGATGCGGTCGATCAAGGCTCTCCTGGATCCCCACAACATCATGAACCCGGGGAAAGTCATTGACGGCAGACCTGTTTGACCCTGCCGTGCTGATTTTGTCACCGGCAATTCCTGTATGTAGAACCCGACCGGGTTTTGCGAAAATCGAGGTAACGAATGGCGCGTTTTGATACCGCTAGCGACGCACTGGAAAGACCGAAGAGCCGAAACCTTGGCGTGTTGCGGCAGATTATCCGGTTTCTCGCGCCGTACTGGAAACGGGTACTTGGCGCACTGACGGCGCTGGTCGGCACAGCGGCCGTGGTGCTGTCGCTTGGGCAGGGCTTGCGGGCGCTGGTCGATCAGGGTTTTTCCGCCGCCGAACCGGAAGCGCTGCAAAGCGCCCTTACCTCGCTGCTGTTGCTCGGCCTGCTGCTCGCGGTCGGCGGTTATGCCCGATACTACCTGATGACCTGGCTTGGCGAACGGGTTGTGGCAGATATGCGGAATGCGGTGTTCAAACGCGTATTGTCGCTGGACCCTGTGTTTTTTGAAGTCACCAAGACCGGCGAAGTTCTGTCGCGCATCACCACGGATACGACGGTGCTTCAATCCGTCGTCGGGTCCAGCATGTCGATCGCCCTGCGCAACGCCATTCTGTTGATCGGCGGGCTGGTCATGATGATGGTGACCAACATCAAACTGGCGGCCTTGGCCTTGCTGCTTGTGCCGATTGTTGTCGTGCCGGTTCTGTTTATCGGCCGCCGCGTGCGCAAACTGGCCAGAGCCAGTCAGGACAGGGTCGCCGATGTCGGCGCGTTTGCCGAGGAAAGCCTGAACGCCATTCAGACCGTTCAGGCCTTTACCCACGAGGAACATGACCGCAAGCGGTTCGGCGAGGAAGTCGCTGCCGCCCTGTCGACCGCCCTCACCCGGGCGCATCTGCGCGGCCTGCTAAACGTTACGGTAACCATTGTCGTGTTTTTCGGTATCGGCGCGGTGCTGTGGGTCGGCGGTGGCGATGTTGTCGCCGGCCGCATTTCCGGCGGCGAGCTGATGGCCTTTCTGTACTACGCGATCATCGTCGCCTTCGCTGCCGGGATCGTCTCGGAAGTCTATGGCGACCTGCAACGCGCCGCCGGCGCCACGGAACGCCTGATCGAACTGCTGGAAACCGAAGCCAGTATCCGCCCGCCTGAACAGCCGGTGCCCCTGCCGGAACCGGCGGTCGGAAACGTTTCGTTCGACAATGTCACCTTCAACTATCCTTCCCGCCCCAATCGGTCCGCGCTGCAGGGCTTCAGCCTGACGGTCGAGCCGGGTGAGACTGTCGCGCTGGTCGGGCCGTCCGGTGCCGGCAAATCGACGGTCTTTCAATTGCTGTTGCGGTTCTACGACCCGACAGAGGGATCAGTGCGACTGGATGGAATTGATTTGCGGCAGGCTGATCCGACCGCCTTCCGCAAGCGCCTCGCGCTTGTGCCGCAGGACCCTTACGTGTTCGGTGAAAATGTCAGCACGAATATCCGCTACGGCGATCCTGACGCATCGGATGAAGCTGTCGAGGAAGCCGCGCGCAATGCCATGGCGCACGGTTTTGTCAGCGATTTGCCGGAAGGCTACGACACCTATCTCGGCGAAAAAGGCATCCGTCTTTCCGGCGGACAACGGCAGAGGATTTCCATCGCCCGCGCCATCCTGCGTAACCCGTCCGTTCTGTTGCTGGATGAAGCGACAAGCGCGCTCGATGCCGAAAACGAACGTCTGGTGCAGGAAGCGCTGGAACGCCTGATGCAGAATCGTACGACTCTGGTCATCGCCCATCGACTGGCGACCGTGAAAAACGCCGACCGGATCGTCGTGATGGACGAGGGCCGGGTCGAAGCCATCGGCACCCATACCGACCTGCTGAAGTCCAGCCCACTCTATGCGCATCTGGCCGAATTGCAGTTTACGGACAGCAGCCGGCAGGCAGCGGAATAGACGGCAAGCAGGATCGGCCTGAACTATTCATGCGACCTGTCTGCAAGCCAGATTGTATTGTTCAAGACTTTTCCAACTTGTGAATGCCGCAGACAGACCATAGTTTTCTGATCTATGAGGTTCAGGGAATTATGATGCCAAGACAAACGATGCGCAGGTTGTTTTCGATATTCGCACTGTTGTTTCTATGCACACTGTCCGGCGCCGTGCAGGCGTTTCAAGTTCATTTACCCGGTGTGGGTGCTAATGGATCGCGTGAAGGCGTCCATCTTGTTGCAGATGCGGGAGATTCCGATTCAACAGAGGCGGAACTAGCCGTCTGGAATGCGATCAAGACCACCGGAAATCTCGAGCTCTTGAAGGCGTTCGTCAAAGCCTATCCGGACAGCATCTTCACGCCGATTACCAGAACAATGATTGCTAACATTGAGCCTGTTGAGCCGGGCGAGCAGTCGTCAAATGATCCCGCCGAAAGCATGACCTCAGCGGACGACACACCGAAACCGTTGTCTGAAACCGCCGCCCTGACCGAACCGGACGCAGATAGAAATCCCTATGACGGCACATGGCGGATCGCCGGGAAGGCCCATTCTTTCAAAAGATACCCATGGAGTATTTGTCAGAATCCGGACTCGATGAATGAAACATTCTCAATAAAGAACGGTGAAATCGACACTGTCTTGACGTCGAGATCCCGGAATACGATTTCCATGACCGGAAGCGTTTTAAGAGAGGGAAGTCTGGAACTCAATTTCATCAGCAGCAACACCGAAAAGATGCGCGGAACCTACAAAGCCGAGCTGGAATCCGACACTCAGAGCATCAGGTTTGTTCAGAAATTTTTATCGGACGGTCAGGCTGGATGTCGCTACGATTTCGTCCTGAAACGTGTTCGCTGACGCATTTCACGGAAACAACCACGCCAGTCCCGAATTTTTGTTCGACCTGCCAGAAAGCCCGATTGTGTCATGTCGGACTTTTCCAACTTGTGAATGCCGATGACAGATCATAGTTTCCTGCTGGAAAAGG
>CAYGSU010000015.1:0-8768 GCA_964352715.1 uncultured Flavobacteriaceae bacterium | reverse complement strand
GACTTTTCCAACTTGTGAATGCCGATGACAGATCATAGTTTCCTGCTGGAAAAGGTTCAGGAATTGAGACGGTGGGACAGTTCATGCGCAGATTGTTTACCATAGTCGCAGTGATCATTTTATGCACGCTGCCCGGCGCCGTGCAGGCTATTCAACTTCCTGCAGCCGGTATCGGTCCGGCAGTCTCAAGCCATGGCCTTCATCTTGTTGCGGATGCGGATCCCGTAGATTCCATGGCAACAAAAACGGAATTGGCAGTCTGGAACACGATAAAAGCATCCGGAAACCTCAGCCTGCTGAAGGCTTTCGTTAAAACCTATCCGAACAGCATTTTTACGCCGATCACCGAGGCTATGATTGCCGAGCTTGATCCGACAGCACCGGTCGAACAGTCATCGGATGCCCCCGTTCCCGCCGAGAGTTCAACGGCAGAAGCAACGGAGTCTTCAACAGAAACGGCCGCGCTGCCGCCTGAGCCGGCTGGAGAAAGTGCCCCATATGATGGCGCATGGCGGCTAACCGGCTTTGCGCATTCCTTCAAAAGATATTCAGTCGGAATATGCCAAAATCCTGACAGACTGAACGACTCCTTCTCTATCCGAGATGGTGAGATTGACGCTGTATTGACATCTAGGACCGGAAACACGGCAAGAGTGACCGGCAGCGTAACCGCGAATGGTTTGCTGCAACTCAACTTTCAAAGCGGCAGTAGTGGCCTTTTGATGTTGGGCCGTTACTCGACGGATCTGGAACCGAAGGCTTCAAGTATCAGGTTCACCCAGAAACTTGAAACCGGCAACCAGGCTGGATGTAGATACGATTTCGTCCTGAAGCGTGTCCGCTAGCGAATATCCTGAAAAGAGCCTGGCAGAATTGATCTGAAAACTCCTGTTCGGTACTATCCTGTACGGGGCTTTTGTACAGGTTTAACAATGCGATACCTTTTACCATCTTTGATTTTCACATCATTCCTGCTCGTTGCGGCAGGCGCAATGGCGTCGCAGCCTCGCATCGCCCTTGTCATCGGCAATAGCAATTACGAAAACGCCCCGCTCGCCAACCCGGCACGCGATGCCGCCCTGATGGCCGATACCCTGCGCGAGGTCGGCTTCGAGGTTCTTGAATATACCGATCTCGACCGCCGCGACCTGACCAAGGCGTTTATTAATCTCGGCGATCGACTGGAAGAAAACGGCGGGAACGCCACCACACTGGTTTACTATGCCGGGCATGGCGCACAAGTGAACGGTGAAAACTATCTGATCCCCATCGGTGCGCAGATCGAGGAAGAGATCGACGTCGAAATCGAGGGCGTTCGCGCCTCCACCCTGCTCGGTATTCTGCGCAAGGCCAAATCGAGCCTGAACATCGTCATTCTTGACGCCTGCCGCAACAACCCGTTCGAAAGTGCGTCGCGGTCGGCCCAGACCGGGCTGGCAAAGATGGATGCCCCCACCGGTACGCTGCTGGCCTATTCAACCGCGCCCGGCAAGGTCGCGGAAGACGGCGACGGCACGAACAGCACCTACACCCGCGCCCTCGCCCGAGCCATCAAGACACCCGGCGCGAAAGTGGAAGAAGTCTTCAAGACTGTTCGGGTGAATGTCGTCGACCGCACGCAGGGCCGGCAGGTACCCTGGGAATCCTCCTCGCTGACCGGCGACTTCGTGTTTCAGGAGAAACTGCCTGAACCGGAACCGGTTGTGACCGCTTCGATCCAGCAGACAAATCAGGTGGTTGAAATCGAATACTGGAAATCAATCGCCAACAGCACGGACCCGGTTTTGTTCGAGGCCTATATCGCCGAATATCCGAATGGTTTGTTCCGGTCGATTGCGGAACAGCGGGTCGCTTCACTGAATACCGCTATTGCCGCACCGCAGCCGGATGACGGGTTCGAGCGCGAAAAGGCGGTCTGGAATACCGTCAAGGACAGCGGTAATATCGGCATGCTGAAAGGGTTTGTCGCAAGCTTCCCCGACGGCGTCTACGCCACGATCGCAAACTCGATGATCGTCGATCTGGAAGCAAAACAGCAGGTCGCGTCACGAACCGTCCAACCGGTCGATGACGAACTGGTAATCTGGGAATCCGTTCAGAATGGCACGACAGCAGCAGAATTTCAGGTGTATCTGGACGCCTACCCGGAAGGTCGCTACGCGGCACTGGCAAGAACCAAGATCGCCGCGTTGAACACCGGCCCTGACGTTTCTGCAAACCACCAGTTTCCTTTTGACGGAACATGGCACCTGAAGGGAGAACCGGTTGCCTTCAGACGGGCATTCCGCTTCGGCGTTTGCCGAAATGCCGACCGCATTGATGCTTCATTCGATGTCGACCGCGGAAAGGTCGATGCAGACATTCAATCTGTTTCCGACAATAAACTGCGTATGGATGGACACATTGAAACGGTCGGCGATCTGGTTCTGAATTTTGCAACCGGAAGCGGGACCATAATGGGCAAAGGCCGTTACAGCGGAAAGGTGGACAGCGGCGTCGCTTCTTTCCCCTTTAAAGTCAAGCTGCGAAACAGCAATCAGGGCGGATGCGACTACGAAATGATCATGACGCGTGTCAAATAGAGGGCTGGCTTTGGCAGTTGCGGTGACATGCATTCTGGCAAACGGTCTCTGCGGCCAGCTTCGGGCCGGCACAACGGTCGACGAGACCCGGTACTTCCAGTTGATATACGATTTCGAGGTGGCGGGCTATTGCGGGCTGCTGACAGACGGGATAGCCGTTGCCGCAAGTGAAAAACGCCGCAGTATTGAGGCCGTAACAACCCTGTCTGACGATGAATTGAAAGATATCCGCATTGCCGCCTTCATCGCGGCCGATGCCGAATACCAGAACAGAAGTCTGGGCGGGCATAAGGCCTGGTGCCGGAACGACGGCGTTTCCGGGGTTAACAGAATACTTGGCCCGTGAGGCAGGTAAGGGGAACCGGGTAACGGGGCTTCCGCCACCCGGCTTCCGCCCCCCTAGTTGGCGTTCGGGAAGAACAGTTGCTGGCCATCCCGCTTGTACGCACCAATCGCTTCCTGCCCTTCCGATGAAAGCAGCCAGTCGATGAAAGCCTGTCCCTGATCGACCTTGGTCGAGGGGCATTTGTCGGAACTGACCAGCATGACGCCGTACTGGTTGAACAGCGCCGTGTCGCCTTCGACCACGACCTTGTAGTCCTGCTTGTTTTCGAACGCGATCCAGGTTGCCCGGTCGGTCATCGCATAAGCGCCCATGCCAACGGCAATGTTCAGCGTTGCGCCCATGCCGGAACCGGTTTCGCGATACCACGAACCACTGGCTTCCGTCGGGTCGAAGCCGGCCGATTTCCAAAGAGCCCGTTCCTTCTTGTGGGTGCCGCTGTCGTCGCCACGCGACGCGAACGGTGCTTTGGTATCCCTCACCTTCAGCAAGGCTTCGGCAACACTGACAGCCGATGAAAGCCCGGCCGGGTCTGCATCCGGGCCGACGATGACAAAGTCATTGTACATGACATCGAAACGCTCGACGCCATAGCCGTCAGCCACGAACTTTTCCTCGGCCGTCTTGGCATGAACCAGCAGCACATCGCCATCGCAATTGCGGGCATTCTTGATGGCCTGGCCAGTACCGACGGCAACCACCCGGACCTCAATACCCGAATCATTGGTGAATTGCGGCAGGATAACATCGTACAGGCCCGAATTCTGGGTCGATGTCGTCGACTGGACAGTGATGAAGTCCTCCGCCAGTGCAACAGTCCATGATGCCGATGCGACGACTGCGGCCAGCAATGCACGGCCTGTAAATTTTTTAATACTATGGTTCATGATATCTCCTTTAGTTCGAGGGATTAAACGAGAAGGTCCCCCGCCAGATAGGCGCGGGCTTCTCTTGTGTCCGGGTTGTTGAAGAAGGTTTCGGCACTGGTTCGCTCAAGCAGTCGACCGCGATGCAGAAAAAGCACCTCGTCGGCAAGCCGCTGGGCCTGCCCCTTGTCGTGCGTCACCAGAATGACTTTCACGCCACTTTCGGAGACCAGCCTGACAGTTGCTTCAATTTGCTGCGTTGCATGCGGATCCAGATTAGCGGTCGGTTCATCGAGCAGAAGGATGTCAGGCTTCATGGCGAGTGAGCGAACCAGCGACAGGCGCTGCTGTTCCCCGCCTGACAGCAACCGGGCCGGTCGGGATGCAAGCGGTTCCAGATCGGCCAGTTTCAGAAGCTCAGCCACCTTCGCCGCCCGTTCAGACCGCGACACGCCATAGATCTTGAGCGCAAAATCGACATTTGCCGCCACCGACCGCCTCAGCAATACCGGCCGCTGAGCCACGAGGGCGATCCGTGCAGGCCCGTCATGCAGCAAGCCGCTCACCCGTATCGAGCCTGCATCCGGCTGAATCAGGTCGGCGAACAGACGCAGCAGAAGGCTTTTCCCCGCACCGTTCGGCCCCATGACGACCGACACGCCGTTAAGACAGAACGATGTCGAGACGCTATCCACCAGAACGGTGTTGCCGGGTGCATAGGTAAGGCCGGAAACAGCGGCCAGGATTGCCGGTTTAAGCATAGGCGAGCCGCCGTGCACTGGCGCGCAGTGCCATCAGCGCCCCGTTAACGATCAGGGCGAGAACAAGCAAAATGATCCCGAGACCCAGCGCCAGGGCGAGATCGCCCTTCGATGTCTCCAACGCAATCGCCGTCGTCATGACACGGGTAACATGGTCAATGTTGCCACCGACGATCATCACCGCACCGACTTCCGCCAGCGCCCTGCCCATCCCTGCCAGCATTGCGGTGAGCAGCGAATACCGGGCGTCCCACAACAGGGCCCCCATGGTCTGCAGTCTGGTCGCCCGCATCGACCGGAACAGTTCGTCATACTCGCGATGCAGATCGTCGATAATCTGCCGTGACAAGGCGGCGACAATCGGTACCACCAGAATGGTTTGCGCGATGACCATGGCGGTCGGTGAATACAGCAGACCGAGAATTCCCAGCGGGCCCGACCTCGACAGCATCATGTAGACAATCAGGCCGACAACGACCGGTGGCAGCCCCATCAGGGCATTGACGATAACTGTCGCCGGCATGCGCCCCGGAAACCGTCCGACAGCCAGAACGGCGCCAAGCGGCATTCCGATGACACAGGCCAGAAAAACCGCCATTCCGCTGACTTGCAGCGACAGGCCGACGATTTCGATCAGGTCGGAATCGAGCGTCGCGATCAGCGAGAATGCTGCCGTAAATGCTTCCGAAAAGTCCATGCCTGCCTAGCCATCAAATTCACTTTCTACCTTTTTGTACTTTTTTTTACCTTTTCATACAACACCGTCTGCATGTATAAGGCTTTATAAGATGTATCCGTGCATGCGGACTCCCTGCCCGGCAGCCATCCCCGGCCGTCGGGGTCGTTTTGTTGCCAAAGCCAAATCGGTATGACTATTATCCGCGTCTCACGGCAAAGGCGCGGTCTATGTATGTATTTCCGATGGAATGCTATCCTGACGCTGACAAGGATCCGACAGTTGTCATGATCGTCGTTGCAGCATCGGAAACGGAAGCGGTCGACCTGGCCTTCGATCATCCCAATGCAAGCCAGTACGCGGCCGTCAAAGCCAGCGCCAAGACCGATAAAAAGAACAAAATCAGCAACATCGACCGCGGCATTCACGGTTTCGTAAACTGGAAGGTTTTCGAAGCCCTGTGACGTTAGAACCGGTCCGGAAAGACAGGGAATGACAAACAAGACGACAGTCTTCGTGTGCGATTGCGAGGAAACCATCCCGCTGGACCGTGCAGCACTTACAAAGGCGTTCGATTCGGCGGAGATTTCGGTCGGCCATACACAGCTCTGCAAGGCCGAACTAGACGGGTTCGCGGCGACATGCGCAAAGGCCGAAAGAGTGCTTGTGGCGTGCACGCAGGAGCACCAGACATTTGCGGAAAAACTCGATGAAGCAGGTATTGAAACACCGCTGCACACGGTGAATATCCGCGAACAGGCCGGGTGGTCGAAGGAAGCAAAATCATCTGGCCCTAAAATCACGGCCTTGCTGAAGCTCGCCGAAGCGGAAACGCCGCAGGCCCCGACCATTGAGATGACATCGAACGGCGTCTGTCTGATCTATGGCCGGGCGGATGTCGCGCTGGAGGCCGCAAAAAGGCTGGATGGCCGGCTCACGGTTTCCGTTCTGTTGTCAGATACAGATTCCGCCCTGCCGATGGGCAATATGGATCTGATGGTCGCGCGAGGGAAAATCGCCGGCGCAACCGGCCATCTCGGATCGTTTGAAATCAACGTCAACAACTATGCCGGTGTCAGTCCGTCCGCACGCGAGGCCTTTACCTTCGATACGCCGCGCAACGGGGCAGCCGCGATCTGCGATCTGATCCTTGATGTTTCCGGCGGCGCACCGCTGTTTCCCGCCCATCAACGCCGCGACGGTTATGTAAAGGTCGATCCTGATGATCCGGTCGCCCTGCACAAGGCTCTGTTCGATCTGGTCGATCTGGTCGGTGAGTTCGAAAAAGTGCGCTATGTCGATTTCAAACCCAGGCTTTGCGCCCATTCCCGCAGCAGGATAACCGGCTGCACGCGCTGCCTTGATGTCTGCCCGGCGGCCGCGATCACGCCCGACGGCGATACGGTCGCCATCGACCCGTATCTCTGCGGCGGCTGCGGCGGGTGCAACAGCGTTTGTCCCACAGGGGCGGCATCGTATGCCTATCCGAGCAATACGATTCTGCTGGAACAGATGCGTTTGCTGCTCGGCGCCTATGGCGATGCGGGCGGCAAGCGGCCAGCGTTGTTGATCCATGACGGTGACCACGGCCGGGGTCTGATCGAAGCCATGGCGCGGCACGGCCGCGGTCTGCCGGCTGCCGTTTTGCCTTACGAAGTCAACGAGGTTACCCAGATCGGGGCTGATGTCATGCTGGCCGCCCTGGCCTACGGGGCCGAGCGGCTTTTTGTTCTGACGCCAACGAAACGACGTGACGAACTATCCGGTCTCGCCGGGCAATCCGCCATTGTGGAAATGATCACGACCGGTCTGGGTTACGACAGCGGTCTCGTCAACGTGCTGGTTGAAGACGACCCCGACGTGGTGGAAAACGCCTTGTATGACCGGGCAAAACCGGGACATCAGCTCAGCGCATCGCATTTCCTGCCGCAGCCTGAGAAACGCACCAACCTGCGGATGGCGGGCCGGCACCTTCACGAGCACGCGCCCTTGCCGGTCGATAACATACGCCTTGCGCCGGGCGCACCGTTCGGTGCGGTAAAGGTCGATACCGAAGGCTGTACGCTCTGTCTGGCATGCGTCAGCGCCTGTCCTACAGGTGCATTGACCGCCGGTGAGGACAGACCCCAGCTCGGCTTCGACGAAAGTGCCTGCATTCAATGCGGACTCTGCAAGAACACCTGCCCGGAATCAGTGATAACACTGGAGCCGCGTTTCGATTTCCGGCCCGAGGCAGGCAAGCGCGTGGTTCTGAACGAGGAAGAACCCTTCGAATGCATTTCCTGCGGAAAGCCGTTTGCCGCAAAAAGCACCATCGACAAGATGCTGGAAACCCTGGGGGACAAACACTGGATGTTCAAGGGCGATGCGATGGAGCGTCTGAAGATGTGCGAAGACTGCCGCATCACTGCGCAGTTCAATGCGGAAGACAATCCGTTCAAAACCGGCGAGCGACCCAGACCAAGGACGACCGACGATTATCTGTCCGGCCGGGTCAGCGACGACACAGACGACTGATTTTTCTCAATCGATAGTTTCAGAGGTGGTACTGTACCGCTATCCTGTTCTAGAAGAGACGCGATAAACTGCGATACTCGCGGCTGCAACAGGGCAGGACAATCGAATGATCATCAAGAACAGTCTTGGGCAATGACAAAACTTTTTGCCCTTCTGGCAACCATCCTGCTTGCATTGCCTGCAACGGCGCAGGGGGAAACGCTACGTATCGCCTTCAATTCCGGCTGGTCGCCCTTTTCGAGCGGTGAAGACGCCGCCGTCGATGGCATGCTTGTCGCGCTGACGAAGGAAATCATTGAAAACCGAATGGGCCACAAGGTCGTCGCTGTTGGCCTGCCCTGGAACCGGGCACAGCGCGACGTTGAAAACGGCCGGCTGGATGCCCTTGTCACCTATGCTTCACCGGCTCGTCTCGAGTTCATGGATGCATCCCAGGAAGCCATCTTTACACTGGATACGAAGGCTTTTGTGAAATCGGGATCTGCTGCAGAAGCCACCATACGGGAAAATCCGGATATCAGCATTCAGCAGAACCTGATCCATTGCGTAATGCTGGGAGACGGCTGGACGATAACGTTTCTGGACAACAATAACATTCCCTATCAGACCGGGCTGAATACTACCGGCTGTCTGCGCCAGGTACAGGCCGGCAGGCAGGACGTGTTTTTGCATGTCGTGGAAACCGGACAGGCCGCTCTGCATGATCTTGAAGACGGGCCTGAGATTGTCATGCTACCCACCGTCTATTCCAGTGTGCCGTTGAGTCTTCTGATTTCGAAGAACGCGCCAATCTCGGATAGTTTCCTGGCAGAGTTCGATCGCACTCTGACGAGCATGAAGAAGGACGGCAGTTACTATTCGCTTTTAGCCCGCCTCAGCGGAATGAATCATCTTATTCAACTGGCGACTCTGGAATGGCCACCCTATACCGGCGAGACTCTTCCGAATGGCGGCGAGGTAACAGAAACCATCCGCCGAGCATTCGATACTTACGACCACGAAATTCTGCCTTATTTTCTGCCC
>CAYGSU010000014.1:43162-62369 GCA_964352715.1 uncultured Flavobacteriaceae bacterium | reverse complement strand
AAGCCGACAGGCTGAAGATACTGATTCAGCGAATTGGCGAGCGTTACCGCTGCAAAGTTTCTGACATCGGAAACCATAGCGTTCCGGACCTTTCTGGTCTGTTAGCCGCATCCTGCGGCCTGTAATCGGGCAACCCCGAAAGCAACTTCTGTTGCCTAGCAATTTCTATTCCAGATATGACGATCCTTGATACTAACACGAACGGATTCTCCCGCCCGTGACGACAATCACCTGGAACCTCTGATTTATAGCAAAAAACTGCGGAAAAATCCAATCAGATTTATCCATCGGCAAACGGCAGCCAGGCATCGCCGTTCAGAACCGCTTCCGCATCATCGGTGAAGCTGCCGTCTGCCCGGTGCAACACCATGCCGGGCAGCAGCCGGTCGGCCGTTCGAACGCCTTTCCGGCCCCGAACGATAACCCGTTTGGCCGCAGCACCCTGTTTTGGCCAAAACGGAAAGATTTCAATTGCGCCGACGCCACCCTGCCGGAAAGCCGCCGTAATTTCGCTTACGCGATCCGCGCGGTGAACAAGGACAAGCCGTCCTTTCGGCTTTGCCATGGCGATCATGAAACCCACCCAGTCCTTCAGGTCGACCGTGGTTTCCATATTCGCCGTATCGGCGTCTGGGCGAGCCCGGCCACGGGCCGTTCCGGCTTCCAGATAGGGCGGGTTGGAAAACACCTGATCCCATCCCCCTGCTTCGGGCCATGACGAAGCATCTGAGATATCCGACACCCCGACATCAATCGTCACATTGCCGTGATCATACCCGTTCCGCGCAATCGACCGGGACGCCAGGTCCAGCATGGTCCGGTCGATATCGATGCCGGTTATCGTGACATCTGCCGGATGGTTTTCCGGCAACGCCCGGATCAGGGATGCCGCGCACAGGCTGGCTACGCCCGCGCCACAGCCGACATCCAGCAACCGGTGACGGTGTCGGTGAACGGGCCGGTCGAGCGACGCCGCCAGCAGAACAGGATCAATCGCCGCCCGATAGCCTTCCACGGGCTGCAGGGCTTCTACCCGCCCGGCATGAAAACGGTCGCCGGTGATCCCCGTGCCTTCGCCCGCAGAGACGCTGGCGGGGATGCCGAAATCCGGGCTGGCTCCCGCTTCATCCTCCATGGCGGCAACGAGGGTGCGGGCGCGATCCAGTTCGTCCTCGTCCACCATCACACGGCGCGGAAGCGCCCCGATGGAGCCTTCTACCGCACTGGTAAAATGATCCATGACCAGAACATCGATACCGGCATCGGACAACACGGCTTCAATGAACGAAAGCCGCACCAGATCGTTCGAACGAAGCAGTTCCCGCATGAAAATCCAAACGTCAAATGTCACGTATAAAGACAGCAAAACCGCCAAGGCAGGTGCGGCGTGTAGCAGTCTTGACCACCTGCCCTTGTCCGGTATGGTGATCACAAGCAACGGTGCGTCAAGCGCCGTTTTTTTGGGGATAATGTATCGGTGTCTGTGGTCATTGAACTGGGCGTAAAGGGCGGCGCGAAAAAAGGGTCTTCGGTCGATCGGCTGTTCACGCTGGTTGAAGACGATATCAAGTCCGTAAACCAGCGCATCATCGACAAGATGCAGTCCCCCGTAGCGCTGATCCCGCAGCTTGCCGGGCACATTATCGCTGCCGGCGGCAAGCGCCTGCGGCCGATGCTGACCCTCGCCGCGGCCCGGCTTTGCGGTTATTCCGGTGACCGCCACATTCATCTCGCAACCTGCGTTGAATTCATCCACACGGCCACCCTGCTGCATGACGACGTCGTTGACGAAAGCGATCTTCGGCGCGGCCAGGACAGCGCGAATGCGGTCTGGGGAAACCAGGCGTCGGTGCTGGTCGGCGATTTTCTTTTCTCCCGCGCATTTCAGTTGATGGTGGCGGACGGGTCGCTCGACGTTTTGAAAATCCTATCCAACGCATCGGCGGTGATCGCCGAAGGCGAAGTTCTGCAGCTCATGACGGCGAACGATCCGCAGACAACGGAAGAAGCGTATCTGGAAGTCATCCGGTCCAAGACAGCGGTGTTGTTCGCAGCCGCCGCGAGGGTTGGCGCCGTTGTTGCCGACAGGCCTAAGGTGGAAGAGGACGCACTGGAAAGCTTCGGCGTCAATCTGGGCATCACGTTCCAGCTGATCGACGACGTTCTGGACTATTCCGCCAAACAGGCCGATCTGGGCAAAACCATCGGTGACGATTTCCGTGACGGCAAGGTCACGCTGCCGGTTCTGCTGGCCTGGCGGCGGGGGTCGGCAGAGGAACGGGAATTCTGGGCCCGTACGCTGGAACATCAGGATATCCGCGACGGCGACCTCGACCACGCCGTATCGCTGATGGTTCGTCACAATACTCTGGCCGATTCCGTGGAACGCGCGCGACACTATGCAAAAATCGCCAAGGATGCACTGGGCGTGTTCCCGGACAGCGATGTAAAATCGGCCCTGCTGGAACTGGTCGATTTCTGCGTCGAACGCGCTTATTGACCAGCCGCTGCCTTCAGCCTGAACACCCGGCCTAGCCGTGACCGGCGATATAGTCGCGCATCGCCGAGGTTTCCTGTTCGAGCTGGCTGATCTTGCTCTTCACGATATCGCCGATCGAAATGATACCCGCAAGCATGCCGTTCTCCAGGACCGGCACGTGACGGAACCGTCCCTGGGACATCTTTTCCATCACCGTGTCGATGGTGTCCGATGTGGCGCAGGTGACGACATCGCGTGTCATCAGCCCGGAAACCGGGCTTTGCAGCAAATCCGTACCGAGCGAGCTTAGGCCGCGCACAATATCGCGTTCGGAAAAAATACCGGCGACGCCGCCGTTAGCATTCGCGACGACCACCGCGCCTATTCGCTTTTCCGCCAGCAACGCAACCGCCTGTTCAACAGTACTGGAGTCGGAAAGCGTTATCGTTTCCGACCCCTTCGTTTTCAGAATCGATGCAACTGTCATGGTTTTTCCTTTCCCCATGCCCGGCTTGCCGTGCCGGGCTTTTGCCTTTTTTCGCGACGGGCGAAGCGAAGCCTCGCCACCCGCAGTGGCAAAATTATCCGCCATTCCCGTATCGAACGCAATTATACACCAACTTCAGAAGGAAGAGCCGTCTTCTTTCAGAAATTCGGTTTCCTCCCGCGTCGACGCCCGCCCCAGCAGGGCGTTCCGGTGCGGAAAACGGCCAAACCGGCGAATAATCCGGCGATGGGCTTCGGCAAACTGCAGCAGTTCCTTGTCATCCAGTTTGGCCACCAGATCGCAGCACAGGTCCTGATCCGCCAGGTCTTCGCTGTGTTCGAAGGGCAGGTAGAAAAACAGCCTGCGGCCCTCGGGAACTTTGCTGTCCTGACCCTTTTTGACAGCCGCCCGGGCCAGCGCGAGGGCCTTGCCGTCGGTTCGGTACATATCGCCGGTATCGCGGAACATGTTGCGCGGAAACTGGTCGAGCACGATCACCAGGGCCAGGGCGCCGTCTGGACTATCAGACCAGCCATCCAGATCGCCTGCTTCGGCCTGCCCATGGAGCCCCAGAAACCGGTCGCGAATTTCGGCGTCAACCGCGTCGCTTTTCTGCCACCAGTCCTTCGGCGTCAGGGTTTCGAACCAGAATGTCAGAACATCTTCGATCGCGTTTGCCACGTCCCTTCCCTCTTCGCCGCTGCTATCCGGAAATACCTGCCGGAACTTCCCTGGCACGGTATTATCCGTCTTGCACCGGCAACAGGGCAAGGTTATAACGCCGCCTCTTGGCGAGCAGATTTTCAAACGGAGTGTAGCTCAGCCTGGTAGAGCACTGTCTTCGGGAGGCAGGGGCCGGAGGTTCGAATCCTCCCACTCCGACCAAAATCACATACTTGTCGTTCCTCGTTCATCCTGTGGTAGTATCCGGCATCTGTCCGGACCAATCGGGATTATCGAATGGGCGACGCCTCTCTCACAACAGCCAGACGGCTGCTTCATTTGCTGATGCAGCGCGGCGCGACCCCCGCGACACTTCTGCCGGACCACATCGCCGAAGTCTATAAAACACAACGCCAACTCATCAACCGTCCTGATTTCTGTGCGATCGAAAAAACAGCGGATCGGTTGACCGAAACAGACGCCGCCGACGGCGATAGTGCGATCTGGGCCGTCATTGTCGAAACACGGCCCACCGAAGACCTGGCCTTCACGGTCCGCACGGTTCACCGGGAACTCGGCCTGCCGATCCAGATCTACCACGGGCGCGACAATGGCGCGCATGTCAGGCACGTTCTGGCCGACCTGATCGATGCCGGTTTCGTTCGCCTGGTCGAACTTCCGATCAGCGGCCTGACGAAAGCCGCCTACAACGCACTTCTTTTATCGTCGGCTTTCTGGCGATCGATACCGGCGCGAAACCGGGTGCTGATCTTTCAGACCGATGCGATAGTATGCGCGGGGCGCGACTACGAACTGACGGATTTTGCCGATTACGATCTGGTCAGCGCCTACTGGCCGGCCAGACGGCCGATGGGTTTTGTCATCCATGGCGGCTGCGGCGGTTTCAGCCTGCGCAACAAGGAACTGGTGCTGGAATGTCTCGACAGGTTTCCGCCCACTTGCTGGAGAGCCGGCGAAGACGACTACTTCGGGTTCCATATCGATCTGATCGGCGGTAGGGTTGCCGCTCCGGTTGCCTGCTCGATGTTCGCAACCCAGCACATCTATCGCCACAGGAGCCTGGGGATGCACAAGATTACGACCCTGCGCGACGGCGACCTGCGCGACTTTCTGGGCTATTGCCCACAGGCTGTTCGCCTGCTGCCGGCCGATACGCTTCGGACAAGGTAGCATGTCGCAGCCTGACCCCCCGCATGACCCGGACAATCCGATCGGCGACTTCGAACTGAGCCTGAACGCAGCACAGGCGCGGCGGCAGGGCGGCGACATAGAAGACATTTTTTTTGCCGGCAAAGGACGACCCGCCAACAAATGGGTCGATTACATGCCGGTTTACGAGCGGTATTTCTCGCCCTTTCGCGATGCAAACCCGACGCTGCTGGAAATCGGCGTCGCCCAGGGTGGGTCGCTTGATATGTGGCGCGCCTATTTCGGACCGGACGCCATCATTTGCGGCATCGACATCAGACCGGTCTGTGCAAAGCGGGTAACCCCGCCAAATCTTGTTCGCATCGGATCGCAAGACGATCCTGTTTTCCTCAAAACCGTTATTGATGAGATCGGACATCCCGATCTGGTGATCGACGACGGGTCTCACGTCGCAACGGATCAGCTTTCATGCTTTCGCACCCTGTGGCCCGAACTGAAGAATGGGGGTCTGTATGTTGTTGAAGACACCCATACCGCCTACTGGGAAGAATTCGGTGGCGGTTACGGCAAGGCCGGCACAGCGATGGATCTGGCCGCGCGGCTGGCCGATGACATGCATGCCTGGTTTCATTCGGAGCCGGAAAGATTCGGTGCACGGGATGAAATCGGCGCCGTGCACATTCACGAAAGCATCCTGATTATCGAGAAGCGAAGCAAACTCCGGCCAGGCCATATCAGGATCGGACAGAAATACCAGGTCCGGTGACAGCGCTTTCGCCGACTGTCAGATGCCGGTCGATCCGAAGGGCGGCGGCTGCACGGCTGCGGTTTCCAGATCGTCGAACGCTTCCGGTTCCGCATCGGTCAGGCCCAGCGGCTCAAGATCATTCCGCATCCACCAGTACCAGAACCCCTGCGACCGCAGCCACTTTTCCAACCGGCTGATATCGGACCATTCCCGTGGCAGGCCTCGCGCCGAATAGACGCGCGCCAGACCACCATCGACGTAGACCAGAACGCCCCAGGCAAAAGGGTGCTTCGCCTGATCGCCGAAGCCGCCGCCAGCCTGCTGGCGATGGCAGCGATAGACCACGGCATAATCGCCCAGACGGCCCGCATCCCGAAGAAAAGCAATGTCAGGCTGGGTGATTGTCGACGTGACGCCAAGCGCTACATCTTGGTCCATATTGTTGACACCCCACAAGAACAGTGACAACATCATGCTACATGGTGTCCTTTAACGAAACAAGGGACACCGACCGGCATTTTCGTTGAGGGCCGATTTCCAGTCGAGATCGGCTTCCGGTCACCCTGGCAAAATTTCAAGGAGAACAAGCATGGCCAAGAAAATAGCACCCGTGCCGAAAGGCTACAGAACGGCAACGCAGGTGTTGATCGTCAGAAATGCGACGGCAGCGCTTGAATTTTACAAGGCGGTCTTTTCCGCAACCGTTGGCCCGATCGCCTATGCACCGGATGGCGTGACCGTGTTGCAGGCCGATATGAAAATCGGCAATTCGGTCCTTCGCGTCGGAGACGAAATGCCTGAATTCGGCATTGTGTCCCCGGCAACGCTCGGCGGGTCATCCGCACCTGTCCATCTGTACGTAGAAGCCGTCGATGATCTTTGGCACAAGGCCATTGAAGCAGGCGCAACGATCGCCACGCCACTGGCTGATGCCTATTGGGGCGAACGTTATGGACGGTTCGTCGATCCGTTCGGCCATGTCTGGGCAGTCGCTCAGCGTATCGAAGCCCTGTCAGCATCGGAACTTGCCGCCCGTGCCCAAGCCGCTTTTGGCCCGGTCGCTGCCGAGGGTGCAGACTGCTTCGACGATGCACTACCGCCACAAGGCGCGGCCTATGTTGAACCTGCACAGGCCGGTTCGACGGACAACACACTGGCGGCCTGACCGGGTTTGAACCGGCTGCTCAACAAGCGGCCGGTTTGACGACCATCCGCTAGTTTGAGACAGTGAGAGCAACAAATTTGAGGACTAACTCACCATGACACCTTTCGCCATTGCCGGCGTACAAATGCATGTCGCCGCCGTTCAGGAAAACGTTTCGGCGATGTCTCACAAGGTGGATCTGGTTATGGCCCGCTATCCGTGGGTCCAGATGATCATGTTCAGCGAGCTCGCGGCCTTCGGCCCCTTGCTGTCGAACCATCCTGACGATCTTACGGCAACGCTGGAAACGTTCCAGGAAGCAGCACGGCGCCATGGCGTGTGGATCCTTCCCGGTTCGATGTTCGCCAAAACCAGCGAAGGCAAGGTTTACAACAAGGCGTTTGTAATCGATCCGAGCGGCAACATCGTCGCGCAA
Organism: uncultured Flavobacteriaceae bacterium; assembly: GCA_964352715.1. Lineage (GTDB taxonomy): Bacteria > Pseudomonadota > Alphaproteobacteria > UBA8366 > Aestuariispiraceae > JAVKBW01. The sequence continues at coordinate 55,242 of CAYGSU010000014.1, read as the reverse complement.
TACGCCAAGATGTTTCCGTTCGAGCCGTATGAAGCCAATGTCGAGCACGGCACCGAATTCTGTGTCTTCGATGTACCGGAAGTCGGCCGGTTCGGCGTTTCGATCTGCTACGATATCTGGTTTCCTGAAACCAACCGCCAATTGACCGCGCTAGGCGCGGAAGTTCTGCTGCACCCGGTTCTGACCGGCACAATCGACCGCGATATCGAACTGTCGATCGCGCGGTCCACGGCGGCGATGTTCCAGTGCTATGTGTTCGACATCAACGGCCTTGCCGCCGGCGGCACGGGCCGGTCGTGTGTGGTGGATCCGGCCGGGACAATTCTTTATCAGGCCGCCGGCCAGGATGAGATCATTCCCGTCGAAGTCGACCTCGATCTGGTGCGCCGCCAGCGCGCCACCGGAATCCGGGGGCTGGGCCAGACACTGAAAAGCTTTCGCGATCACCCGGGCGGGTTTCCCGTCTATCATACCCCGGCATCCGACCAGACCTATCTCAACAGTCTGGGGCCGCTGGAAATGCAGCAAAAGAATTCCAAAGCAGGGATCGGGGTACCACCCCCGGCAGATATAACAAGAACGCCGATCGGCAACGATATAGTGGAAACACCGCCAGCACCGTCGCCCCGGCTCGCAGAGGGAGGTGGGTGACACAATGCCCAAGAAAGCAGAAGCAGAAGAACGCCATTTAATCAGTCAGTACTATAATGCGTCCCAGCTTCGCGCTGATACCTGGAACAGACTAAAGAACATAACCGTCCGGCTGAAGGAAGAGCGTCCCAAAAAGGGCGATGTCGAAACAGCCCGCAAACTGCTCGAAGATCTCGAGCCGATGGAAAGCTACTGGGCCTTTCCAGGCGCCTATGCCTTTCAGCACCTTCCGCGCCTGCTTTATCTTGAAGAGTACGAAGATCTCTCCAACCTGGTTGCGCGCATTGTAAGCGCGCTGATGAGCGGCCAGTACCGCCGTCGCCATATCAATCTGCTGATCCATACGGACTCCGAAACCGGCGATGCAGAGGAAGAAGCGGAGGAGATCGAACACCGCCAGCGTCGTCGCCCGTTTTTTGAAACACTGGTCGTCGACGACCTGTCGATGAGCCAGCAGCGCGCTCAGCGCGAGGAATTCATCGCCATGCGCCGCGATGAAGATGCCTTCACCTACGAACCGGTATTCGTTCCCAGTTTCGAAGACGCGCTGATCGCCATTCTGCTGAACCAGAATATTCAGGCTGTTGTGATCCGCTACGGATTCCGCCTGCAGTCGAAACGCCTGTTGCCGGTTTTGAAGCGATATCTCAGCCAGGCCAAATGCGAAGACCTGGACGATATCGAACCGCAGGAATACGGCATTCGTCTTGCCGATGTCATCGCCCGCGTGCGCCCTGAACTCGATCTGTATCTTGTGACGGATCAGAATGTCGAAGATATTGCCGGGCGCGTTGGCGGCGCCTGCCGGCGCGTGTTCTACAATCTCGAGGACTATCTGGAACTGCATCTGAACATTCTTCGCGGCATCGAAGAACGCTATCAGACCCCTTTCTTCACTGCCTTGCGCGAATATTCCAAGAAGCCGACCGGCGTCTTTCATGCCCTGCCGATCTCGCGCGGGAAATCGATTACCAAGTCCCACTGGATCAAGGACATGGGTGAATTCTACGGCATGAACATCTTTCTGGCCGAAACCTCGGCGACCTCCGGCGGTCTCGATTCACTGCTGGAACCGCACGGCCCGATCAAGAAAGCGCAGGAGCTGGCCTCCCGCGCCTTCGGCTCCAAAAAGACATTTTTTGCAACCAATGGCACATCAACCTGCAACAAGATTGTCGTGCAGGCACTGGTGCGACCTGGCGACATCGTTCTTGTCGACCGGGACTGCCACAAATCCCACCATTATGGAATGGTGCTGTCCGGCGCCCATGTCGTCTATCTCGATTCCTACCCGCTGCATCAGTTTTCGATGTATGGGGCGGTGCCGCTGCGTGAAATCAAGAAGATGCTGCTGAAGCTGAAGCGTGACGGAAAGCTCGATCGTGTGAAGATGTTGCTGCTTACCAACTGCACCTTCGACGGCATCGTCTACAACGTCGAAAGGTTCATGGAAGAATGTCTGGCGATCAAGCCGGATCTTGTCTTCCTTTGGGATGAAGCATGGTTCGGGTTCGCCCGGTTCGGACCGACCTATCGTCACAGGACCGCCATGCATACCGCCCAGCATCTGCGCGCGAAATACAGAACAGCGGAATACCGCACGCTTTACGAAGCGGAACAGGCGGAAATCGCGGAACTGGATCCGGATGACGATGAAGCGCTGCTCGACCGTCATCTGTTCCCCGATCCGGACCAGGTGCGCATCAGGGCCTATGCGACGCAATCGACACACAAGACCCTCACCGCCCTGCGGCAGGGGTCGATGATCCATGTTCAGGATCAGGATTTCAGCGCCAAGGTGGAGGAATCCTTCCACGAGGCCTTCATGACCCATACTTCGACCTCTCCGAATTACCAGATTCTGGCGTCACTGGATGTCGGGCGGCGTCAGGTTGAACTCGAAGGCTTCGAACTGGTCCAGAAGCAGGTTGAAATGGCGATGGTGCTACGCCAGCGGATCAGCACCCACCCCCTGCTGCAGAAGTTTTTCAAGGTACTGACCGTCCGCGACATGATACCGGCAGACTACCGGCAGTCCGGTATCGAAAGCTATTACGATCCGGAGAACGGATGGACCAATATCTGGGATGCCTGGGACGGGGACGAGTTCTGCCTCGACGCAACCCGCGTGACCCTGTTCGTTGCCAATACCGGTCTGGACGGCGACACGTTCAAGAACAAGGAACTGATGGACCAGTACGGAATCCAGGTTAACAAGACATCGCGCAACACGGTTCTGTTCATGACCAATATCGGAACGACGCGCAGCTCGGTCGCCTATCTGATCGAGGTTCTGGTCAAGATCGCCGACGAGCTGGAAGACCGTATTGAAGACATGAACGGACCCGAGAGAAAGCTGCACGAAAGAAAAGTCCATTCGCTGACACATGATCTTCCGCCTCTGCCGGACTTCTCACGGTTTCACGATGCGTTCAGGCCCGATGCCGGCGGTGCGACGCCGGAAGGGGAAACCCGCAAGGCCTTTTTCCTGTCGTATGACGAGGAAAATTGCGAATATCTGGGCCTGAGCGACGGATCGCTTGAGAAAGTAATGAAAAGCGGGCGGGACGTTGTGTCCTCGACATTCATCATCCCCTACCCGCCGGGCTTTCCGATCCTGGTTCCGGGACAGGTGATCAGTACGGAAATCGTCGAGTTTCTGCAGAAGCTCGATGTAAAGGAAATTCACGGTTACAGACCCGAACTGGGATTGCGGGTCTTTACCGAAGAAGTGCTCGCCGGTCTGCAAACCTGACGACCCGGCGGGGAAAAACGTCAAGAACAGCAAAGTTAAAAAAACAGGGAGATAAAAACATGAATGCCAAGGCAGTTGCCAAAAAGACGACCAGCCGCAAGGCGGGCGCAAAGAAATCTGCCGCCAGGAAGGCGGTTGCCAAGAAAGCCATAGCGAAGAAAGCAGCGGCAAAAAAGCCGGTAGCAAAGAAAGCCACGGCGAAGAAGGCTGCGGCCAAAAAGCCGGTAGCAAAGAAAGCCACGGCGAAGAAGGTCGCGGCCAAAAAGCCGGTAGCCGCGAAGGCCGCCGCCAAATCGGTCAGCCGCAAGACGGCGTTGAAGAAAACCGCAAGCCGCAAACCTGCCGCCAAAAAGTCGAAAGCGCGCAAGAAAGCCACAAAGAAAGGTGCAGCAGCCAAGCCTGCCGTTCACCTGAAAAACATCTCGGAAGTCCGGCGCTATTTCCATCGCAACGAAGACCCGATCTTCTTCATCAGTGCGACGAACTTCAATCTTCTCGGCATCGACGAATGGTGCAAGAACTTCAAGTTCATCAACTACATCAACTGCTACGACAACCGGCATCCGAACACTTTCGTACCGTCGGAAGCACCGCATCCGGAATTCGAGTCCATCGAGGACATCAACGCCTATCTGCTCGAACACAAGGAAGTCATCGACTACATCAAGTCGAAGGGCAAGAATCCGAAAGCCGTGTTCCTGATGTTCGATGAGCGGGTCGAAAAGATCTGCAAGGAACTGGGTATCGAAGTCTGGTTCCCGAAAGCGGCATTGCGCGAACATATCGATCACAAGATCGAAACTGTCCGGATCGGCGACAAGGCCGGCGTTCCGAGCGTGCCTAACGTGCTGTCCGAAGTGAAGGACTACGAACACCTGAAAAAGGTGTCGAAGCCGATCGGCAACGATCTGGTTCTGCAATCCGCCTTCGGCGATTCAGGCCACACAACGTTCTTCATCAAGAACGCAGGCGACTTCAAAAAACATGAGCACGATATCGTCGGCCAGGGCGAGATCAAGATCATGAAGCGCATCGATGCCCGCGGTTCCGCAATCGAGGCCTGCGCCACGAGCCAGGGCACGATCGTCGGCCCGCTGATGACGGAACTGGTCGGTTTCAAGGAACTGACACCGTATCGCGGCGGCTGGTGCGGTAACGAAATTTTCTCTACCGCCTTCGACCAGTCGATCCGTGACAAGGCCCGCCAATACACCTTCCAGTTCGGCAACCAGTTGGTGAAGGAAGGCTATCGCGGCTACTTCGAACTGGATTTCCTGATCGACCAGAAGGACGGGGAAATTTATCTGGGTGAGTGTAACCCGCGCGTAACCGGCGCAAGTTCAATGACGAACCATGCAGCCTTCGCGCATGCCGATGCCCCGTTGTTCCTGTTCCATTTGCTTGAGTTCTGCGGTGCGAAATTCGATCTCGACGTCGAAGAGCTCAATAACCGCTGGGCCGACCCGGAAAACATCGACAGCTGGTGCCAGATGGTTATCAAGCACACCGACGACACGGTGGATATCATCACCAGCGCCCCGGAAACCGGCATTTACCATATGAACAAGGATGGTTCCGTCTCCTACAACCGGTTCGACTATCACCGCCGCGCGGTTGACAGTGAAAACGAAGCTTTTTTCCTGCGCATCCAGAATACCGGCGACTTCCGGTACGAAGGCGCGGATCTTGGCATTCTGATCACTCGCGGACGGGCGATGGATGACAAGTTCCGGTTGAACCGGCGGGCAAAGAAATGGATCGACGGGATAAAGGCGCATTACCGGGCCCGGCCGCTATCCGCGTTGCCGGCCGCATCGACGTCGGATCCGGCCTTCAAAATTCTCTGACAAGGATAATCGAGGGCTGGACAAACCGGCCCCTGCCAAACAGCCTGTTTGCGATCTTCCGGTCGTGAGCAGGCTGTTTTAACGAGCAAGATCAAAACGCCACAAACGAACGTCTGACAAGGAAGCCACTGTGTTGTACGGCGAAAATGAAGCCTATCGCCTGATGTTCGAGGCCGTTTCGGAAGAAACGCCCGGACCGAAATGGCTGAGCCGCTTCGAGGCGCTATGGCCAGCCTACAAGAAATGGTACCTGTCGGAAGGCGCCGGGGCGCGGCCGACCTACCTTTCCGCCCTGCGGGCCTTCAAAACCCATATGCCGGAACTGGTGCCGACCTACGAACAGCTTACCGACCTTGCCGGCGGTAGCGATCTTGCCGCCCGGTTTCTGACCTTCTACTGCCCACCGCCCTATCTGAGCGGCTGTTCGCAGGCGATCTGGCCGGGCAAGGAACCCCTGCTGGTGCGCAACTACGACTATGCGCCACAGCTGTCGGACGGTCTTGTCCTGCACACGAAGTGGAACGGCAGGCGGGTGTTGGGCATCAGCGACGGGCTGTTCGGCATGGTTGACGGTATGAACGATGCCGGGCTGGCCGTTTCCCTGACCTTTGGCGGGCGCAAGATCGTTGGCACCGGCTTCGGCGTTCCGATCATCATCCGCTATATCCTGGAATTCTGTGAATCGGCAATCGATGCGGCCGAGGTTCTGGCCAGAATACCGTGCCATATGGCCTACAACGTCACCGTGATCGACAAGAAACGGAAGTTCCGGACGATATACCTCTCGCCCGACCGTGAAGCGGTTATCACCGACAGTCCGGTCGCCACCAATCATCAGGAACGTGTTGAATGGCATCGCCATGCCGCAGCGACAGCAACCGTTGAGCGGGAACGGTTTTTGCTGCAACGACTGCAACTGCATGACGACCCGTCGGCGAAATTCATCGGCGCGTTTTTGCGCCCGCCATTATATTCAACCGAATACGCGCGCGGGTTCGGTACGCTCTATACATCGGTTTACTGGCCGAAGCGCGGCGAAATGGAGCTTCGCTGGCAGAAGGAAAAGTGGACCTTCAAAATCAACGATTTCAAAGAAGACTCCCGGATGGTTGTCTATCCGCTGGTCCGGCAGGGTTGATCGTCCAGGCGACATTTTCAGCCGCCGGCAAACCGGTCCTGCAACGCCGGATCAAACGGATTATCCCCCATTTCAAGATGCAACCTGTTACCTGTATACGGGTGCGCCCGGGCGACATCTTCATCCAGTTCAACGCCAAGGCCAGGTTCCGTGGGGGTGATGACAAAGCCATCCTGCCATTGAATCGGTTTCTTGAGGATCTCGGCATGGAAACCGTCCCACCGCTGAATGCTTTCGAGCACCAGAAAGTTCGGGATACTGGCGGCAAGCTGGATATTGGCGGCGCCGACAATCGGCCCGCAATAAAGATGCGGCGCAACCTGCAAGTAACGGGCTTCGGCCATGGCGGCGATTTTCTTGGCTTCGAGAATGCCGCCGACCCGGCCGAGATTCATTTGCAGTATTGATGCCGCACCGGTCTGCATGACCCGGCCGAATTCGAACTTCGTACACAGGCGTTCACCGGTCGCCACCGGTATTGATGTCGCCGCAGCGACCTTGGCCATTTCTTCCGGCATGTCCGGCGGCGTCGGCTCTTCAAACCACAGCGGATCGTAAGGCTCCAGCTTGCGCGCCAGACGGATTGCGCCGGATGCGGAAAACTGCCCGTGGGTTCCGAACAGCAGATCGGCCTTGTTGCCGACGGCGTCACGAATTTTACGACAGAACTCTACCGAACGGTCGATCGATTCCAGGTCCGGCTGTCTTCCGTCATAGACCGTGTATTCCCCGGCCGGGTCGAATTTCAGGGCGGTAAAGCCCATGGCGAGATATTCCGCCGCCCGGACGGCGGACGCATCCGGGTCGTTATAGAAATCAGCCGCCTCTTCATCCGGCCCCGGATACAGATAGGTGTAGCTGCGCAGGCGTGGATTGACGAGGCCGCCCAACAGGGCGTGTACCGGCTTGTCGGTCGCCTTGCCGATGATGTCCCAGCAGGCCATTTCCAGCCCGCTGACGACGCCCATTACCGACGGGTCCGGCCGGTGCGAGAAACCGGATCCGTGAGCGGACCGCCAGAACCGTTCGATCTGGAACGGGTCGCGCCCGAGCAAGCGGCGCTCGAAGACATCCCGGATCATCTGGACCGTGGTTTCCGGCCCGAATGCGGCGGAATATACCTCGCCATAGCCGACGACCCCGCAGGCGGTCGTCAGTTTGACGAACAGAAAATATCGCCCGCCGAAGGATGGCGGCGGGTTTCCGACAACAAATGTTTCCAGATTTTCGAGTTTCATCACCGTGCCCCCGGTATGGATCTTGAAGCTTTAATATTTCTACGCTTACGAAAACTTTGCGAATTAACAATACTTTAGTATGTTATGATCCATTATTTCCAAAATTAGCGTCAATTGTGGGTCCGTTTTGGAAATATGGAGCGGGTAGTGATGGGTACGGCACGGGCAGAACAAACGAAATCTGTGAATCCGTCTTACCTGGATCGCGAAATGGAATACGATATCCAGAAGCGCGTCCAGGAAGAAGCGGCGCGCTGGGCGGGTGAAAACGAACAGCTTCGTGGCACGATCACCAAACTGCGCGACGAACTGGAAATCGCCGAGTTTGCACGGGAGGAAGCCGTGCAGGCCGCCCGGTCCGAAAGTACGGTCGATATTGCACAGTTGAAGGACGCCATCTCATCCCTGCGCGATGAGCTGGAACTGTTGCAGGCCAACAAGGAAGCGGAAGTCCAGCGCGCTGTCTCCGACGCTCAGGGCGAAATAGACCAGTTGAAAGCAACCATCTCATCGTTACGTGATGAACTGGAACTGGCGAATGCGCGAAAGAACGAGGAAGTTCAGGTCGTGAAGGCCGAAGCGGCTGCGGAAATCGGCACATTGCGAGACACGATTGCTTCCTTGCGCGATGAACTGGAATTGCTCGCACAACAGCGTGACACGGAAATACAGCGATCCATCGCCGAATACGAAGGTGAAATCAGCCAGTTGCGCGGTACCGTGGCGTCGCTGCGCGACGAAATGGAGGAAGCGAAATTCGAGCATGACCGCGTTTTGCAGGAAAAGGCGGCAGAGGCTGCGCGGGATGTTGCACATCTGGAAGGCACCGTTTCGGCTCTGCGCGATCAACTGTCAGCCAATGCTGCCAAAGCGTAGAGGACACCGAGAACCGTGACCGCAGCACCGACAAACAAGAACAAACCCACGCGGGATGAAGCGCCGAAGAACGGCGGCCAGAAAGGCCGCAAGATCAAGCTGCATATGCTGAAGGACGCCGACGAGGCGATGAAGTCACGGCTTGAATATGCCGAAGGCAAGGCGACGGAAGCTGAAGCCGCGCTGGAAAACGCCAACGAAAAACTGAAACAGGCCGAACTGTTGCTGGCGATTTCACGCCGGGTCGCGGTGATGGAAACGGTCGATGAAATTCTTGAAACGCTGGTCGAAATCACAACAGCTGAATTGCAGGCCGAACGCGGGTCGCTGTTTCTGAATGACCCGCTGACCAACGAGCTTTATTCCCGCGTCGCCATGGGTATGCACCGGCGGGAAATCCGCGTCATGAACAATGCCGGTATTGTCGGGCATGTCTTCCAGACCGGTCAGGGCGTGATCGTCGACGACGCCTATACCGACGACCGGTTCGACAGCGAGATCGACCAGAAGACAGGCTTTACAACGAAATCAATCCTGTGCGCCCCGGTGAAAACCGTAAAGGGTGAAATCATCGGCTGCACCCAGGTGCTCAACAAGAAAAAGGGTTTGTTTCACAAGAACGACTTGTCGCTGCTGGAGGCGATGACCTCGCAGGCTTCCGTAGCGCTGCAAAGCACGCAGTATGTCGAACGGATGAAAAAGGTACGTGAAGAGGAAATGGAATTCCTCGATATGGTCGCCGACATCACATCCGAAATCAAACTAGACACGTTGTTGAAACGGGTGATGAGCGAGGCGACGAAAATTCTGAAGGCCGACCGCTCGACCCTGTTCCTGAACGACGAAAAAACAGACGAATTGTGGTCGCAGGTCGGCGAAGGCCTTGGTGCGATTGAAATCCGGCTGCCCAATCATCTCGGCATTGCCGGCACCGTTTTCCAGAGCGGCAAGACCATCAACATTCCGCACGCCTATGCCGACCTGCGGTTCAATCCTGCCTTCGACAAGAAGACCGGTTATTTCACGCGGTCCATCCTGTGCGTACCCGTCACCAACAAGAACGGCAAACGCATCGGCGTCACCCAGGTCCTTAACAAGAAGGGCGGCCCGTTCAACACCGAAGACGAACAACGCCTGAAAGCCTTCACCGCACAAATTTCCATCGCCCTGGAAAACGCGAAACTGTTCGCCGATGTCCAGAAGATGAAGAACTATAACGATTCAATGCTGCAGAGCATGTCGAACGGCGTCATCACCCTGGACGGCGACCGGAATATCGTAACCTGCAACGCCGCCAGTGAACGCATTCTGCAATCGAAGGCCAAGCATTTGATCGGCAAGCCGGCACAGGATCTGCTGGGTGAAAAGAACACCTGGGTAACAGAGCGGCTTGACCGGGTCAGCGAAACCGGCGCCGCCGAAACGGCAATGGACGCCGAGTTGTTTCTGGGCGATGAAAAGGTCTCCGTGAACCTCTCTGTTCTGCCACTTCGCGACGATGACGAGGAATCGCTCGGACTGATGATGCTGCTGGAAGACATCAGTTCAGAAAAGCGCATGAAATCCACCATGTCGCGGTATATGGATCCGGGCCTCGCAGACCAGCTTATGGGTGAAGGGTCTGATATTCTGGGTGGCCAGTCGATCGAGGCGACGATCCTGTTTTCCGATGTCCGGTCCTTTACCACCATTACCGAACAGCTTGGCGCACAGGGCACGGTCAAACTGCTCAACGAATATTTCACCATCATGGTCGATTGCCTGTCGTCCGAGGGCGGCATGCTCGACAAGTTCATCGGCGACGCCATGATGGCGGGTTTCGGCGTTCCCGTGCCCGGCGAGGACGATGCGGACAGGGCGGTTCGGTGTGCGATATCGATGCTCAACGAACTGAAGGCCTGGAACAAACACCGCATTGCACGCGGCGAACTGCCGGTCGACATCGGCATTGGCCTCAACACGGATAACGTTGTGTCCGGGAATATCGGCTCGCAGAAGCGGATGGATTTCACCATGATCGGCGATGGGGTCAACCTCGCCGCCCGTCTCGAATCCGCCTGCAAGCAATATGCTGCCAAACTTCTGATTTCGGAGTTTACCTACAAGAAGCTGAAGGGCGTCTATCGCGCCCGTGAGGTCGACCGGGTAATCGTCAAGGGCAAGACCGCCCCTGTCGGCGTCTACGAGGTGCTGGACTTCTATGACAACGAGGAATTTCCGGAGCTGATGGAAGTGCTGGGCCATTTCAAGAGCGGCATCGAAAGTTACCGCGCCGGCACCTGGGACAAGGCGGTCAAGGCGTTCAAGGAAGCCTACCGCATCAACCCGAACGACAAGCTTTCACAGATTTACGTGGAACGCTGCGAGCATCTGATCGAGAACCCGCCTGAAACATGGGACGGCGTCTGGGTCATGACCAGCAAATAGACCCTCAACAAGAAAAGCACAGATTTATGGAATCCGAACCCGCCTTGCAGGCCGCCATCGTGCCTGTCACACCCTTTCAGCAGAATTGCACGCTCTACCGGTGCACCGCCACCGGACGCGGCGCTGTCGTCGATCCCGGCGGCGATGTTGACCGCCTGATGGAAGCGATCGACACGATGGGAATGGAGCTTGAGAAAATTCTGATTACCCATGGCCATATCGATCACGCCGGCGGCGCGACGGAGCTTGCGAAACGGACAGGCGTTCCGATTGAAGGCCCGCATCGCGATGACGCGTTCTGGATCGACACGATTGAAACCGACGGCCCTGAATGGGGTTTGCCGGAAGCGAAAACCTTCGCACCGACCCGCTGGCTTGAAGATGGCGATACGGTTTCGTTCGGCGACATTGTGATGGATGTCCGTCACTGCCCGGGCCATACGCCCGGTCATGTGATATTCTTTCACGACGGCATGCGGCTGGCGAGTGTCGGCGATGTTCTCTTCAAGGGGTCGATTGGCCGGACGGATTTTCCGCGCGGCAATTTCGATGATCTGGTCACCTCGATCACGACGAAACTATGGCCGCTGGGCGACGATGTAACCTTCATTCCCGGTCACGGACCGGTCTCTCAATTCGGGGTCGAGCGACAGTCAAATCCGTTCGTTTCCGACACGGCGTTGAAGGCCTGACAGCAAACGGCCCGGACAGGTCCGGGCCGTTTGTCCGTCAGAAACATCACTGCTGAGATTCCAGATACGCAATCAGATCGGCGATCTGATCGTCCTTGTTCAGACCCGGAAAAGCCATCTTCGTTTTCTTTACCAGATCCTTCGGCTTGTGGAGATAGGACGTCAACGTCTCTTCATCCCAGACTTTGCCGTCTTCACCGAAGGCCGTCATGCTGCCTTCGCCCGTCGAATACTTGTAGTCTTCGACAGAAGCGACAGGCCGCCCGATGATGCCGACAAGATGCGGTCCGATCTTGTTCTTCGCTTCATCCAGATTATGGCAGGCTTTGCATTTGACAAAGACGCGCTTGCCCTTGTCCGGGTCACCATCGGCGAAAGCTGCGCCTGAAATGGCCATTGAGGCCAGAACCACCATCATTAGCGCTTTGATGTTCTTCATCGTTCCTCCTTGATATA
>CAYGSU010000014.1:2410-43062 GCA_964352715.1 uncultured Flavobacteriaceae bacterium | reverse complement strand
GCCAGAACCACCATCATTAGCGCTTTGATGTTCTTCATCGTTCCTCCTTGATATAGATGCGATTTTTGAGAATGACGATCGATCATAGAGCCATTCCCGTTCATTCGTCCGGGCCGTTCCCTGTAAGTCTAGACATGCAATGCGGAAACTCAACGGAACGAATTGCCGCGCCTGATCGTTGCATAACGTGGATTGCAGAGCGAAACATCATATGCCTCTCACGTATTTCAGGACGGGTTTGCCCGTGTTCAAGAGGCAATACCCAAATCCAGACCGTCCAACACATACGGTTCCGGTAATATGTACGATCAATTGCAGGCTTTAGATCAGCCGATGTCGTTTTCTTTAAGAAGCCCGGCCATCACCGCGGCATCGAACGGATAATCCTCATCAACAGAGGAAAGGCCCGACGGTCGGATCCGGTCGGCTTCGGGAACCTCGATAATCTTCGCCTGGAGCGCCGTAGCGAAATCCATCCCGAGGCGGGTTTTCCAGGCCAGGGCGACAGCCAGCCGGTTTCCGTTTTTCTTCCCAAGCACCCGCTCCAGGGTCTCAGCCGGCGTGCCGGTCAACAGGGAAAGCGCGCTATAGATGAAACGCTTTTCCTTCCTGGCGGCAGCCCGCGTCATCACCGGCGCCGTCAACTTGCCTGCCTGAAACATCCTGGAGGCCCTGACCCTATCATCCTCCAAGCCGTTTTCAGCTTCCCCGAGCCGGGATCCCGCATTGCCGCGTCCGACGCCTGCCCGCATTTGATCGGCAATTTCCGGCGTTATCGCCGTATTCGTCGCGATCAGATGTTCGACAAGGCTTTTGCTGACGTACCCGGCGACCCGTTCCGCCAGAGAGCTTTCCAGTTCCCCACGCCGAACCAGCGCTTCATGCCAGGCGGGGTGGTACGCGCCGGTATCGACAATCATCGCCAGGGTCTCCCGGTCAAGCCGCGCGGTTCTGTTCTGCAACAGCTCAGCAACTGCCAGCTCATCCTCGGTCTTTGCAATGACGCGGCAAACCTTCTTCGACAGCATTTCCCGGCGCGCGATCGCCGACAGAACATCGCTGTGTATCCCCACCTTGATCACGTCCACCAGATCCCGCTCGGTCAGCATCGGCGAGAATTCAAGAACAGGCGCAGCGACAACCGTCTCAACGTCACGAGCCAGCCTGAGAATCAGATCTTTCGGCACATTGTCGAGCTTCTTGACGTTTTCGGCGATCATGGCGCGAATATCCGGCAACTGGTCCTGCGCCAGAATCTCCAATACCTGTATCGCCATCCGGGTAACCCGGCGGTTCTGCTCGGATGAAAGCGTCGGCAACAACCGGCATATCTTGAGGCCGATTTCGGACCGGATTTCAGGCCGATCATCCTTTACCAGCAGAATGTCAGCCTGCAGCGGCGTTCCGTCATTCCGGGCAACAGCCTGCCTGACTTCAGGGGCGGGGTCGGTTGCAAAGAAGTACAACAGCTCAGGCGGCAACAGGCGCAACGCGGCAAGCTTCGTCCTTTCAACCACGCTGCCTTCGGAGGCAATCCGCTTGGCTTCATCATACGTGGGAAGCTTTTCCCTGGAAGCAGCCTTTTCCGATTCCGCGCTACGTCGACCAAAGACCCATTTCAGCATGATCAATCACCAAGCTGCCGATTAAGCATCATTTCCTGTCCATCACCCATACGCCGTCCCAGTTCGCAGGTGGAACATCCTTCCGCAGCATCCCGATTCGCTCAAGGAATATTGCCGACGGACCGTCATCCGGGAACTCGTCGAGGCACTTTGAGAAAGCCTGCTCTGCAGTATCGAAATCACGGCGGCGATAGGCCGCCAGACCAGTTTCGAACGTCTTCGCAAGCTGTCGCGCACCGGATTCCGTCTCCACCGTACACAGTGGCTGGTATATTCGCACCGGTTCCAGCTTGCCCTTGACGCGAAGCGAGTCGATTTCACGAAACACGATCTTGTTCAGCGCGTCGTCACGGGTCGCCTTGTCGACCAGACAGGGCACACCATAGGACTCACTGCCGCTTTCAAGCCGGGCCGCAAGATTTACCGTATCTCCCAATACTGTGTAATTATGGTGGTGGCTAGAACCGACGGTCCCGACAACCGCCGGGCCGGTCGCAATGCCTATTCTGATCCTGATGTCAGGCAGATCACGCCGAAGACCCAGCACATCGCCAATCTCGTTCTTGAATCCCTCCAGAAGCATCAGTTGTTCCAGCGCCGTTTCACAGGCAGCCGTCGCCTTTACTTCAGGTGCGGTAAACGGAGGCCCCCAATACGCCATGATCGCATCGCCGATGAATTTATCGATGACACCTTCATGGTTCTGGATCGGCTTCGACATCGTTGTGAAATAGGCGTTCAGCATGTTGAGCACGTTTTCCGGCGTCAGCCGCTCGGAAAGTTTTGTGAAACCCGCCATGTCGGAGAAAAAGATTGTCATGTCACGGCGGTCGCCGCCGGGTTTGGTCATCAGCGGATTGCCGATCATGTTTTCGACCACGCGGCTGTCGACATACTTGCCGAATGTCTGCGTGATACGTTCCTTCGCGCGCAGCCCTTCGACCATGTCATTGAAGCCTTCCGACAGCCAGGCGATTTCGTCCTTTGTTGTCGGCTGGACACTGATATCCAGATCGCCGTCACGAACGCCGTGCATGCCCTGAACCAGCTTTCTGACCGGATTAACAACACCGCGTGTAATGATGTAAGACACCAGAACGCCCAGCAGCACGGCCAGCATCGTCAGGATCATGATAAACCGGTCAAGCCAGATATCGTATTCGACCACATGATCGACCGCAGTTTCTATATAATCCAGAATATAGCTGCGCAGGCGCTCAAGCTGACCGGCAAGCTCTTCGGCTTCCTCGATGACCATTGCATCGGCGGCCTCAGCCTCCTGTTTTTGTCCCTTCCGAAGGGCATCTACGAACCGGTCGATTTCCTGATAATAGTCCAGATGTTCGTTCTGAATCGTTTCAATCGCCGCATCGATGCGCGTGGCTGCCACAAGTGAATCGCGGCTGTACCATTCAAGCGGCTGGGCACGGACAATTTCACGAATATCGCTCAGACGCTTTTCAAGGTCGATCCGGAAAGCCAGAAATTCGTCGGCAAGTTCGTCGATTTCCGTTTCTGTGCCCTGTTCTATCGTATGGTTTGCCCGCATCGACTCCATCATGGTTTCCGTTTTCAAAACCGAGGATTCGATGCGGGAAACCCAGTTCAAAGTCGGCAAAAATACATCGTTTTGAACTTCCAGCTCGTGGCGGACACGATCAAACAGAATGATTGACGCGGCTGACAGCGCGACCATCAGACAGACAAGCACAATCGCAATGCCAAAGATTTTGACGCCGATCGGAAGACCGCTGGTTTTCATCGGCATGTCCTAGCGCAAGTTTAGTTCCATTGTTCGGATGATACGCTAGCACATATTAATATTTTACAAAGCGGCGGCGATTACTGCATCGGCGCGCCACCCTCCTCTTTCCGTTTCGCCATGAAGGCGTGCAGGGCGTCGCGGCGATCTTCTTCAAGGGCGGGCGGTTTGAAATTCGCCAGAATTTTCTTGTACAGGACATGCGCCCGCTCCGTTGCTGTCTTGGAGCCGTCATCCTGCCAAGTCTCGAAATTCCGCCAGTCGGAAAGGATCGGATCGTAGAAGGCGTCTTCATAGCGGGCCAATGTTTGCTGGGCCGCAAAATAGTGACCACCGGGGCCGACTTCGCGGATCGCGTCGAGCCCCAGTGTATCCTCATTGATAACCGGCGGCTTCATCAACTCTGACGCCATCTGGAGCATTTCGGCATCAATGATGAATTTCTCGAAAGAGGCGCATAACCCGCCTTCAAGCCAGCCGAGGCCATGCATCATCAGGTTTACATGGCCCAGCATGCAGGCCCAGATCGACATTTGCGCTTCGTAGGTCGCCTGGGCGTCCGGCGCATTCGATGCGTTGACATTCGACGCCCGGAAAGGAATGCCGTAGCGGCGGGCCAGCTGGCCTGAAATAATGGTTGCCTGCACCGCTTCCGGCGTACCAAAGGCCGGCGAGCCGCTTTTCATGTCCACATTCGATGTGAAGCCGCCATAGATCACCGGCGCACCAGGCCGCACGACCTGGGTAAAGGCGATGCCGGCAAGCGCCTCTGCATTCTGCTGCACGAGCGCGCCCGGAATAGTAACCGGGGCCATGGCGCCGGACAGGGTAAACGGCGTGATGCAGATCGCCTGATTTCGTTTCGACAGTTCTATGATGCCCCAAAGCATCGGCGTGTCGTACTGAAGCGGCGAATTTGCGTTGATGACGCTCCACAGGCTGGTTTCCCGTTCCAGCGTTGCGTCATCGATGCCGCGCGACAGCTTGGTCACTTCCAGCATGTCCAGCACCCGGTCGCGGCCCAGCGAATAGGCATACAGAACCTTGTCTGTCAGCTCGACAGCGGAGACCCCGGCTTCGATATGGCGCATCGCTGTCGGTATATCGACAGGTTCGACCGGATAGCCGCCGGGCAGGTGACAAATGTTGAAAGACTGCACCAGGCGCATCAGGTCCTTGTAGCCCTGAAAATCGCCACGCCGCCGTCCGAATTCCATATCGGAATAGTTTGGCGCACTGGCCACGCTGCAAATGGCGAACCGGTTGCCGCCCAGGGTCACATTATGGGCCGGGTTGCGCGCATGCAGCGTGAATTCGTTCGGCACCGTCGCCAGCATCTGATCGATGAAGCCGCGGCTGAAACGGACCCGACTGCTGTTGGGGTCAACATCCGCACCCGCTTTGGCCAGCATGTCGCGCGCTTCCGGCAGCAGGAAATTCAGACCGATTTCCTGCAGCACCGTCAGCGACGCCTCGTGGATCGATTCCACCTCATCCTGTGATATCAGCGGCACGGGACCGAACGGAACGGTAAGCTCACGAAACGGCTTCTGATGAATGACGGATGCGGACGCCGCTTCAGTACGGGCCGTTCCCGTCCGGCGAGCTCTTCTGGCCATTCATATCCTCCAACCGGCGCACCGGGGCTGTTTTGTTGCAAATCGCCGGCTATGCCGACGCAGTGTCATCTAGTCACAGGCTGAATCGACGAACAATCCGCTAATTCGCGATTGGAAAATTTTTCACCCCGGGCGGGAGCCGTCACAAAATGCTGCTTGCAAAGCCTGTTTCGATGCCTTGTGGACGCCGCACTCTGTGATGATGCCGGTGACAAGCCGGGCCGGTGTGACGTCGAAAGCGATGTTTGCGATCACGGTTCCGAGCGGCGGCACCCTGACGGAGTCGATACGGCCATCCGGTGCCAGACCCGTCACAATGGCAAGTTCGTCATCACCGCGCTGTTCGATGGGAATATCGGCAACACCATCGTCAATGGTCCAGTCTATGGTCGTTGACGGCAGCGCTGCGTAAAAAGGCACGTCGTTATCATGCGCCGCCAGCGCCTTCAGATAGGTCCCGATCTTGTTGCAGACATCGCCGGAAGCCGTTGTGCGATCAGAACCGACAATGCACAGATCGACACGCCCCCTTTGCATCAGATGCCCGCCTGTATTATCGGCGATCAACGTATGCGGTACGCCGGCCCTGGCCAGCTCCCAGCAGGTCAGCGCCGCTCCCTGATTACGCGGCCGTGTTTCATCGACCCAGACATGCACCGGAATACCGGCAGCATGCGCTGTATAGATCGGCGCGGTTGCGGTGCCGATGCCACAGGTCGCCAATGCCCCGGCGTTGCAATGGGTAAGCACATCAACCGGTCTGTCCGGAAAGGCTCGATGGCTGGCGGCGATCAGTTCTGCTCCATGCCGGCCGATGGCGGCACACAGGTCATCGTCCTGTTCAGCGATTTCTTTCGCCAGCCTGTAGGCAGCGGCAGCGCGGTCCTCCCGGGGCAGGTCCGACAGTCCGGCCCGCATGCGGTCAAGCGCCCATCGCAGGTTGACGGCGGTGGGGCGGGAATCGAACAATGCGCGGCAGGCGCTTTCGAACGCCGTGTCGGTTGGATCGGCCCGCATGGCCAACGCGATACCATAGCCGGCGGTCGCGCCGATCAGCGGCGCCCCTCGGACCCACATATCGCGGATTGCGGTCACCGCGTCTTCGACCGTTTTCAAAACCTTGTAGTCGATCCTGTGCGGCAGCAGTGTCTGGTCCAGAACCCGCACCGACCATCCGTCTGGCTCGGTGGAAATTGTGCGGTAGTCCCTTTTCATCCCTGATCGCCTTTCGCCTCCGGCTGCTCACCGTAGGAGCGGAAAGCTTCCTTCGCCTTCGCCATCTGTTTGCGACTGAGCAGAACCGGCGCGCCGGCGCTGAGAGCAGCGAGATACTGGGCCGCAAGCGCTTCGACCTCTACCGCCAGGGCCAGCGCCTTTTCGATATCCTCGGCAAAACAGATCATGCCGTGATTGGCCAGCAGGCAGGCGGTCCGGCCCTTCAGCGCGCTCAGCATGTTGTCGGACAGTTTCTGCGTGCCGAATGTTGCGTAGGATGCGCATCTGATATCCGATCCGCCGGCCACCGCGATCATATAGTGAAATGGCGGTATCGGCTGGCGAAGGCAGGCAAGCGCCGTGCAGTTGACGGAATGGGTGTGGACGACCGCGCCGGCCTCCTGCCGGGTTCGGTAGATATCGTGGTGCATCCGCCATTCACTGGACGGCCGCCACGATCCCGCCGCTTCGCCGCTTTCGCTGACCTGCACGATTTTTGTCGGGGTCAGTTTGTCGTAGGCCACCCCCGACGGCGAAATCAACATCCCGCCTTCGCAGCGCACGGAGACATTTCCGGCCTTGCCCTGATTGATGCCAAGTTCATTCATTCTCCGGCAGGCATCCACCACCGATTTGGCGGCAGCCGCCCTGGAACCGGTCGCCTTGCCTGTATCACTCATGCAAACTGCCCCTTGCCGCTTTACGTGCAAGGCCTCTATATCATCCGACGCAACCGTCGCACAGGAAATTGCCGCGTGACCAGCGAGAACGGAACACCGTCCAGAAAGCCCAACGCGCCGTCGTTTATCTATGGCGACCTTCTGTTTGCGCGCATTCAGGACGTTTCGGACAATTTGATGCGAAAGACCGATGCCTTGCTGCGAGCGTCTGTCGGCATCAGCGTCAACGAATGGCGTGTCCTTGCGGCGATCGCGGCGACGCCACACGCCACCGCCCGTATCGTGGTTCTGGAGACCGGGCTCGACAAAAGCTGGGTCAGCCGGCTTGTTCGATCGCTACAGGAACGCGGATTTCTGCAAACGGCGCAGGATGCAAGCGACGGACGCCGCAAGCGTCTGGCCCTGACGGATCAGGGAAAGACCGTACTGGAGACCGCAATCTCGGCCGTTCGCAGCCTGCAGAGCCAGTTACTGAACGGCTTCTCCGCGACCGAGCACGAGGCGCTTCCGCGCCTTCTCAGCCGTTTGCAGCGGGAAATGGATAATCCGTCAAACAACTGAGTTTTCACTGAATCGACGTAAAATCACGATCTTGATTCGGCTCATTTTGTGATTCTGCATTACTTCGACACAATTTGTTGTGGCGAGAATCGTTTGTTCTCGTTATTTTCCTTTACTTGAACTTTAACTTAGGGAATTTGCCTTTTTACTTAAAATCCCAGCAAAATCGGGCGTTTTGGTTTGACCGCCCACTAAATCCCATGATATCCCATAGATGCCCAGAATGGGCTGAAATCAGGCGAACTGCGTCTGAATACAGCCGGGTCATGAGAATTAGGGGAAGGTCAGCCGCGCGATGGCGTTGTTTACTGGGACATACGAGAACAAGGTCGACAAGAAGGGGCGCGTCTCCCTTCCGGCCCCGTTCCGGGATCGCCTGAGCGGCGGCCCCGAGCGTGTGTTCTATGTCTTCCCGTCGCCAAATGCCGGTGGGCTTGAAGCCGGCGACGAAGCCTATATGGAACGGATCGCCGAGGCGATTGAGGATCAGGCTGAAGTATTCTCCGTAGAAGAAGACGCGCTCGGCCAGATCATCGCCGACGCCCTGCCCGTTCAATACGATTCCACGGGCCGCTTCATTCTGCCCAAGCGATTTCTGGACCATGCCGGCATCGACGACACAGCCCTGTTCGTCGGCAAGGCCAAGCGGTTCCAGATCTGGAACCCGGCCACCTACGCGTCCCATGCATCGACAGCGCGGGAGCGGGCGAAAGGGTTGACCCTTTCCCTTCGACGTCGGTCGGAGGTGTAATCATGGCCGCCAACAGCGCCTTGTCACATAACCCCGTGATGTTGGCCGAGATGCTTGGCGCGCTCGCCCCGAAAAACGGCGCTCGATATCTGGACGCGACCTTCGGAGCCGGCGGCTATACAAGCGCAATCCTGGATGCTGCGGACTGTTCCGTTGTCGCCATCGACCGGGACCCGGACGCCATCGAGCGCGCCAATGCGCTTGCGGCATCCTACGGCGACAGATTCACCATTGTCTGTGGTTGCTTCGGCGATATGGAACAGCTGCTGGCGGAAGTCGGCATCACCAGACTCGATGGCATCGTCATGGATCTGGGCCTTTCGTCTCCGCAGATCGACAACCCTGACCGGGGATTTTCGTTCCGGTCCGACGGGCCGCTGGACATGCGTATGGGCATGGATGGGCCAAGCGCCGCCGATGTCGTCAACACATGGCCGGAAGCCGAACTGGCCCGAATCATCAAGGAATACGGCGAGGAACGGTACGCGCGGCGTGTCGCCAGAGACATTGTTGCAGCCCGCAAGGAACAGCCGATAGAAACCACATCGGCGCTTGCCGCCATCGTCCGGTCCGCCGTGCCCCGTTCGAAAGACGGTATCGATCCGGCGACGCGGACATTCCAGGCGCTGCGCATCGAAGTCAATGACGAGCTGGGCGAAATAGACCGCGCCCTGGAAGCCGCCGAAAGACTGCTGTCGCCGGAAGGCCGGTTGGTCGTGGTGGCTTTTCACAGCCTTGAAGACCGCCGGGTAAAGGCGTTTCTGGCCAAGCGCAGCGGTCGAGGCGGCGGCGGATCCCGCCACCTGCCCCAGAAAGAGCCGGCCCCGCCGACCTTCACCCTGTTGCCCGGCGGTCTGAAGAAACCCACGGAAATAGAAACCCGTCAGAACCCGAGGTCCCGGTCGGCGCGTCTGCGCGCCGCCATTCGAAACGACAACGCTATCGGTCAAACAACAAACACAAGAAGCGGAGGTGCGTCATGAGAGCGCTCGCTGTTCTGGTTTGGATTGGACTTTGTGCCGTAACCGGCATCGCCTTGTTTCATGTCGCCTTTCGGGTTGAACGGCTGGAGACGAAACTCTCAAGCCTCAACAGCGATATTCTTTCGGAAAAGGAAGCCCTGGAAGTTCTGGAAGCGGAATGGGCGTATCTGAACCGGCCAAACCGCATCAGTCGGTTGGCTGACAAATATCTGCCGGAACTGGCGGAAGCCGATGCAACCCAGATCGTGCCGATGTCCGAAATTCCGCAGCCGACGCCCTTCCCGGTACCGGGACCGTCGGCTTCGCCCGACGTTCAGGCCCTGCTGGCAGCCTCAAGAGAACAGGAAGACGGACAATGAAGAACCAGGCTGCATCATCCTGCCCTCAAAAGGCTGAACCGGTGCTGCGATCCACACCGTGCAGCGACAGTGTCGTACGGCAGGCGATTGAAACCGGCCGCACAAGAATTCTGATCACCGCGACGGTCATGACGCTGGCGTTCGGCGTCATTGGCGCACGGCTGGTCGATCTGACGGTCCTGAGCGAACCCGCCGAACCAAGAATTGCCAAGGCTGCCGGAGAAGAAACAGTCGGCCGCCGCGCCGATATCGTCGATCGCAACGGCACCCTGCTGGCAACCAGCCTGCAGACCGTCTCGCTGTTTGCCGATCCGAAACACGTCATGGACCCGCGCGCCGCCGCCTACAAACTTGCCGCCGTTCTGCCCGATACATCAGCGGAATGGCTGGAATCGCGCATGCGCAAGTCCGGTCGTTTCGTTTACCTGCATCGGTCGCTGACGCCACGCCAGCAATGGGAAATCAATCGGCTGGGCATTCCCGGTATCGACTTTTCCTCCAATGAAACGCGACTGTATCCGCACGGGCCGCTGGCCGGTCATGTGCTGGGCTTCGCGGATGTTGACGGCAACGGCATTGCCGGCATCGAACGGCGCTTCGACAAGACGCTCGGCTCTGACGGGGAGTCCGTGCAGCTGTCGCTCGACATGCGGGTCCAGCATGTTCTGCGCAACGAACTGACCAAGGCGATTGCCGATTACAAGGCGATCGGCGGCGCAGGCATCGTTCTGAACGCCAAAACCGGCGAACTGCTTGGCCTGTCCTCGCTGCCCGATTTCGACCCGAACCATCCCGGCGACGCGTCGCCGGATGCCCGCTTCAACCGGGCGACTTTGGGCGTTTACGAACTCGGTTCGACTTTCAAGATATTCAACACCGCGATGGCGATCGATTCCGGGCTGGTCAACATGTCCGATTTCTACGACGCCTCGCAGCCGCTGAAAGTCGCGCGCTACACCATCCGCGACTATCACGCAAAGAACCGGTCACTGTCGGTGCCGGAAATCTTCATCTATTCGTCGAATATCGGATCGGCCAAGATGGCCATCGACGTCGGTGGCGAAGCACAGAAGCATTTTTTCCAGCGTCTGGGTTTTCTCGATACGCTCGATATCGAACTGCCCGAAGCCGGGCATCCGCAAAGCCCGAGCATCTGGCGGCCGATCAACACGATGACCATTTCCTTCGGTCACGGCATATCGGTCAGCCCGCTGCATCTCGCCAGCGGTGTTGCCGCGATGGTCAATGGCGGCGTGCTGCTGCAGCCGACACTTCTGAAAACCACGACACCCCGCAAGGGCAAACGCATCGTTTCGGAAATGACCAGCGATGTAATCCGCCGCCTGATGCGCCTGAACGCCCTTGAAGGGTCCGGCAGCAAGGCGCGGGTTGCCGGGTATCTTGTCGGCGGCAAGACAGGCACAGCCGAAAAGGTCGGCATTCAGGGAACCTACAAACGCAAGGCGCTGATTTCGTCCTTTGTCGCGGCCTTCCCGATGAACGATCCGAAATACGTCGTCTATATCGTTCTCGACGAACCGCAGGGCAATGAAAGCACCCATGGTTATGCGACTGGTGGCTGGGTCGCCGCACCGACCGTGGGCGCCGTGATCCGACGCATCGCGCCGGTTCTGGGTGTTGAGCCTGTCGATGGAGAAGCCCCTGAAATTCGTCAACAACTCGCCATCGAAATGCCACAAGCCCGCAAGAGGCTGGCGTCCTTCTAGGTCGGAGATATGCGGAGATATCCATACATGACCAACGAGTTGACGCTGCCGAGAATGACGCTGGCCGGGCTGTCGGCGGATAGCCGGAAGATAGAACCCGGCTATCTGTTCGCCGCCATTCCGGGCACGGCGATGGACGGACGGAAGTTTATCGGTGACGCCATCGCCCGCGGCGCAACAGCAATCCTCGCCCCGCCGGATATCACGGCGGAGGATGTCGGGCCGGATGTTACGCTGGTGACGGATGCCAATCCGCGCCGCCGGCTGGCCCGCATGGCGGCTGAATTCTATGCACCGCAGCCGGAAAACACGGTGGCGGTTACCGGCACCAACGGCAAGACATCGGTGGCGAACTTCACCCGTCAGCTCTGGCAACTGCTGAAGCTGAAAGGGGCCTATATCGGCACGCTGGGCATCCGCGCTGACGGTTTCGATCACGACGGCGGCCTGACAACACCGGACCCGGTGGATCTGCACGAATTGCTGCACAGAATGAAACTTGCCGGCATCGATCATGTCGCCATGGAAGCGTCCAGCCACGGGCTCGACATGCACCGTCTGGACGGACTGACGGTAAAGGCAGCCGCTTTCACGAACCTGAGCCGCGACCATCTGGATTATCACGGGTCGATGGAAGCCTACCGTGCGGCGAAACTGCGCCTGTTCGAGGAACTGCTGGTTCGCGACGGCACCGCCGTCATCAATACCGGCGCGCAGGAATATGACACGATTGCCAATATCGCTGCAGAGCGTGGCCAGAAGGTTCTGAGCTACGGCTTACAGAACGGCCAGTTGCGAACCATCCGGCGTGAGGTAACGCCCGACGGTTTCGACCTGGAAATCGATGTGCTTGGAACGCGCTATGCCTTCGCGTTTCCGCTGCCCGGCCTGTTCCAGATCGAAAATGCGCTGGCGGCTCTCGGCCTCGTCATTGCGACCGGCGCCGACCCGAAAGATGCCGCCCCCCTGCTTGCATCACTGGTCGGTGTACCGGGCAGATTGCAACCGGTGGCCAGCCTGGACAACGGCGCGGCGGTCTATGTCGACTACGCCCATACGCCGGATGCCCTTTCTACCGTGTTGGCCGCGCTCAGGCCGCATGCAACCGGCAAGCTGCATGTCGTGTTCGGCTGCGGCGGCGATCGGGATCGGGGAAAACGCCCGATAATGGGACGGATCGCTGCCGATCTGGCCGATTGCGTTATTGTTACCGACGACAATCCGCGCAGTGAAAACCCGGCGGCGATCCGACGCGAAGTTCTGGAAGGCTGTACCGGCGCAGCCGATATCGGCGACCGTGGCGAAGCGATCTTCCGCGCGATGAAGGCCCTGAAGCAGGGTGATGTTCTGTGTGTCGCCGGCAAGGGGCACGAACAGGGCCAGACGATCGGTGACAAGGTTATTCCGTTTGACGATGCGACATGCGTCCGGCGTTGCGTCGACCGCCTTGCGGGAGCGCAACCGACATGACCCGTTTATGGACCGATGTAGAATCTGCAGAAGCGACCAGGGGCCGGGCGACGGGCCCCTTTCACGCTTCTGGCGTTTCCATCGATACCCGCAGCCTGAAACCCGGCGATCTGTTCGTTGCCTTGCGGGGCGACCGGAATGACGGCCACGATCATCTGACCGCCGCACATTCAGCCGGCGCAGCCGCCGCCATTGTGGATTCGGTTCCGAAAAATGCACCGAAAGATCTGCCCTGCCTTGTCGTTGACGACACGATGGCGGCGCTGGTCGACCTCGCCAAGGCCAGCCGCAAGCGGTTTTCAGGTCAGGTCATCGGGGTGACAGGCAGTGTCGGCAAAACCGGCGCAAAGGATGGCCTTGCCCATCTGCTTAGCCCATTCGGGTCGGTCCACAAGACCATCGGCAATCTGAACAATCAGTTCGGCTGCCCGCTGACGCTGGCGCGCATGCCTGCCGACACCGATTTCGCCATCATTGAAATGGGCATGAACCATGCCGGTGAAATCGCGCCACTGAGCCAACTGGCGCAGCCGGATGTTGCGCTGATTACGAACGTCGATGCCGTGCATCTGGAATTCTTTGAGTCTGTTGAAGGGATCGCAGACGCGAAATCGGAAATATTCACCGGCGTCGCCAAGAAGGGCATCGCTGTCCTCAACCGTGACAACCCCTACTACCAGCGTCTGGAAGACAATGCAAAAGCCGCAGGCATAGAGACCATTTCAACCTTCGGCGAAGACGCCGATGCAACTTTCCGGCTGACATCCTACACAACAGACGGGTCGACAAGCGACATTTCCGCTGTCTGCGACGGCATGACCATCGATTATCGGCTGGGCGCCGCCGGCCGGCACCTCGCTCTCAACAGCCTTGGTATTCTCGCCGTTGTGGCCGCGCTTGGCATTAACATCAGCAAAGCGTCGGAAGGCTTCTCATCCCTGACGGCCAATCCGGGCCGCGGCGGCCGATACAAGATCAAGACACGCGGCGGTCACTTCGTGCTGATTGACGAAAGTTACAACGCAAGCCCGGCGTCGACGAAGGCTGCCTTGCAGGTTCTGGGCGATATTGCCATTGGCAAGACCGGCAGGCGCATCGCCGTTCTAGGCGACATGCGCGAGCTTGGTGAAAACGCCGTCGATTTCCACACCGCCCTCGCTGACAGCGTTAACGCTGCCAAAATCGATCTGGTCTTCACCGCCGGTCCGCTGATGATGGATCTGTTCGACGCCCTGCCAAAAGCGCGGCGCGGCGGACATGCCGCAACAAGCGGCGAAATTCTGCCAATGGTCACGGCAACGGTGCGTGCCGGTGATGTCGTTACGGTCAAAGGATCGCTGGGATCGCGCATGAAACCGGTTGTCGATGCCTTGCGCGCGCTTGACCAATCAGGACTGGACGCCGACTTCGAACCGGCGCGCCCCTCCGCCAACGGAGGGTCCGCCTGATGCTGTCGTATTTTCTTCTGCCGCTCGCGGACGAATTTCAACTGTTCAACCTGTTCCGGTATCTGACGTTCAGAACCGGCGGTGCGATCATTACCGCCCTGCTGATAAGCTTCATCATCGGGCCGAGCGTCATCAACTGGCTGAAGCGGCAGCAGCGCGGTGCATCCAACATCCGGGAAGACGTTCCCGAACAGCATCTGGTGAAGGCCGGCACACCAACAATGGGTGGGGTCCTCATCCTGATTGCGCTGTCGATCAGCACGCTGTTGTGGACCGACCTGCACAATCCCTATGTCTGGATTGTTCTGCTGGTAACGATTGGGTTCGGACTTGTCGGATTCGCCGACGATTACCTGAAACTGACCAAGCGCAATTCCAAGGGCCTTCCGGGTCGCATCAAGCTGCTGGTTCAGCTTCTGATCGGCAGCCTCGCCGCCTTCTGGTTCGTGATGGAAACACCCGGTGAAATGGGCATGGGGTTCGCCCTGCCCTTTGTTAAGGACTTTCTGATCAATCTGTCGTGGTTCTTCATCCCCGTTGCAGTGTTCGTCATGGTCGGCGCATCGAACGCGGTCAACCTGACAGACGGTCTGGACGGCCTAGCCATCGTTCCGGTGATGATCGCCGGCGGCTGCTTCGGTCTGATTTCCTATCTCGCCGGCAATGCCATCTATTCGGAATATCTGCAGATCAACTATATCGCCGGAGCCGGCGAACTTGCCGTTCTGTGCGGCGCAATCGTCGGGTCCGCCCTCGGATTCCTGTGGTTCAACGCCCCGCCCGCCATGGTGTTCATGGGCGATACCGGGTCCCTGTCGATGGGCGGTGCGTTGGGGGCTATCAGTGTCGTCACCAAGCACGAGGTCGTTCTGGCGATCATCGGCGGGCTGTTTGTTCTGGAAACCGTTTCCGTGATCGTGCAGGTCGCAAGCTTCAAACTGACCGGCAAGCGCGTTTTCGCCATGGCTCCGCTGCACCACCACTTCGAAAAGAAGGGTTGGGCCGAACCGACCATTGTTATCCGTTTCTGGATCATCGCCTCCATTCTGGCGCTGATCGGCCTGTCCACCCTCAAGCTGAGATAGGTAATGACGATCGTGATCAGGGATTACTCAGGACAGGAAGTAGCGGTTGTCGGGTTGGGGAAATCCGGCTGTTCGGCTGCGACCGCGCTTGCCGCCGGCGGCGCCGAAGTCTGGGCCTGGGACGATGCGCCTTCCGGCCGCGAAGACGCTGTATCGAAAAACATTTCCGTGCGTGACGCCTTTGCCGAGCCCGGCGCAAATCCTGCTGCCGTGGTGCTGAGCCCCGGCGTACCGTACCGGTTCCCGGCGCCGCATCGCAGCGTTGTCGAAGCCGCGCACAGAAACATCCCTGTTCTCGGCGATGTCGAGCTACTGTATCGGGCGCAGCCGGTTGCGAATTATATCGGCATTACCGGAACAAACGGCAAATCCACAACCACCGCGCTGATCGGCCATATCCTTAAGGCGAACGGACGTAAGGCGGAAGTCGGCGGCAATCTCGGCACACCGCCGCTTGATCTCGCCCCGCTTGATGAAACCGGCACCTATGTGCTGGAGCTTTCGTCCTACCAGCTCGATCTGGTCAGTACGACACGGTTCGATATCGCCGTTCTGCTGAACATCTCGCCGGACCATCTCGACCGTCACGGCGGCATCGACGGCTATGTTGCAGCGAAAGCACGTATCTTCGAACGCCAGGCTGCGGGTCAGACGGCAATCATCGGCATTGACGACACGCGCGCTGCGGCGCTGGCCGACAGCATAGATCAGGCCGTTTCCGTGATCCGCATTGCGACCACGAAAGACGCGGATATCTGCGTTCGCGACGGCTATCTGGTCGACCGGATGGTCGGCTATGAAACACCCGTCACCCGATTGTCCGATGTTCCATCCCTGCCCGGCCTGCACAACGCACAGAACATGGCGGCTGCCTACGCCGCCTGTCGTACTGCCGGACTGACGGCCGAACAGATCGTTACGGCGATGAAGACCTTTCCCGGCCTGGCCCACCGTCTTCAGACCGTGGGCCGTGTCGCGGGCGTACGCTTCGTCAATGACAGCAAGGCAACCAATGCGGAAGCGACGGGCAAGGCCCTGGCATCCTTCTCCGCAATCTACTGGATTGCGGGAGGGCGCGAAAAACAGGGCGGATACGACGACGTTATCGAACAGCTCGGGCATGTTCGCGCCGCCTTCCTGATCGGCGAAGCATCCGAGAACATGATGACCGCCTTCGGCGACCGAATTCAGTGCCATTCCTGCGGCACGCTCGACACTGCCATGCACAAGGCTTTCACCCTGGCGAAGGGGGAACTGGAACAAGGCGGCGAAGAGCCGGTCGTGCTGTTGTCGCCGGCCTGCGCCTCTTTCGACCAGTTCCCCAACTTCGAGGTTCGGGGCGATGCCTTCATGTCGATCGTCGCAGATATCGCGCAGCGGGAGGGGGGCGCATGATTTCGATCCCCAGAAATGATACCTCTGTTTTCGGGCGCTGGTGGTGGACCGTCGATCGCTGGCTGCTTGCCGTGCTGTTGCTGCTTGCGGCAGTCGGCCTGGTTCTGACCGCGACGGCAAGCCCGCCTGTTGCCGAGCGGATCGGCGCGGATTCGATGTATTTCCTTCGCAAGCAGGTCGCCATTCTGCTGCCGGCCATCGCCATCCTCATCTCCGTATCGATGCTGGATCTGCGGCAGGTCCGGCGGCTGGCGGCAATCATGTTCGTGTGTTCTGTCGTGTTCATGGTGGCGACGCTTGTTGTCGGCACGGAAATCAAGGGCGCGACGCGCTGGGTTTCGCTTGCCGGTTTCTCGTTGCAACCGTCGGAATTTGCAAAACCCGCATTTGCCGTTCTGGCCGGCTGGTTTCTTGCCGCGCGGCGCACTGGCGAAGCAGTGCCCGGCTACGCAATTACAATCGTTCTGTACTTCGCCCTGATCTGCCTGTTGCTGCTGCAACCTGATTTCGGTCAGGCCCTGCTGCTTACCGCTGTTGCTGCTGTACAACTGTTTCTGAACGGATTGCCGATGATGCTGGTGATTGCGCTGGTGCTGTTCGGCGTTCTCGCTCTTGTTGCCGCCTATTACGGGTTTGACCACGTGGCCAGCCGTATTGATCGGTTTCTCGATCCGAAATCCGGCGACAGCTATCAGGTCGACCGCGCGATCGATGCCTTCCAGTCCGGCGGCCTGTTCGGCCGCGGCCCCGGCGAAGGTATCGTCAAGAATACCCTGCCCGACAGCCATGCAGACTTCATTTTTGCGGTCGCGGGCGAGGAATTCGGCCTGCTGGTCTGCCTCGTGATCGTCGGGCTTTTCGTGTTTGTGGTGCTGCGAAGCTTCATCCGTGTGTTTCAGGAAAACGACCTGTTCGTTCTTCTGGCGGGCGCCGGGCTGATCGTGCAGTTCGGCCTTCAGGCCATCATCAACATGGCGTCGACCCTGAGCATCATTCCGACCAAGGGCATGACCCTTCCCTTCATTTCCTATGGCGGATCCAGCCTGATTGCACTTGCCCTGTCGATGGGCATGCTGCTGGCGCTGACCCGTCGCCGACCGGGGATTGCATCATGGCGGAACTGATCGCACTCGCCACAGGCGGCACCGGCGGACACGTTTTTCCGGCAGAAGCGCTGGCTGCTGAACTGATGCGTCGCGGATACCGCCTCGCTCTGGTCACTGACCGGCGCGGCGATGCCTTCGGCGGTACGCTCGACAAGATCGACCGCCACACGATAAGCGCTGCGGCGGTTACCGGCCGGGGGATCGGCGGCAAGATCAATGCGGTCATCAAGCTTTTTCTCGGTTTCCTGCAGGCACGAAAACTGCTGAACAGGCTGCAGCCGCGCGCGATTGTCGGCTTCGGCGGTTACCCTTCCGTACCGACCATGCTGGCCGCAGGCCGGATGCGGGGCATCATATCCGTTATTCACGAACAGAACGCCGTGCTGGGCCGCGCCAACCGGCTGCTTGCACCGCGCATGGACCGCATCGCCACATCTTTTGAAACCGTGGCGGAACTGCGCGAACAGGATCGCGACAAAACGGTCTGGACCGGCAACCCGGTGCGGACCGAAATCGCGGCGCTTGCCGGAAGGCCCTATCCGACGCCGTCTGAATCCGGGCCGATCTCGCTACTGATTGTCGGCGGAAGCCAGGGCGCGCGCGTCTTTGGCGAAATCGTGCCGAAGGCGATCGCGCTGTTACCGCAGAGCCTGCGCGACAAGCTGACAATCGTTCAGCAGGCGCGCGCCGAGCAGGTGGAAAGCGTTCGTGACGTCTATGCACAGCACGGCTTCGATGCCGAAGTCGCCTCGTTCTTCAACGATATTCCGCAGCGGCTGGAAAAGGCCCATCTGGTAATCTGCCGGGCGGGCGCCTCAACCATGGCGGAACTGACGACCGTGGGCCGGCCTGCAATTCTGGTTCCCTATCAGCATGCGGCCGACGATCATCAGACAGCCAACGCGGCCTGCCTCAGCGATGCGGCGGGTGGCTGGATGATACCGGAAAAGGACCTGACACCGGAAAGCCTGTCGACCCGTCTGGCGGAACTGCTGTCACGTCCCCGCACCCTTTCCGCGGCGGCGCAGGCTTCGGCACGGATCGGTATGCCTGAAGCAACGACCCGTCTCGCCGATCTTGTCACCGATCTCGTAAACGGCAATGGCCGCGAGCCTTCCGGAAGGAGGGATGCCGCATGATCAGAATGCCGCTTTCAATCGGAACACTGTATTTCGTCGGCATTGGCGGTATCGGCATGTCCGGCATTGCAGAAGTGCTGCACGGCCTTGGGTACATCGTCGCCGGTTCGGATATCGGTGAAAGCGCCAACGTGAAGCGACTGCGCGATCTGGGTATTTCGGTGACCATCGGCCACGACAAGTCCAATGTCGATGAGGCCGCCGTTCTTGTCGTCAGTTCGGCCATCAAACGCGACAACCCGGAACTGATTGCGGCCAGGGAGCGGCTGATACCGGTGGTGCGGCGCGCCGAAATGCTGGCAGAGCTGATGCGCCTGAAATGGGCCATCGCCGTCGGTGGAACCCATGGCAAGACCACGACAACTTCGCTTGTCGCAGCCCTAATCGATGCTGCCGGCATGGATCCGACCGTCATCAATGGCGGTATTATCAATGCCTACGGCACCAACGCGCGTCTTGGCACAGGCGACTGGATGGTGGTCGAGGCAGATGAGTCTGACGGCACATTCACCCGCCTGCCGGCGACGATCTCAGTGGTCACGAATATCGACCCTGAACATATGGATCACTACGGCACGTTCGAAGGGCTGAAGCAGGCGTTCAGGACATTCGTTCAGAATATACCGTTTTACGGCTTCGCCATCCTGTGCATCGACCATCCGGAAGTGCAGGCCATGATCGGGCAGATCGAAGACCGCCGTCTGATCACCTACGGCTTCAGTCCTCAGGCAGAAGTAAGACCGGAAAACCTGACACCGTCGCCGGACGGCTTTACCTTCGACGTCGTGATGAACATTCGCGGCGAGGAACCCCGCCGGATCGAAGGCATCAATCTGCCGATGTTCGGTGAGCACAACGTTTCCAATGCCCTTGCAGCCATCACCGTCGCCAGCGAAATGGGCGTCGACGATGACGGCATCCGGAACGGTCTGGCGAAGTTTTCCGGTGTGAAGCGGCGGTTCACGAAAACCGGCGAGATCAACGGCGTTTCCATCATCGATGATTACGGTCACCATCCCGTCGAAATCACCGCTGTCCTGCGCGCCGCCCGCTCGGCGACGGGGCGCGGGGTGATCGCCGTGGTTCAGCCGCATCGCTATACACGGCTGCGTGATCTGTTCGAGGAATTCTGCGCCTGTTTCAACGATGCCGACACGGTAATCGTCGCCCCGGTCTATTCTGCCGGCGAACAACCGATTGAAGGCGTCGACCGGGATGCCCTGATTCACGGCCTCAAGCTTCGTGGTCACAGAAACGCTCTGAGCATCGACGGTGAAGACGATCTTGTCGACGAAATCAGCCGCCTCGCGCAGCCGGGCGATCTGGTCGTCTGCCTCGGCGCCGGCACGATAACGCAATGGGCGAACAACCTGCCGCACCGGCTGGAAGCAAAACTGACTGCATCGAACAAGAACGGAGACCGGACATGATGGCTGCCGTTCAGACCCGTTCAATCATCGACCGATTGCCCGCCGTTCGCGGCCGCTATACCGAAGGGGCGTTGTTGTCGAAAGTTACCTGGTTCCAGGTCGGTGGCCCGGCGGAAGTAATGTACAAGCCGGCGGATCTGGAAGACCTGCAGACATTCCTGACCAACAAGCCTGCTGATATTCCCGTCTTCACGCTGGGTGTCGGATCGAACACGTTGATACGCGACGGTGGCGTGCCCGGCGTCGTTATCCGGTTGGGCGGCGCTTTCGCGGATATTACCGTCGAACAGGAAAACGTTATCGCCGGCGCAGCGGCGCTGGACCTGAATGTCGCGAAAGCAGCGGCGCGGGCGGGCCGATCCGGCCTAGAATTCTACAGCGGCATCCCCGGCACAATCGGTGGCGCATTGCGGATGAATGCCGGTGCCTATGGAAGCGAAACACGGGATGTTCTGGTATCGGCGACATCGGTTTCCGCAGATGGCGAACTGATGACCCACACGCCGGACACGATGGACATGCGCTACCGGCATTGCGGCGTCGCCGCCGACCACATCTTCGTCGGTGCAGTATTCAAAACCCGTGATGGCAATCGCGATGACATCGAGGCCCGGATGCAGGAAATCCAGACCGCGCGGACCGACAGCCAGCCGATCCGCAGCCGAACCGGCGGATCAACCTTCAAGAATCCCGATGGCTTGAAGGCGTGGCAACTGATCGACGCCGCCGGTTGCCGTGGGCTTACCCGGGGCGGCGCGCAGGTCTCCGACCAGCATTGCAACTTCCTGATCAATACCGGCACGGCGACCGCTGACGACCTGGAAGGGCTGGGCGAGGATGTTCGTGCCCAGGTCAGGGATCGCATGAACGTTTCGCTGGAATGGGAAATCAAGCGTGTGGGCGTTGCCCGGTCCAAGCAGCGGATCGGAGAAGCGTCATGACGAAACACGTAGCCGTATTGATGGGCGGTTGGTCAGCTGAACGGGACGTATCGCTTGTTTCAGGCAAGGCCTGCGCCGACGCCCTTAAGGGTGAAGGATACGACGTCTCGATCATCGATCCGCCGCGCGACCTGCATGCCATTGCCGATGTTCTGTGCCCGCGCACCGGTGGCAAGGCGCCCGATGTTGTTTTCAACGCCCTGCATGGACGGTACGGCGAAGACGGAACGATCCAGGCCATCCTCGATATCGCCGGCATTCCTTACACCCATTCCGGTGTGCTTGCCTCGGCGATAGCGATGAACAAACCGATTGCGCTCGGCATGTTCCGCGCCGCCGATATCCCGGTGCCTGAAGGCAAGGTTCTGCCGGCGGAAGCACTCGGCAAGGGCGATCCGATGCCCCGCCCCTATGTCGTGAAGCCGGCCCGGGAAGGGTCGAGCGTCGGCGTCTACATCGTGCAGGAGGGTGACAACGGACCGGACTATTCAGGCTGGACCTTTGGTGATGCACTGGTTGAGGAATACGTTCCCGGACGGGAACTGACAGTCGCTGTTCGCGGTGACGAAGCCCTTGGCGTGACCGAGCTTCGTCCGCATTCCGGCTTCTATGATTACACCAACAAATACACCGATGGGAAAACGGAACATCTGTGCCCTGCACCGGTTTCCGATTCCGTCGCCCGGCAATGCCGCGATTATGCAATTAAGGCACATAAATTGCTTGGCTGTGACGGGATAAGCCGATCGGATTTCAGATTTGACGATACCGTCAGCGGAAGGGAGCGGGTGGTGCTGCTTGAAGTAAACACACAGCCCGGCATGACCCCGCTGAGCCTTGTGCCGGAACAGGCGGCAAATATCGGAATGCCTTTCGGCAAGCTGGTCAGTTGGATGGTGGAGAACGCACGATGCCCCGATTGAACCCCTTCGTGAACCCGGCCCGCAAGACCGAGGGTGCGGTTATAACAGGCAAGCAGTCGCGCGCGTCGAAACGCGCCGCGGGCAAGACGCGTCGTCCTGCGCCTTCCAAGTGGCGCAAGCCTGTAATGGTGGTTGCCGGCACGGCCGCGCTCGTCGCCGGTATCACGACGGGAACCTATCTTGTCTGGAACAGCGGTTGGATGGTGCGCCAGTCAGCCGCGCTCAGTCAGGAAATTGCCAGAGCCAGCCAGTCGCTGGGCCTTGCCGTTAAGTCCGTGACGGTAGCCGGACGCCGCGAGACCGACCGCGACGACCTGATTGCAGCGTTGAACATAAATATCGGCGATCCGATTTTCAGTATCGATGTCGATGCCGCCCGCAGCCGTATCGAAAAACTCGGCTGGGTGAAATCCGCCACAATCAGCCGCAAACTGCCCGATACCGTGCAGATCGATATCGAGGAACGCGAAGCGGTTGCGATCTGGCAGCATGACGGCGTCTTCACCCTGATTGACCCCGACGGCTTGCCGATCGGCGACAAGGGCCTGGAACGGTATGCGCATCTGAAGGTGCTGGTCGGCGACAACGCGCCGGATCAGGCAATCGCCCTGCTCGACATTCTCAACACCGAACCGGAACTGATGTCGAAAGTCACCGGCGCTGTCTGGGTTGGGTCGAGGCGCTGGAACGTCCGCCTGAACAACGGGATCGACATCCGCCTGCCGGAGGAAGATCCAACCGAAGCCTGGGCGCGCCTGGCGCAGCTTGAACGCGACTACAGCCTTCTGGGCCGCGCCATCGAGGCCATCGACCTGCGCCAGTCGGACAGAATGATCGTGCGAATGACTGAAGAAGCCGCCGAACTTCGGCGGGCCCGAAAAGACGAAACCTGACCCCGAAACACCGGTTTGACGAAACCGAAAGGTAAAAAAGAACACCGCCATGTCAACCAACCGAACCATCGCAGCTCTGGATGTAGGATCCT
The DNA here is from genome assembly GCA_964352715.1 of uncultured Flavobacteriaceae bacterium. GTDB lineage: Bacteria > Pseudomonadota > Alphaproteobacteria > UBA8366 > Aestuariispiraceae > JAVKBW01. Next base: position 19,858 of record CAYGSU010000014.1, on the reverse strand, counting down.
TTAAGGTTTGCTGTTTCATCGCACAGGTCCGCGAAGGCGGATCAATACGCGTCATCGGCATGAGCCATCAGGCAAGCGCCGGCATCGAACGCGGCGTTGTCACGGACATGAAAGCCGCCGAGGCGGCGATTTCGTCCGCCGTTCACGCGGCGGAACAGATGGCGGGCACGCGGGTCGATGAAATTGCTGTCAGCCTGACAGGCGGCTCACCCGAAAGCGCCGTCATCAAGCGCGAAACGATGATCGGCGGCAACGCCATCAAGGATATCGAGGTAAGACGGCTTCTGCAGGAATGCCGCCTCTCGGTGCCCCTGGAAGGACGGTCGCTGATCCATGCAGTGCCGATCGGCTATTCGATCGACGGATCGCCGATGACGGCAGACCCGCGCGGCATGCACGGCCAGACCCTGGCGGTTCAGATGACGGCGATCACGGCATCCACCGGACGGATCCAGACCCTGCTGAGCTGCATTGCCAACTGCCATCTGCAGGTCAGCGATCTGGTGATCGCTCCCTATGCGGCCGGTCTGGCAAGCCTCGTCGAAGACGAACGCGACCTTGGCGCAACCCTGATCGACATGGGGGCCGGCACGACATCGATGGCCGTCTTCTACGAAGGCGCGACGGTTTATGCAGATGTTCTGGCGGTTGGCGGCGGCCATGTGACCCGCGATATCGCACGTGGCCTGTCGACGCCGCCGCAACAGGCTGAGCGGCTGAAAACCCTCTACGGCAGCGCTCTGCGTACCGCGAATGACGACCATGAAATGATCGACGTGCTGGCGCTTGGCGAGGACCGTGAATCACCGCCCAACCAGGTACCGCGCAGCTATCTGAATTCAATCATTGCGCCGCGCCTGGAAGAAACTTTCGAACTGGTGCGCGAGCGCCTCGAAAAATCAGGCGTCGCAGGGCTGGCAGGACAACGCGTTGTTCTGGTCGGTGGCGCATCGCAACTGCCCGGCGCGCAACAACTCGCCGCGCAAATCCTTGAGAAGCAGGTACGCCTAGGCCGCCCGCTTCGCATCGCCGGTCTGGCTGAAGCCACCGGCGGACCGGCCTTCGCAACCTGCGCTGGCCTACTTGCCTTCGTCGTTGACAACCGGGGTGAAGCCCGGCGGGCAGCGGCGGAGAAATCGCCCATGAACGGCGGTTTTTTCTCAAAAATGGGAGGTTGGTTCCGTGAAAACTTCTAGCAATTACTACTCAACGACCCAGGGCGCTGTATGCGCCGGCGCCCCATGTCGGGACGGTGAAACGGTCGACAAAGAAAAAGGCGATCGAAGGGGGTACCAACTTCCAAATCAGGAATGCGGATTGAAAACCGACTCAGGTCGCAGTCCGCAACAAAAAAGTGCAGCAAAACCACGACTAAGCTCTTGGATTTCCGAAGCGAATCCTGGCATCTATAGTCGATAACGGAGGCGAAATCATCATGACGCTCACATTCACGCCACCCGGACCCGATCCGGAATTGAAACCACGCATTGTCGTTATCGGCGTTGGCGGTGCAGGCGGCAATGCCGTCAACAACATGATTGGGTCGAATCTGGAAGGCGTCGAATTCATCGCCGCCAATACAGACGCTCAGGCTTTGAAGTTTTCAAAGGCCGAACGAAAGATCCAGCTTGGCACCCAGCTAACCCAGGGCCTTGGCGCCGGAGCGAAACCGCAGGTCGGTCGCGAAGCCGCTGAAGAGGCGATGGAAGAACTGATGGACCATCTGCAGGGTACGCATATGGTCTTCATTACAGCCGGCATGGGCGGCGGCACCGGCACCGGGGCCGCCCCGGTCATCGCCGAAGCCTGTCGTGAAAACAATATTCTGACGGTCGGCGTCGTTACCAAGCCGTTTGACTTTGAAGGTGCGCAGCGCCGGCGTCTGGCTGAAGAAGGCATCGAAGAACTTCAGGACTTCGTCGATACGCTGATCATCATCCCGAACCAGAATCTGTTCCGGGTGGCGAACGAGAAGACCACTTTCGCCGACGCGTTCAAAATGGCGGATGATGTTCTGTATTCCGGCGTTCGCGGCGTGACCGACCTGATGGTCATGCCGGGCCTGATCAATCTTGACTTCGCCGACATCCGGACGGTCATGAGCGAAATGGGCAAGGCGATGATGGGCACGGGCGAGTCGGAAGGCGAGCACCGGGCGCTGAAAGCCGCCGAGGCCGCCATCGCCAACCCGCTGCTGGAAGATGTCAGCATGCGCGGTGCGCAGGGCGTTCTGATCAACATCACCGGCGGCGGCGACATGACGCTGTTTGAAGTCGATGAAGCAGCAAACCGCATTCGTGACGAAGTCGCGACTGAAGCGAACATCATCTTCGGGTCGACCTTCGACGAAAACCTTGAAGGCAAGATGCGTGTTTCGGTGGTCGCAACAGGCATCGATTCCGAAGAAGGGGCGATGCACAAGCCGTCAACGCCGCGCAACATCCCGATGAGCCGTCCGAAGGTCGTCGTGAACACCGTTCAGGAAGAAGCACAGCCGGAACCGGTCGTCGCGACTGAAACGGTGATGCGGGAACCGGAAAGCGCGATCGAGGAAACGGCGGTTGCCGAGGACGTCACCGATGACGATGTCATTGCGGACCAGACCGATATCCTGGAATTCGTCGAGGACGATGAGCCTGATACGGCAGAAACGGCTGAAGACGAAGCGGTTGAGGAAGCCGGGCAGGAACCGGTAGCGGCTGAAGCTGCAACTGCAGAAACCCCGGCGAAAACCGGCGAAGCGGGCCTTTTCGGCGCGCTGGATGAAACCCCGACCAAAACCGTCGTTGCAAAACCTGCCGCCGCCGAAGCACCGTCGGCACGGAAGCTGCCTGAAGTGACGATCCCTCGCGATGCGTTCAGACCGCCTGCACCGGCCATGCCGGACGAGCCGGCGACCAACGGGAAAGGTATCGACCCGTTCGGTGAGGCGGACCTTGCCAATGGACGGGCGGAATCGGGACGGCGCAGCCGGTCCAATATCTTCCGGCGTGTTACAAACCTGATGGGTGCATCGAAGGAAGCGCCGGAACCGGTCAGCGAGCCGAAACCGGCTGCTGCCGCGAAACCGAAGGAACAGGAAACCGTGGCGGCTGTGAAGGCGACCCAACAGTCACTGCCGGCTCCGAATCCCGAAGATCGCGCCACACCGTCAAAAGCCGACGAAGAGATGCTGGAAATTCCGGCTTTCCTCCGGCGACAGGCAAACTGACGCGGAAAAAACCAAAAAGCCAAGATTACAAGCGGGGAGTGGAAGTAAAAATCCACTCTCCGTTTTCTTTTTCAAGACTGCTTTCTCTTTGCACACATAAGAATCAAGACAATCTAAAAGAAAAACTCTGAAGATCGCCGGATCACATGATTTTTTTAAGTATTATTTGATGATTTTTCAAATAAAGTAGTTAAAATGGAACCCCAGCAAAGTAAAAACTAGATGTATACTTGTTCGTAACAATCCGTAACATTGTTTGATTTGAGAATATGCCTGCCTGTTGGTAAACAAATATTGTGGAAATAGAGTGGGTTCGACAGTCGATCATCTGGATGCGCGATGGGGTCGCCAGAAGGTTGAAATGGAACCAAACAATGAAAATTTCATTACTGTTGCACCGCCAAACGATAGCATGCTGGTACGGAATAGGGGCAGTTCGATAATGTTAGACGGTATGAGCGATACAGACGGATATGCAATTTCGCCTGATATTGCGGGAACATCCTTTCTGCCGGCAATGCAGCACACCCTGAAGAACACCATTCACTGCACAGGCATCGGGCTTCACAGTGGTGAAGATATCCACCTGTGCCTGCATCCGGCGGAAGCCGGCACCGGCATCGTTTTCAAACGGACCGACCCGGTGGACGGCAACCCGGTCATACCGGCGCTTTACAGCAAAGTATCTGACACACGGCTTTGCAGCACGATTTCCAATGAAGACGGCGTTTCTGTCGCTACGGTCGAACACCTGATGTCGGCCCTGTCCGGCTGCGGTGTGGACAACGCACTGGTCGAAGTATCCGGGCCGGAAGTGCCGGTCATGGATGGCAGCGCCGAACCGTTTGTCTTCCTGATCGACTGCGCCGGTCTGGAGCAGCAGATCACGCCGCGCCAGTACATCAAGGTTCTGCGCCGTGTTGAAGTTGAAGAGAATGGCAACCGCGCCTCGATCGAGCCGTCGGACCGCCTGTCGATTGAACTGACAATCGATTTCGCGCATGCCGTCATCGGCAGGCAGTCGCTGCGGGTCGATGTTTCCCAAGATCTGTTCAAGACCGACATTTCCCGGGCGCGCACATTCGGCCTGCTGGAAGAAGTCGAAACCATGCGCAAGATGGGTCTGGCGCGCGGCGGCAGCCTGGAAAACGCTGTTGTAGTCGGCGACGATGCGATCGTGAATGCCGAAGGCCTGCGCTACGACGATGAATTCGTTCGTCACAAGATTCTGGATTGCGTTGGCGACCTCGCCCTTGCCGGCCTGCCTCTGCTGGGGGCTGTTTCTGCCTACCGCACAGGTCATGCGCTGAACAACAAGCTGCTGCGGGCCCTGTTCTCGGACAGCGCCAACTGGACGCTGTGGACAGACGAATCCGTGAACCAGGTTTTCCTGACCGCCGCCGAATAGCATCGGCCGGGCGATCTGCCCTTCCCTTCGTTCAGACCACTGCCGTTGCCGGGCTTGAAGTCGGCTGTTTGATCTGTACCTATAGTCTAGAATCATGCTGATTCCCCGACGGTGTGCCGGCTATTGTAAAACAGCAGTCGGCATGCGCTATTCTAGTGATTGCGTAACGGAAACAGGGTCGACAAACGGTGCTGGTCAGAAAAGCCACATATCTCATTCTGATGATCGGCGCGCTGGCGCTTGCCGGCTGTTCCGAGGACGAGCCGGAATATGTCGAGCGACCTGTTGAGGAACTGTACAATGAAGCCGTCGATGCGCTGCAGGCCAAGGATTTTGAAACCGCCACCCGTGCCTTCGACGAGGTAGACCGTCAGCATCCCTATTCCGTTTGGGCAACCAAGGCGCAGCTTATGTCCGCCTATGCCTACTATCTGGACGATGAATACGACGACGCCGTCATTGCGCTGGAACGCTATATCGATCTGCATCCCGGCGACCCGGATGTCGCCTATGCCTATTACCTTCGGGCAATCAGCTATTACGAGCAGATTGTCGATATCGGCCGCGACCAGCGGATCACCAAACTTGCCCTGAATTCGCTTCAGGAGGTTATAAGACGGTTTCCGAACACCCCCTACTCTAGGGATTCGGAACTTAAAATCGATCTGGCGCTCGACCATCTGGCCGGCAAGGAAGTCGCAATCGGCCGCTTCTACCAGTCGCGCGACGAACATCTTGCCGCCATCAACCGGTTCCGTGTGGTGATCGAGCAGTTTCAGACAACAACCCATGTACCGGAAGCCCTTCACCGCATCGTCGAAAGCTACATGGCGCTTGGTATCACCGAGGAAGCCCAGACCGCAGCCGCGGTTCTGGGACATAACTTCCCCGGCAGCGAATGGTATGCAGACACCTACGCGCTTGTAGAAGGCAAACCGCGAACCGCTGGTGAGGAAGGTTGGCTTTCGTCACTCTGGAGCTGGGCATTTTAGCCCGCATCCATGCGAACGGACGGACGGTCCAGTGCTGATAGAACTGAGCATTCGCGATGTTGTGCTGATCGATTCGCTTGATCTGACATTCGATACCGGATTGGGCGTGTTGACCGGAGAGACCGGCGCAGGCAAGTCGATTCTGCTGGACGCACTGGGCCTTGCACTGGGCACACGGGCGGAGGCTAGGCTGATCCGTCACGGCAAGGAAAAGGCCACCGTTTCGGCCCGGTTTGTCTGCCCTGCAACGCACCCTGCACGCGGCCTGCTGACTGACAGCGATATCGATATCGACGAAACCGAGGACCTGACCCTGCGCCGCAGCCTGACAAGCGACGGGCGCAGCCGGGCATATGTGAACGACCAACCGGTAAGCATTGCCCTGCTGCGGGAAGTGGGCCTGTACCTCGTTGAAATTCAAGGTCAATTCGAACAACTAGGTCTGCTTGACGTATCCCGCCACGGAACGCTTGTCGATGCGTTCGGGCGCCATGTGAAACTGGTTTCGGAAACATCTTCGGCCTATAAACTGTGGCGCGACGCAGAGGACGCGCTCGCCGAGGCCCGGCGGTTGGCCGAAGAAGCCCGGAAGGATGAAGCGTTTCTGCGTTTCGCGGTTGACGAGCTGACAAAATTCGATCCTCAGCCTGGCGAAGACGAAGCCCTGTCCGCCGAGCGGACCCTGTTGCAGAACACGGAAAAGCTGGCGGAAGCGATCAAGGAAGCCCAGAAGCAGCTTACCGGACCGACGGGGGCCGATACCGGTCTGCGGAAGGCCGCCAAGGCGCTGGACAGCATTGCTGCGAAAACCGGCGGCATTCTCGATACTGCAATCGACAGCATTGACCGTGCCGGCATTGAGATTACGGAAACGCTGAGCGCGCTGAACGATGTCGCGCATTCTCTGTCCGCCGATTCCAGTCGCCTCGACACTGCAGAAGAGCGCTTGTTCGCATTGCGCGATCTCGCCCGAAAACACCATGTCGCGCCCGATGACCTGTCCGCCCTTAAAGACAGGTTCGCACAGCAACTGGATATGATCGACCGGGGCGAAGATAACCTGAACGCGTTGCAGAAAACGGCGTCAGAGGCCCTGGCGGACTATCGCTCGAAGGCGCAGGCCCTGTCAGATGCGCGGTACAAGGCTGCCGAAAAACTCGACAAGACAGTGAACACCGAACTGGTGCCACTGAAGCTTGAAAAGGCGCGGTTCGCAACGTCGATTACCGACCTGCCGGAAGAAGACTGGGGGCCGAACGGTTTCAACAGGATCGTGTTTACCGCATCGACCAATCCGGGCGCACCGCCGGGGCCGATCCAGAAGATCGCCTCGGGTGGTGAGATCAGCCGGTTTCTGCTGGCCCTGAAGGTCGTGCTGGCGGAATCAGGCGGGTCCCAGACGCTGATTTTCGATGAGGTCGACAGCGGTGTCGGCGGCGCCACGGCCGCAGCGGTCGGCAACCGGCTCAGCCGCCTCGCCCGGAACCGACAGGTACTTGTAGTAACCCATTCACCACAGGTCGCCGCCCTTGGCGAAGCGCATTGGCGTGTCGAAAAATCAGAAGAAGAGACCGGCGTATCGACAACGGTCAAAGAACTGAATCAGAATGACAGGCTTGAAGAGATCGCCCGAATGATTTCAGGCTCGAAGATCACCGAGGAAGCGCGCGCCGCTGCCTCCGTTCTGCTGGCGGAACCGGCGGCATGACCAGCAGTACCGATACCGAAATCGATACGATGACAGAGACGGAAGCCCGTAAGGAATTGGCGCGGCTCGCCATGGAGATTGCGCATCACGACGCGCTGTATCATGGCGAAGACAACCCGTCGATCAGTGACGCCGACTATGATGCGCTTCGCCGCCGGAATCAGGCAATCGAGGGGAAGTTTCCAAACCTTGTGCGAAAGGACAGCCCGTCGCTGAAGGTTGGCGCCGCGCCGGCAAGCGGTTTTTCCAAGATACGCCATTCAAAACCGATGCTGTCTCTCGGCAATGCCTTCAAGGACGAAGACGTTACGGATTTTGTCGCGCGTATTCGTCGATTCCTCGGTTTAAGCGAAAAGGACGAACTTGAAATTGTCGCCGAGCCGAAGATCGACGGGCTGTCGGCGTCGCTTCGCTATGAAAACGGCAAGCTGGTACAGGCGGCGACGCGCGGCGACGGGGTCGAAGGTGAAGACGTCACCGCCAATATCCGAACCATCGATACCGTGCCGGTAATCCTGCAGGGGTCCGGCTGGCCCGACATTCTGGAAGTTCGCGGCGAAGTCTATATGGCGCGATCCGATTTCAAGAGCCTGAACGAAAGGCAGGAAGAAGCCGGCAAGAAGGTTTTCGCCAACCCGCGCAACGCCGCCGCCGGCAGCCTGCGGCAACTGGATTCGAGCATCACCGCCGCAAGACCGCTGAAATTCTTCGGCTATGCCTGGGGCGAGATTTCCGGACCGATTGCGGAAACGGTCTGGCAGGCCCGGCAGCAGTTGAAAAAGTGGGGGTTCGAGGTCAACGAGCCCAGCACCTGCGCCGCGTCCATCGACGAGATTCTGGAACATTACCGATTTCTGGTATCAGAACGGTCGCGGCTGGATTTCGATATCGACGGCGTGGTCTACAAGGTCAACCGGCTGGATTGGCAGGAGCGGCTCGGCTTCGTCAGCCGCGCGCCGCGCTGGGCCATTGCCCACAAGTTTGCCGCCGAACAGGCGGAAACAATACTGCACCGGATAACCATTCAGGTTGGCCGCACCGGGGCGCTGACCCCCGTCGCCAATCTGGAGCCGATTACGGTTGGCGGCGTTGTCGTTTCTCGCGCAACCTTGCACAACGAGGATGAGGTAAAGAGGCTTGGCGTTAAAGAGGGCGATTCCGTTCTGATCCAGCGCGCCGGCGATGTCATCCCGCAGGTAATCAAGGTCACAAAAGATGGCGGTGGAGAGCCTTACAGATTTCCGACAACCTGCCCTGAATGCGGCAGCGATGTCGTGCGCGAGGAAGGCGAAGTCGTCTGGCGTTGCACCGGCGGTCTGATCTGCAAGGCGCAGGCGGTCGAAAGGTTGAAACACTTCGTCAGCCGCGACGCGTTGGATATAGACGGGCTTGGCGCAAGGAGTATCGAGGAATTCTGGCAGGATGGTCTGATCCATGGGCCCGCAGATATATTCAGGTTGTCGGACAAACGCATCGAGCTTCTCAATCGGGAAGGCTGGAAGGAAAAATCCGTCGATAATCTTCTCGACGCGATCAAGGCGCAATCCTCACCGCCGCTGGACCGGTTGATTTATGCGCTCGGAATCCGGCATGTTGGCCAGACAACGGCCAAACTGATCGCCCGTACCTATGAAAACTTCGACGACTGGTGCGATACGATGGTGAAGATCGCCGCCGAACGAAAAGCCAACCCGGATGAACACAAGAAGCCGGAGCTTATCGGTCAGAATTATGCCGACCTGACGTCAATCGATACCGTAGGCATGGCGGCCGCCGACAGTCTGGCGGGCTTCTTCGGCGAACAGCACAATATTGATGTGTTGAACGCTCTGGCCAAAAATCTAACGGTCCAGGATGTCGAGGCACCCGACAGTGACGGCTCGCCGGTTTCGGGGAAGACCGTGGTCTTTACCGGCACGCTGGTTCAGATGACCAGAAGCGAAGCCAAGGCCAGGGCGGAATCGCTGGGCGCGAAGGTTGCCGGCTCCGTATCGAAAAAAACCGATTATGTCGTCGTCGGCGCCGATGCCGGCTCCAAGGCAAAAAAGGCCGAAGAACTGGGCGTGAAAACACTATCCGAAGATGAATGGCTGGCGCTGATCGCCGGTTGATCCCGTCACCACGCTGGAACAACTGGATATGTTGCCGTCTTTCATGGTTCAATGAAATCGGGTCACGGTCAGGAAAGAACATGCAGCGAACTTGTCGGCGGATAGCATTTTCGTTTGTCATCGCAACGATGGCATTCGCAATTCCGGGTGCCGGTTCCATCGCACAGGACGGCCTCGGTGCGGCAAAGGAACCGACCTGGAGCATCCTGAAACTCGACAAGAACGGGCGGCCTGTCATCGTCGAGGAAGGCGGTCTTGAAATTGGTGTGGATGTCACAGAAACGCCGGAAGTGACGGCTCCGTCTGAAGAACAGATTCGCAACATAGACAAACTGAGAATCGAACGCGGGCAGCTCATGCTGCTGAATGTCGATTCCGATCAGCTCAAAGCGCTGAACGGCGAAGGTTATCGTACGTTGGAAACCATCAGCCTGCCGACGCTTGGCGCCAATGTTGTTCGGATATCTATCCCGCCGGGCGTATCGGAAGAAAATGCGATCAGGAAGATCAAGAGGGACTATCCTGGCCTTGTCGTCGATGTGAACAGCATCATGGACATGTCGGCCGGGGCCGGCGAAGGCACCTATGCCAACAAGTATGTTGGCTGGGGCGATGTTTCCAATTCCTGCGGCGAAGGCATTCGCATGGGGATGATCGACGGCGGGGTCTATCCGAAAGCCAAATCGCTGGATGGTCAGCGTGTTCAGTACCGTTCGTTCATCAAGGAAGGTCGCAAGTCCGCCGGGTTCGACCACGGCACGGCAGTTGCGGTCATTCTGGTCGGAAAGCCGGGCGGCGGCCGTCTCGGCGGCCTGCTACCTGGGGCCTCGCTTTACGCCGCCGGTATATTCGAGGACCGCAACGGCAAGGAACACGGCAATCTGTCCAACATGCTGAAGGCGGCGGAATGGCTGGCCGAAAAGAAGGTCGGAGTCGTCAATATGTCGATTGCCGGCAGCAGCAACGCCGTGCTGACTTTCGTGGTGAACAAGCTGATGGATTCGGGAATTGCCGTTGTCGCGGCGGCGGGTAATTTTGGCGCAAATGCCGAACCCGCCTGGCCTGCCGCGCATCCGAAAGTCATTGCCGTTACCGCCATCGACCACACGCTGGATATCTATCAGTACGCCAATCAGGGTCAGTATGTCGATTTCGCCGCACCTGGGGTCGGTCTGTTGACGGAAACGCCTCGTCGTCTCAAGCAGCAAAGCGGCACGTCCTTTGCCGCCCCCTACATCACAGCCATGGTTGCCGTGCATCTCAAGCACGGGTTTCCCTCCGATACCGACAAGTTACGCGCCAGCCTTAAACGATTTGTGAAAGATCTGGGTGAGCCCGGTCGGGACCCGACCTATGGATGGGGACTGGTGCGCCTGCGCGCGCGCTGCTAAATCTTCAATATGAAGATTGACGAAATGACAGGGGCTAAACTGGCCGCCGCCTATGCCGGTGCCGTTTTCGGTATCTACTGGATTCCGATCCGTGCTCTGGCGGCCAACGGATTCGATGGGCTGTGGTCAACCTTTGTCTTCGTATCTGTGCCGGCGCTTCTTCTGTTGCCGATCGCCCTGTTCCGTTTCAAACGATATCTGAACGCGCCGATAAGGTTCCACGTTGCAACGTTGCTGGCCGGATTCGCTTTTACTCTCTACGCCATGTCCTATCTGTACACCGAAGTCATTCGGGTGGCGCTGCTGTTTTACCTGCTGCCTGTCTGGGGTTTCCTGCTGGGCTGGATATTTCTCGGCGACCGCATCACCGCCATCCGATGGTTTTCGATGGCGCTGGGTATCGGCGGCATGCTGGTCATCTTCGATATCGGCGTTGGGTTTCCGGTGCCGAGAAACATCGGTGACTGGATGGCGCTCGTCGGCGGCATAAGCTGGGCCGTGGCTTCGCTGATTATCCTGACGGAACGACGGGTTCATCCGATTGAATACGGGTTGGGCTTCTTTTTCTGGGCCTGCTTGCTGACGGTTGGCTATTTCATAATCGCCGAACCGGTGGAATCGCAGGTGCTGCCGACCTGGACCGCGATTGAATCGGCCGCGCCGTGGATTTTACCCGTTTTGATCCTGGTCGTGATTCCCGCCGGATTTGCGACAGTCTATGCGCCGACCAAACTGAACCCGGGCGTTGCCGGTCTGTTGTTTCTGACGGAAATCAGTATCGCCTCGATTTCCGCCGCCCTGTGGGCTGACGAACCGTTCGGCACGCGGGAAATTCTTGGCGTGTTGCTGATATCCAGTGCGGCCGTTCTTGAACCCTTCAGCGACCTGTTCCGAGGCCGCCGGAATCTGCCGACAAAGCCGATTCCAAGCCCGAACTGCGACTGACCCCGTGCCAATATCGCAAACCGGTCTGGCCAAATTCGCCGCGCTCTATTCCGGTTTGATCTTCGGCCTGTTCTGGTTCCCTTTGCGGTTTCTGGAAGCGCAGGGCGTGCCGGGTGTTTGGCCTGCCGTTCTGATTAACGGAACCACTGCCGCCTTCATGATCCCCGTTGTCATCTGGCGGTGGAAGCGCTTCGTTTTCGGCGGCTGGCGATTTCATGTCGCCGGATTGCTGGCCGGCACAACACTCGTTCTCTACGCCGCCGGGTTGCTTTATACCGAAGTAGTCCGGATCATCGTTCTCTATTACATGCTGCCGATCTGGGGCTTTCTGCTGGCGCGGATATTTCTCGGCGCTGCCATCACTCCCGTGCGGTGGCTTGCCATGGGCCTGGGATTTGTCGGCCTGTATATCATCTTCGGCGCTGAAGCCGGCCTGCCCCTGCCTCGCAACGCCGGCGACTGGATGGGTCTGATCTCAGGTTTTATCTGGGCAATCGCCGCGACCATGATCCTCGCCGACAAGACATCCGCCGTGATCGACTATGCGCTCTACTATCTGGTCTGGGGTGGCGCAGGGACCATTGTGATCCTGTTGTTTTCCGGCGATCTGGCGACCGTACCAGACAGCAGTATCGTGCTCGATTCGATGGTCTGGGTCGTCCCGCTGGCCCTGCTTGGCCTCGTCCCGGCGGGCCTTGCGACCCTTTACGCGCCCGCCTTTCTCAATCCCGGAACGGTGGGCCTGTTGTTCATGACGGAAATAAGTGTATCCGTTGGAACCGCCGCTGTTTTCGCCGGCGAACCTTTCGGCAGGCGAGAAGCCATCGGTGTGATATTGATTTCGCTTGCCGGGCTGATAGAACCGATCAGAGATTGGTACAAAGGCCGTTCACAGGAGGCAGAATAGATGGATATGTCATTAAAGGGGAAAAGAGCCGCCGTTACGGCAGGCGCCTCCGGGATCGGGCTTGTCATCGCCAGGGCATTGCTGGCTCAGGGGGCCGTGGTGCATGTCTGCGATGTCGATGCCAAGGCGCTGGCGTCACTACCCGAAGGAATAGCTGGCGCGCAGGTCGATGTCAGCGATGACGTGTCCGTCTCCGCCTGGCTTGACCCGATCGCCGCCGACGGCATCGATATCATGGTCAACAATGCCGGCATCGCAGGACCGACCGGCCCTGTCGAGACGATGGAAACCGAAGCCTGGAAACGCTGTATGGCGGTTTGCGTCGATTCCCAGTTCTTCTGTACCCGGGCTGTCGTGCCGGCCATGAAACGCCAGCAATCAGGCTGCATCATCAATCTAAGCTCCACGGCCGGGTTGATGGGTTTCCCGCTTCGGTCACCCTATACGGCGGCGAAGTTCGCGGTCGTTGGCCTGACAAAGACCTGGGCGATGGAGCTTGGCCAGGACAACATTCGCGTCAACGCAATCGCGCCGGGCTCCGTGAACGGCGAGCGCATCGAACGCGTCATCAAGGCGCATGCAGAAGCCGACGGCATCAGCACCGACGCCGTTCGCCGGATGTATGCCGGCGGGGTTTCGATGATGAAATTCATCGATGCCGATGAAATCGCCGATATGGTCGTGTATCTGAGCACCGACCACGCCAGAAGCATATCCGGTCAGGTCATCGCCATCGACGGCCATTCGGAGACCCTGTTCCCGCGATCGGTCAACCCGTAGGGTCAGCCGATCGGCATCGTCGCGTCAAACAGATTGGCCAGATCTTCGCCCTGCATCAACGCACCGACTTTTTCGCGAACGTCAGTGTGATAGGCGTTGACCCAGTCGATTTCAGCCTGCGTCAGCATCGATACGTCGATCAGCGATGTATCGAGCGGCGCAAAGGTGATGGTTTCGAACCCGTAGAGCCGGCGTTTGCCGTCTATCGCCTCGCCCATGTCGCGAACGATGACGAGGTTTTCGATCCGGATACCAAAATGACCGACCTTGTAGAAACCCGGTTCGTTGGAAAGAATCATGCCGGGTTTGAGAACCGCGCTCGGCGCGCCTTTGGAAATCCGCTGCGGCCCTTCATGCACGTTCAGATAGCTGCCGACGCCATGGCCCGTTCCGTGATCGAAATCCAGGCCGACCTCCCACAGATGCTGCCGCGCGAAGGCGTCGATCTGGGTGCCGGTCACGCCGTCGGGAAACCGGGTGGTGGCAATCGCGATATGCCCCTTCAGGACACGGGTGAACCGGTCGCGCATTTCGTCGCTCGGTTCGCCAATTGCGATTGTCCTCGTGATATCGGTCGTTCCATCAAGATACTGGCCGCCTGAATCAACCAGATACAGCTCGCCCTGCTGCATCTTCCGGTCCGATTTTTCCGTGACCCGGTAATGCGGCAATGCCCCATTTGGTCCAGAAGCGGAAATCGTATCGAAGCTGAGATCACGGATCAGGCTGTCAGCATAGCGGAAGGATTTGAGCTTTTCCGCCGCCTGCATCTCGGTCAGGCCCTCTTTCGCGGCTGATGGCAGCCAGGCCAGAAACCGGGAAACCGCCACCCCGTCACGCATATGCGCCGCCCGTGTGCCGTCCAGTTCGGTCGGGTTTTTCAGGGCCTTCGGCAACAGGCACGGGTCGTCGGAATCGACAATTGTCGCCTTGGCGTTGCCCAGCGCCTCGAACACGGCGGCTGGACTGCCGGCGGGGTCCGCGAGCACGGTTTTGCCGCCAAGAGCCGCAAGACCTTTCGCAAAACCGGTAAAATCACGCACGGCGACGGCATTGTCGAGATGCGGCCGGACAGACGGCAGCAGCTTCCGTTCATCGACGTACCAGTCCACCGTCTCGTCGGCATGGACAATCGCGAAGGAAAGCGGAAGCGGACAGCGCGGCACGTCCGCGCCCCGAACGTTCAACAGCCAGGCAATCGAATCCGTGGCCGTGATAACCGCCGCGTCAGCTTTCTTCTTCGTCAAAATCTGCGCGACATCTGATCGCTTCTGGGAAGAGGCAACGCCGGCATAGTCCATCGCATGCGGTGAAACCGGCCCAAGCGGCGGCGGCGGCTGGTCGTCCCAGGCGTCATCAACCGGGTTGGTCTTTACGGAAACAACGGTTGCACCGGCTCTGGCGGCCGCTTTCTTCAGGCGGTCGAGCGAATGTTTCGGCAAAAGCCAGGAATCGACGCCGATTTTCCACCCCTTCTGTGCCGTGTTCTCCAGCCAGTCGCCGGGTGTGATATCCGCGATCGGGCAGATTTCAAACAGATCGGGATCAACCTGTTCGGTTACCTGCACGGTGTACCGCCCGTCGACGAAGATCGCCGCCTGTTCCAGCCCGACAATCGCCGTGCCGGCAGACCCGGCGAACCCGGTCAGCCAGTACAGCCGTTCGCCCCGCGCCGGCACATATTCGCCGAGGAATTCATCCGAGCGCGGCACGACAAACGCATCCAGCCCGGCAGACCGCATCCTTTCCCTGACCGCAGCGACCCGTGCCGACGGCGCCGGACCGTCGGTGAACGGGGCTTGCTGGCCGGTTCGAAGATCACGCCGGATCGACACAAGATCATCCCTGAATTCGTTCGCCCTGTTTCCTGCCACAAGATCGAGCCACGAATCATCGATACCTTCAGGCGCGGCCGAGACTCCGGCGATAACGGCAGCGGCTGCCTGCGGCGTTTCGAAAACACCTGCGGAGGCAAGCGCCCCGGAAACGGCATCAAGCCGGGATTTCAAGTCTTTGCCGTTTATCGAATTCATCGTCATTTTCCACTGATCCTATGCACAAATTGCAATGCTGCATCGCAATAAAATCTCTGTTTTCGGCGGCGCATTTACCCCATATGAGAGCTGTTACGATAAAGCTCCAAAATTAGGCGCTTGAACACATATAGGATGGAGTTACCAAAATGGCATACGCAAACACAGCAACAGGGTTTGCGCCGATCAAAACCGCCCCGGCGGTTAAAGGCAAAGGGTATTTTGCAACAGTGATGGCCGATTTCCGCGCCTATCTGCAGGCCAGAAAAGTAATGGCGCAGCTGAATGCAATGGATCCCCGCATGCTCGACGATATCGGACTGACCCGCTATGACGTCGACTACGCAGCAGAATCGGGTGAGCTTCCGGTTCGCCGCTGATTTTTCGGTGCAGTCGCTGCATCGAACAGGTTCACCCGTTTGCCCACACCAGGCCCGAAATGCCGGGCGGAGCGTGAGGAAGCGGGTGAACCTTTATTTTTCAAGCGCTGCGAATAATCGGAAATAATCCTCTTATCCACAAACAAAAGTCCTCAAAAACTCGACGAACGCCAAATCTTCCTATAAAAAGTAAGGTCTCGCGTTGGGGTATGGTCGTCAGGTCGCAGAAATTGCCGACCAGAACCGATGAGATAACGGGTAGGGGCAGGTTTGAATTCCATTCTGAAAATTGTCTCGCGCCATTGCGGTGCCGGTTATGTTTTTGTGGGTATGTTTTGTGCCGGCATCCTGACATCCGGTCCATTGGCGGCGCAACAGACTGTACCGAGCAGCACCGACACAGCATCGCTGACGCCGGCCTGGGGTGAAGAATCATCAGAGGCCGTCTCTCTGCCGACCCCCCTTTCCGCCGCTGACGCCGCACGATACCGGGAAATTTTTCACCTTCAGGATGACGGTCACTGGAAGGAAGCCGGCAAGCTTATTGCCGAGCTGGAAGACGACCTGCTGCTGGGCCATGTCATGTATCAGCGGTACATGCACCCCACCAAGTACCGGTCAAGCTATGCCGAACTGAAAGGCTGGATGGCCCGCTATGCCGATCATCCGGATGCCGCGCGCGTTTACAGCCTTGCGCTGAAACGCCGACCGGCCAATTACACGTATCCGATGGAACCGAGAGACGCCATGCCGGCGGATCTGGCCGTGGATAGCGATTCCGCGATTGTCCAGACGAAGAAGAAAAAGATCGAAAGAGACTATCGCAACCAGGCCCAGCGCAATGAAATTCGCCAGGTGCAGCGCCAGATTCGCAGTTGGGTCCAGCGTGGCACGGTCACGGCATCGCTTGATCTTCTGTCGTCGAAAAGAAACCGGAAGATTTTCGATTCCGTCAGCCGGGCGGAAAGCCTTGGCGTTATCGCCCGTGGTTATTTCAGGTATCACAAGGATCATGAGGCGGTTTCGGTTGCCATCGACGCCATCAACCTGATTGGCGGCAACGCCGTAAACGCCGCCTGGTGGGGCGGCCTCGCGGCATACCGCCTGAAAGACTACAAGACGGCTGCAACGCTGTTCGAGGCGATGGCCGATGCGGAATTCGTGTCCGACTGGGCACGGTCGGCAGCTGCTTTCTGGGCGTCACGCGTGCATCTGGTGGGCGGCACGCCGCAATCCGTATCAGGCTGGCTGAAAAAGGCAGCGGCTGAACCGCGCAGCTTCTATGGTCTGCTCGCCATCCGCAGCCTCGGCGCACAGCCGAATTTCGATTGGGAACTGCCGCAACTGACACCGTCGCAAACCCGTCTGCTTGACAGAATTCCCGCAGCCCGTCGCGCCATGGCGCTGGTTCAGGTCGGCGAATCGGCTCGGGCCGAGGCAGAACTGCAACGTTTTGCCCTCGCCCTGCCGCTGGATCTGGCACAGGTGCTGCTGGCCGCCGCCGATAAAGGCGGACTGGCCGACCTTGCCTACAGAATCGGTGCGCTGATGGAACGCAAGCACGGCATTCGCCTGGATGCCG
>CAYGSU010000014.1:0-2310 GCA_964352715.1 uncultured Flavobacteriaceae bacterium | reverse complement strand
GCCTACAGAATCGGTGCGCTGATGGAACGCAAGCACGGCATTCGCCTGGATGCCGCGATCTATCCGATGCCGCACTGGGAACCGGAAGACGGCTTCAAGATCGACCGGTCGCTGATCTACGCCTTCATCCGGCAGGAAAGTCGTTTCAGGCCGAACGCCGAAAGCAGGGCCGGCGCCAGCGGTGTGATGCAGCTTATGCCGGCAACAGCAGGCTATATGGCAGGCACAAGAATGAGCGGCAGCGAACGCCAGCGGCTGTTCGACCCGGCCTACAACATGTCGCTGGGCCAGAAATACATCCAGCATTTGCTGCAGGATCCGAATATCGGCGGCAATCTTTTCTATACGCTGGCTGCCTACAATGCCGGTCCCGGCAACCTGCAGAAATGGCGTGAAAAGGTCGATTACGAAGGCGACCCGCTGCTGTTCATCGAAAGCCTGCCGTCACGTGAAACACGGCTCTATATGGAACATGTGCTGAGCAATCTGTGGATCTACCGCATCCGTATGGGTCAGCCCGCGCCGACGATGGATGCCCTTCTGGCCGGAAACTGGCCCGTCTACATCGCGCTCGACAACGATGACAGCGGCCTCAGGCTTGCCTCCGGCAATTAACTCTTTTTACCGGCCATCCGGCTGCCTATCTATTGAAGAGAACAATGACTGCAATTGACTGCGGAACCGCGGGTTCTGCTGTTGCGGGAGCCACGTACCATGCCGATCGACGAAAAACTGCCGTTCAAATCCGTCCATATCGCGGTGCTGACCGTATCCGATACCCGAACCTATGACGACGACAAGTCGGGCCAGTTGCTGGTCGACCGGCTGATCGAGGATGGCCATGTTCTGGCCGACCGCGCCATCGTCAAGGATGAGGCCGAGGTCATCGCCCGACAATTCCGCACCTGGATCGAGCGCGACGATGTCGATGTCATCATATCAACCGGCGGCACCGGCCTGACCGGCCGCGATGTGACGCCGGAAGCGATGCTGCAAGTCTGCGAAAAGGATATTCCCGGCTTCGGCGAATACTTCCGCTGGATATCGGCCAAGAAGATCGGCACCTCGACAATCCAGAGCCGCGCCATGGCAGGCCTGGCAAAGGGCACCTACCTGTTCGCCCTGCCCGGCTCGTCCGGCGCCTGCAAGGACGGCTGGGATGAAATCCTGCGGTTTCAGCTCGATTTCCGGCACCGCCCCTGCAATTTCGTGGAACTGATGCCGCGTCTGCGGGAACACGAAACCACCTGAGCGAATCGACTTGACGAGAGATGATTTGTTCTATTTATGTTCTTTTATGGAACATAGAGAGAACATCGCAAACGATCCTGATCGCCGCTACCATAAAGGGCGCGGCACGGTTTCGAACGCCGTCGGACGGTTCGAACCGCAATCGCGCGTCGCCTTCGACGACGGTTGGGGCGCGATGGAAGAAGAACCGCCGAAACTGCGCACCGAACTGGGGATCGACAGCGCCAGGTCGATCATTGCTCGCAACAAATCTCCCGATATTCCGTTCGACCGGTCGATCAACCCGTATCGCGGCTGCGAACACGGCTGTGTCTACTGTTTCGCCCGGCCCACCCATGCCTATTACGGTCTGTCCGCCGGCCTCGATTTCGAAACCAAGCTGTTTTACAAACCCGACGCTGCGGCCCTGCTGCGAAAGGAGCTGTCGAAGCCGGGTTACGCGCCGGCCGTGATGGCGCTCGGCACCAATACCGACCCGTATCAGCCGGTAGACCGGTCGGTCGGCCTGACGCGGGATATCCTGCAGGTTCTGTCCGACTTCAACCATCCGCTGTCTATCGTAACGAAATCAGCCAATGTTCTGCGCGATATCGATATCCTGGCCCCGATGGCGGAAAAGGGGCTGGCCTCCGTGTACCTGTCGGTCACCACGCTGGATGCGCATCTGGCCAACAAACTGGAACCGCGCGCGTCGACCCCGTCCAAACGCCTGGCCGCCGTCAGAACGCTGACTGATGCCGGTATCCCCGCCGGGGTGATGACCGCGCCGATTATCCCGGCAATCACCGACTGGGAGATCGAACGCCTGATCGAGGCTGCCGCCGACCACGGTGCGGTGCGGGCCGGTTATGTGTTGCTGCGCCTGCCGCTGGAGATCAAGAGCCTTGTCGAGGAATGGCTGGATACCCACGCGCCGGACAAGAAGGACCGTGTTCTGTCGCTGGTTCGCCAGACCCGCAAGGGCAAGGCCTATGACAGCACCTGGGGCAAGCGCCTGACCGGCGAAGGCCCCTATGCCGAGATGATCCGCAACCGTTTCAGGCTGGCCTGCAAGAAACA
>CAYGSU010000013.1:0-66342 GCA_964352715.1 uncultured Flavobacteriaceae bacterium | reverse complement strand
CATGGGCAACCCTCATTGCATATTCTTCGTAGAAGATGCCGAAGCCGTGCCGTTGGAAGAGATCGGCCCAAAGGTTGAAAACGACCCGCTGTTTCCGGAACGCACCAATACCGAATTCGCAACCGTCAGGCCGGACGGGTCGATCCGCATGCGGGTTTGGGAACGCGGCGCGGGCATCACAGAAGCCTGCGGATCCGGCGCCTGTGCCGTCGTGGTCGCGGCGATCCGGCGCGGGCTGGTGCAGGGCGGGGCCGATATCGATCTCGACGGCGGCCGCCTGCGTGTTGACTGGGACGGCGAGAACGGAGTCATGATGACCGGGCCGACAGCTGTCAGTTTCCACGGGACTTGGCAGTCATGAGCGCGAATACGCAAACCGGGCTGGATATCCTGACCTTCGGCTGCCGGCTGAACGCCTATGAATCCGAAGTGATGCGCGGCCATGCCGAAGAGGCCGGCATCGACAACACTATCATTGTGAATACCTGCGCGGTGACGGCGGAAGCGGAACGCCAGGCACGGCAGGCGATCCGCAAGGTGCGGCGTAAGCACCCGGATGCGCAGATCATCGTTACCGGTTGTGCGGCGCAGATCGACCCGGAAGCCTATGCGGCGATGCCGGAAGTCAACCGGGTGATCGGAAACGAGGAAAAGCTGCGACCCGATGTTTTTGGCGGCGAGGCGCGGGTGCTGGTGAACGATATCATGTCGGTCACCGAAACCGCCGGCCACATGGTCGATGGCGGGATCGACGATTTCGCTGACCGGACCCGAGCCTTCGTGCAGGTCCAGACTGGCTGCGACCATCGCTGCACGTTCTGCATCATTCCGTTCGGGCGCGGCAACAGCCGGTCGGTGCCAATCGGCGAGATCGTCGCGCAGGTGCGCAAGCTGGTCAAAAACGGATACCGGGAAGTTGTGTTGTCCGGCGTCGATATTACGTCCTTCGGGCCGGACCTGCCGGGTGCGCCGACCCTGGGCCAGATGATCCGCCGGCTGCTGGCTTTGGTGCCGGAATTGCCACGGTTGAGGATTTCCTCCATCGATTGTATCGAAATGGATGATGACCTGTTTCGCCTGATCGCCGAGGAAGACCGGTTGATGCCGCATTTCCATCTGTCGCTGCAGGCCGGCGACAACATGATCCTGAAGCGCATGAAGCGCCGCCATTCCCGCGAGGAAGCAATTGCGCTTGCCGACCGCATCCGCTCGCTGCGGCCCGATGCGGTGTTCGGCGCGGATTTGATTGCCGGGTTCCCGACCGAAACGGAAGAGATGTTCCGCAACACGCTGGATATCGTCGACGAATGCGGCCTGACCTATCTGCATGTCTTTCCGTATTCCAAACGCGACGGCACGCCGGCGGCGCGCATTCCGAACCAGGTGCCGAAATCGGAACGCAAGGCCCGCGCGGCACGGCTCAGGGAAAAGGGCGACGAACGCCTTGCCGCCTATCTGCAAAGCCGCGTCGGCAAGATCGAAACCGTGTTGATCGAGAAGGATGGCATGGGTCGGACGGAAAGTTTCGCTCCGGTTCTGGTTTGTGGCGATACGGTGTCGGGCGATCTGGTGACGGTGCGCATCGGCGGTGTAGAAAACGGTCGGCTTGTCGCCGACCGGATCATGGACCGCGCTGCATGAGTACATCCTGGTTTCAGCGCCTGAAGGACGGGCTTCGCAAGTCATCATCGAAACTGGTCGACGGCATTTCCGATATCTTCACCAAACGCAAGCTGGATGCGGCCGCGCTGGAAGATCTGGAAGATCTGCTGGTGATGGCCGATCTCGGCCCGGCGACCGCGGCAAAGGTGGTTCAGGAAATTTCCAAGGGCAGGTTCGACAGGGAAATCGAACCGGAGGAAATCCGCGCCGCCCTGGCCGACGAAATCGCCAAGCTGGTCGAACCGGTGGCAAAGGAACTGTCGTTTCCGCATACCGGCAGACCGCATGTCATTCTGGTCGCCGGCGTTAACGGCAGCGGCAAGACAACCACCATCGGCAAGCTGGCGAAGCGACTGCGTGAAGAAGGCAAGACCGTGATGATGGCAGCCGGCGATACCTTCCGCGCGGCAGCGATCGAACAATTGCAGGTCTGGGGCGAGCGCGCCGGATGCACGGTTGTTTCCTCGAAGCAGGGATCGGATGCCGCCGGCCTGGTGTTCGATGCGATGGACCGCGCGGCGCGCGAAGGCGTCGATGTGCTGCTGGTCGATACCGCCGGCCGGTTGCAGAACAAGAAAGACCTGATGGCGGAATTGCAGAAGGTTATCCGCGTCATCAAGAAGAAGGATGAAACCGCACCGCACGATACTGTGCTGGTGCTGGATTCCACGGTCGGGCAGAACGCGTTGTCCCAGGTGCAGATTTTCAAGGACATGATCGACGTGACCGGGCTTGTGCTGACCAAGCTTGACGGCACCGCGAAAGGCGGCGTGTTGGTGGCGCTGGCGGAACGGTTTGGGCTGCCGGTTTACGCCATCGGCGTCGGGGAAAGCGCCGATGATTTGCGGCCCTTCGATGCCAAAGACTATGCCCGTGGCATGATGGGGTTGAACTAGGCTCCGTCAATGAAGCGTGGCGTTGTATCTTTGAACGCCTGTCAACAACCGCAAACCGCCGTTGATTGTCTTTTGAAATGACCGTCTTAAGGTGACAGTGAAATTTTTCCGTGAGGACAAGATGATACAGAAACGCATGTATGGGTTGGTTGCGACTGCTTTGCTTTTTGCCGGCGCTGCCTTGCCGGCGCAAGCGGCGACGGTCGTTGCGAACACAGTGATCGACTTTTTCGATTCCGGCGCCGGACCGATTGCCGGACCGTATGGAAGCTCAGGCGGTTCGTCCCCTGTACCGGTTTTGACCAGTGTTGCGACTGACGGCAACGTTAACACGTTCGTTTCCCTGCCGACCGGTTCCTTCATCACGCTCGGTTTTGCCGGTGCGCAGATTTTCAACGGCGCGGGCAATGATATTTTCATTTCCGAACTTGGCAACGGTGCGGAAGATGCAAACGTGTTTGTATCGTCCGATTTCGGATCCACCTTCACGTTCCTGGGCACGGCATTCGGCAATTCGACCACGGGTCTCGACCTGAATGACATTCCCGGCTTCACCGGTTTCATCAATGCGGTGAGGGTTGTCGGGCTGGACAACGGCGGGTCGTCGCCCGGCTTCGACCTTGCGTTCGTTCAGGGCCTGGAAGGCAGCGTCAATCTGGTACCGGTTCCTGCCGCCCTGCCACTGCTGATTACCGGGTTGCTGGGTCTGGGGCTCATCGGGCGCCCTCGTAAAATCGCTGCCTGACGGCCGGCTGGCCGGAACTATCCGTTCGTTTGTGAAGGTTCATATCGATCCGGCAGAATGCGATTCGTGCCAATCGATATCAGCGCGATAATCAGAATGGCTATTTCCAGCGACACGATTGTGTGGCTCAGGAAATGGTCACCGATGGACATTTTGTAAATCGCCATCGCCGACCCGGCCGCCAGGGCGGTGATACCGGCCAGAACCTTGCTGCGTTTCCGTCGGAACAGAAAAACCAGTGACAGAAGCGAATAGCCGGCGCTTGCATGACTGGCTGGGAAACAGCGCTGGCGCGACTCCGGGCGCGTCCCTTCGGGATAGATCTCGAAAACATCGACATGGGGCAGTTTGCCGCCGAATTCTTCGAGCTTTCGAGGGCAGGCGACATTCGTCGCTTCTTTCAAAAGCGCGGTTGTGGTGGGAACAAGCGCAACGGATAGGGCCACAATCAACAGGCCACGCCGGTAATGACGGGCCCAGCTGACCCATTTCTGCGCGGCAAACAGCACCAGAGCCGCCACACCGATTAATCCCAGCAACAGGCGAGGCCCGTCATATAGCAGAAAATGGCTGATTGGTTCCTGCTTGCTCCACACCCAGTGACCGGTTGTGGCGTTGAAGAAGAACGATTGCACCCACAGATCTGCCGACGTCCAGTGAAACAGGGCCAGCGTCGCGGCAAGGGCCGCGAAACACAGCTTAATCATGGTAGGCTTCAGACTTCATCGGGATTGCCATGGCATTCTCGCTCACGTGGCCGACGTCGGTTTCAACCTCGAACGAATCGAGAAGTATCCGGCTGAAATCATCATGTGCGACCGGCGCGTCGCGAATATCGCGCAGGGCGACGAGATCGATGTCGGATGACGGGCTTGCCCAGACAATCATCGGCACATGGGTCTGCGCCTCCGGGGCGATCCAGTACGGCATACCGTGCAGATAGACACCGAGTTCGCCCAGCGACTCGCCGTGATCGCTCATATAGATCAGGGTCGTTTCATACCTATTCTGGTGGTCTTCAAGAAACCTGATGGCCTGATCGAGAAAATAGTCTGTGTAAACGATGGTGTTGTCGAAGGTATTGATGATTTCTTCGTCGCTGCATTCCTGAAGCTCGATGGAGCGGCAAACCGGTGTGAACCGTTCGAATTCCGGCGGATAGCGTTTGAAATAGGCCGGTCCGTGGCTTCCCATCTGATGCAGCACGATCAACGTATCCCGGGGGTTGGCCTCAACGATTTCCGAAAGACCGACCAGCATGCCCGGATCGCGGCATTCAACATCGTCGCAATTCGGGTTGGTGTCGGCATGCTTGTAGTTCTGGTAGGTGATTCTGCCCGCAACGCCCTGCGAACCTGAATTGTTATCGCGCCAGACCACGTTGACGCCTGCCTTGACCAGAACATCCAGCACGTTCTCGGTCTGGTTGGCTGTCTCGATCTTGAATTCGTCGCGATTGCTGAGAGAGAACATGCAAGGTACCGAAATCGCCGTCGAGGTGCCGCAGGATTTCGCATTGGTGAAGCCGACAATGTTTTCGCGCTTCGACAGCATTGGCGTTGTGTCGCGCCCATATCCAAGCAAACCGAAATGATCGGCGCGGGCCGTTTCGCCGACGACGACGATGACGAGTTCGTGGGATTCGTCCTCGGCCGAGATTTCGGCCTTGTCGACGACCTCCTGGTACGGCTGATCGGTAGCGGTTTTGTTGCTGTCGACCAGAAACTTGGCGGCGGAATAGATCGGATACGTCGGATTTGTGTAATAGCGTAGCGGCTTGTGTTCGCGGAAAAAGCTGGCATAGGCGTCGCTGAACGGCAGCATGCACGCCAACGCAACCACAAGCGCTATCCCGGCAGTTGCCGCGAGCATCAGTTCTCGCCGCAGGAAGCTCCGCGATTTCATCGGAAGGATCCAGACGACGATCGCAGGCAGGATGCCGAGCAGAACCAGTTTCACTAAGAAGCCGCTGCTCATCAGATCGCCGGCCTCGTTTACATCTGTCTCCAGGACGTTACGGACCATTTCCGTATCGATAATCGTTCCGAACGTGTCCATGAAATAGGCGGCGGGTGCGGCGACAAGCAGCATCAGTGTCGCCACAAGCCTGAACGGCAGAATCAGGCTGAACACGGCGGCTACAAAGACCATCACCGCCACCAGAACCACGGTCTGCGATATCAGGAACGGGGCATTATCAGCAAAACTGTACACCGCCGTCGTGTTGGCAAAAAATGTCAGGTTGGCTGTAGCGACCATAAACACAGCCAGAACCCAGGCAAGCACACCGATGCCGATGGACCTGTTTTTCAGCATAAAGATGTCGTTCCTCGATCAGGCCTGCATCAGTAACCGGCGCTTCGGTCAATCTCGTTCAGCAGCGGACGGCCTTCGGTCAGCCGTTTGTAGTTTTCGGCGATGGCGATATGGGCGTCTTCCGCATGCCAGCCCGATACATGGGGAGTGATGGTCACTTTGTCATGGGTCCAGTATGGATGATCTTCCGGCAACGGTTCGGAGCGGAACACATCCAGCACTGCGCCGCCGAGCCCGGTATCCAGCGCGGCGATCAGATCGGCATCGACAATCAGGTCACCCCGGCCGGCATTGATGAAAACGGCACCCTGTTTCATCTTTCCTAGCAACGTCTTGTCAAACAGATCTACCGTGTCGGGCGTCGACGGTAGAATAGAGCAGACAAAGTCGCATTCGCCCAGCATCGCGGGCAGGGCGTCCAGACCGGCACGGCAATCCACGCCATCGATTGACTTTTGTGACCGCGCCCAACCCAGCACCCGGTATCCCATCTGAGCGAACAGGCGGGCCGTACGGCCACCGATATGGCCGAGCCCCAGCACACCGACCGTCAGTTCCGATGTAATGCGGGGGGCGATCTGCACCCATTTTTTCTTTGCCGTATCGGCCTCATGCGCAGGCATGTTGCGCTGTTCCCGCAAAACATAGGCCAGGCAGTATTCGGCGATTTCCTGTGCCGGTCCGTCCGGTTTCAGCCGTGTGACCCTGACATGCGACGGCAGGTCCGGGTCCCGGACGATACCGTCGACGCCGGCGCCGAGCTTCTGGATCATCTGAAGCGACGGCAGCCCGGCTGCGACGCCGGGGAACAGTTGTACCGCCGCCATCATTGTAACGTCCGTCATATCGCCGTCGTCGATGCCCGCATGAATGGTCACATCAGGCAGCAATGGCGCAATCTGGTCACGCAAGTCCTCTTCGGTCATCCAGCCCGGATCCCGTATATCGATCAGCAACGACATGGTGCTACAACTTTCTGCATGGGTTTCAGCCCTGAGTTTTGCCCTGCGTCTAAAGGTGCAAAGGTGTCAGGCGTTTACATCGACGACAACGCGACCCTTTACCTGACCTTTCAGGATTGCTTTTCCAAGGGCGGGCAAATCGGCAAGCGTTGCCGGCTCGATCATCGATTCAAGCTTGTCCATCGGCAGATCGCCGGCGATCCGACCCCAGGCCCGAACCCGGTCGTCATAGGGCCGCATGACTGAGTCGATGCCGAGCAGATTGACGCCGCGCAAAAGGAAAGGAATTACCGTTGCCGGCAGATCCGTGCCGCCGGCGAGGCCGACCGCCGCCGCCGAGGCATTGTACTTCAACTGGCCCAGCACCCGGGCCAGCATCGCGCCGCCGACCGCATCGATGCAACCCGCCCAGGTTTCGCTTTCAAGCGGCCGTTTGACGGTCTCGTTGATTTCCTCGCGTGCCACGATCTGGGTTGCGCCAAGCGATTTCAGATAGTCGGCGGTCTCCGGTCGGCCGGTCACCGCAGCGACCTCGTAACCGAGTTTCGACAGGATCGCCGTTGCGACAGAGCCGACACCGCCGGCCGCGCCGGTTACCAGCACCGGGCCGTTGCCGGGTTTCAGCCCGTGATCCTCAAGCGCCATGACGGCAAGCATGGCAGTGAAGCCGGCCGTACCGACGGCCATTGCATTGCGCGTCGATATACCCTCCGGCAGCGGCACCAGCCAGTCCGCCTTGACCCGTGCCTTCTGGGCATAGCCGCCCCACCAGGCTTCGCCGACCCGCCAGCCGGTCAGGACGACCTTGTCGCCCGGTTTGTAACGGTTATCGTCGGAGGCTTCGACGGTGCCTGAAAAATCGATGCCGGGAACATGCGGATAGTTGCGAACCAGGCCACCGCCGGGTCCGATGCACAAACCGTCCTTGTAGTTGACGGTTGAATATTCCACCGCAACCGTTACATCGCCGTCCGGCAGACGGGAATCATCCAACTGCTGCACCGATGCACTGGTTTTTCCGTCCTCGTCTTTTTCGACCAACAGGGCGTTGAAGCTCATTTTCGATAACTCTCCTTCCGTTGTGTCCCGGGCAAACTCAAAGGGTCCGGGCTTTTTCTCTCAAGATGAATTTCTGAATTTTTCCGGTCGCGGTTTTCGGTATCTCACCGAAGACAACCTTTTTCGGGCGTTTGAAGCCGGCCATGTGTTCACGGCAGAAATTGATGATGTCTTCCTCTGTCGGGTTTTGCCCCGGCTTCAATTCGATGAAGGCGCAGGGAACTTCGCCCCATTTATCGTCCTGCTTGGCAACCACGGCTACCGCGG
Source organism: uncultured Flavobacteriaceae bacterium (assembly GCA_964352715.1). Classification (GTDB taxonomy): domain Bacteria; phylum Pseudomonadota; class Alphaproteobacteria; order UBA8366; family Aestuariispiraceae; genus JAVKBW01. Next base: position 58,435 of record CAYGSU010000013.1, on the reverse strand, counting down.
CGACCGCCGGATGACGATACAGAATGCCTTCCACCTCGACAGACGAAATGTTTTCGCCGCCGGAAATGATGACATCCTTCAACCGGTCCTTGATCTGGATATAACCATTCTCGTGCCAGACCGCGCCGTCGCCGGAATTGAACCAGCCGCCCTTGAATGCCTCTTCGGTTGCCTCAGGCGCCTTGTAATAGCCTTTCATCACCGCGTTACCCCGGATGACGATTTCGCCCTGGCTTTCGCTGTCGCGCGGCAGAATCTCGCCGGTTTCACGATCAATGACGACTGCGCCTTCCATCATCGGGAAGGTGACGCCCTGCCAGCTTTGCAATTCCGCCTGTTCTGCGAAATTTTTGTCATTCCATTCCTCGCGCCATAGCGCCTGGGTAACATGCCCGTAGGTTTCCGTCAGGCCGTAAACCTGCATGACATTGAATCCGAGCGCCCGTGTTTTTTCGAGGATTGCGGCGGGCGGCGGCGCACCGGCCGTCAAGACGTCAATCTTGTGGTCGAAACGGCATTTCACGTCATCCGGCGCATCGATCAGCATCGACAGCACGATGGGCGCGCCGCCGAAATGGGTGATCCTGTGATCTCGGATCGCGTTGAAGATGGCCGCTGCGCTGACGGCGCGGCAACAGACGACGGTCGCCGCCATCATGGTCATGGTCCACACATGGCACCAGCCGTTACAATGGAACATCGGCACCGTGTAAAGGTATGTCGCATGGTGCGGCAGTTCCCAGCCCGTAGCTGTTCCCATACTCATCAGATACGCGCCGCGATGGTGATAAACCACACCTTTCGGGCGGCCCGACGTGCCGGATGTATAGTTCAGCGCCAGCGCCTGCCATTCGTCAACCGGTCCCGGCCAGTCGAAATCGGGCTCGCCTTCGGCAAGCAATGACTCGTAATCCATGGATCCGATCCGCTCGCCTCCCGGTCCCGCCGCATCGACGATATCGATGACCAGGATGTCGCGGTCGATGCTTTCCAGCGCCTTTGAAACGACACCGGAAAAGGCGGTATCGACCAGAACGACCTTAGCGTCGCTGTGGTCGAGAATGTACGAGACGGTATCGACCTCAAGCCGGGTGTTGATCGAATTCAGAACGGCATCGGCCATCGGCACGCCGAAATGGGCCTCGAACATCTCCGGCGTGTTGGTCGCCATGATCGACACCGTGTCGCCCTTGCCGATCCCCCGTTTTTGCAGTGCTGTCGCGAGCCTGCTTGTCCGAGCGCGGACATCTGCCCAGGTGTAGCGCCGGTCTCCGTAAACCAGTGCAAGCCGTTTCGGGAAGATATCCGCCGTTCGTTTCAGAAACGACAGTGGTGAAAGCGGCACGAAGTTCGCCGCGGTTTTCGGTAACGCTTCGTAGTGCTTATCCATGTCGTTTCCTCCCGGCGTTCTTTTTTTTGGTTTTGGCCTTTCTTTTAGATGAAGGCCTGTTCCTTGACGGTGGCGGTTCGCATGCCGCCGGGTGTTTCCACCTCGACCCGTGTTCCGTCGTCCCAATGAGAAAGCGAAATCATCGCTATGGCAACATTGCAGGTGTAGTCCGGTGACCAGGCAGCGGACGAAACCTGACCGATCTGCTCGCCATCCGCAAAGACCGGCCACAGATAGCTGCATGGCGGCAACGCGTCGCCATCGATCGCCAGCGAGCGAATCTGGCGCAAAGGCCCGTCCGCCGCCACGCGAAGCAAGGCGTCGCGGCCAACGCAACTGAACGCTTCCTGCGTGTTGCAGAATTTTCCAAGACCGCATTCGTGCGGCGTATTTTCCCGGGTCATGTCGTTGCCGTAAGAAAGCATGCCGCCTTCCACACGCTCGATCAGGTTCGGACAGCCGGCTCTTACGTTGAATTCTTCGCCCGCCTTGAACAGGGCATCCCATAAAGGTTCCGCCAGATCATAGTTGTCGACATAGATTTCAAAACCGCCCTGTTTTGAATAGCCGGACCGGGCGACGATGAAGTCATGCCCCTCGAAGGGCAGTTTCTTGAACCGGAAAAAGCGGATATTACGAACCTCCTCGCCGAAAACTTTCGCGGCCAGATCATCCGATTTCGGCCCCTGAATCGCCAGCGGCGAGACATCCGGTTCGTCGACATGAACTTCCAACCGCATGCCGTCGGCCAAACCCTTAATCCAGAACAGCAGGTCGCTGTCCGCAATCGATACCCAGTAGCGGTCTTCCGTCGGCTGAAAGGTAACCGGGTCGTTCAGCATGCCACCGGTTTCGTCGACCATCGGCGTGTAGAAACACTGGTCCGGGTGCATCCGGCTCAGATCACGTGGCGTCAGCATCTGTGCCAGACGGGACGCATCTGGCCCGTAAATTTCCACCTGGCGCTCGCAGGCAACGTCCCACACTTGCACATCTGTCTTCAGGTGTCGGTAGTCCTCCTCGACCGATTCAAAAACGGTCGGCAGCAACATGTGATTATAGACCGTGTAGGCTTTCACCCCGGCCGCTGTGACTCGGTTGGTGAACGGGGTGCTGCGGGTACGACGGGATACGGAAAGCAAGGGTGTCGGCACGATCTTTTTCCTATTCTTGTTTTTCAGGACAGGTGGGGCAACGTTATCTGGTCCGTCAGGCATACCACGCCGGGTTGACCTACTAAAACCCCAATCCATTCACGGGCGGTAGACTTAAACTTGTGCCAATTACATAGGGCCGGTGGTTGCAGATGATGGCTGTTTTCCGCATTCTAGGGGGCTGGAATATGACCAACACGGACAGGAGCTTTCACGATGGTGGCTGCCATACCCCCGCTTTGCGATTTCGGCTGGAAAGCCGTTGACTTCACGCTTCCGGCCACCGACGGGCAATCCTACTCGCTGGCCGATGTCGCCGGCCCGAACGGCACGCTGATCATGTTCATCTGCAATCACTGCCCGTATGTGGTTGGCATAACCGAACGACTGGTTCCACAGATGAAACAGTTGCAGGAGGCGGGGATCGGCATCGCGGCGATCTGCAGCAACGATGCGGATGCCTACCCCGACGACAGTTTCGACAAGATGGTGGATTTTGCCGACGAAAACGGGTTCTGCTTTCCCTATCTGCATGATGAAAGCCAGGAAATCGCCCGCGCCTATGATGCGATCTGCACGCCAGACTTTTTCGGATTCAACAGCGATCTCGAACTGCAGTACCGAGGCCGGCTGGATGACGGACGCCGTGACAAGCCGACGCCCGGTGCAAAAGATGAACTGTTGGAGGCCATGCTGCAGGTTGCCCGCACGGGCAAGGGGCCGCAGGACCAGAACGCCAGCATCGGCTGTTCCATCAAGTGGCGCGATGCGGCCTAGCGCGTAGCGGAGAACTTCTTCTTCGCCTTTGACAGGTTGTTCAGCAGTTCGCGCCCGAGTTCGCCGCCGTCACCCTTGATCTTTTGTTTGACCACGACATTGATCAGATCGATATGCGCTTCAATCAGATCCAGCAGTTTCGGTGTCGGCTCGACGTTTTCTGCCGTCGTTTCATACAGTGATTTGCCGAACTGGGTCATCAGCGGATAGCCGAAGATGCCGCCCTGGCCGCGCAATTCCAGCGCGATCCGGTGAATAGACGCCATCTGTTGCTGGCTTGTCTCCGGGTCTTCGACCATGGCGCGATGGGCTTCATCCATTTCGTTGATCGAGTCCTGGACCCAATCGGTATAATCGCCCTCCATTTCCAGGATCTTTGCTTCGGCCGCCGCAATCAGATCGGGATCGAACATCGGGCCATCGGTGTTATCGTACCCGGTCGTCAGCTTTGCCTTCAGATGGCGCTGTAGCTTGAATATCCAGACCTTCTTTTTGGAATTTTTGGTCGATGGCAGACCTTTGCCACTATGCAGCACTTCAATATCGTCCGTGCTCATGACGCGTCTGTCTTTCTGAACAGCCGTCGCCTTGCGCCTGCGGTCCGGTCCGAAAAATGTCGGACAATAGATGAAGGGCCGGGGCGCTTCGATAACCGAGGCGATACGGCTGACGACAGAATTGGCAGAAAACGGTTTGGCGAGAAATTCGTCGACACCGGCATCCCGCGTTTCGAACAGAACATCGATATCCGCCGCCGCTGATATCATGATGACCGGCAGGAAACGGTCAGGCGATTTTTCAGACCGTCGCAGCCAGCGAAGGAACATCGCGCCATCAACCACCGGCATGAACCGGTCACACAGGATGAGGTCGACACCGGTCATGCCGACCATTGGTTTGGAAGCGTCGTTTCTCGGCGACAGGACGCGAATGGCTTCCTCGCCGTTGTCACAGGTGGTTATCCGCTCTATGCCGAGCGCACGCAGTATCCCGAGAAAAAGTTTCTGCATGAACGCGGAATCTTCGACCACAAGAACGGATAGTCGAGATAAATCGTACCGCGCCATGATCACAATTCCCGCAGCGTTTCCCAACGATGCAAAAAACGGCCTCGTGTCGGATCGACCGCTGTCGATGTCAACATGAGCCTGTTCAGGTACCAGACCCGACGGAACGGTCGGTTAAATGATTTGAAAGCCAATCATACCAGGATATTCAGATAAAAACCGCGATTCGGAATACGGGTCGAGGGTTTCTCGCCCGCATCGCGACTCAAAAGTTGTTTCAGTCTGGCAAAGGCAGTCGTCAGATCGTACGGATCGACTGACGGCAACACTCGCCGTTTCGTTTTCGGACGATCGGCGGAGCCGGGCTGTTGTCCCGCCAGTCCTGCAATGTCGGAAGCAGGGCGGGCCGGTACGCGAGGACTGCCGTCGTTACCTATTCTGGGGCCTAAAACCATGACTGAATCCTAGCGAAAACCGGCAACCGGGGCAAAGAAAAATCACCGGATAACGCCTTGATCGAATGGGGTGGCGGTTTATAACCAATCGTCACGATTGTGAAAGGAAATCTACCGGTGGCTGATCCAGGATCTGAAAAGCGCCAGCCGCCGCGATGGCTGGGACCGGCGACGGAATACGGCCCGCTGGTTGTTTTTTTCGTGGCGTATCTGTTGAGCGATCTGTTCGTAGCGACCGCAGCGGTAATGATTGCCACTGTGGTCGTGCTTGTCCTTTCCTATGCGGTGGCCCGCACGTTTCCGAAACTGCCGCTCGCCATGGCGCCCATCCTGCTGATACTCGGCGGGCTTACCCTTTATCTTGAAGACGACACTTTCATCAAAATCCGCCCGACAATCGTCAATGGCCTGTTGTCGGTGGTGATGATCGGTAGCGTTCTGCTCGGTCGGCAGCCACTGCGTTTCGTGATGAGTTCAGCGCTCAATCTGACCGAGGAAGGCTGGACCAAGCTGACTCTTCGTTTCGGCTGTCTGTTTGCCTTCCTGGCGGTAATGAATGAGATCGTCTGGCGCACCCAGACCGACGATTTCTGGGTCACCTACAAGGTTTTCGGGGCGCTTGGCCTGACAATGGTGTTCATGCTCACGCAGATTCCGATGATCAGCCGCCATACGGTTCACGAAGACACGGATTCCGACGACAAGAGCTGAAACCGCCTGATCAGACGATCGGTTCGTCCCTGTTATAGTCGCCGTTTTCGCCGTCCGGGTTGCTGAAGGGCGCAAATTCCGTCTTGTCCCGCACGCTGTTGTGCTGGGTAAGGACCCATTTGACGGACGGGAAAGCGAGTTCGGACCACGGAATGTCCTGCCAGTCGAACAGGGCGGTTTCCTGACTTTCCGGTCCCGGGCTGTGCGTTCCACCGATCAGCGTCGCCCGATAGAGAATCTGGATCTGGCTGATTCTGGGAATTGAATAGATCGCCAATGTCCGGTCGATTTCCAGATCTGCATTGGCTTCTTCCATCGCTTCGCGCCGCGCGCCGTCAACCGGTGTCTCATGCAGCTCCAGATAGCCGGCGGGGATCGTCCAGTAGCCTTTGCGTGGATGGATGTTCCGTCGGCAAAGAAGTATTTTATCGCCAAATGTGACGACTGCGCCGACCACGATTTTCGGATTGTCGTACTGGATGAATCCGCAATCCGGGCAGACAAGGCGCTCCATATTGTCGCCATCGGGTATATGGCGAATGCGCGGGCCTTTCTTTTCGCGGGTATCAGTCATGAGGCATATTCTGCGGGTTGGCCGGGCATTCGACAAGGCAGACTTGCAGCAGGCGGGTCGGGCCTTGTATGCATTGCCGCTGTACTGCCTCAACGCGCCAACGAAAGACCCGGCCGCATGACCGACGACGATCCGGAAGAGCTCTACGAACAGGCCGACGTCCACTACTATGCCGGCCGCCTGGACGAGGCTGAAGTTCTGTATCACCGGATTCTTGAAATCGACCCGGCGCACCAGGGCGCACTGCACTCCATCGGCATTGTCCGATACGATCAGGACGATTATCCCCCCGCCATCCGGTACTTTCTGAAGGCGCTCGATGTTGATCCAACCGACCAGTATGTGCATTCCAATCTCGGCAAGGCGCTGTACGGGTTGCATCATGCCGGGTCGCGGGAAGATGCGGTCGTCGTCGCGCGGCAATGGCTTGCCGATTATCCGGACAACCCGATCGCAGCCCACATGGTGGCGGCGGTCACCGGCGCGGACATGCCGGACCGCGCGAATGCGGCCTATGTGCGCAAGACATTCGATGAGTTCGCCGACAGTTTTGAAACCAAGCTCGAGGAACTGGAATACCGCGCACCGGCGCTGATCGTTGAAGCGATGAGCCGCTATTTCAGCCGGTCGAAAGGCCTGCATATTCTCGATGCCGGCTGCGGCACGGGCCTGTGCGGACCATTGCTGAAGCCGATGGCGAAACGGCTGGACGGTATCGACCTGTCCGGCGAAATGCTCGCCATCGCGAAAAAGAAGAAACTCTACAGCCGGCTTGATAAGGGTGACCTGAACGCTCTGCTGGTAAAAAAGAAACAGCAGTATGACGCCGTTATCGCCGCTGACGTGCTGTGCTATTTCGGCGACCTGACCGAAGTTCTGACCGGCTTCCATGCGGCGCTGAAACCGGGTGGCCTGCTCGGCTTTTCAGTGCAGCAGAACCGGGGCAAGGCAAAGTACCTGCTTGAATCGAGCGGCCGGTACTGCCACGCAAAAGCGTATGCCGCCAAAACGCTTGAGGCGCTCGGATTCTCTGTGCTGGTGGATTCAAAGGAAGTCCTGCGCACCGAATACGGCAATCCCGTCTCAGGCCGGGTTCTGGTCGCCCGCAAGCCGGATTAGGCGCTGCCCTTGTCAGCTCTTGAAAAGGGCGGAGACGCCGGGCAGGTCGCGCCCTTCCATCCATTCCAGAAAAGCCCCGCCGGCGGTCGATACATAGGTAAACGCCTCCAGCACTTCAGCATGCTTAAGCGCCGCGACCGTATCGCCGCCGCCGGCGATGGACGCAAGCTTGCCCTGGCTGGTAAGGTCTGCCGCAGCCTTGGCGACGGCGACGGTTCCCTCGTCGAACGGGCTGATTTCGAACGCGCCCATCGGACCGTTCCAGACCAGCGTCCGGCACCCGGAAAGGCGTCGCACCAGATCGTCTGCGGAAGCCTTCCCGATATCGAGAATCATCTGGTCGTCGGCTACGGCGTCGATCGGAACGGTTGCCGCGTTCGGGGTTGGTTCGAAAGCCGGGGCGATTCGGGCATCGACCGGCAGAACGATCTCGCAGGACGCCTCGGCAGCCCGGTCCAGGATATCGCGGGCGGTATCGGCCAGATCGGTTTCGCACAGGCTTTTGCCGACGGATATACCCTGCGCCGACAGAAATGTGTTGGCCATACCGCCGCCGATAATCAGCATATCGACCTTTTCCACCAGATGTTTCAGGACCTGAAGTTTGGTTGAAACCTTTGCGCCGCCGACAATCGCCGCAACCGGCCGTTTCGGATCGCCAAGCGCCGCATTCAGCGCCTTCAGCTCGGCTTCCATATTACGGCCTGCAACGGCGGGCAGGTGGTGCGCGATCGCATGGGTCGATGCATGCGCCCGGTGCGCGGCAGAAAAAGCATCATTGACATAGACATCGCCCAATGCGGCCAGTTTCCCGGCGAAATCTTCGTCATTCGCTTCCTCGCCCGGGTAGAACCTGAGGTTTTCCAGCATGATGACCGCACCGGGTTTCGCCTGTGCAATTGCCGTCGCCGCGGCATCGCCGATGCAGTCGGCAGCAGTTTCGACGGGCCGGCCGAGCGCGTCAGACAGGGCCGGGGCGATTGGCGCCAGTGACATTTCCGGCACGCGTTTGCCCTTGGGTCGTCCGAAATGCGACATCAGCACGACCTGCATGCCTCTGGCTACAAGATCGTCAACTGTCGGCTTCAGCCTGTCCAGCCGCGTTGCATCCGTCACACGGTTGCCATCCATCGGCACATTCAGGTCACCCCGCACCAGGGCGATTTTTGCGGTCGGGTCGATATCGTCGATTGTCAGAAACGTGTTGGTCGTCATTTTGTCCACCGTCTTTGGAATGCGAAGTCGGCGCATGGGATAGCGCATGCATTGAGACTAGACCAGAGGCTTGATGCGGGCGATCATGGCTGGGGGTTGACCAAGCGCCGGGCGGCACCTACCAAGCGAACGACAAAACCAGGGTCGCGGACATGAAACGAGCACTCATCACGGGCATTACCGGTCAGGACGGTTCCTATCTGGCGGAATTTCTGCTGCAAAAGGGATACGAGGTGCATGGTCTGATGCGCCGCGCCTCAACCTTCACGACGGACCGCATCGATCATCTGTACCGCGACCCGCACGAGCCGTCGCCGCGCCTGATCCTGCATTTCGGTGATCTTTCCGATGCGTCCGGCATTCGCCGGGTGCTCGGCAAGGTGCGGCCGGACGAGGTTTACAATCTTGCGGCGCAAAGCCATGTCCGCGTCAGTTTCGATCAGCCGGAATACACGGCCGACGTTGTGGCAACCGGCGCACTTCGTTTGTTCGATGCAATCCGCGACTATCAGATCGAAACCGAACGCAAGGTCCGGGTCTATCAGGCCGGCAGCTCCGAGATGTTCGGTGCGGCCAACCCGCCGCAGCTTGAATCGACCCCGTTCTATCCGCGCAGCCCGTATGCGGTCGGCAAGGTTGCCGCGTACTGGTATGCCGTCAATTACCGTGAAGCTTACGATTTGTTCATTGCGAACGGCATCCTGTTCAACCACGAAAGCCCGCGGCGCGGCGAAACCTTCGTTACGCGCAAGATCACACGGGCCGTTGGCCGCATCCGGCACGGTTTGCAGGATAAGGTCTATCTCGGAAATCTGGATGCCAAGCGCGACTGGGGCTTCGCCGGCGATTATGTTGAATCGATGTGGCTGATGCTGCAGGCGGAAAAGCCGGACGATTATGTCGTGGCAACGGGTGAAACCCGGTCGGTACGGGATTTTCTGGAAGCCTCTTTCGGCTATGCCGGCCTGGTCTGGCAGGATCACGTCGAATTCGATCCGCGCTATCTGCGGCCAACCGAGGTCGATTGCCTGCTCGGCGATGCGACGAAGGCGCGCGAGACGCTGAACTGGGCGCCGAAAGTATCGTTCGATGAACTGGTGAAGATGATGGTCGACAACGATATTGAAATGGCCGCACAGGAACGCACGCTGACCGATGCCGGCCATGTCATTACCGCCCGGACATCGATTTGAGGACGCGCGGTGGTGATTGATGCTTCGGCACGGGTGTTTGTAGCGGGCCATCGCGGCATGGTCGGGTCGGCGGTCAGCCGGGCCCTTCGCGCCGCGGGTTATACGGATATTCTGGAACGCAGCCGCGCTGATCTCGATCTGACAGACCGGGCCGCAGTCGATGCCTTTCTGTCGGCGGAAAGGCCCGATGCGGTGATCGACGCCGCCGCGAAAGTTGGCGGCATCGTCGCCAACGATATCTATTCAGGCGATTTCATCCGCGAGAACCTGTTGATCCAGACCAATCTGATCGACGCGGCCTACAGGCACGGGGTGAAGAAATTCGTCTTTCTGGGATCGACCTGCATCTATCCGAAATTCTGCGAACAGCCGATGCGAGAGGAAGCCCTTCTGTCCGGCTCGCTGGAACCGACCAACGAGGCCTACGCCGTCGCCAAGATCGCCGGTATCGTCATGTGCCGGTCCTATGCCAAGCAATTCGGGTTCAACGCCGTCAGCCTGCTGCCGACCAACCTTTATGGCTCCGGCGACAATTTCGATCTGGAAACCAGCCATGTGATTCCGGCCCTGATGCGCAAGGCGCATGAAGCGAAAGTAACGGGCGCGCCATCGATGCAGGTCTGGGGATCGGGCGAGCCGACGCGGGAGTTCCTGCATGTCGACGATCTTGCCGATGCAATCCGGTTCGTGCTGGAGAATGTCGATGAGACCGACGAGGACCTGCTGAATGTCGGCTCGGGTCAGGAAATCACCATCGCCGATCTGGTGCGCACCATCTGCGATGTCGTCGGGTATGAAGGAACGCTCGAATTCGACCGGACAAAGCCTGACGGTACGCCGCGCAAGCTGTCCGACCCGGCGAAACTTTCGGCTCTCGGTTGGCGGGCATCGACGCCGTTGCGCGATGGCCTGGCCGCCGTCTACGACTGGTACAGGCAGAACCACGCCAAATAGGCAACGGGGTCAGACCCGGCCGTAGCGTCGCCGAAGTTCGTATTCGTCGATCAACCGGTTGTTCAATGTACGCCTGTCATTCAGCTTGAACATCAGCAAGGCGATCAGCGCCGGCAGGGCGCCTATTGCAACCAGCGCCAGAATACCGATCCATACCTGATCGTCGTAGAAGGAATACACCAACCCCAAAAATGCCGCGATGACCGGTGTGGCAAAGATGGTACGGGTTATTTCACGAATTTCCCTGTTAAGCCTAAGGCTGGCTTTGGCGATCGCCGATTCAGCGAGATGTGTCGTCGCGAGGCGCAGTGTCTCGTCGCGAACGACTTTCGGTGAGTTCAGGTTCTTCGCCATGCCTCTTGTTACAATGATAAATTTCAGCCCGCAAATTGACGATGTTAACGACCATTGATCGAAATCAAGGTCCGTCGCGGCGATCCGGTGCAGACTGGAACCATACAATAAACACGACTGACTGAATGAGAGGAATACAGAACATGTCGCTAACGAGTATCCTGGTCCATGTCGATGCGACCGAGCGGGCGAAACGCAACCTGGCCGCCGCCGTCACCCTTGCTGAAACACATGATGCGCATCTGACGGGGCTTTTTGTGAAGCCGCCCACGGCAATGCCGGCCTATGCCTCGGTGCATGTTCCGCCGGAAGTGTTCCAGATGCTTGAAGAGGATATGGAAAAGCAGGCAGCGGATTCGGAAAAACTGTTCCGCGATGCTGTCTCGAAAGCCGGACGCGAGGACCGTGCGGAATGGAACCATTCCGCCGGGCCGATCGCCGAAACGGTTTCGCGGATCGGCCGCTGTTCCGACCTCATTGTGATCGGTCAGGAAGATGAGGATGTCGACATCGTCGCCTATCGCGATGTGCCGGACGATATCGTGTTTTCTGCCGGCAGGCCGGTACTGGTTGTGCCCTATACCGGCATCGCCGGGAAAATGGGCGAGAACATTCTGGTCGCCTGGGACCACAGTCGTGAATCCGCACGCGCCGTTGCCGATGCAATGCCCTTCCTGGAACGGGCGAAATCGGTATCTGTCGTGTCGGTTGATCCGCGCCATAGTGATGGCGATGTGCCGGGTGCGGATATCGCCCGGTATCTCAGCGAACACGGATTGAAGGTTTCAGTGAACCGGTTCGCCGACAAGGATCTGTCGGTTGATGACGTTCTGCTGAACCAGGTCGCCGATAGTGGGGCCGACATGCTGGTGATGGGCGCTTACGGCCATTCCCGACTTCGGGAAATGGTACTTGGCGGTGTTACCCGCCATATTCTCGATCACATGACCGTGCCGGTGCTGATGTCGCACTAATACGACGCGGTCTGCGCTAAGACGCGACGACCTTGACGACCCCTTCCGTCGGCAAGGGGTCGTTGGGTCCCATGTCATTCAGCACGCGGAAAGCCTGTTCATTGAATTTACCGAACGGCATGGTGCGGGACAGCGAGGCGATGGTATCGCCTTTGTAAACCGGTACGACGATCAGCCGGCTCGGTTTTATCTTGGCTGCTTCCGCCTTGCTGATGCGCTGGAAACTGTAGGTTGTCCGTTGCAGGGCTGTCTGGAAGGTACTGGTCTTGTTCGGCACCGTGGCGAAGATAAACCGGTAGACCTGATCATTGTCGCCGCGGATTGCGACCAGCCGGACATCCAGCTTGGTGTTGCCTGACTGACCGACCGTGGTTCCCGTCGCGGCGTCCGCGCCGTTCACCGAAATCTTCTCCAGACCGTTAACCCGCTGGTTGCGGGTCCAGTCCTGTTGCAGGTACTCGGTCATCGAGACGCCACGCGCGCTTTTGCCCATATCGAAAATGATGATGCCGCCATCGGGATGGTTGGCGGTAACCTTGCTTGCGCCGTTTCTGAGCAGGAAGCCTTCCGGTACGGTAAACCGGAACCGAAGTTCCGGGTGAATGAACTCGCGACCGTCGATGAAGCCCTGTTCCGGATCATCGCCATACAGGATGCCGTTGATCTGGTTCATGTACGTGTCGCGACCGATATACGGGTTTTGCGGCCTGTTTACCGCCGCCAGCCGCTCCGCCTGCTGAACCCGTTCAATCGTGCGCGGATGTGTGGCGAGCATATTGTAATCATCGACCGAATTCGGGTCCTGTCCTGCCCGCGCCGCCTCGAACCGCGAATGATCGCGCAGTGACGACAGAAAGTCGGTCATCGCATCCGGGTCGTATCCGGCCTTGCTCATGTAACGGATGCCCAGCGTGTCGGCTTCCAGCTCCTGCGATTGTGAAAACTGCTGGATATAGACGCCGGCCCCTTGCCCGATTGCATTCGCCGCTGCCGAACTGCCGGTCAGGATACCGACCAGTCCGACGCCGAGCTGCGCCAGTTGCGACTGGCTCAGGCGTTCCGCCGTATGACGGGCTGTAACATGGCCGATTTCGTGTGAAATCACGCCCGCCAGCTCCGCTTCGTTTGACGCCAGCGCGATCAGCCCGCGCGATACGTAGACATACCCGCCAGGCAGGGCGAAGGCGTTGACGATCGGTGAATTTACGACAGTGAACTTGTAGGGAAACTTGTATTCGGAGAAAGCCGCCGCCTTGTTGCCGATCGAGGTCACATAGTTTTGCATACGCACATTGTCGTATTCGCCGCCAAACTGTTTCAGCAGGATCGGATGCTGCTCCTTGCCCATCTTGATGTCGTCTTCGACGGAATAGAAACCGGTGAAACTGCTGTCGCCTGTCGCCTTGTTCGTGCCACAGCCGGTAAGAACTGCGCCGCAGGCGCAGGCGCCTCCCGCCAGAAAATGCCGTCGTGAGGGATTGAAGCTCGAAATATGCATGTCGTTTCGTCCTGGAGGTTCAATTCTAGCGAGTCAATACGATAGAAATAGGGACGAATTGCGGAAATTTCACCATCGCATAGTCCGACGGACATAAAAACTTCCGAAGAAACGCGTAGACTCTGTCGCAGCGTTGTGGATTCTTAAGGCTGCGGAGGGGTTCGCACAAACATGCTCGACACAGAGCAGACTGGGGAAGAAACATGAAAATGAATTGGCGCACGATCAGCGTCCTGGCCCTGTCGTCAGCGATGCTTGCAGGATGTGCAGTCAGCAGCCTGCCCGATATCAAGTCCCAAACGCCTCCGGGCGGTGAATACGAAGCCAACCTGCATTCCGGCTACGTTGAGCTTGCGGAAATGGAAGCGGCGGAAACCGACTGGTCCGACGCTGAAACATTCACGCTTCGGGCGCGTAGCGTTCTGGAAGGCAATAACCCGGCGCCCGAGGAAATTTCGGCGCGCGATCTGCCTGCCGATATGGTTGGCACTCTTACCGATGCCCGGGTTCGACTGATTCAGGCTCTCAGTGCCGGCGGAGCGCAAAAAGCGCCTGAAGCGGCGGCCCTGGCCCAGGTCATGTTCGACTGCTGGATGCAGGAACAGGAAGAAAACATTCAGCCTGCGGATATCGCCGCCTGCCGTTCTGATTTTGAATTGTGGATGCGGACGCTGGAAGCAGCCCTTGAACCTGTTGTCGCAGCTGCGCCTGAACCGGAGCCGGAACCGGCCCCCGAACCTGCAGCATTGCCCGGCGCGATGATCGTTTTCTTCGATTTCGACAGCGCATCGATTCCTGAAACAGAACAGCTTACCATTGCTGACGCCGTTCGGGCATTCCGTGAAAGCGGCGCATCAGCCCTTGCGCTGACCGGCCATACCGACAAGTCGGGCTCCAACGAATACAACGTGGCGCTTTCGAAGAAGAGGGTCGATGCAGTGGCCGATGCCCTGCGGGCACGCGGCATCGCCAATGGCGTGATCAAGATCGCTGCCTCGGGCGAGAGCAAGCCGGCGATTGATACGGCGGACGGGATAAAGGAACGCCTAAACCGTCGTGTGGTGATTACATTCGAATAATCACCTGATCGATTAATCGATACAAGAAAAAGGGGCCGCGGCATTAGTCGCGGCCCCTTTTTCGTGCGGCAGCCGCTAAGAACCGCGCCGCAGGCGTTTCCCGCCAGAAATTGTCGTCGGGAATGGTCAAAGATCTTTTGTCTCACTCTACAGAAACTGTTCGGGCGCTCGATTGCGTTGAAAAAAGGGTGCAGTGCGGATGTTGCGCCCTTGTAAATAGAAAAAGACACATTACATGCCAGTCACAGGTAAAATCTATTCTAGGCGCAGGTTCCGGCGGTACGGCGGGATCACGGTTACGTGCGTCCAAACCGTATAAATTTCTTATCATCCATAACATTATGCTCGTAATGAGCTAAAAGGGGAAAACATGAAAACTTATTGGCCTACAATCGGCGCTCTGACAGTGTCATCTTTGATGCTGGGCGGGTGTGCTGTCACCAGTCTGCCCGACATCAAGTCGCAAACACCTTCGGGTGGGGAATACGAAACCAGCCTGCACTCCGGATATGTGGAACTCGCTGAAATGGAAGCGGCGGAAGCCGACTGGCTCGACGCCGATGTATTTACCCTTCGCGCACGCAGCGTACTCGACGGCAACAATCCGGCGCCCGAAGAAATTTCGGCGCGCGACTTGCCGGCCGATATGGTTGGCACTCTTTCAAATGCGCGCGTTCGTCTGGTTCAGGCTCTAAGCGATGGCGCTGCGCAGAAAGCGCCGGAAGCGGCGGCAATGGCGCAGGTCATGTTCGATTGCTGGATGCAGGAACAGGAAGAAAACCATCAGCCGGCGGATATCGCCGCCTGCCGGGCCGATTTTGAAATGTGGATGCAGAAAGTCGATGCCGCGCTTGAGCCAGTCGTAACAGCACCACCAGAACCGGTACCTGCCGTGGAACCTGTCCAGGAACCCGTCGTTGTTCCCGGCGCGATGATCATTTTCTTTGATTTCGACAGTGCGGCCATTGCCGAAGGTGAACAGATCACCATTGCTGAAGCTGTTCGAACTTTCCGGGAAAGTGGCGCATCCACGCTTGCTCTGATCGGTCATACCGACAGGTCAGGCTCCAACGACTATAATGCCCTGCTTTCGAAAAAGCGGGTCGATGCGATTGCGGATGCTCTGCGGGCTCGTGGAATTGCCGATAGCGACATCAAGGTTGCTTCTTCGGGTGAAACCAATCCGGCGATCGACACAGCGGATGGTGTTAAGGAACGCCTCAACCGCCGGGTCGTGATTACATTCGAATAAGCGCCTGAAGAACAAGGTGTGAAAGTCGGGCCGCGGCATCTGCTGCGGCCCGTTTTTGTATGGGCCAGAGGATCAGCTTCGCATTGCCGCGAAAAAGTCCTTCAACAGCTTTTCCGAAGCAGTCTGATCGATGCCGCTGACAACATCCGGTTTGTGATGACAGGTTTCCCGCTCGAACACCCGCGCGCCATGTTCGACCCCGCCGCCTTTCGGGTCATACGCACCGAAGATCAGCCGGCGGATGCGGGCATGGGCGATGGCGCCGGCGCACATTGTACAGGGTTCCAGCGTGACATACAGATCGCAGCCGGTCAGGCGGGCAGAGCCAATAGAGCGGGCAGCCTGGCGCAGGGCGAGAATTTCGGCATGCGCTGTCGGATCTTGATCAGTCTCCACCCTGTTGCCGGCGGTGGCGATGATCTTGCCGTCTTTATCCACAACGACCGCACCGACCGGCACCTCACCGGCGTCGGCAGCGTTACGGGCGGCGGACAATGCCAGCCGCATCGGAGAATTCGGCGTTTCCTGCATGGCCCGGGAAGCGTAAGGTGCGACGCCCGAACCCACAACTGCGAAGCATCCCCATGACCGATACCGATTCCCCGCAACGAATTGCCAAAGCCATGGCGCGGGCGGGCCTGTGTTCGCGCCGCGAGGCCGAACGCTGGATAACGGAGGGTCGGGTTTCCGTCGATGGCGCAAAGATTACAGACCCGGCGCTGAACGTTACAACCGACAATGATATTGTTGTCGACGGCAAACCGCTGCCGAAGCCTGAATCGGCGAGGCTGTGGCGGTTTCACAAACCGCCGGGTCTTGTAACCACCGAGCATGACCCGCAGGGCCGGCCGACTGTTTTCAATGCCCTGCCGGGCAGCCTGCCCCGTGTTCTGTCTGTCGGGCGTCTCGACCTGAACTCGGAAGGCCTGTTGCTGTTCACCAATGACGGCGAAGTTGCCCGGCAGCTTGAACTGCCGTCGACGGGCTGGGCCCGCCGGTACCGGGTCAGGGTGTATGGCCCTGTCACCCAGAGCAAGCTGGACAGTCTTCGCAAGGGCGTTGTCATCGACGGTGAAAAATTCGGGTCGATTTCCGCTGAAGTTGAACGGCAGGCCGGCTCGAACGCCTGGCTTATCGTTACGCTGAAAGAGGGGCGGAACCGGGAGATCCGGCGCGTCATGGAGTATCTGGGGTATTCGGTAAACCGTCTGATCCGGATTTCCTATGGTCCGTTTGATCTCGGAACGCTGGCGCGCGGCGAAGTCGTCGAGGTGCCGCCGGGCGAATTGCGGGCCGCATTGGGGCGGCCACACAAGGGTGCAAAGGCGAAACCCCGCAAGACGAAACCGGGCTACAAGGCAGCGCGCAAGAAGTCAGTGGCCAAAAAAGAAACGAAGCCGGGCGGCAAGCCTGCGCCGAAAGGGAAGGCGAATGCGAATCGTCGCCGGCCGGTTTAAAGGCAAGAAACTGCAAACGCCGACAGGCTTGACGACCCGACCGACATCGGATCGGGCGCGTGAAGGTCTGTTCAACATTCTGGCGCATGGCGCCCATGCCTCTCGGCTGCGGGGCGGCCGATGCGCTGACCTGTTTGCCGGCTCCGGTGCGGTCGGTCTGGAAGCGGTCAGTCGGGGCGCTGCCCACTGCGCCTTTTACGAAACGGATCGCCAGGCGCTGAAATGCCTGACAGCCAATATCAACGCCTGCGATGCTGAAGAGGTCTGCATTGTCTATCGGGACTCGGCCTTGACGCTGAGGCCGGTTCGGCAGCCCTTCGATCTGGTGTTTCTTGACCCGCCCTATGCGGAGGCAGCGGTCGATCAAGCGGTCGGCAGTGTTCTGAAAGCCGGGCTTCTGGCCCGTGACGGCTTGTTGATCGCGCAATCCGAACCGGCCTTCGATGTAACGGTACCGGCCGGTCTTGAAATCGTCGATGACCGGCGATACGGCGCAGCCCGGTTCGTCTTGATGGCCTATTCCGATACATCGGGGGATGAGGCATGACAGCTCCAGCGCCCGACTTCGATGATCATTTCCGCGCCCGTCTGCACGACCTGTTCGTCTGGCGCCGCGATGTGCGCCGGTTCAGGCCCGATCCTCTGCCGGCCGGGATGCTGGACACGCTGATCGGCATGGCGGATCTGTCGCCCTCGGTGGGTCTCAGCCAGCCCTGGCGTTATGTATCGGTTGATGATCCTGACAGGCGGGCTCTGGTTTGTGAAAGTTTCGAGCGCGCCAACGCCGAAGCGCTTGCCGATTACGCGGGCGACCGCGCCAGTCTGTATGCAAGGCTGAAACTGGCGGGGCTGCGCGAATGCCCGGTGCATCTGGCTGTGTTCTGCGATGAGGCGACGCTGAAAGGCGAGGGGCTAGGCCGCAAGACGATGCCGGAAATGCTGCATTACTCCGTTGTCGCCGCGATATCGACCTTCTGGCTGGCGGCACGAGCAAACGGTGTCGGCGTCGGCTGGGTGTCGATACTGGAACCCGATGATGTGACGACGGCGCTGGATGTTCCTGAAGAATGGCGGCTGATCGGTTATCTCTGCGTTGGATATCCGCTGGAAGAATCGGAAAAACCGGCGCTGGAAACAGCCGGGTGGGAATCCCGCGATCCGCAGCGGATTATTCAACGATGAAGGTTGCTGTTACAGAGAAGGCTTCACGAGGTATTATACACACTTGAAGTAATGCATCGGCAGTTTTAGCAACACCCACCGCATCATTGCGGATAGAAAACAGAAACAACTGTTAAATCAACAAAGGAGTACCCCTGTGAAACTGATGATTTCCCCGACATCGCCCTATGCCCGCAAGGTCAGTGTTACGGCGCGCGAAAAGGACCTGATGGACCGGATCGAAGAGCTCACCGTCAATTCGATGGAGGAAAATTCTGACCTGCTCGCCGCCAATCCGCTCAGCAAGGTACCGGCGCTGGTGATGGATGACGGACAGTCGCTGTTCGACAGCCCGTTGCTGTGTGAATATCTGGATTCTATCGGGTCCGGCCCGGCGTTGATCCCGGCGGCGGGCGAGGAACGCTGGGCAGTGCTACGCCGTCAGGCGACCACCGATGGACTGCTGGACGCAGCTTTCGGCTATGTAATGGAAAACCGCCGACCTGAAAACGAACAGTCGCCGATGTGGAAGGACCGCTGGCTGAAAGCGATCAACCGCGCGCTGGATGTTCTGGAAGACGATATCGATAATTTCGGCGATGCGCTGACCCTGGCGCATATCGCGCTCGGCTGTTCGCTCGGTTATCTCGACCTGCGATACAAGGGCGTTGTCGACTGGCGGGAAGGCCATCCGAAACTGGCCGCCTGGTATCCTGATTTTGCTGATCGGGCGTCGATGAAGGAAACCGAACCGCCGGCCTAGGTGACGTGGCTTCGAATACGCCAGATCATATAGATTGTCGGGATGGATAGGGCGGCGCAGGCCCAGAATTGCGCTGTTACCGAAACCTGCGCAAGCAACAGACCGGCCAGTGCCGGACCCAGAATGCGCGCCAGGCTGGCGCTGGACTGGGCGGCGCCCAGAACGCCGCCTTTCCAGTTCTCGGGCGCTGTCTTGCTCATCAGGCTCTGCATGGCCGGATTATGCAGCCCCATCGCGATGGATATCAGGCCGAGTGAAAGGTAGATCATTCCTGTTGTTGTGGTAAGGGCCAGACAAACCGAACCGGCCAGCAGGCAGACCGCACCGATCATCGCCGTCATGACTTCGCCGATGCGCCGGCTCATGCGGCCAACCAGCCCGCCCTGTGCGACCGCGTTCATGATACCGGCAAAACCAAGATAATAACCGACTTCGGCCGGGCCAAGCGACAGGACATGTTCCGACCATTGGGCGAATGTGCCTTCCACGCCGGTAAAGACGACGCTGACCAGAAAATATGGCAGGAACTGCAATGCCAGCAGCTTGTCGCGGGCCACATAGCCGACAGACATCGCAATCTTTCCGGCCGTTTTGAGGTGACGATTCGGTTCCTTTATCAGCAGAGCGGCAATCGCCAATCCGCACGCGGCGAACCCGGCAGAAAGATAGGCGGGAGTAACGTAGTCGGGTGTGTCGAACCCGACTGTCTGCCAAACGATCAGCGGGCCGATTGTAAAGCCGATGCCGAAAGCCGCGCCCAGCATGCCCATGCCTTTCGCCCGGTCGTCGGATGTCGTGACGTCGGAAACGTAAGCTTGCGCGGTTGCAAGCCAGCCGGCGGTCAGGCCAGCGAAGGCGCGGCTGAGAAATATCTCGGTCATTGAGCCGGCATGCGCCAGCCACAAATAGCTGACGATGGTTGCGGCGGCGGAAATCAGCAGAACCGGTTTTCGCCCGATCCTGTCCGACAGCCGACCCCAGAAGGGCGCACTCAGAAAGGAAAAGGCCGAATAGGTCGAAAACACCAGAGCAGCCTGAAAATCGTCGCCACCATGCGCCTTCACAAAAAACGGCAATAGCGGAATCATCACGCCAAGCGCGATGATGTTGACGCAGGTCGCCAGAGCCGCAGGCGCGAGCGCTCGAAAATCCGACTTTTCCAGTCCTGGTGCTGCCGCCGGTTCCGTCATCGGCGCCCAAACAGTCTTTCTATGTCTTTCAGTTTCAGTTCGACGAAGGTCGGGCGGCCGTGGTTGCATTGACCTGAATGCGGTGTCGCTTCCATTTCCCGCAGAAGGGCATTCATTTCAGATGTATTCAGAACCCGGCCGGCGCGGACCGACCCGTGGCAGGCCATCGTTCCGCACACGTCCTGCAGTTGTTCTTTAAGAGAAAAGGCATCGCCCATATCCTGCAATTCGTCCGCCAGGTCGCGGATCAGACCTTGCGCGTTGACTTCCCCCAGCAAGGCCGGTGTTTCCCGGACGGCAATCGCGCCGGGACCGAAGCCTTCAATTACAAGGCCCAGTTCCTGCAAGGCCGCCGCATGGGTCAAAAGATTTGTCGCGGCGTCTTCTTCCAGTTCAACGATTTCCGGAATCAGCAGCGCCTGCCTTGCAACGCCTTCAGCTGATAGCGCGCGTTTCATGCGTTCGTAGACCAGCCGTTCATGCGCTGCATGCTGATCGACAATGACAATGCCGTCATTGGTCTGCGCAACGACATAGGTTTCGTGCACTTGCGCGCGCGCCGCCCCCAAAGGGTAATCCTGAATATGCGGCATATCGTCGACAGACGGACCTTCGTGCCGTGCTGACGGGTCGAACCCCGCCGATGAAGACCTGTCGCCGTGGTTCAAAGGCGCGTGAAAGTCGGCGGCTTTTTCTGCCAGGCCGGCCGACGGATACCCGCCGCCATAGCCGTAGCCGCCAGACGATGGCCGACCCTGAAACTGCATCTGCCGTGATGACGGATCAACCGGTTTCAGCGATCCCAGCGCTGCTGCCGAAACGGTAGTGGAGGACCGGTGGCCGGCATCCGCCAGCGCGTGTTTCAAGGCCCCGACGATCAGGCCGCGCACCGCGCCGGCATCCTGAAAACGCACTTCGGTTTTCGCCGGGTGTACGTTGACATCGACAGCACGCGGTTCGGTTTCGATGAACAGGGCCAGCAGCGGGTGGCGGTCGCGGGCCAGAAAATCCGCATAGGCGCCGCGCACCGCACCGACAAGCTGCTTGTCGCGCACGGGCCTGCCGTTGACATACAGATACTGCATGGCGGCGGTCGCCCTGTTGAAGGTCGGCACACCGGCAAAGCCCGTCAGGCGCAGGCCGTCGCGCCCGGCATCAATGCGCAGGGCATTTTCCATAAAATCCCGCCCCATGATCGCACCAAGGCGCGTCAGCCTCGCGTCCAGCAATTCGCCCTGCGCCGCGTTCAGACGAATCCGGTCCCGGTCGCCGTCGTTCAGGGAAAACGAAACGCCGGGATGCGCCATCGCCAGCCGGTTGATGGCATCGGTAATCGCGGTCATTTCCGACCGGTCGCCGCGCAGGAATTTCAGCCGGGCCGGGGTGGCGAAGAACAGGTCGCGCACTTCGATCCGTGTGCCTTTCGCTCCTGAAGCCGGTTCCGGCTGGCCAAGCTTGCCGCCTTCGATGGTCAGTCGCCAGGCTTCATCTGAATCCGCCGTCCGGCTGGTAATCGACATCCGGCTGACCGAGGCGATTGACGGCAAGGCTTCGCCCCGGAAACCGAGCGTCGATATGAAGAACAAATCGTCATCCGGCAGTTTCGATGTCGCATGACGCTCGATTGACAGCAACAGATCGTCGCGCGACATGCCGCTTCCGTCGTCTGTAACAGCAATCAGCGATTTGCCGGCGTGGCGCACCGACACGTCGATCCGGGTGGCGCCGGCATCCAGGCTGTTTTCGACCAGCTCCTTGACCGCGGACGCCGGCCTTTCGACCACTTCACCCGCCGCAATGCGATTGACGACCGTTTCCGGAAGCCGGCGGATGGTCATGTCTATGATGCCTGTGTTGGAACGGAAAGGTCAGCCATGTATTGCCGGGCCAGTTTCTTGCCGTGTTCGACGGCAGGCTGGTTGAACGGATCGACGCCCATGATACGGGCCGAGAGAATGGTTTCGATCATGAAATGCATCATCAGTGCCCCCATGCTTTCGCCGTCGATACGCTCCATGTTCATCAGCCGCACCGGGCGACCGTGTTTTGCCAGAGTTGCCGCCGTTGCCCGCCGCGACGCTTCCATCAGGTCGCCGAGCGTTCGCCCTTCCGCATAGTCGATTCCCGCCGTTTTGGCCAAATCGCTGTCAACCGGCGCACCGCCGGCGGCAAGCGGGCCGCCGAGCACGGTGAACATCTTGTCGGGCGGTCCGTCGAGCCACAATTGAAGCTGGCTGTGCTGGTCGACCGGGCCGGTGCCGTAAATCGGCGTTGTGCCCATGCCGTTTTTGCCCAGGCTTTCGGCCCATAGCTGGCGATACCAGCGGCTGACAGACCCCAGCCGGTCGCTGTAGGCAAGCAGCACGCTGCCGCTGACGCCACAGTATCGGTTCAGCCCGACAGCGATGGCCGCGCCCTTTACCGGCGCCGTCTCAATCGAACTGGCCGGGTCAAGCGTTTCCATCAGAACCTGGCGTGCGCCATTCCGCACCGGTTCCGGCGGCAGCCCGGCGATCATCGCCGGCAACATCCCGACAATCGAAAGGACCGAATACCGGCCACCGATATTGGGGTCGTGGTCCAGGCATGTCAGGCCAAATCGGTCGGCAACGCGGCGCAGCGGATTGTCTGTCGCTTCGGTGATCATGATGACCCGGCTCTTCAGGCCGGCATCGCCCACCGCTTCCCGGAAAATCGGAAGAACCGTCAGGAACTGCAACACGGTTTCCGCCGTGCCGCCCGATTTGGAAATGACGATCAGGCCGGTTGTGCGCGGGTTGAGCTGATGAAACAGCCGGTCGAACGTAAAGGGGTCGATGTTCGTCACGATATGCAGCGCCGGCCCCTTGATCTGCGATTCCTGTCCGCTCGCGGCTGCATCCGACATCATGTACAGTGCCCGGCCGCCAAGGCTGGACCCGCCGGTCCCCAGAATAACCACATCCGTAAAGCGTTCACGGAAGCTTTCGGCGATCGGCCGCAACTGTTCCAGATCGTCCGACCGTTCGGGCAGCCGCAGCAGGGGCAGGCGATTGTCGAAGTAATCCTTGCGGAGTTCGGCGATCGGATCGACCAGTTCGGCGGCAAGACCGGCCATTTGCTCGTTTGTCAGGCCGCCTGCGCCGATCTGGTCTGCCATGCAGGCATCGGTTATCTGTTCATAGGACATTCATTGGTACCCGGTTTACTTGGAAAACGAAGCGGGAGTCTTGCCGATGAGCCGCTTGCGCGCAAGCGTTGGTTCGACCAATTCCGACCGGTTCAGAAAGTAAGCTGGGGGGCGTCCCGGGTAGGTGTAACATCTTCCGGCTTGCCGACGACAATGACGGTCAGGGCAGACGGATCCAGAAGCGTCTTGGCGACTCGGTTTACGTCTTCCAGTGTCACTGCCTCGACCATCGCATTGCGGTTATCGACGTAATCGATGGGAAAATCGTAATACTGGATACCCACCAGATTGCGCGCGATTGCGCCCGACGAAGTAAAGCGCAGCGGATAGGACCCGGTAAGATAGGCTTTCGCGTCGTCCAGCGCTTTCTGGTCGACTCCCTTTTCCTTCAAGTCTTCCCAGACCTGTCGGACAACGGCGAGGGATTCCGACACCGCGTCGTTTCTTGTCGCGACGCCGCCGACCAGAAGGCCGGCCTCGTCATAGTCACGCAGATAGGCGTAGGCGGAATAGGCGAGGCCACGCTTTACACGCACTTCCTGCATGAGCTGCGATTCGAACCCGCCGCCGCCGAGAATATGGGTCAGCACGTAGGCTGGATAGAAGTCCGGGTCCAGACGCGTCACAGCCGGCTGCGCAAACAGGGTGATGCTTTGCGGAATGTCCTGCTCCACGACAATCGTTTCGCCCTTTGCGATCACCGGTTCCGGGATCGCGACGTCCTCGCCGGATGACGGCAACTGGCCGAAGACGGTATCGAGAATGGGGGCGA
This sequence comes from uncultured Flavobacteriaceae bacterium, assembly GCA_964352715.1. Taxonomy (GTDB): domain Bacteria; phylum Pseudomonadota; class Alphaproteobacteria; order UBA8366; family Aestuariispiraceae; genus JAVKBW01. The sequence continues at coordinate 34,217 of CAYGSU010000013.1, read as the reverse complement.
GCTCTTCGGGCGTAATCTTGCCGACAACGCCGATCAGCAGCTTGTCCTTCGTCAACACGCGGCTCATGTAATCGCGCATGTCTGCAATGGTGGTCGATTTGATGCCTTCAATCGTCCCGTCCGACGACCGATTGTAGGGATGATCGCCGAACAAGGCCGCATACAAGGATTTGCCGGCGATTGTCTGAGGATCGGAAATGCTGCGATTCAGCCCGACCAGAATCTGGCCGCGTATCCGTTCAACGGCGTTGGAATCAAACCGGGGCTTCGACAGCGCCAGTTCCAGCAAATCGACCGCATCGTCGCGATACCGGTTGAGAGCCGTGAAAGACCCGGCGAATGTCTCCATACCGGCATTGAAGCTGATGCTGATCGACTGGTCTTCCAGCCGTTGCCGAAACGCGTTGCTGTCGAGGTCGCCGGCGCCTTCGTCAAGCGTGCTGGCCAGAAGATTGGCCGTGCCTTCGCGGCCTTCCCGGTCCATCAGGGCGCCGCCCTTGAAGCTGAATGACATCGAAACCAGGTCGGCGGTATCGTCCTGCACCAGCCAGGCCTTGATGCCACCCGGACTGACAACTTCTTCGATATCGATGGCGTAAGCCGGTGAAATCGCAAACGCCATCAGCACGATGGCGATAAAAAATCTGGTCTGTTTCATCACGAGCGATCTCCTTCCGGTGCATCGGCCGGTAACAGTCTGGAGCGGAAGGGTGCGTTTGCCGTCATTACATCGGCAAGCGCCTTGTTGACGTCATCGGCGGTGACTTCGCGAATCCGGTCAGGCCATGCCTCGAAATCCTCGATCGACATACCGATGGTGACGGCTGAACCGAGCAGACGGGCAACACCACCGAACGAATCCTTGGCGAATTCCGCCGCATCCGTCAGCCGGATAATGGCGCGGTCAACTTCATCCTGGGTGATACCTGTTTCGACGATCCGCGCGACTTCGGCCTGAAGCGCTGTAACGGCTTCATCCAGGCTCTTGTCCTGAACCGGGCTGACATAGAAGCCGAAGCTTGTCGGTCCGCGGGCAGAGGGGTCGTACCAGGCGCCGGCGCTGGTTGCGATCCGCTGATCGACAACCAGAGACGAATAGATCTTGCTGGTCGACCCATCGCCGAGAATGGCCGAAGCCACTTCCAGCGCATAAACCTCTTTCAGGTCGTCGGCGGTCGAATAACTGGGCGCCAGATAGCGTTCGCTCCAGCTCGGCTGACGAACCTGCGGGTCACGCAGTTCCACTTCGCGAACGATTTCATGATGCGGTTCCTTCCAGTCCGGGCGTTCCGGCAGGGTGGATGGTTCGATCGTCCCGTAATACTTCTCAGCCAGCGGCAGAACATCCGCCATGGTGACATCGCCTACGACCACGACGGTGGCATTGTTCGGCGAATACCAGAGCCGATAGAAAGCCAGAAGATCTTCCTTGGTCAGGGTGCGTATTTCGTGCTCCCAGCCAATAATCGGATTACGATAGGGGTGATTGAGATAGAACACCGCGTTCGACTGTTCGCGCAGCCGGGCGGACGGGTTGTTGTCGGTCCGGCTGCGACGTTCTTCAAGAACGACTTCCCGTTCGGTCTCAATCTCTTCCGGATCGAGGCGCAGATTGCGCATCCGGTTGGCTTCCATCTTCATCACCAGATCCAGACGATCGGCGGCAATATTCTGAAAATAGCCGGTGTAGTCGTAGGAGGTGAAAGCGTTGTCTTCGCCGCCGTTTTCGGCAATCAGAGACGAGAACTCACCCGATTCCAGCATGTCCGTGCTTTTGAACATCAGATGCTCGAAGAAATGGGCGATACCCGTCTTGCCCGGAGGTTCATCCATCGAGCCGACCTTGTACCAGACCATGTGAGTCACAACAGGGGCCCGGCGGTTGGTGACGACAACGATGTTCAGTCCGTTTTCCAGCGAGGCGGTTTCCGGATTGAAAATCTCCGCTTTTGCCGGCCCGAAACCGAGCGGCAGCAAAAAGGCAATAAACAGGACGGCATAGCGCATAAGCATTCTCTTTCGGACAAATGGTCTACAGCTGTCACAGATATATGGGTTCATGTGCTGCGATGACGAGGGGCAACAGCCATCCTGCCCCTGAAATATCATATTTCCGAAGCGCTGATGGTGACAGGGCGATGGCTGAAATCAGGAGCCCGGCGGTTTGTCCGGAAGCGGGCACGCAGTGAAGGCGGGCAGCGCTTCGCACCGGGCGGCGAAGGCCGCAAGTGCAGGATAGGTCGCCGCGACATCCAGATTCGGACGCACCTTGTTGGCGAAGGTGAAGGCGATGGCCGTCGCGATATCCGCCAGGGTCAGGCCGGGCGCGCCGCCGAGCCAGCCACTTTCGCCGGCCTTTGCTGCATGGTCGTTCAGCGCCGTCAGTCCGCCGCGCACCTGGGCGTCGTTATGTTCGATCCACGGCTCGTGAACCTTTTCTTCCGGATGAAAGCGGCGCTCGTAAAACGCAAACACGGCCTTGTCCATTGTGCCGGTGGCGGTTGCGGCGATGCGCAGGATATTGCGACGGTCGGGCCCATTCGGCGGCACAAGACGGTCCGATTCCGGCACCATTTCGTCGATTGCATCAAGAATGATCGTACTTTCGAATACCGCGTCGCCATCGTCGAGAACCAGGGTCGGGATGCGGACAACAGGGTTATACGCCTTCACCGGGTCCGGCGTTACGAAGACCGACAGATTTTCAAGTTCGAACGGCAGTCCGTACTGGTGCAGGGTAACCCCGACACGGCGCGTATAGGGCGACAGGTAATTTCCAAAAAGCTTCATTATCATTCCTCCCGATATGGTCGACGATACAACCACACGGGCCTGTTGGCGGAAAGATACCGGTGTGGAAAAACAGCCTTATATCCAGCAGCGTGAATGTTGCTAACCGGTTGGTCGGGAACTTTCGCCCGATCTGGCGCTATATTCGCTAATGCTAGCGCACCTGTGATGATTGCCTGTCCGTCGGCTATCCCCTAAAAAGAGCCGGAATAACGGCGGCAACGCCATAAACATCTCGATCGCGGGGACATGATATGACGAATCAGATTGGCCATTGGGTTAACGGCGAAAACGTAGCAGGCACAAGCGGCCGCAAGGGCGATGTGTTCAACCCGGCAACGGGCGAGGTATCGGCCGAGGTCTCGTATGCATCGAAAGCTGAAATCGACGCCATTGTCGCGAAAACCCTGGTTGCGCACGAAGTCTGGTCATCGACGCCGGCGCCGAAACGCGCCCTGGTGCTGTTCAAGTTTCGGGAACTGCTGATCGAAAACCGCCAGAAGCTTGCGGAAATCTGTGGCAAGGAACATGGCAAGACCATCCCCGATGCACTTGGTGAAATTCAGCGCGGCATTGATGTGGTCGAATTCGCCTGCGGTGCGCCGCATCTGCTGAAGGGTGAATTCAACGCCAATGTGGGCGGCGGTATTGATCTGTATTCCACCCGCGAAGCGGTTGGGGTTGTCGCCGGCATCACCCCGTTCAACTTTCCGGTCATGATCCCGTTGTGGATGGGGGCGATGGCAGTGGCCTGCGGTTGTGCCTTCATCAACAAGCCATCCGAACGCGACCCTGGTGCGCCGATGCTGTTGGCTGAATTGTGGAAACAGGCCGGTCTGCCGGATGGCGTCTGGCAGGTCATCAACGGCGACAAGGAAGCGGTCGATACACTGCTCGCTCATGACGATGTTCCGGCGGTCAGCTTTGTCGGATCTACAGCCGTCGGCGAGTACATCTATCAGACTGGCGCGGCCCACAATAAGCGGGTCCAGGCTTTCTGCGGGGCTAAGAACCACATGGTTGTCATGCCTGATGCGGATATGGATCAGGCCGCCGATGCCCTGTTGAGCGCCGGATATGGCTCGGCCGGCGAACGTTGCATGGCGATATCGGTCGCCGTACCGGTTGGTGAAGGCACGGCCGATGCGCTGATCAATCGACTGAAGCCGCGGGTTGAAGCCCTTAAGATCGGGCCGTATGACGATCCGGATGCCGATATCAATCCGCTGATCACCCGGCAGGCGCAGGAACGCGTCGAAGGGCTGATCACGCGCGGTGTCGAAGAAGGGGCCGATCTGGTGGTCGATGGTCGGGGCGCCCGAATGCAGGGTTACGAAAACGGCTATTTCGTCGGCGCGACCCTGTTCGACAAGGTCACGCCGTCGATGGATATCTACAAGACCGAGATTTTCGGGCCTGTTCTGTCGGTCACCGTGCCGCAGACCTTCGAGGATGCGGTGCAGATGATCAACGATCATGAATACGGCAATGGCGTTGCAGTGTTCACCCGCGACGGCGACACGGCACAGTCCTTCACCCAGAAAGTCGATGTCGGCATGGTTGGCGTGAACGTGCCGATCCCCGTGCCGCTGTCCTTCCACAATTTCGGTGGGTCCAAGCGGTCGAAATTCGGCGACACGCAAATGTACGGTCCGGAATCGATCCGCTTCTTCACCAAGATGAAGACGATTTCCACCCGTTGGCCGTCAGGCATCAAGGAAGGCGCTTCGCTCGCATTCCCGTCCAGCAACTAGGGCGCCATCCTGCCGGCCAGTTTGGAATACTCTTATGACCGTTCTTGACTGGCACCCCGCACCGTTCACGGAAACCTTCGACACGATAGCTGTTCGAAGGATTTCCGGTGCGCTGGGGGCGGAAGTTTCGGGCATTGAGCTGGCCGCCGGTCTCGACGATCAGGTGATCGCCGAAATCAGGACGGCGCTGCTGGAAAATCAGGTGATCGTGTTTCGCGATCAGGGACATCTGACACCGGCGGCGCTTGCCGGGTTTGCCGAACGGTTCGGGCCGCTGACGGATTATCCGATGACCACCGGTCTTGATGATGCGCCGGCGGTCACCGTTGTCTCCAAGGAACCGGACGAGCGGATCGCCTTTGGCGGGGTCTGGCATTCAGACACGACCTATCTGGAAGAGCCGCCGCTAGGGTCGCTGCTGCTGGCGCGTCAGGTGCCGCCCTATGGCGGCGACACGCTGTATGCCAACATGGCGCTCGCCTACGATACCCTGTCGTCGCCGCTTCAGAAACTGCTGGACGGTCTGACAGTAATCCAGTCATCGGAGAAGCCCGAAATCGCCGCGACGCGGCAGCACCGGATTGCCGAACAGGGCGACCGTGCGCCACCGCCGAAAGCGATGATCGCGCATCACCCGGCGGTTCGGACTCATCCCGAAACCGGGCGCAAGTCACTGTACATGAATGCCGGCCACACGATCGGCTTTGCTGAACTGACGGATGACGAAAGCCGACCATTGCTTGATTTTCTGTTCGCCCACCAGGTGCGCCCGGAATTCACCTGCCGCGTTGTCTGGCGGGAAGGCACGCTCGCCTTCTGGGACAACAGATCCTGCCAGCATAACCCGGTGAACGATTATCACGGTCATCGGCGTGTCATGCATCGGGTGACGATCACCGGCGACCGGCCGCGATGACGTCTGTGCTGCATATAAGATGCGGCAACGATATTCGGGATTCCCTGGTCGAGGCTGGTATCGAGGGCGAATTTCTCGAGTATTCAGACCCGATCTGCCGAGGACCGGTTCCAAAAGGGCTGGACGCTGACGCCTACCGCGCCCTGCGCGCCGACTTTATCGCCAACGACTGGGAAATGGATCGCGGCGCTGTTCTTGAAAAGCTCGCACAGGCCGATGACACTCTGAACGCGATAACAGAATACGATGTTATTGTATTGTGGTTTGAGCATGATGCCTATGACCAGACGATCCTGATCAGGTTGCTTTCGCTTCTTGCCGACCATCCGGACGCCCTTGAGCGGATGCGATTGATTCAGATCGACCGCTTTGACGGCGTGAAACCGTTCAACGGTCTGGGTGATCTGACACCGGAACAGCTTTCCACCCTGCCGCAGCACGCGGTGCCGGTGAGCCGGCAGATGGTCGACGGCGCACGGGCGGCGTATGCCGCCTATATATCTGACAATCCGATCGATCTCATGTCTGTCGCACAACGTGACACGCCGGGTTTGCCGTTCCTCCGTCAGGCGCTGGTGCGTCTGTGCCTGGAATATCCGGCGGCGATGGACGGTCTGTCGCTGACCGAACGGCTGACCCTGCAGGCAATTGAGTCAGGGGCGCAAACGGCGGCACAGTGTTTCTTCGAACTCGTCTACAATTTCGATCCGCAGCCGTTTCTGGGTGATCTGATGTACTGGGACGATATCGAGCGTCTGGCGACCGCGCCGGTCCCGGCAATTGAGCCGATAGACGGATGGCGATCCACGGTGAGGCTGACGCCGTTCGGCAAAAGCCTGCTGGCACGCTCTGACGACTGGATCAGGAAGAACGGTATCGACCGATGGATCGGCGGCGTTCACCTTTCCGGTGACCCGGACTGGCGCTGGACCCCGTCACAGGGCCTGATCAGAATTTGAGCCCGATGGTATTGCAATGCGAACAGCAAGGCCACCTTGCGTGCGGTTTCGCAGAGATATCTCGCCGCCATGCGCCAGCATGATCGAGCGCGCAATGGCAAGACCCAGCCCGACGCCGCCAGTGTCACGGCTGCGGGACGTATCCAGCCGCACAAACGGTTCGAACAGCTTTTCCTGCATGTCTTCAGGTATGCCCGGCCCGTCATCATGAATTTCGATAACGACAGACCCTGCAGTCGCCGTCACCGTAATGGTGGCGCATGTGCCATACCGGACAGCGTTTTCAACGATGTTGCGCACCGCGCGCTTCAAGGCGCCTGACCGGCAATTTACCACAATCGGGCCGGTCTTTCCGGGGTCGAAATCTATTGTCGCCCCGGATGCGGCGCGGACATCCTCGGCGGCACTGTCGACGAGAGCGGCGATATCGACCGGTCTGGAGTCCTCATGTCGGGTATCGGACCGGATGAAGGAAAGCACCTCTTCCGCCATGTTCTGCAACTCGTTCAGGGTTTCCAGAATGCTCGTCTTATCCTCGCCGTCTTCCAGCAGTTCTGCGCGCAGACGCAAGGTAGTGATCGGCGTGCGAAGATCGTGCGACATGGCGGCCAGCATGGTCATTCTGTCGCGAATGAACCGGTCCAGCCGGTCGCGCATCGTGTTGAACGACCGGATCAGCAGGCGAATGTCTTCCGGGCCGGTTTCCTCGACAGGATCGACGGGTTCGCCGCGACCGGTTCTTTCTACCGCTTCCGAAAGGCGCTTCACCGGCCGCATGGCCCGACGCACCAGGATCGTCACGATAACGACGACACCGAAGGCCGACAGGCACAGCGAGATCACCGCCGGGCCGCCCCAGGGCCGGTCCCTACCGGAAAAGACTGTCGTGGATTCAAGCCAGCGGCCGTCGGACAGTCGGATAGCGGCAGTCATGCCGGCGCCTTCCAATACGGGTGGCCTGCCATCCCCGTGGTCGTCATCGCGTTCTCTTCCGTGGTCCTCGTCGTCTTCATGACGGTCTCCATGATCATCGTCGTGGTGGTCCCGCCATGGGTGCCAGGTTTTCTGAAAACTGACGCGAACCGTGTCAGCCGGCACACCAAGCCTGTCTGTCAGATACTCGCGGGCTCGCACGGCCGGTTCCGTTTCCGCCACAGCGGGAAGGTCCGTCCGGTCGACCACCCTGAACCACAGACGCGGCGTCGACGCAGCCCTCAGGACACCGGCATGCAGGTCCCGCGGCGTCTGTTCCAGCAGCTGCACGACGGCGGCCAGTCGGTCGATGGCCTGGTCCCTGGCGGCAAAGCGCAGCGCCTGCTGCCGTTCATCGCGCAGGATCGACAGGCTGACCAGATGAGAAACCGCGAGCGATGCCAGAACAAGGATAATGATGTGGCTGGTCAGGCTGCGTGGAATCAGTCGATGGGCGCGGCTTTTGCGGCGATTCATGATCTTGAAACCTGCCCTGTGAAGGTGTAGCCGCCGCCCCAGACTGTCTTGATCAACTGCGGGTCTTTCGGGTTGTCCTCGATCTTGCGGCGCAGCCGGCTTATCTGGTTGTCGATGGCCCGGTCGTAGGGCCCGGCCTCGCGGCCCTGGGTGATGTCGAGCAGGCGGTCGCGCGACAGAACGACGCCGGGATGGGAAACGAAAGCGGTCAGCAGGCGGAACTCGGCGGTGCTGAGGGGAATGACGACGCCGTTTTCGTCGACAAGATGTCGTTTTGCGTTATCGAGCTTCCATTTGCCGAAATGCAGGACAGAGGCAGCCTTGCCGTCATCGACTTCTCCGGGCGGCAGCATGTTGTAACGTCGAAGAACCGCCTTGATCCGCGCCAGAAGCTCACGCGGGTTGAAGGGTTTTGCGATGTAGTCGTCGGCGCCCATTTCCAGACCGACGATCCGGTCGGTTTCCTCGTCCATCGCGGTCAGGAAGATTATCGGCAGCTTGCCGTCGCTGCGAAGCTGGCGGCACAGCGACAGGCCGTCCTCGCCCGGCATCATGATGTCGAGAACCATCAGATCGATTTTCCAGTCCTTGATCATCTGCCGGGCAGCGCGGGCGTCTTCGGCGACACGGGCGCGCATGCCGTTCTTTTCAAGATATCGCGCCAGCAGATCGCGGATTTCGCGATTGTCGTCGACGATGAGGATGCAGGGCGTTGTTTCCATGAAGTGACTTTACGGCATATGCACGGGACGGGCCTGGAAAAACTTGTAGCGATCTGTCGCGACGGTCTGTCCTGTTACATTTTGCGACAATTCAATCTGACGGGTGACATACTTTCGCGACATTTCGGGTGTCTATTCGGGGCGTAGAATCACTCCACATCGAAAGGTAGATGAATCAATGTCTAACACACCCGAAAACAACACCGACGGCAACGGCCATCACAAACATCGCAAGCACGGCAAGATGGTCGTGCTTTCGGGGCTTGTTGCCGCCACGCTCGGCATCGGGGCAACCTTTGCCATTGCGCATGCCGATGGAAACCGTATGGGCAAGATGGGCGGCTACGGCGGCCATCATGGTCAGGCTCTTGAACAGATGTTCAAGCAGTTCGACACCAACCGCGACGGCACGATTACGGCTGCCGAGATGGACGAGAGGATCGCGACGACGCTGAGCGACAACGACGGCAACAGCGATGGGTCGCTCAACCTCGCGGAATTTGAAAACGTCTGGATGACCCATACACGGTTCAAAATGGTCGACATGTTCCAGCGGATTGATGAAGACGGCGACGGACAGATCACCGAAGCCGAGATGAACGACAAGAAGCTGGCGATGATGGATCGGGCAGATCGCAACGGCGATGGCCAGATTTCCAAGTCAGAGCTTCGCTTTGGTCACCGCGGACACCACGACGATGACGACTACAAAAAGCGTGATGACGACGATGAACGGCGCGATGACGACTAAGCCGACTCAGCGGAAATTCGTGAAACAAAAAGGGACGCCCAAAGGCGTCCCTTTTCTCGTTCAGGCGTATCTGGAAGAACGGATTAGGCTGTCTTGTCGTAGAAAGGCTGCAGCGAGAAATTTCCGATCGCATCCGGCATAAACGGGCTGAAGAATGTTACGCCAGGAAGCTTCGGTTTCGGATTGCTGGCAGCAGAAACACGACTACGCAGCTTGTAGGTCGTCGATGCAAAGGCCTCCTTGAAAGCATTCACATTCGGTACCAGAGCTAGAGCAATAATCACGTTCGGGTCATAAGCGTGTAACCGCATGGCCGTCATCCTTACAAAAAATCAGTGTCAGCGCTGTTATGGGCCGCGTCTATTCGCCCTTCTTGCAGGTTGCACATAGTCAGAAGCTGATCGAAATACAAATGCCGTTTTTGCAATGGCTCCATGCAGAAACAGCATAGAACAGCTTTGTTTCGGTTTTTATATCAATGGGTTGGGTGTGATGACCGTCACACCGGACGGTAGCGATCTACGGTTTGCCGGACGTGATAAGCTGGTCGGGAACATCGCTGAACACAGCTTCAGCACCCCATTCCATCAGTTCGGTAAAGCGGCTTTTTTCGTTAACGGTGTAACAGCGAAATACCATGCCTTCCGCCGCCAGAATTTGCGCGTGTTCCTGCTGCAGAAAATCGGCATCGAGATGCAGGGCATCCGCTCCGTTTTCTTTCAGAATGGATTCCCAGCTGTCCGGCAGCGCCTGCAACAGCATCGCGAAGGAACAATCCGGCAGCAGCGGCCAGGCGGTCCGGAAGGCTTCCAGGGAAAAGCTGGATATGATCGGCGCGGGTAGACTGTCTGGCCAGAACCGGTTTACCGTTTCCGCGACAGCCCGCGCTGTATCCGCATCGGCACCGGGGCAGGGTTTCAGTTCAAGGTTTGCGCCAATGCCGAGATCGGCAAACAGGTCGATTGCCTGCTCAAGCGTCGGGATACGTTCAGCGGCGAAAGCCGGGTCGAACCAGCTTCCGCAGTCCAGTTTTGCAAGGTCCGAATAATCGATCTCGCTAACCACCCGGTCAACGCCCGTGACGCGGTGCAGCGTGTCGTCGTGATGCAGAACAACCTGACCGTCACGGGTCAGCATGCAGTCGGTCTCGATCCATCGGCACCCCAGTTCGGCGGCCTTGCGGAAGGCGGCCAAGGTGTTTTCCGGTGCATAGCCACTGGCGCCGCGATGGGCAAAAATCCGCGGCGCTTCCGGCGGCGAAGGCTGGCTGATCAAGAGGCAATCCCCGGTCGGTCATCGTCATGAACCTGTATGCCGCCATCCGCGCGCATATAGGTCATGGTTCGCTCACTTTGCATCACACGCCATTGCAGCAGGCGTTCGGCATAGTTCAGCACCGTGCCTGCGCTGTTTGAATCCGATGCCAGATTGTGCTGCTGCAACGGATCGTTGTTCAGATCGAAGAACAGCGCAGGCAGGGCGGCAAAGTGAACATACTTGCCATCCTTGTCTTTTATCACTGACAGGTGACATTCATCTGACCGGATGTTGAGCGCGGTCTCAGCACGCTTTGTTACAAGATCGCGGAAGTCGAATTCCCAGTGGACGGCGTCACGCCATGCTTGCGGTTCGCGCCCTTCGATGAATTCGACAAGGCTTGCCCCGTCGCACTGGCGCGGCACGGGCCGGCCCATTGCTTTCAGAACCGTCGGCATGACATCGACGGATTCCGTAAAGGCGTCAATAACACTTCCGCGTCCGGCATCGGCTTCGCTTCGCGGATCCCGGATGATAAGGGGAATGTGATAGGCCTCGTCATGAAACCCGGTCTTGCCGAACAGCCAGTGGTCACCCAGCATTTCGGCATGATCGGCAGTCAGCACGATCATCGTGTTTTCGTACTGCCCGGTTTCCTTCAGATGGCTCAGGATGCGGTCGAACTGATCTTCCACCATGTTGATCATGCCGCAATAGGTCGCGCGAAGCTGCGCCAGTTCGGCATCGTCGGTCGTGACCGGGTCATGGGTTTTGCCGACACAGGTCATCATGCCGGCGCCGTTTGCGAAGGAGCTGATTGTGTGGTTGAGCCAGGGATGTATGGCGGCTTCTGCTTCAGCTTTTGCCGCTCTCACCGGTTTCGGCATGTCTTCCGGGTTGTACCGGGCATTGTAGGGTTCCGGCGCGATCCAGGGCGGATGCGGCGCGATATAGGTCGCGTGGGCGAACCAGGGCCGGTCTTCGCGGCCATCGATATAGTCGATTACCGCGTTGGTCAGCACGGCGGCGTCACTGTCGTCCGCCGCATAGATCGGCGGCGAATAGCTGTAACCGCGACCTTCCGAACCGGGGTAACCGGATCTCGGCCGGAATATGTCAAACGGCCGGTCCGGCAGTTCATAGCCTTTTTTCTTCAGATGGGTGAACCATGTTGTCAGATCGTCATCAAGCTGGAAGACCCGGTTCATGCCCGGCAGAACGCCTTCGTAGGAATCGAATATCGGATCGTTCGGGTGGCGGCTGCGCGGATCGACGGTAATGTCGGTATAGCCGAACAGGGCCGGGTCATATCCGGTCTTGCGCAGCTCCAGCGCCAGAGTGGTGAACCGGTCGTCGAACGGCGACCCGTTACGGCAGACCCGGTGATTGCTCATATACAGGCCCGACAGCAGGCTGGCGCGCGCCGGGCCGCACGGGGCCGTTACGGTGTAGTGGTTCGCAAACCGCACCGCATCGTGGGCGAAAGCGTCCAGCTTCGGTGTCTTCAGAACCGGATGACCGGCACAGGAAAGGTGATCTGCCCGCCATTGGTCGAATGTAACAAGCAAAACATTTCGGATTTTCCCCATCGCCGGTGCTCGCTTGAAGTCTGTTTTCAGAGGTTGGTCAAAGCCTGTTACAGGCGATACGCGATGCTGACCATGTAGCAGACATAGCCCGCCAGCAGCAATGCCGATTCCTTGCGACTCAGATGGTGGTCCTTGCGCAACATCGGCACAAGGACAACGCCGGAAGCCAGCATTACCCAGATGTCGATCTGTGCGATATCGGCCGGGAAAGGCAGCGGAAAAATGATCGCCGTGACGCCCAGAATGGACAGAATGTTGAACAGCAGCGACCCCATGACATTCGCAACGGCGACATCGGTATGGCCGCGAATGGCAGCAATCACCGTTGCCGCCAATTCCGGCAGGGACGTGCCGACCGCGACAATCGTCAGGCCGATAATAGCCTCGGAAATACCGAAATCCCGGGCGATACCGATGGAACCGGTCACCATCAGGTCAGCGCCGTAAATCAGGCCGGCCAGGCCGCCAATGGTGAACAGGGCGATCAGCAGCGGGTTGCTTGGGGCCTCATCAAGCTCGTCTACTTCGGATTCGTGAAGGCTTGCCGCTTCAATATCCTTCTTGTCCATCCGATAGGACCAGACAAGATACCCGACCAGCAGGGCGATCATGACAATGCCGTGCCACATCTGGATGACACCATAGACACTGAGGCCGGTCAGGAGAAAGAACGCGCCAACCGTTGCGGTCAGATCCCGTCTGACCACGGCAGGGCCGGTCGTCATCGGGCAGATCAGCCCGCCAATGCCGAGAATCAACAGAATGTTGGCAATGTTGCTGCCGACCACATTGCCGATGGCAAGGTCGGGCGATTCGTTGAGCGCCGCCTGAACAGTCACCGTCATTTCAGGGGCGGACGTGCCGAAACCGACCACGATCAGGCCGATCATCGCTTTCGAAACATTCAGTTTCTGGGCGATGCCGATTGCCCCCCGCAAAGCGCCTTCTCCACCCAATACCAGAAGAACGAGACCGCTCGCGATATACAGCAAATCGGAATAGGACATTAAAGCAACGAACCCCGTGTATTTTGTCCCGCCGCATCGACCCGGCGGGTTCTCCCCATTCAGGCTATATGCTGGCTTTCACGGCAGATACAAGCCCCTTCGCCCTGTCCAATTCCGCGAAGCTGGCGCACAATTGTACAAGCAACAGCCTGAAACCTCTGTTAATCTCGCGGTGCCTGACGATCTGACGAATTGAGAAAAAATGTCTGTAACCCAGCACGAAGCGGTGGATTTGGGGCGGATCGGTTCTTCCGATCAGACCGATTTCTGGCGCACGCCGCAGTTCTGCGACATGGAATGCCTGCACGCCACGTTCGTGCAGCACGAATTTTCCACGCATTTCCACGACACCTATTCTTTCGGCGTGATCTGCAAGGGCGTTGAACTGTTCAAGGTCGATGGTGCGGAAAACGCCGCCGTCGCGGGTGATGTCATCATCCTCAATCCCGGCGTATTGCACGACGGAAAGCCGGGCGACACCGGATTTGAATACCGAATGTTCTATCCCCCCATCGATCTGATGACAGATATCGCCGGCGATGTATTTGACAGACCCGTAGACATGCCGTTCTTCGGCAAAGTGTCGATGGAGGACGCCGCGTTGCATGATCTTGCCATTCGACTGCACAGGACCTTGCAGACCCGGGCATCGAAACTGGAAGCGGACGAGGCGCTGATCGCCACGCTGGCGTTGCTGATTGAGCGCCATGCGGATAGTGGCGCCCGGGTTCGACCGGTACGCGCCGAATCCGCCCCGATGGCCAAGGCCCGCGAAATGATAGAAGACCGGCTGGGCGATGACATCGGTATAGACGAGCTTGCCGCAGCAGCCCGGTTGTCACGGTTTCATTTCATGCGCAGCTTCCGCAAGGCCTTCGGTGTACCGCCGCATGCCTATCGAACCGGCAAACGCATTGCTTTGGCAAAGGCGTGCCTGGCGGCGGGCGAACCGATCGCCGATGTCGCCCTTTCCTGCGGCTTCACTGACCAGAGCCATTTCAGCCGCGTGTTCAAGAACACAGTCGGGATAACGCCAGGACAGTACCGGCGCTCGGTCTGTAGCTGATAAATCCGCGACCCACGCACTTTTCTACAATATTTATCCCGCCCGATCCTGTACGTCCGTGCGTCATGATGGATAAGACACAGATAAACTGGCGCGCTGAAGCGACGGCAGGCCTTGTCGATATTCTGCCGATGCTGGCGGCGGCCTGCCCGTTTTCGCTGCTGCTTGGGGCGCTGGCGGTGCAGAACGGCCTGTCGCCTGCGGAAATCACACTGATGAGTTTTGCTGTCTATGCCGGCGCGTCGCAGTTCATTGCGGTCGACCAATGGACGGTTCCCGTCGTCGCTGGCCTGATTATCGGTACCACGGCGCTGGTGAATCTGCGGCACGTCATAATGGGGGCGGCGCTCACACCGTATCTTTCCGCGTTCCGGCCCTGGCAGCGCTGGGCCTTTGTGTCGATCCATTCCGATGAAACCTGGGCGATGGCGATCCGCCGCGGGCGCAGCCCGACAGGCCTGACGCCTGCTTATATCGCCGGCATGGCAATCCCCTTTTATCTCAACTGGCCCTTATGGACCGCCTTGGGTGCGTCACTCGGCAACCTCGTCGAAGCGCCGGAACGTTACGGGATCGACTTCGCGTTCCCGGCCATGTTTACAGTTCTTGTTGTCGGGTTCTGGCACGGTCGGCGCGAAACCATGGTGATTGCTGTCAGCGCTGCCGTCGCGATTGCCGCGAAACTTCTGCTGCCAGGCGTCTGGTACATCTTTCTGGGTGGCATCGCCGGCATTCTTGCCGGCGCGCTTGCCTGGCGACCAAACGGCCGGGACCGCAGCGGGGTGGCGTCATGAGTTTCTCCGTGGACGCCGTGCTGACGATTCTGGGAATGGCCGCTGTCACCTGGCTGACCCGCGCCAGCGGGTTCTGGCTGGTGCGTCGTGTCGATATAAGCGGGCGGTTGAAAGCAGCCCTGGAAGCCGCGCCGCCAGCCATTCTGACCGGTATCGTCGCGCCGATTGTTTTTCTGCAGGGACCGGCGGAAGCCATCGGCGTTGTCGTCACGGCTCTTGCATCGCTGAAGCTGCCGACGCTTGCGTCCGTCGCGCTGGGCGTTGCCGTTGTTGCCGGGCTGCGGTTTGTGTTGCCGGTCTAGAGCGATGTGGCCGTGCGTGCCGCCTGATCGTACAGGCCGGACAGATTGCGAAGGACGGTCGCTGCCTTGCCGACTTCGGCATTGAAGCCGTCGGAGGCAAGGGCGGCGTCAACCAGACACCGGTCGCGGATGTCGCGGTAGTCTTCGCAGGCCTTCGCACCGGCGTCGGTGATGGAATAGAAGATTTCCTTTCCGCGCTTTTCGCCACTGACAAGACCGGCTTTCAGCAGCTTCTTCAACGCGTAGTTCACCGTGTGGCTGTCTTCGATGTTGAGCATGAAGGCGACATCGGTCAGTCGCTTTTCGCGCCGACGGTGGTTCACGTTGTGCAGCACCAGAATTTCCAGCGCGTTGAGATCGGGGTACCCCGCCGCCGCCATGCAGCGGGTGATCCAGCGCATCAGGCCGTTCTGAGCCATGATCAATCCGTATTCCAGTTCGCTGAGCTGCCAGGCATCGTTCTTCGCCAGATGCTCCGATGACACGATCGGCCGACGCTTACCGGTTGGATCGGCGGATGCAGCGGTAGGGGGGTGGTCGCTCATGATCGGATCGTCCTTCGTCTCACTATAAATTACTAAAACATCAAAATAACGTTGACAATTTATCAATGTTTTGTATTTGTGACCAGACATTTTTCAAAAGCCAGGGCAGACGCACTTTGACGGGATACAGATTGCGAAATCCTGTCATACGGTCCTGAATGAATAACAAGGAGCAAGGGTCGATGAGTGAAGCAGGATGGCAATTCTGGGTCGATCGGGGTGGCACGTTTACCGACATTGTCGGCCGGCGGCCCGACGGCACGCTGCTGTCTCACAAGTTGCTGTCTGAAAATCCTGAAGCCTATCATGATGCCGCCGTGCAGGGCGTGCGCGATCTGCTCGAACTCGGACAAGACGATCCAATTCCCGAAACCGATATCGATGCGGTCAAGATGGGCACGACCGTCGCCACCAACGCGTTGCTGGAACGCAAGGGCGACAGGACGGTTCTGGCGATTACCAAAGGGTTCGGCGATGCGCTGCGGATCGCCTATCAGGCAAGACCGAAGCTGTTCGACCGACATATCGTGCTGCCCGACCAGCTCTATACCCAGGTTGTTGAAATCGATGAACGGGTGGATTCTCAGGGAAATGTGCTGACGCCGCTGGAAGTAGACGGCGCGAGAAAAGGATTGCAGGCAGCCTATGATGAGGGCTTCCGCGCCATCGCCATCGTCTGTATGCATGGATACCGCTATACGGATCATGAGGAAAAGCTGGCCGGTATCGCCCGCGATATCGGCTTCACACAGGTTTCGACCAGTCACGCCACCAGCCCGCTGATCAAGCTGGTCGGGCGGGGCGATACAACGGTGGTCGATGCGTATCTGTCGCCGATCCTTCGGCGTTATGTTGCACAGGTCGCCGGCGCGCTGGGTGACGTGCGGCTGCAATTCATGCAGTCAAACGGCGGGTTGACGGATTCCTCGCTGTTTCAGGGCAAGGATGCGATTCTGTCCGGCCCGGCTGGCGGCATTGTCGGCGCGGTCGAAACCAGCGTCAGAGCCGGGTTCGACAAGTTGATCAGCTTCGATATGGGCGGCACGTCCACCGACGTTGCGCATTACGATGGCGAATTCGAACGGACATTCGAAACCGAAGTCGCCGGCGTGCGGATGCGCGCGCCGATGATGCTGATCCACACAGTTGCAGCAGGCGGCGGCTCGATCTGCCATTTCGATGGGGCGCGGTATCGGGTCGGACCGGACAGCGCCGGGGCGAATCCAGGGCCGGCCAGCTACCGTCGTGGCGGGCCGCTGGCGGTGACGGATTGCAATGTCATGCTCGGCAAGCTGCAGCCGGACTACTTTCCGGCCGTCTTCGGCCCGAACCAGGATGAACTGCTTGACCGCCATGCGGTCGTTGAGAAGTTCGACGCGCTTTCAAAAGAAATTGAATCCGCCACAGGCAACCGGCGCGAACCGGTGGAAGTCGCCGCCGGATTCCTGAAGATTGCCGTCGAGAACATGGCCAATGCCATCAAGAAAATCTCTGTGCAGCGCGGCTATGATGTCACCCGCTATACACTGGTGTGTTTCGGTGGCGCCGGCGGGCAGCATGCCTGCCTGATTGCTGATACGCTGGGCATGACAAAAGTGCTGTGCCATCCCTTTGCCGGCGTATTGTCGGCCTACGGGATGGGACTCGCGGATGTTCGCGCGATGCGGGAGACGACGGTTGAAACCGCGCTGTCGGATGCCGCCGTCGCCGATGCCGGCAAGGTGCTGGAAAAACTGGCGGCTGAGGCCGTTGCCGAACTGGAACAGCAGTCGGTGCCGGACGACCGCATGGAACTGCGCCGCAGCCTGCATATCCGATACGACGGGTCTGATGTGCCTTTGTCAGTCCCCTTCGGCAGCCGGGAAGAGATGATCGCGGCGTTCAAGGAAAGCTATCGCAGCCGGTTCGGATTTCTGATGGGCGACAAGCCGATGGTGATCGCTGCGGCTGCAGTCGAAGCCATCGGCCATCAAGCGACAAGCGCCGAACCGTCGGGCGGCGAACCGGGTGATCTGCCCGAACCGCTTGCGGTCGTGCAATCCTTCATGGCCGATGAATACCGCGATACACCAATTTATGACCGCGAAAAACTTCATCCCGGCAACCGCATCGACGGACCGGCGATCATCCGTGAAACCACGGCGACGACGATTGTCGAACCGGGTTGGCAGGCAGAATACACAGATACGGGAAATATCGTGATGACCCGCGTGGTGGCACTTGAACGCAAGCATGCCATCGGCACGGAAAGCGACCCGGTGATGCTGGAGGTCTTCAACAACCTGTTCATGTCGATTGCCGAACAGATGGGCTTCCGGCTGCAAAACACCGCCTATTCGGTGAACATCAAGGAACGGTTGGATTTTTCCTGCGCCCTGTTCGATGCCGAAGGCCGGCTGATCGCCAATGCGCCGCATATGCCGGTGCATCTGGGATCGATGGGCGAAAGCGTGCGCGCCGTGTTGCGCAATAACGAGGGCAATCTAAATCCTGGCGATTCCTATGTATTGAACAATCCGTATAACGGCGGCACCCATTTGCCGGATGTTACGGTGGTAACGCCGGTTTTTGACGAGGAAGGCAAGGCGATCCGCTTCTTCGTGGCGAGCCGGGGCCATCATGCCGATATCGGCGGGCGGACGCCGGGGTCGGCCCCGCCGGATTCCAGCCATATCGAGGAAGAAGGCGTTCTGATCGACAACTTCCTGATGGTGGACAAGGGTGATTTTCGCGAGGACGCTTTGCGCGAGCTGCTCGCCAGCGGCAAGTATCCCTGCCGCAACATCGACCAGAATGTGGCTGATCTGATCGCCCAGCTTGCCGCCAATGAAAAGGGGCTGCAGGAACTGAAAAAGATGATCGACCTGTTCGGCTGGGATGTGGTGGAAGCCTATATGAGCCATGTCCAGGACAACGCAGAGGAATCCGTGCGCCGGGTGATCGATGTATTGCAGGACGGTACGTTCACCTATCCGCTCGACAATGGCTCGCAGGTCTGTGTCAGTATTTCCATTGATCGCGAAAACCGCAAGGCGGTGGTCGACTTCACCGGCACCAGCCCGCAGCAGAAGAACAACTTCAATGCGCCATTCGCGGTATGCCGTGCGGCGGTTCTGTATGTTTTCCGCACGCTGGTGGAAGACAATATCCCGATGAACGAAGGATGCCTGAAGCCGATTGATATCATCGCACCGGACGATTGCATGCTGAATGCTAAATACCCCGGCGCTGTCATTGCCGGTAATGTGGAAACATCGCAGGTCGTGACCGATACGCTGTATGGTGCGCTTGGCGCGCTGGCGGCGGCACAGGGCACGATGAACAACACCGTCTTCGGCAACGACCGGTATCAGTATTATGAAACGGTTTGCGGCGGATCGGGCGCGGGGCCGGATTTTGACGGCACCGATGCGATCCATACCCATATGACGAACTCGCGGCTGACCGATCCGGAAATTCTTGAAACCCGGTTACCGGTCAGGCTGGAAAGCTTCGAGATCCGCAAAGGCTCCGGCGGTGCGGGGAAACATCATGGCGGCGATGGCGTGCGGCGGCGGCTGAAATTCCTGGAAGCGATGGAACTGGTCATACTGGCCAATCACCGTATCGTTCCGCCCTACGGACAGGATGGCGGCGAACCGGGGGCCTGCGGTCGCAATTGGGTCGAACGGGCAGACGGCACAGTCGACATGATGACGGCAGCCGACTTCCGGATGGTTGAACCGGGTGACCTGTTCAATCTGGAAACACCGGGCGGCGGCGGTTACGGTGCGCCTGAACAATCCATCAAAACGGAAGCAGCGGAGTAGTATCGATGACATGGGCAGGAAAGACGGTTGTCGTTACCGGCGGCAATTCCGGTATCGGGCGTGGCATCGCCAAACGATTCATGGAAGAAGGCGCAACGGCAATCGTCATCGGGCGCGATGCATCGAAAGGCGCTGAAACGGTTGCGTCACTCGCTGCGGAAACCGGTGGGTCGGTTGAATTTCACGCCTGCGATCTTGCCGGCGAAGATGCCGTGAAAGCGCTCTCGTCGACACTCATCGAAAAACATGGCCGGATCGATGTTCTGGTCAACAATGCCGGGGTGGGCGCGCGTCGCAGCGGGGTTGAACATGGTGACAGCCCCGGCGTCCGCTGGCAGAAGCTTCGCGGCCCAAACCTGGATTCGACCTATTTCATGACCGCCTATCTTGCCAAGGCCCTGCCGAATGATACCGGTTCGGTGGTCAACATTTCTTCAACCGCGACCCTGCACGGTAACTGGGGCCTGTATTGCGCTGCGAAGGCCGGCGTCGAGGGGCTGACGCGGGCTTTCGCCGCTGAATTCGCGCCACGCAATATTCGCGTGAACGGGGTCAGCCCCGGCTGGATCGATTCCGGTACGGTAAACGCCAGTTACGCAAGCGGATCGGAAGGCGGTGGCTGGTCGGTGCCGCCATCTTTGTTCAACCGTATGGGATCGGTATCGGAGATCGCGTCGGCTGTCCTGTTTCTGGCGTCGGAAGGGGCAAGTTTCATAACCGGTCAGACGCTGATCGTCGATGGCGGCCTTTCGATCACAGAATGCCCGTCGATACCGGTGCTTGAAAAAGTCGGCTGGAAACTGCGTTCCAGCGACTGACGGATCATGATTACGGGAAGTCCACAATTTAGCCTGTCTCTGTATCGGTGATAGCGTTCCTTTCACACACAGGAGCGATTGAGCGATGGACGAACGCCGAAACAGAAAACGACACAATGCCCGTAATATGGAAGCCATCGTGCTGGGCCGCACGCACACAATCCGCGACCTGGATGGCGACACAGTTTTCATTGAAGGAGAGTGGCTCACCTGCGCCACAGGGCATTCGATTTATTTCTGGATCAAACCGGTGGCCAATGATGATGTCAGCGTGACGATTGCCAATGGTACCGTCATCCGACATGAGCCGGGCGTCGGCGCGGCTGTCATGTTTGAAACCGAGTATCGCGTCTAGAGCGGCTTCCCTTCTGATACAACGCGCACATCTGCAGAACTATTCTGATGATCTGTCCGACCAAGCCGGTTAGACTGCCGGGACATGGTAGAATCCCAGCGCCCACCCCGAACGAAGCCTTCTCCTGAAAACTGGCAGACCGTGCTCGATTGCATTCGGACGGTGCTGCGCAGGCAGGGCAGCCGCGTCTGTCTCGATGCCCTGTCGCTGCTGAACCGGGTGCCGAATTCCGTGCGTCGCACGCCATCGCGCAATCTGCCCGTCGTCGCCTATCTCGGAAACTCACTATCGCTGACACATGGCTCTGTTGCGGCGCTCGCTGGTGAAATCGACGCGGTGGCGGCGAAACTGGACTGGCGGCAACCCTATCCCCGGCTTCAGACTGGCGCGCAGTTTCAACGCAATTACGCGGAAGCAGAAATCGCGGGGTCGATTGGTCCCCTGATTCTGGATGGCGCAGCTTTCGGCCTGTTTTTGCTCGGTCCCGGCACCTATTTTCCCTCGCATATCCGGGAAGACAGACAGATTGTGATGGTGCTGGGCGGCACCGGTGATTTTCAGCGTGGTCACGGAGCGTGGGTGCCGAAACCACCGGCCTCGTTCATCTTTCAGAAATCGTTGACGCCGCAGGCTTTCCGCACCGGCGGAGAACCGCTGCTGTGCCTGTATGTTCGCGTCGGCGAAACCGCTGACCGACCGGCGATCCTGAAGGCGGCGGTTCCGGGATAGAGGCGGCGGCCTTTATCGCCAGCGCTGTATGCCTATATTGTCGGGTGAAAGAAGAAGGAATTTACGCATGAGCATGTCGGTCGAGGAACTGGTCGATAATTTTGAGCTGTTTGACGATTGGGAAGACCGCTATCGCTACGTCATTGACCTCGGCAAGAAACTGCCGCCCATGCCGACAGAGGAAATGACGGAGGAAAACAAGGTTCGCGGCTGCATGAGCCAGGTCTGGCTGGTCAGCGAACTGGATAAGGAGGCATCGCCACCTGTCATCCGTTTTCGCGCCGATTCTGATGCCTTCATCGTAAAGGGCCTGATCGCCATTCTGATGGAACTCTATCAGGGGCAGACGCCGCGTTACATTCTCGATCTCGATGCGCTGGATGTGATGGCGAAAATCGGCCTTGACCAGCACCTGAGCCCGAACCGCCGGAACGGTCTGGTTTCCATGGTGCAGAAGGTAAAGCTGATCGCCACGGAAGCAGATGGGTACTCCGCAAAATAGGCTGCTTTGTGATTTCGCCTGCGGGCTTTATGATTGCTATGAAACGAAACCGGAATGGATGTCATGACCGCTGAAGCAAACGCTCAATTGAAAGCCTTGCCCGTTGTAAAGGCGCTGATCGATGTCCTTGGCGACAAGGTGTCGACCGCGCCTGCGGTCCTTGATCACCACGGCCATGCGGAAGGCTGGTTTCCGAATGCGCCGCCGGATGCGGTTGTCTTCGCGCAATCGACCGAGGATGTCGCGGCGGCGGTTCGGTTGTGCGCCGAATTCAAGACGCCGGTTATTCCCTTTGGCACCGGAACCTCGCTTGAAGGGCATGTCGCGGCGGTGCAGGGCGGCGTTACCATCGACGTGTCGCAGATGAATGCGGTGCTGGAAGTGAATGCCGAAGATCTTGATTGCCGGGTCCAGGCCGGCGTTACACGCAAGCAGTTGAATACCGAACTGCGCGATACGGGCCTTTTCTTCCCGATCGATCCGGGTGCAGATGCATCGCTTGGCGGTATGGCGTCGACGCGGGCGTCGGGCACTAACGCGGTTCGCTACGGCACGATGCGTGAAAACGTTCTCGGCCTGACGGTCGTCATGGCCGACGGAACGGTTATCAGAACCGGCGGAAGGGCAAAGAAATCCGCCGCCGGTTATGACATGACGCGGCTGTTCGTCGGGGCGGAAGGGACGCTGGGCGTCATCACCGAAGTGCAGCTTCGGCTGTATGGCATGCCGGAAGCGATGACCAGTGCGGTCTGTCAATATGCCAGCGTCGCTGACGCGGTGAATACGGTTATCGAAACGATCCAGGTCGGCATTCCGGTCGCCCGCATCGAATTTCTCGATGAAGTCCAGATGAGCGCGTGCATCGCCTATTCGCATCTTGAAGGCTACGAGGCGCGTCCGACCCTGTTTTTCGAGTTTCACGGCACCGTAGCCAGTGCAGCGGAACAGGCTGAAATGGTCAAACAGATTTCCGACGGCAATGGCGGCACGGCCTTTCAATGGACCGAACACGCCGAAGAACGCACCCGCCTCTGGCAGGCCCGGCACGATGCCTGGTATGCCGGTCTGGCCCTGTCGCCGGGCAAGAAGGGCATCGCCACGGATGCCTGCGTGCCGATATCGCGGCTGGCCGACTGTATCGGGGAAACCCGCGCGGATATCGACGAAACCGGCGTGCTGGCGCCGATTGTCGGTCATGTCGGTGACGGCAATTTCCATCTGGTCATTCTGTACGACCCGGACGATGCGGAAGAAACCCGCAAGGCGAAAGGCATTGTCGAACGCCTGAACATGCGGGCCATCGGCATGCAGGGCACCTGCACCGGGGAACACGGTATCGGCGCCGGCAAAATCCACTTCCTGCAGGTCGAGCATGGTGAAACGGTGGCACAGATGCGCAAGATCAAGAAAGCGCTGGACCCGGACAACATCATGAATCCGGGCAAGATGTTTTCGGCTTGAGGCGTTCAGCGCCTATCTGTCGAGGAGCTTGCCGTCCAGCCGTTTCGCCGCCGACAGGTTGGCCTTGCCCGTGGCTTTCTTTTCCGTCTTGGTCCGCCCGTGCTGAAGGCGGTTGTCCGCCGCCTTGGCAGATTTTTCAGCCCGCGCCTTGTTTTTGCGGGCTTTTCTCAGATTGATCAGATCCGCCATCAGGGTTTTTCTTCCGCCGATCAGGTTTTAGGGTAGTCGACGATAAAATATCCGTTTTCGGTTGGCGATACCACTATACAGTCTGCGGGCAGGGTCAGCGGTCATTTTACCAGGAAACAGGCACGGCGAATGAGATGGCTATTATACGGATTGCTGGGGCTTGTGGTTGCCTTCATCGCGGGCCTGTTCGTGCTGCCGGGCCTGATCGACTGGAATGATTACCGGCCCCGGATCGAATCCTATCTGGCCGCCGCCACTGGCATGGACGTGCGTCTGCAGGGGCCGATTTCTGCTAGCCTGCTGCCGACGCCGCGCCTGATCCTGACGCAGATTGAAATAAGCGATCCGGGCGCGCCATTGTCTTCTGTGGGCATTCGATGGATCGGCGCGGATGCCTCGTTTCCGGCATTGCTTCAGGGTCGCGTTCAGATAACCGGCGTGACGGTCGTTGAACCGACGTTGAATATGACCGGTTTTACCGCGCCCGGCGCAGTTCAAGGCAGCGACGCTGCAACCGATAGTGCTGCCGGCCAGCAGGGCGACGATGGCGACTTCGATTACCGGATCAAGGGACCGGTCGACATCACCGATGGCACGGTGGTGTGGGCGAATGGCGAAAGCAGTACGAAGATCAACGGTACGCTTGATGTTGATGGCGGGACCGGCCGTCTCGCCGGGTCTCTTTCCGCGATTCACCGCGAAACACCCTTCGATATCACCCTGCGCCTATCGGGCGACTTGAATGGTGTGGAGGCCCGGGTTCAGGCCACGATATCGCCGAAGACCGCCGATGCGACGGTTGAGGTGACAGGAAACCTAGAGATGGCGCAGCCTCAAGGACTGCAATTCGACGGGAGCATCGTCGCCACGATTGACGAACCATCGGCCACACTGAAACCCTGGTTGCCTGGTCTTGCGCCGGTTCTGGCATCGTCAGGCGCAATACGGATTGAAACGGCGGCCCGCCTGACCGACTCGACCGTCGATTTGCAGTCGATCCGCTTTGAATCGCCCGGTGGCAGCGGGAAAGGGTACGTGACGCTCAATCTCGCTGGTGGCGAACGGGCCGATATCAATCTTCAGTTCAGCCGTCTCGACATTGATGCCCTGCGGAGCCAGGCGGCATCCGATAGTCGGGCGGAGGGTATCGAGGCCGGGCAGGCGGCAGGCGGGTCGACTACCGGCAGCGCACCGGGCGATAACGATGTGTCCGGCATTATCCGCGCTTTCGGGGCGACGGGAATGGACGCAACCATTGCGGTATCGGTTGATGCGGTGCGCCTGAACGGATCGCTGATCAGAAATGCGGTATTGCGTGCATCGGTTGATGACGGTGCCGTCACCATGGAGGAATTCTCGGCCCTTCTGCCCGGCGGCAGCAGCGCTTCGCTGGCCGGATTTGGCACGATCGGTGCCGAGAGCCAAACCTTCGAGGGCAACATGTCGATGCGGGCGGACGATCTGCGCCGTCTTATGGCCTGGGCCTCATTGAGGGTTCCCGATGTTGCCGCCGACCGGCTGCGCAGCATGGATTTTGTCAGTGGCATAAAGTATGCCGGCAACCGGCTTGATCTTGTTGACGCTGCGCTCAGCATCGATGGTATCGATGCGGAAGTGTCGGCGGCAATCGCCCTGCGGCAACGGCCGGGCATCGGTCTGAGGCTCACGATCGAACGCCTCAATCTTGATGCCTATCGCGTGCTCGGTGACGACAACAATTCGACCGTATCGGCTGGCGACGGGGGGCAGTTGCCGGAAGGCGGCTCAACGCCGCCGGAAAATACCGGGGTGATTGAGGCGCCTGCGTTCGATGCGATTATCGATCTGACGATTGATCAGCTGATTGTCGCAGGTGTGCCGATCAAGGCGTTGAAGGGAAGAGTGGAATATCGTGACGGGCAACTTCGCACTGACGCCCTGACCTTCGCCGATGCCGGCGGGTTGGCCGGTTCTGCAATGGGTGAGTTCGATGTCGGTATGGCTTCCTTGCCGGGGTCGGCAACGGTTCGCGGCCACGCCGAAGATCTGGGCGCTTTGGCGGCTGTGCTGGGCGCGTCGGATACGATTGCGACGCGAATCCGGAAATTCGGCGAAAGCGATGTGACGGTTGTTTATGAACAGGGTCAGGTGCTGCGAAACCTCGGTTTCGAGATTGCCGGATCGAACGGAAACGTATCGGCTGACCTGTCATGGCAGCCGGTAGGCGAGGACATTGAAACCCGGGTAGAAAACGGTGCGCTGCAATATGGCATGCTCGAAGC
Organism: uncultured Flavobacteriaceae bacterium; assembly: GCA_964352715.1. GTDB lineage: Bacteria > Pseudomonadota > Alphaproteobacteria > UBA8366 > Aestuariispiraceae > JAVKBW01. The sequence goes on along the minus strand of CAYGSU010000013.1, from coordinate 8,192 downwards.
CCGGGATATCGGGTTTCTGGCGGTCACCCGGTCGTCGGGCGATGTTACGGTGACGGATATCTCAGGGACCATCAACAAAGGTGTTCTTACCGGCGATCTGGTCGCGGCCGGAACCGGGTCCGATTATACAGGTAAAGGGAATTTCTCGATCTCCGGCATGCCCGTCGGATTGACGCTCGAAGGGCTTCGTGACGAGGTTGCGACCGAAGGCAAGCTGACGGTCGCGGGCACGGTGACGTTTGGCGGTGGGCCAGGTGCAGCGACGGAGAGCGGCTTCCGGATTGACGGCAGTGTTTCCGGCGCCCTGTCCCTGACGATTCCTGAAGAGTCTCAAAGCGCCGTCAGGGTTGCCCGTATCGAGCAGATAAGAGAAATCCTTGATCGCTCGTTTTCCGAAACGCCGAAGCCGGTTGAAGGCCGCTTGACGGCGACGGACTCGGCAGTAACGACGAGCGGCATTACGGTAAACGGTGACGGGGGCGCGCGTGTTACGCTGACTGGTCGCGCTGACTTTTCAACAGAAACGGTAGCGGCTGAAGTTCTGGTTAGCAGTGGTTCGGACACGCCGCAGCGGCTCGCGATAACGGGGCCTCTGTCGAAGCCGAGCCTGCGTCTGTCTGACTAGCTGCGGAGCAGTTTTTTCAATACGTAGGTGCGAATTGCGCTTGAAAGATTGCCGGCCCGTTCGGCGTCAATCCGTGTCACGATCTGGTTGACGGAAAGGTTTTCGACTTCGGCCATTTTCCGAAGCGTTTCCCAGAAGATGTTTTCCAGCGAGACGCTGGTGCGGTGACCGGCGATAACCACCGACCGCTTTTTGATTTCCGTGTCGGACGAACTTAAGCCGGGTGTATGGCCTATATGATCGTTAGCCGCAGCAGCGTAGGCATAGCTTTGCATGACGATTAACCTTCCGAATTATTTTCCGGTTTTCGTTATGTTGACCGTGGCAAAAACTGGTTAACAAACACTAAAGATCGCATTCGATCTGAAGTCGATCACGACTTCGTGAATTAAAGCAGGCGCTCATCGGGTCATAAATTGCGACGAAACCGCCATTGCGCGTTCAATGTTTTCGGCGTGGGTCAAACCGGACAATTTGCGCGGTTTAAGATCGTGATCGCCGTCTTCCAGCCATTCAATTTTTACAGTATCCGGTAAATTTCTGGTTGAAAATTCATCATTGCCACCAAACGGATCGCGAGTACCCTGACAAATTAGCAGTGGTTTTTCAAGGGCCTGGAAATGATCCATCCTGTTTCCCATCGGTTTTCCAGGAGCGTGAAACGGATATCCAAAGCATACGCAGCCGCTTAAGCCGGTTTCGGTGACGATGGCCTTGTCTGCTGTCAGCAGGGTCGCCATGCGACCGCCCATCGATTTTCCCCCGACGAAAAGCCGGCATCCGGCAGGGCGTTCCACCGACGCCAGAACCTCTGTGAAATGTTGCAACAGAACGGGCTGTCTGTCTGGCGGGCGCTTTTTGCCGTCGTCCCTGCGTTTTTCCATATAGGGAAATTCAAACCGCACAACGTGAATGCCCCTTTCGGCGAGCCCGGAGGCGACTGTTTCCATGAAACCTGAATCCATCGGTGCGCCGGCGCCATGGGCGAATACGAACAGAACGTCAGCGTTTTTCGGTCCGTTTGAGATGGTTTCGATAGGCATGGCTGGTTTTCCTGCTAAGTTGTAGTGCCGGTGATTTTCGCACTTGTGACCCGTGGCACAATGGTTTTCGATAGTATTGTACGCAGACTGGCGCACTTTGCTGCCGATGTGAGGAAACCGGGATGGATCTTTCGCTGATTTCGAACGATGGTCAGCCGTCGACATCGCAAGGCGAAACTCAGGTTGTTGCCTTCACCCTGTGTGGTCGGACTTTCGGCCTGCCGGTCAGCCGCGTCATCGGTTTCATCGAACCCGCCCCGGTTACGCCTGTTCCGCTTGCACCGTCTTTCGTGGTCGGCATTTTCGATTGGTGCGGTCAGACGGCAACGCTTGTTGATCTCGCGTGCCGGCTCGGGCTGTCGCCAGATGTAAGTTCCAGCGATCGAATATTTCTTCTGGTGTCGGCCGGCGGCGCGGTCATGGCGTTGCAGGCCAATACGGTCAGTGGCCTTCTGTCGGTTGAACAGGGCAGGATGGAACGGCCTTCCGCGCCAGAAATTCAGGAATTCGGGTCATACTGTTCTGATGTCTTTCATCACCGGGGCAAGGCCTATTCGGTGCTTGATCCCGATCGCATCGCGGGCGCCGGGCCTGTAACGGCAAACCCCGCAGAAGATGATGCGTCGGCGCCGGCCCCCCGACTGCGGCTTGTGTCGTCGAGCGTTCCGCCAATGGCGATGCAGCAACGGAAACCGGAAAGTGGTATGTCCGACGAGCTTTCCCTTTTTCATGCATTGGGTGGCGCCGACGGGATCCGCCGGTTAGCCGAGGGGATCGCGTTCAGAATACTGGATGACGATTCTCTGAACCCGTATCTCGGCACGCTGGATGCGCAGCAGCTTCCCGGCCTCATCGATACCTATCTGACCGGTCTTGTTACCGGCCGGGCCGACAAGGCCCGCGCAAACGATGCCATTGTCACCAGGGTGTTGACTGGCGGGGGTTCACACGACGCACATCACGAAAAATCGCTGGCCCATATCGGCAATGCGCTGTTCAGTGCGGCTTGCCCGATCGACGTGACGGATGAACTGCTGCACCGGCTGGAGACAGAATGGGCGATGGCAGACGAACCGCAAGCCGGATAGTCAATCAGGCCGTTACTCCAGCCCCAGTTTTCTGGCCAACGCCTCATCCCAAAAAGTGGCCTCGATCTTGTGGCCATCCGGGTCTTTCACGAAGCACCCATAGTATGGCTCGCCATACATTGGACGCGGGCCAGGTGCGCCGTCATCATCTGCGCCTTGCGCCAGGGCCTCGGCGTAAAACGCATCGACCTGTTCTTTCGATACGGCCGTAAAAGAGAAATGCGTGCCGTTGGCGATGTCGGGCTTGCCGCCGTCATGGGGTGTTTGAACCCAGAATTCCGGGAACATGCGGCCGTAGGCGATGGCGTCTTCGTGTTCCATGATGCGCTTCGCGCCGATTGTCGCCAGAACGGCGTCATAGAACCGGCCGGATTGTTCCACATCGGCAACGCCAATGGAAACATGGTTCAGAATACTGGGATTGTCGTCCATCTAAGCCTCCGTGAGCAGTGTTTTCCGACACGAAGATATCGCAGTCAGCGCAAAAGAACAATACAGGAACAAACCTGTGTTGATTCCTTGTTGCTGCAAAAGCTGACGACGGCTATTCCGGCATCAGGCCTTTGAAGAAGTCGTTGCCCTTGTCGTCCATCACGATAAAGGCGGGGAAATCGACGACCTCGATCCGCCAGATCGCTTCCATCCCCAGTTCGGGGTATTCAATACATTCGACCTTCTTGATGCAGTCCTGCGCCAGACGTGCGGCCGGACCGCCGATGGAACCGAGATAGAAGCCACCATTCGCCTGACACGCCTTTCGCACCTGCGGGCTGCGGTTGCCTTTCGCGAGCATGATCATTGAGCCGCCGGCTTTCTGGAATTCATCGACGAACCCGTCCATCCGCCCTGCGGTTGTCGGTCCGAACGATCCGGATGCGTAGCCCTCAGGCGTTTTGGCCGGACCGGCATAGTAGATCGGATGATCCTTGAAATACTGCGGCAGTTCTTCGCCGGCTGCCAGCCGTTCGCGCAGTTTGCGGTGGGCCGTATCGCGCGCAACGATAATCGGCCCGTTCAGCGACAGCCGCGTCTTGATCGGGTGCCGGGTCAATTCGCCGAGGATATCAGACATTGGCCGGGTCAGGTCGATCTCAACAACATCGCCCGACAGATTGTCGTCGGTCAGCTCCGGCAGGAATCGCGCCGGGTCGGTTTCCAGCTGTTCCAGAAACACGCCGTCCCGGGTGATCTTGCCTTTCGCCTGACGGTCGGCGGAACAGGAAACGCCCAGGCCGATCGGCAGCGACGCCCCATGCCGCGGCAGACGGATCACCCGCACGTCGTGACAGAAGTACTTGCCGCCGAACTGTGCGCCGATGCCCATATTGCGGGTCATTTCATGGATGGTCTCCTCCATCTCGATATCGCGGAAAGCGTGCCCAAGTTCGCCGCCTTCGGTCGGCAGACTGTCGAGATATCGGCACGACGCAAGCTTCACCGTTTTCAGGTTCATCTCTGCCGAGGTGCCGCCGATGACGATGGCTAGGTGATAGGGCGGGCAGGCCGCCGTGCCGAGCGTTTTTATTTTTTCGTCCAGGAAAGCCAGAAGTCGTTCGCGTTCCAGCAGCGACGGCGTCGCCTGGAAAAGATAGGTCTTGTTGGCCGAGCCACCGCCCTTGGCGACAAACAGAAACTTGTAGGCGTCTTCACCTTCGGCATAGAGGTCGATCTGTGCCGGCAGGTTATTGCGCGTGTTGGTTTCCTCGAACATCGAAACCGGCGAAACCTGGCTGTAGCGAAGATTGTTGTGATCATAGGCGTCCAGCACGCCCTTGCCCAGGGCGTCGGCGTCGCCGCCGTCTGTCCAGATCCGCCGGCCCTTCTTGCCCATGACAATGGCCGTACCCGTATCCTGGCACATCGGCAGAACGCCACCGGCCGCGATATTGGCGTTTTTCAATAGATCGAACGCGACAAAGCGGTCGTTGGGTGATGCTTCAGGGTCGTCCAGAATTTTCCGCAACTGCTCCAGATGGCCGGGTCGCAGCAGGTGGTTGATGTCATGAAAGGCTTCTTCCGACAGGAGGCGAAGGGCCTCGGTATCGACTTTCAGAATTTCATCACCGTCGAAATTGGCCGTCGATACGTAGTCGCCGCTCAGTTTCCGGTACGGTGTGGTGTCTTCGCCCAGCGGGAAAAGTTCGTGAAAGTTCACTTCTGACATAATGGCCCCCTTGTTCAGTCCGTCGGATTTTCCGGCCCTTGCGTTCCTGACCCCATATCGGAACACGGCTGGAAATCCTCGCGTCTTCTCTCAATTATTGCGTCATTCACTGCCGTCGCGGGATGCTCATGCCACAAGAGGAAGAAAAAGCGTCATTTCTTCCGGAAGGCGTCCAATGTCACAACATTGTCGCTGGCTGCATCGTCATCCTGTGACGGTTTGCTTTTTGTTTTTTTTGATACGGGCGTTTCCTTGCCGGCATCCGGTTTCTTGGACACGGCAGGCTGTTTCGGCCGCGCGGCCGGGGCGGCGGCTTCGGCATCGGCGGTATGAAACTGCAATCCGAAATTCACGGACGGGTCGGCGAAAGTGACGATCGATGCAAAGGGAATATGCAGGTGCTCAAGCTTCTGGTTGAAGCTTAGGTCCACGCTGACCGCGTTGCCGGCGGTCGACAGGTTCCAGAACTGGTGTTGCAGCACAATGGTCATCTCGTCGGGATAGCGCTTGTGCAGATGGTCGGGAATGTCGACGCCGGGATGTTCCGTCTTGAACGTGATGTAGAAGTGGTGTTTGCCGGGAAGCCCGTTTTCAATGGCGAAATCAACCGCCTGCCGAACGACATTCAGCATCGCGTTGTCTACCATCTCATTGTAACCGATCAGGTCGTCCGACATTGCAGAATCCGGTTCTTTCCCAAGTTCAACTTTCAGCGCGCCCGATAGTAGACGGGTGTGGCGTTACGAGTCGAGATACCTTCTGCCGGTTTTTATCATCGGAGATCGAATCCCAAGAGCGGTCGATGCAAAATCGTCGGCAGGAATCCAATAAAGTGGGGGATTCTGTTGCTAGGTTCCCCCGGACCCCACCTGAACGATGATGAATCGAACAGGGATTTTATGACTTGTTGCTCAAACTGCGTTACGCAGCAACAGCAACCATCTCGTCATTATCATTGGCATTTATAGCCGTGGCCCGATAACGGCGGTACCATGCCGGACGCAGACCAAACCTTTACCACGCGCGTCGATCCTATTTCGCCCCCGCCATCGGGTCCTGCCGGAAGGCAGGTCTATCCCGAAACCTTGTAACAAGGCCCGTTGGTGGAGGCGCCGGGTACCGCCCCCGGGTCCGCAACGATTATTTCGCAAGGCCCTCTAGCGCCATAGCCGGCGAACCGGCACTGCTAATATAGGCCCGGACGGAGCAAGGTTAAAGCACTAGATTGAAAAGATTTTTTTTATCACCGAGTCAGGCATCGAACGCATCGTCGATTTGATCGATGTCTTCATCGTCCGGATCGAACGGGTAATCGCCGTCATTGGCGGCGATCTCGTGCCGCCGTTCCGCTCGGGGCGTGCGGCCGAACATATCCCGATAGCATTTGGAGAAATGCGACGCCGAGGTGAAGCCGCTGGCGAAGGCGACTTCGGTGACCGGCATGGTGGTCTGGGTCAGCAGGGTCCGGGCCCGGTTGAGTCGAAGCTTCAGGTAGTAGCGAGCCGGGCTGGTGCTGAGATACCGACGGAACAGGCGTTCTAGCTGACGCCGCGAGAGACCGACCCGCGAGGCGATTTCGTCGCGCGACAGGGCTTCTTCCGTATGCTTTTCCATCGCCGCGATCGCCTTGATCAGCTTCGGATGGCTGACCCGCAGACGCGCCTGCAACGGCAGACGCTGGTCGTCGTGCCCTTCGCGTACCCGCTCATGCATGATCTGTTCGGAAACCTGGGCGGCGATATCGTTGCCGGCCAGTTTCGACGCTTCGCGCATCATCATGTCGAACCCGGCGACCCCGCCGGCGCAGGTGAACCGGTCGCGGTCGATCTCGAACAATTCAGCGCGGACTTCGACATCCGGAAATTCCTCGGCGAAACTGTCGAGGCTGAACCAGTGGATGGTGCAACGGTAACCGTTCAAAAGTCCGGCCCGGGCAAGCACGTAAGCGCCGGTATCCATCGAGCCGATATGAGCACCTTCGCGGGCCCACCGGCGAAGGAAACCAAGCGTCACGGCGTCATTGAACAGATGGGCGTCAAGTCCGCCGCAGACCACGACATTGGCCGGCCTCGTCAGTTCGCTCATGCCGATATCGGCGGAGATGGTGATGCCGTTCGACGCAATAACGCCGTTTCCGTCGCGGCTGACGATCTGCCATTTGAAAATTGTTTCGCCGCTGAGCCAGTTGGTCAGGCGCATCGGTTCTATCAGGCTGGTAAAGGCGACCAGCGTGAAATTGGGGATCAGCAGGATCGAGACGACAACCGGCTCGTTGGGCAGGCCCTGTTTGAACATGGTCTTTCGGTTTTTATCGTAGGAGTCGCGGGTTCCACGCGCCTCAGGCGCTGCATCGGTCAATTTGTCTGATGGCCGGATCGGGCCGAACCCGTCTGATCCCATACACGTAATCCTTAAGGCCAACCTGTTCACGACTGACTGTGAACCGTTTGTTTTACCGAGCGTTACATGGCTCTGTTTGGAGTCTCATTGCGGGTGACAGGAGGTTTTGTCAAGCAGCCCGGGAGGGTAAAAATGACGCGATAGCGACTCTTTTTTGCCGTTTCTGCGTTGAATTGGCCGGGTTCCGGTCAGACAGCAACCGGCCGCCGATGCCGCATGTCGCTTTGTGTCGGAATTCTGTCGCCTGATCTGTAGGGAAAATTCTGCGGAATGCCTATCCCGGCGCGATACGGTTGTATCAGGCCGTCGGGTGAAATTGTTACCGGAGCCGCAGGGCGTGTTATTGATTGTTCATGCCGGGTCTGCTGCGTTAGATCATACCTTCTCCATTGTGTTTTCGTCGAAAGAGAAACGGTTCTCATGAAGACAAAGTATTCCATTTTCAGCCTGGCGCGAAACGCCGGCACCTATCACCAGAACTGGGAGCGCGCCTGGCGCAGCCCCGATCCGCAGCCTTCCTACGAGGTGGTGATTGTCGGCGGCGGCGGGCATGGCCTGGCGACGGCATACTATCTGGCGAAGGAATGCGGTGTTCGAAGCATCGCGGTGATCGAAAAGGGCTGGCTGGGCGGCGGCAATACCGGACGGAATACGACAATCGTTCGCTCCAACTATCTGCTTGATGAAAGCGCCGGCATCTACGAACACTCGATGAAGCTCTGGGAAGGCCTGTCGCAGGACCTGAACTTCAACGTCATGTTTTCGCAGCGCGGCCTGCTGCATCTGGCGCATAGCGTGCATGACATGCAGGAGATCGGCCGGCGCGGCAACGCGATCTGGATGAACGGCATCGACAGCGAATTCCTGACGCC